>CAYYQN010000007.1:4150-145114 GCA_964473865.1 uncultured bacterium | reverse complement strand
CTGGCGGCGGCGCGGGCGGCGGCGCTGGTCGCCGCGCGACCCGTCGCGGCGGATGCGCCGCTGCGCGGGCTCTGGTCGCAACGCGCCGGCCGCAGCATCACGGTCGCTCCGGCCCTGGCCCCCGGGCGGGTCTTTGCCGTGACCACCGATGGGCGCCTGCACTGCTATCGCCTGTCGGACGGCAAACGTCTCTGGGGGCAGCGGCTCAAGGAGCCGGGCGAAGCGGCTCCGGCCTGGTCTCCGGCAGGCGACGACGGGCGGCTGTTCCTCCCCGCCGGAAAGACCGGTTCGAGCCTCCTGGCGTTCGATGCCCGACGAGGCCGCCGCCAGTGGAGTCGGGAGCTGGAAGCGTCGATCACGGCGATCGCGGCGGACGATTCGGTCGTCGTGGCCCTGGCGCGGGACGGGACCCTGGCGGCGTGGCGGGCCCGCGACGGGGTGGCGCGGTGGACCCGGACGCTCACCGGCTGGGATCCGCCCCCGTTTCTCCTGCGTGCGGGGCGGGTCTATGCCGCGATGCGTCGGGACTCGCTTCTGGCGCTGGATGCGCTGACCGGCGCGCCGGTCTGGTCGGCGGATGCGGGCGGGATTTTCGCGGCGGCGCCGGTTGCGGCCGCGGGGAAGCTCGCGTGGACCGAGGTGAGCGGGCGCACGGTCTGGGTCGAACCGGACAACGGCCGGATCGCGGCGCGCGCTCCGCGCGGCGCCTGGCAGCTTTGCGCGGGGGCGGCGTGCGGCGCGGGTCTCGTCACGGTCACCTCCGGAGGCCGCGTCGAGTGGGCCCCGCCGGACTCGGCAGCGACGGGCTGGGCAACCGCAACCGAGAGCGCCGTGGTCGCGAGTCCGCTGGCCCGCCGCGGGACCGTGCTGGTGGGATCCACCTTGGGAAGTCTGCAGGCCCTGGACGCCGGGACCGGGACGGTCCGCTGGTCATTCCAGTCTTCGGGCGGGTTTCGCACCGCGCCTCAGGCGGCGGGCGACACGCTGCTGCTGGCCGACACGCGAGGCACCATCCACGCCTACCTCGATGGCCCGGGGAAGGACTGAGCTCATGATCCAGAGCGCGACTCGCGGGTCTCTGGCGCTGGTCCTGCTGGCGCTGATCGTCCACCCGGCCGCATCCTCGGGGCGCGTGCCGGCGCCCCTGGCGGCGCCGGCGCTGGGCGGGACGGGCGCCGTAATGATCCTGACCGATCCACCCGGCACTCGCGTCTGGATCGGCGATCGGTACGTCGGGACGACGCCGGCGCGGGCCGAGTCTCTGGCGCCGGGGCGGCAGCAGCTGATCCTGGCTTCGGGGGCCACGGGGCAACGGTGGCGCCGGCCGCTTCTCGTCTTCGCCGACGTGCGCGCGGGAGGGCTCGACACGCTGCGTATCGACCTGCGCGGGGCGCGCGACCCTTTGCCTCGCCTCGATCCCCCGATGCGAGTGCGCGCGGAGATCAAGACCGGGCGTTCGCCCGTGCCGCGACTGGGGACGGCGCTTCCGATCGCCGCGCTCGGTCTGGGCGCGGCGGGGGCCTGGTTGCAGCACTCCGCCGACCAGGCCTATCGCGACTATCTCCATACCGTCGACCGCGACCGGATGGAGAGCCGCTATCGGCGGGCGCAGAGGCTCGACCGGGCGTCGGTCGTCACCTGGATCGGGGCGGAAGTCTGTCTTGCCGGTGCGGCCTGGATCTGGCTGCGAGGGGATCGCGGAGCGCCGATTGCGGTGAGCGTGGATCCCGAGGGCGGTGTCCGACTCGCGGTGCGCGTCTCCGGCGCAGTTCCGGCGCCGGCGGCCGGTGGGGGCGAGCCGTGACGGCGACGCGCGGTCTGGGAAGAGTCTTCGGGCTCGCCCTCCTGGCCGGGCTGGCCGCGAGCTGTGATCCCCGCGAGCGGGCGAACCCGTTCGACCCCGGCAACCCGGACACCGGCGGCGCGCCGACCGTCCTGCAGGCCCTCTCCGATGACGGCGCGGTGGACCTGCGGTGGGACGTCCGTTCCTTCGAGGACGTGCACGCGGTCCGGCTCCTGCGCCGGCCTGAAGGCGGCGCGGAGGAGATCGCCTTCGTCTTTGCCGGCTCCGGGCCGGATGCGACGACCGACCGGGGCCTGGCGAACGGGCAGGCGTGGCATTACCGGCTGGAGGTCGTGACGGCGCCAGCGTCGGTCTTCAGCGCGGAAGCCATCGCCACCCCGGGCGGATCGGCGCCCTGGATCGCCGACGCCCGCGCCGGCGGCGCCGCGCGCCTGACTCCTGACGGACGTGGCGTGCGGTTCCGGGCCGAGCCGGGGCGGGATCTCCTGGACCTGACGATGGAGGAGGACGGTTCACTCTGGGCCGCCGACTACGGGTACGGCGCGGTCGTCCGGATCGATCGCACCGGCCGGCGACAGGAGGAGTTCGTGCTCCCGGGGGCGAGCACCGTCGCCTTGGACGCGGCCGACGGAACTCTCTGGGTCGGTTCGTTCGATCAACGTGCCGTGTTCCACCTCCAGCGCGACGGGGTCGTGAGGTGGACCGATCCGGCGGCCGGGCTCATCGAGCGAGTTCGGGCCGCCCCGCAGGGCGGAGTCTGGGCCGTCTCGCGAGATCGCTCGGTGAGCTTCCTGTTCGACGACGAGGTCTGGTTCCGCGCCGGCGACATGGCCGAGCCGGTGGGCCTGGCGGTCGACAGCCTCGGGCGCGCGTGGGTCGCGGATCCGGCGGCCGGGGTGGTCTACCGGATCTGGCCGGGCGGGTTTCCGATCGAGGCGAGCTCGGCCGCCTTCCAGACGCCCAGAGATGTCGAACCGGACGGTGCCGGGGGGGCTTGGGTGGCGGACTCGGGACGCGGCGGGGTGGTCCACCTGGATGACTCGCTGCTGGAGCAGACGTTCGTGCCGTGCGCGGGCGCGCGAGGGCTCGCCTGGGATGCGGCGAACCAGCGGCTGTGGGTCACGCGTCCGGAGGACGGACGCGTGGAGGTCTTTGCCGTGAGCGCCGGCTCTCGCGCCGAGGAAGCGCGACTTCTGGCTTCGTGCGATCTCGGCGGCCGGCCGGTGGTGGTGCGGGGAATCTGGCGGCGGTAGACCGGGGCGACTCCAGGCCCGCGCGGCCGGGCGTCGGGTCCGATGCCGTTGCGGGGCAAGGAATGGAGCATGAAGATGCGGGTTGATCTGCGGAGCGACACGGTTACGCGGCCCACGCCGGACATGCGGCGGGCGATGGCGGAAGCGGAGGTGGGCGACGATGTGTTCGGCGACGACCCGACCGTGCGCGGTCTCGAGGAGGAGGTTGCGGACCTGCTCGGCAAGGAAGCCGGGCTCTTCGTCCCCAGCGGCACGATGGGCAACCAGGTCTGTATCGCCACCCACACCGAGCGCGGCGATGAAGTGATCTGCGAGGCGACCTGCCACATCTTCCTCTACGAGGCGGGCGGACCGGCGGTCCTCTCGGGCGTGCAGCTTCGCCCGCTGCGCGGCGAGCGGGGCCTGATCGCCCCGGAGGAGCTGAAAGGCGCCATCCGGACTCCCGACGTGCACTTTCCCGTGAGTCGCCTGCTCTGCCTGGAGAACACGCACAATCGAGCCGGAGGACGGGTGCTGCCGCTCGACGCGCTGGATGCGCTCACGGCGGAGGCGTCCGCGCGCGGCCTGCGCACGCATCTGGACGGAGCCCGGATCTGGAACGCGGCCGCGGAGTCGGGCATCCCGGAGGCCCGGTGGGCCGCTTCCTTCGATTCGGTGCAGGTCTGCTTCTCCAAGGGCCTCGGCGCCCCGGTGGGCTCGTGTGTGGTGGGGATGCGGACCTGGGTGGAACAGGCACGCCGGCACCGCAAGCGCTTCGGCGGCGGGATGCGTCAAGCCGGCATCATTGCGGCGGGCGCCTTGCACGCGCTTCGGCACCATCGCGAGCGGCTGGCCGAGGATCACGCGCGGGCGAGACGGCTGGCCCGGGCCCTGGCGGATCTGCCCGCGTTCGCGATCGATCCACAGGAGACGGAAACGAACATCGTGGTGGCGCGCCTCGCGGCCGGGGCCCCGGCCCCGCCAGAATGGGTGGCCGCGCTGCGGGACCGCGGCGTCGCGGTGGTCCCGTTCGGACCTTCGGCCCTGCGCATGGTCACCCATCTCGATCTGGACGACGCGGCAGTCGACTTCGCGGTGCGGGAGATCCGGGCCGTGGCCGCGGAGTTGGCCGGGCGCTGAGAAACCCAGCCGGCCGCGCCGGCCGGCACTTGCGAGCCGATCGAGACGCGAGGAGGATGGCGATGCCGCGCGGATTGCGGGCTCTCAGCGAACGGTGCCCCGGACCTCGATGACCATCTCCGGTTGCTGCGGATCGGTCGTCAGCAGTTTCACCGTTTCCCGCACCCGCACCGGATCGGGAGGGTTCAGGCTGACCGTCAGCAGGTAGTCTCGTCCGTCCCGCCGAAGCGAGGTGCCGAGCCAGGCGGCGCTCGGCTGGGCGGAGGTGATCTGGTAGTCGCCCGGGCCGTCCGCCTGCAACCGCAGAGTGCGCGACTCCTTCGCGCCGACAGTCGTCGATCCGAAGTTGATGCCCGAGTCCAACGGGCAGAAGTAGGAGTGGATGAAGCCGCGGATGCTGATGCGGTCCGTGGCCACCTTTGGGTGCACCAGCGGGACGTCCACCCGCAGATTGAACCGGCCGAATGGGGCGTCGGGGCGGATGCGGGCCTCCAGCTTCCAGGCGTTCGGTCCGGTCTGGGGATCCGGCGCCACCGTCCACCGGACCAGGTCCTCTCCCCCCGCCGGTGTCTTGACCTGCCAGGCGACTCCCGGCTCGGCCTTGAGCGTCGTCGAGAGCGCCGGGGTCTGCCCCCGGTGGACGCGCCCAAAGTCCAGCAGGCGGTCCGAGACCTCGACCTCCGGCGCAACCTGGACCTTGATGAGCAGATCGATGCGGGGCTCGGCGGGGTCGTTGGTCTCCAGGATCACGACCTTGCGCAGATCGCCCTCGTAATCCCCGCTGCTGAACACCACCCGGAGGCTCGATGCGGCGCCGGGCGCGATGAGGGTGTCGGCCGGCTCGGCCAGGGTGCAGCCGCAGTCCGGGGTCACCTTGAGGATTCGCAGCGGCTGGGTGCCGTCATTGCGGAAGACGAAGTTGTGGGCCCGGCTGACATGTTGCGGAATCCGACCGAAGTCGACGGAGCGTTCACTGAAGCGGATCAGCGGCCCCTGCGTCAGGCGCGAGAGCGGATCGACCGCGCGGGCGGTGCTCACGCAGAGCACGGCGAGGGGGAGGAGGCCGCACCCGGCCAGGCAGGCGAGGAGGGCCGAACGGACCGCGCGGGTTCGGGACCCGGAATACGCCAAAGGCGTGAAGCGGGCCCGGGCGCGGAATTCGGGCGAGGGCGCGACGGCCGGCCACGGGACTCCGGCCACCATGCGGCGCAGGGACTTCATCGATTCCTCCTGAGGCTGCTCCTGACTCCGGCGAGTATACCTTGCGGACCCGGTGGTTCAACGCGGCGGGCCGCGGCCCGGTTCCGGTCCTATCCCGGCAGCGCGGCGCGGCCGGGCAGCGCCGCCCGATCGCGGCTGGCTGCGCGCATCCGCATCCTGATAGACTGAACGGCGCGGTCCGGTGGAAATGACCCCCGAGCCCGACCCGAGAGGTAGCCTACGAGATGAAGCTTGGAACCGGCTCCGTTCCTCTACCGGCGGTGACCCGCACCCGCCGGCCCGGGCGCATCGTGTCGATTGTCTTGCTGTCGGCCGCTGGGATCGGCAGCCCGGCGGCTGCCAATCAGCCGGGCGGCCCGGCCGTCGCCCCGCCGGCTTCTTCGGCCCCGGCCGGCGCGCGCCGGGAGGGGCCCGCGCGGACCGCGGGAATCTACTGGATCTACTGGGGTCCGAGCTACGAAGACGAGGCGCGAAAGTCCGCGACGGACGACGGTCCGGCCTTCACCGCGCGTGCGGAACGACGGCTCCGGAAGGCGGGCGTCGACCGTTCCGTAGCGGATCCGACGAACCGCCCTGTGCCGCGGCCCTTCCTGGATCATCTGCGGGGACTCGGGATCGAGGCCCGGGTGGCGTCGCGCTTCCTCCGGGCGGTCAGCGCGGCGCTGTCCGTGGAGGATCTGCGGCAGCTTCAAGCCGATCCGGGCGTGGCCGCGCTGGAGCCGGTCTTCCGTCGGGTCCGATCTTCCGAAGGCGCGCCGGCCGGTGCAGCGAGGAGTCGGGCCGCGCCGCCTTCGCCCGCGCGCGCGGCGGCGGACACGCTGCCCGATCCCCGCACGCTCTCGCACGCGGACTACGGGGCCTCCTGGAACCAGTGCGAGCAGCTCGGAGTCACCACCCTCCATCAGCTCGGGTACTCCGGACGAGGCGTGCTGGTCTGTCTCCTGGACGGGGGGTTCTATGTGGGCCACGAGGCGTTCGTTCGCCTGCACGTGGTGGCGGCCCGGGATTTCGTGGAACACGACCGGACGGTCGGGTACGACCCGTACCGGATCGGCGACCAGTACAACACACCGCAGATGGAGTACCACGGCACCTACACCTTCTCCGCGCTCGGCGGGTTCGCGCCCGGGGCGCTGATCGGGCCGGCCTTCCATGCCGACTTCGCGCTCGGTCGAACCGAAGTGGTGGAGACCGAGACCCGGATGGAGGAGGACACCTACGTCGCGGGGCTCGAGTGGGCGGACAGCCTGGGCGCGGATGTCGTGTCGACCTCGCTCGGCTACCGGGAATTCACCGACTACGAGTACTGGCCGGAGGAGCTGGACGGGCGAACCGCGGTGACCAGCCGGGCCGCCGCCTGGCTGGTGCGCCGCGGCGTGGCGCTCGTCACCGCGATGGGAAACGAAGGTCCGGGTCCCGCCACGCTGGTGACGCCGGCGGATGCCGAGAGCGTCATCGCGGTGGGGGCGGTCGACGGACGCGGACTGGTGGCCGACTTCAGCTCCCGCGGCCCGAACGCGCTCGGCGTCACGAAGCCGGATGTCTGCGCGCGCGGGGTGGCTGCGGCGTGCGCCACGGCGTCGGCGTACGATGCCTACAGCTCGGTAAACGGTACTTCGCTCGCGACGCCTCTGATCGGCGGACTGGCCGCTCTGCTCCTGGAAGCACATCCTGAGTGGACGCCGGCCCAGCTGCAGCAATCGCTGCACCGCGCCGGCAGCCGAAGCCACGCGCCGGACAACCTGCGGGGCTGGGGAGTGCCCGATGGAGCGGCCGCGCTCGGCGCGATCGATCCGGCCGACACCGTGTCGTCCCAGCTCACGGTGCGGTCGGTCTCCTGGGTCGACGAGGGGGAGCCGGGCGCCGCCGTGCCGCCCGACTCGCTGGCCAGTCCCGGCCAGCGCGGCCGGCTCCGTCTCGTCCTGGTCAACGCGGGGGATCTCCCGACCCGGGCGGCGCAGGTCTCCCTGGCCGCGGTTCCGCCGGGGCTCGCGGCGGACGGCGATTCCGTGCGCGTGGAGGAGCTGGGGCCGGGCGAGCAGGTCACGCTGGCTGCCGGGCCGACCCTGGCGGTGGCGGTCGATCATCCGGTTCCCCAGGTCGACCGGCTGGCGCTCTCCTTTCGCACCGACCTCGGAGTGACTTACCTACGGACCGTCTCGCTGTCCGTCGTGGCCCCGCCTCGGCGGGTCCGGCCCTACCCGAACCCACTGGTCGCGCCGTACGAGCTGACGCTGGAGTTGGGCGGACCGGCGGACGGGCCGGTGACCTTCTCGGTCTTCGATGTCTCGGGGCGGAGGGTCGCGCATCCGACGATCCATCCCGCCTCCGCAGGGTACCGTGTTCGCTGGACTCCGGACGCCTCCCTGCCCGCCGGGGTCTACTACCTGCGGTTCGATGCCGGCGCCCGCGTGCGGGAGCAGCGCGTGGTCCTGATACGCACCGGGCCGTGATCTCCGCGCGCTGATTCGGGTTCTGGCCGGAACTCGCCAAGATTGGCCGTTCCAGTTCGTTAGGCGAGCGATCCGAGCCAACCGACCCGAGTCGCCCGCGCGGCGCGCGCGTGATCGCCGCCGAGCGGGTCGTGCTTCTCCCTCAGGAAGAGCTTTTTGCCTGCCGATATCCGGGACGAGACCCGCTGGGGTCTCCTCCCGGGGGAAGATCGGCCTCGGTGCTGACTGTCCGGCAAGCAGATCACGGCTACCAAGGAACCTATGCCGCAACCAGCGAGAGAGAGGCCATCGGACGACCCCCGCGGATGCGCGGGAGGCAATCCGGTCGTGGCCGCGCCGGCGCCAGGCGTTCGGAGAGAGAGCTCGGCCGCGCCGGAGCCCGGCGCTCCGGGAGAGAGCTCCGGCGCGCCGGAGCGCGGGGGCGGATTCAGCCCGCAGGCCGGCTCGCTGCGTCATCGCCTGCGTCTCAGCGGAACCATCCAGGTCGCGGGCCTGGCGCTGCTTCTGCTCGGATTGAACTGGGTCGCGTTGCGGAACATGCTCCGCCGGGGCGCGGAGGAAGATGCCCGGGGGACCGCGGTTCTGCTCGCCGAAGTGGCGGCTCCCGCGGTGGAGATGCACTCCCGCGAGGCCGCGGTGCGGGTCTTGACTCCGCTCTTTCGCCTTGAGGACGCGGTGTTTGCCGGTGTCACCACGGCGGACGGGAAGACACTGGCGCTGGTCGGCGATCCGCCGCGAAAGCCCCTGGATCCGGCGCCGCCGACCGAGACGAGGGCCGAGCGGCGCGACGGACTGCTCATCGTACGGACGCCGCTCCGCGATGCCCGCCAGCAGTCGCTGGGGGTGCTGTCGATCGGATTTGCGGAAAAGCGCGGGGCGCGCGCCCTGGCGAACGGCACCGTCGCCTTTGCGCTCGCAGGCCTGGCGGCGGCCGCCCTTGCCTTCTGGATCGGTGATCGCCAGAGCCGACGGTTGGTGGCGCCGCTTCTCGAGCTCGCCGCGGCGGTGCATCGGGTCGGCCACGGCAGTCGGTCGGTCGTCCTCGGGGTGACCCGGCGCGACGAGATCGGGCTGGTGCAGGACGCGTTCAACGGCATGGCGGAACGGCTGCACACGTCGCGGTGCGACCTGGAGCGCGAGCGGGCCGAGCTGGAGGAGACCGTGCGGGCGCGAACCGACGAGCTGCGTCGCAAGAACGTCGCGTTGGCGATGCAGAACGATCGGGTGGTGGAAGCGAGCCGGATGAAGAGCGACTTCGTGGCCAACATGTCACACGAGTTGCGGACACCGCTGAACGCGATCCTCGCTCTCTCCGAGCTGCTGCGCGATGAGGTCACCGGCCCGCTCGGCAATGATGAGCAGAGGCAGCAGCTCGAGCTGATCCACCAGGGCGGGGAGAACCTCCTGCACCTCATCAACGACGTCTTGGACCTCTCGCGGGTGGAGGCCGGCAAGGTCGATCTCCGGCCGGAGGCGACCGACACCGCGGGGCTTCTGCGCGCGGTCGTCGACGAGATGCGTCCGTTGGCGCGGCAGAAGGGGCTCGATCTCCGCCTCGAGGTGCCCGAGGGCGCCCCGCTCTGGTACGACGCCGACCGGGTCACCCAGGTGCTGCGCAATCTCATCGGCAACGCCGTGAAGTTCACCGAGCGAGGTTGGGTGCGGGTGGCCGGCTGCGCGGATGCGGACGAGGAACGGCTCACGGTATGGGTGGAGGACACCGGAATCGGAGTGGCCCCGCGCGACCACGAGGCGGTGTTCCAGGAGTTCCGACAGGTCGATGGCTCGCTGACCCGGCGCCATGGGGGCACCGGGCTGGGTCTCGCCATCTCGCGCCGCCTGGTCCGGGTGATGGGCGGCGATCTGACCCTGCGCAGCGATCTGGGGCAGGGAGCGACGTTCACATTCTGGATTCCGGCGTTTCGAGAGCGTCCCGAGAACCTCGGGGTGCCGGAGCCGGCCAGTGTTCTCGACCTTCCCGAGGGAAGCATCGAGGAAGCGGCCTAGGGAACGTAGCGCGACGCGGCGATGCCGCGGGAGGAGAGTCCACATGCACGAGCACCGAACGGGAACCGGCGCCCGATCCCGGCACGTTCTTCTGGCCGAGGACGATCCCACCAACCAGTATGTCTTCCGCGCCATCCTGAGCGCGGCCGGGTACGAGGTGGAGATGGCGGAAAACGGACTCGAGGCTCTGGAACGGGCGCGCGAGAACCCGCCGGTACTCATTCTCCTCGACATGATGATGCCGGTGATGGACGGCTACGAGGCGGCCGGACGCATCGTGGCCGATCCGGACCTGGACGACGTTCCGGTCATTGCCCTCACCGCGCGAGCCATGAAAGGGGACCTGGAGAAGACGATCGAGGCCGGTTGCGATGACTACGTGGCGAAGCCGGTCAGCCGAAAGGTGCTCCTCGGCAAGGTCGAGGAATGGATCACCAGGCCGGTCGAAGAGAC
The DNA here is from genome assembly GCA_964473865.1 of uncultured bacterium. Taxonomy (GTDB): domain Bacteria; phylum Eisenbacteria; class RBG-16-71-46; order CAIMUX01; family CAIMUX01; genus CAIMUX01. The sequence goes on along the minus strand of CAYYQN010000007.1, from coordinate 134,804 downwards.
GCGGGAGCGGCGCCGGCGGCGGCGGGAGGCGCGGGCGGCCTGATCCGATCGCGCACGCCCCGGCCCCGCCTTCGCGGCGGCTTTCGGCGCGTGCCCGCAGCGCTCCTCGGGCCCGCGCCGGCTTCGAGCGGCGGCGGGATTGCGTAGAGACGCTCGTGGCGGTTCCGGCTGACCTTCCGGGTGCGGGAGTGATAATCTACGGAACGTGCATCGCATCCGGGCCACTCCGGCCCCCGCGCCGGCGGTCCCGGCAGCAGGTCCGTCGGCACAGAATCCCAGAGACGGCTCGCCTCGATGACCCAGGATGGTCCGGCGTGACCGGGATTGGAGAACCGCTTGATCCGCGCCACCGCGGTCACTCGCTCCTTTGGTGACCAGGTTCTGTTCGAACCGTGCGATTGGTTCCTGGGGGACCGCGACCGGGTCGGTCTCGTGGGGCCGAACGGTTCGGGCAAGTCGACCTGGCTGAAAATGCTGACCGGCGCGGAGGGTCTGGACGGCGGTCGCATCGAGATGCCCAAGGGACAGCGCGTCGGCTACCTGCCCCAGTTCGGCTTCCGGATGGGCGGCGGGACGGTGCGCTCGGAAGCGAGGTCGGCGTTCGCGTCGGTGCTGGCACTGACCGAGGAGCGAACGCGCCTGGAACAAGCCTTGGAGCGTCCCGGCCTCGGCGCGGAGGATGCCGCGGCGTTGCTCGCCCGCCACGATCAACTCGAGCAGGAGATCCGACGCCGCGATGGATACGAGGTGGACCGACGGGTGGATCGGGTGCTGCGAGGTCTCGGTTTCGACTCCCCGAGCTTCGATCGGCCGGTCGCGGAGCTCTCCGGCGGCTGGCAGATGCGCGTCGCGCTGGCGCGGTTGCTCCTGGAGGAGCCCGAAGTGTTGCTCCTCGATGAGCCGACGAACCACCTCGATCTCGAGGCGCGCGAGTGGCTGGAGGGATTCCTCGGGGAATACCCGGGCAGCTTCGTGCTGGTCTCGCACGACCGCTACTTTCTCGACCGCACGGTCACGCGCATCACCGACATCATGAATCGGCGGCTCCACGACTACATGGGCAACTACACCCGCTACCTGAGCGAGCGGGAGAGTCGCTATGCCCTGGCGCTGAAGGCGTACGAACGCCAGCAGGAGGAGATCCGGCGCATCCAGGCATTCATCGATCGGTTTCGGGCGAAGAACACCAAGGCGACCCAGGTGCAAAGCCGCATCAAGATGCTCGAGCGGATGCCGAAGCTGGATCCGCCCCAGGCGCCGCCGCGGACGATTCACTTCCAGTTTCCCCAGCCGGGGCGGACCGGGCGCATCGTTCTGGAGTTGCACGAGGTCCGCAAGTCATACGGGGATCTCCGGGTCTTCGACCGGATCGAACTGGTGCTCGAGCGCGGGCAGAAGGTGGCGCTGGTGGGCCCCAATGGTGCGGGCAAGTCGACGCTCATGCGGATCCTGGCGGGATCGGAAACGATCGATGCCGGTTGGCGTCATGAGGGGTTGCGGGTCACCCTGGACCACTTTGCCCAGGATCAGGCCGACCAGCTGCCCCCGGGGCGGTCGATCCTGGAGGAAGCCATGGGCCGCGCGTCGAGCGGGTTCGTGCCGCAGGTCCGGGGGTTGCTTGGAGCGTTCCTGTTCTCGGGCGACGCGGTAAACAAGCAGATCGGCGTGCTCTCCGGCGGCGAGCGCAACCGGCTGGCGCTGGCTTTCATGCTGATGCGCCCCGCGCCGGTGCTGTTGCTCGACGAGCCGACCAACCATCTCGACATGGCGGCCAAGGACGTCCTGCTGGAGGCGCTCCGTTCCTTTCACGGCACCGTGGTCTTCGTGTCGCACGACCGCTACTTCCTCGAGGGGTTGGCCGACCGGGTGGTCGAGGTCGGCGGGGGTGGTCTGCGAGATCACCCGGGCGGCTACGAGTCGTTTCTCTGGCGGAGGCGGCAGGAGGAGGAGCGCGCGGCTGCCGCGGCGGCGCGCAACGAAAGCGAGCGGGCGCGCGGCGAAGCGCCGGGGGGGAGCGCGGGGCCGGGAGGAGGGGCCTCTACCGCCGGGCCGGACGGCGGAGCCCGCCGGCCTCGCGTCACTTCACGCCGGGTGCGAGAGCTGGAGGAGAAGATCGCCACGCTCGAGGAGCGCAAGCAACGGCTCGAGGGGCTGCTGGCCCGGGAGGACTTCTTTCGGGACGCGGAGAAGTCCGCGTTCTACCTCGAGGAGTACCGCACCGTGGGACTCGAGCTGGACGGAGCGATGGAGGCGTGGGCGGCCGCGTCCGCGGTCCTGGACGAGGCGCGCGGCGAAGCCTGAGGCCGCCGACTCAGTCTCCGAAGCTCGCCGCGCCCAAAGGCCCGTTTTCGGGCGTGCCGTTGGTGCTGGCGGCGCCGTTGGTGCTGACCGCGGCGGGCTCCTCGCGCCGCGACGGCTCGGGGACCGGCAGGCCCGCGCCCCGCAACGCCTCGTGGTAGTCCTCCCGGTCTTCGATCCCCTGCACGACGGCGGCGTACTGCACTTCACGGTCTTCCACCTGGTCGGCATGCGCCCGGATGACGTCCCACGTCTCCGCCGGCGCTTCCAGACGGCGGAAGTCGCCCGCCAGGGAAGCGTCGAAGTACACCGGGTGGCCGATCGAGCCCTGCCAGGTCGGGACCAGGATCTTGCCCTTGGTGGCGCTGTAGGCGGTGCTCAGCTCTTCGAGAAGCTCCGGGCTGAGCAAAGGCTGGTCGCCGCGGCCGACGGCAAACGCTTTCGTCGACGGTGAGAGCCGTTCCATGCCGAGGCGAAGCAGGTCGGCGTAGGGCTCCTCGCCGGTCGGCGCCTGCACGATCGACACCCGGTCCCCGACTTCTCCCAGGGAAGCGCGGATCTCCTCACCCCGATGCCCCAGGACCACGATGACCTCGCCGACGCCCGCATCCAGATAGGCGCGGAGCGTCCGGCCGAGCACGGTGGTGTCGCCGAACGGCAGCATCGGGATCGGGGTGCGCAGCCGGCGCCCGCTGCGGGTGGCGACAATGACGGCGGACAGGTTCTTCAGCATGGTCTGGCTTCTCCTCCGGATGACATCGGGTCGCGGCCCGCGTTCCGGCCGCCGGGGCGTCCGGGGCGTGCGGGGCCGTCGCAGGCCGAAACGGCAGTATACGGGGGTGCGAAGCGCGGGGCAACGCCGGAATCGGAGAGTCCGACCACGCCTCCCGGGGCCGCCGCGCTCGGGGCCGCCGGGGGGCAGGCGGCGGCGGAGCCGGGGGCCTCCTCTCCGGTTCCCCGCTTTGAGATCCGGCCTAGAGGAACGTCTGATAGGGCTTGTAGGTGTCGGGGAACGCCTCCAGGAAGATCTCGTCCCAGGCGGTGATCGCCCGCCGGAGCATCGCCTTCTTCTCCGCGTGGGGCAGAAACGCCGCCTTGAACCCGTTGATCAGCACCTTGCGCAGGTCGGCCACGTCGAAATGGAACGCGTTGCAGGCAAGGAAGAGCTCGCGGGACACGGTAGTGTCGGACATGAGCCGGTTGTCGGTGTTGATGGTGACGCGCAGGCCCTTGCGGAAGTAGGTGCCGAACGGGTGCGTCTCGTAGGAGTCGGCCGCCCCGGTCTGGATGTTGGAAGTCAGGCACATCTCCAGCGGAATCCGGTGGTCGTTCACATACTCGAGCAGGTCCGGGTCCTCCCACAGCAGCGTCCCGTGTCCGATCCGGTGGGCGCCGCAGTAGTGGATCGCCTGGTGGATCGACCGGGCCCCGAAGGCTTCGCCGGCGTGGACCGTGGAGTTGATGTTGTTGTTGAGGACCCGGTAGAACGCTTCGCGGTGGTGCTTGGCCGGGTAGTCCTTTTCGGCGCCGGCGAGGTCGAATGCCACGACCCCGAGGTTCTTGTACTGCAAGGCGAGCTCGGCCAGCTGCAGCGAGATCTCCGGCCCGATGTGCCGGATCCCGCAGACGATGACGCCGCTGCGAATGCGCCAGCGGCCTTCGGCCCGGCGCAGGCCCCGCAGCACCGCCTCCACGATCGATTCGAGGGAGAGGCCCTTCTGCTGATGCAGGATCGGCGCGAAACGCACTTCCAGGTACCAGACATTCTCGCGGGCCGCGTCCTCGGCCAGCTCGAAGGCGGTGCGTTCCAGCGCCTCCTCCGTCTGCATCACCGCCAGGGTGAGATCGAAGAGGCGGAGGTAGGAGACGAGATCGCTGCCGGCCGGCGGGCGGAGCGCCGCCGTCAACGCCTCTTCGGTGCTGGCCGGAAGCTCGACGCCGGTGGCGCGGCCAAGCTCCAGCAGCGTGGCGACGCGCAACGAACCGTCCAGATGGCAGTGCAGGTCGGTCTTGGGCAAGCGGTGAATCATCTCCAGGTCGAAGGGCATGCCGTTTACTCCTTCCGTGGCGTTCTCGCCTTGGATGATGCCTTGGGCTCGCCCGACGGGCCGGCGGGGGCGATTTGCGCCGGGCTCAGCCCGGCCCGCTCCGCGAGCAGGCGGCGGGTGCGGCCGAGCGCGTCCAGGAACGCGGCGCGTTCCGGCCAGCCGCCGGCGCGGTCGAACACCGGGCGTCCGTTCACCAGCGTCCGGCAGACGATGGCGGGCGAACCGGAGAAGACCAGGGCGGCCTCCGGCGTCTCGGCTCCGCACGCGGCGCCCCACATTGCGGGATCGAGGGAGGGATCGAGAACCGCCAGATCCGCGCGCTTTCCGGCCTCCAGGCTTCCCGCCTGGTCGCCGAGCCCGATCGACTCCGCGCCACCGCGCGTGGCCAGACGCAGGATCGCCCGGGCATCGACCGCCGCGGCGCCGTGGAGCCGCGCGCGCGCGTAGGCCGCCAGCCGCATTTCGTGCCAGGGATCGAGCCGGTTGTTGCAGGCCGCACCGTCCGGGCCGAGCGCGACCGGGACGCCGGCATCCTCGAGCGCGAGCGTGTCGCAGACGCCGGAACCGAGCTTGGCGTTGCTGCCGGGGCAATGAAGCGCGGCGGCGCCGACGCGATGAAGCGCCGCGCGGTCCTGCTCCCCGAGCCAGACGCAATGCGCGAGCTTGAGCCGTCCCTCCGCGCCGGAGAGCGACGCGAGGTAGCTGGGCGGAGTCTGCCCGGTGAGGTTCCTCACCTCCTCCACCTCTTCGCGGGTCTCCGCGGCGTGCGAGTGGACCGGAAACGTGCGGACGTCGTCGGCCGCGAGCAACAACCTCCATCCGTCGTCGCTCACGCTGGGCACGAATCGCGGGCAGAGGGCGAGGCGAATCCGTCCGTCGTCGTGCCCCTGCCACGCTGCGGCCAGCTCCCGGATCTCGACGAGAGAGTCCTCGACCCTGCGCAGCAGGGGAGCGGCGGCATCGGGCCCGCGATCCATGAGGGTCGGCCCGAAGTAGCCCCGAATTCCGAGGCGGGCGGCGGTGGCCAGGATCGATCCGGTGTGGCGCGTGGTGCCCATGTCGAGGACGGTGGTCACTCCGCCCGCGAGCAGTTGGCGGATCCCCGCCTCCGCCGCGACCTCCATCGTCTGCGCGTCGTGGGCCGCTTCCATCGGCCAGACCACCTGCGCCAGCCACGGATAGAGACCGAGCCCCTCGGCCGTGCCGCGCAACGGAGTCTGACAGAGGTGCACGTGGGCTGCGACGAAGCCGGGAATGATCCAATGGCCGGAGAGATCGAGCCGTTCCCACCGGCCCTGCACCGCGGCGTCGGCCGGCGGAGGGTCGGGTGGGCAGACCGCCGCAATCCGGGCGCCATCGAGCCAGAGATCGCCGGGCGCGGCCGGGCTGCCGTCCAGGCGGAAGAGGAGCGCCCCCGCCAGCGACGTGCCGCGGCCCTTCGGTCTTGACTCCAAGCAAGCCTCCCCGGACAATCCGCTGCGGGTCGCCGGCCCGCACGGCCTGATCCCGCCCCTCCCCGGCGCCGGGACCGCTTCCTCGGCACCCGCGCGGGGTATTTGATCGAGGCTAACGGTCGTACCAGGCTACGTCAACGAGGAGGGTGCCACGGAAACCTTGATTCCCCGGGAGACGATCGCCCGGCGGGTGCAGGAACTGGGTGCGGAGATCTCGCGCGACTACGCCGGCCGGGTCCCGGTGCTGATCGGCATCTTGAAGGGCGCGACGGTCTTCCTGGCCGACCTCGTGCGGGCCCTCTCCATCGACGTGGAAGTCGACTTCATGGCGATCTCGAGTTACGGACGCGGCACCGTCTCCTCGGGCACCGTGCGCCTGCTGAAGGACCTCGACCTGGACATCAGCGGCCGCGACGTGCTCGTGGTGGAAGACATCGTCGACTCCGGGCTCTCGCTCGACTACATCCGGCGCATTCTCGAGACCCGCCACCCTCGCTCCCTGTCCCTGGTCGCCCTGCTCGACAAGCGGGAGCGGCGGCAGACCGGGGTGGATGTCGGCTACGTCGGGTTCCCGGTGCCGGACGCCTTCGTGATCGGGTATGGGCTCGACTTCGGCGAGCTCTACCGCGGCTTGCCCGAGGTGGCGGTCCTGAGCGCCGACGAGATCGAGCGGGGACCGGGCGGCGGCGGGTCGACCGGCTCGCTCTTCGACGGGGTGAGGCGCGACGGGAACCCGGACAACATCGCCTCCGGGGCCCAGGGGTAGGCCCGATGTCATCGGGGATCCTCATCGGCATCGCCGGCGGGTCGGCCTCGGGAAAGACCCTGGTCGCGAGCCGGATTCACGAGGCCCTCAGCTCGCGCCGGGTGGTCGTCGTCAAACAGGACTCTTACTACCGCGACCTGAGCGGCATGAGCGAAGCCGACCGCGCCCGTCAGAACTTCGACCATCCCGACGCCTTCGATCTCGGCATGCTCCACTCCCACCTGCGCGCGCTGATCGAAGGCGGATTCGTCGATGAGCCGCTCTACGACTTCACCCATCACCGGCGGCTTCCGGAGACGCGGCGGATCGGGGGCGCCTCGGTCATCGTCCTCGAGGGGATCCTCATTCTCGCCGACCCCGACCTGCGCGCGCTCATGGACATCAAGGTCTACGTCGAGACCGAGCCCGATGTGCGCCTGATCCGCCGGCTCCGCCGCGATGTGGAGGAGCGCGGACGCACCGTGTCTTCGGTGTTGGACCAGTACGAGCACTACGTGCGCCCGATGCACCTGCAGTTCGTGGAGCCGAGCAAGCGTTACGCGGACGTCATCGTCCCCGAGGGCGGGCACAACCGGGTGGCCATCGACCTGATCCAGACCAAGATCGCCGCCATCCTGATGCAGAAGTGGCCGGGAGAGCATCCGGGTCCCGGAGCGCCGCAATGAACGCCGAACCGGGCCGGGGCAGCCCGGGGCTCTTCGGCGAGGAGGGAGGAGGACTCGAGCCTCACCCCGGCGGGGTGATCGAGGTGATCTGCGGCCCGATGTTCAGCGGCAAGACCGAGGAGCTGATTCGCCGGCTGCGGCGGGCGCTCATCGCCCGGCGCCGGGTGGTGGTCCTCAAGCCGGCGCTCGACGATCGCTACGCCTCCGACCACCTGGTGTCCCACTCTGCGCAGAGGGTCCCTTCGCTGATCGTGCGGAACTCGGTCGAGGTGTTTCGCCACGGATGCGACGCCGAGGTGATCGGGATCGACGAGACGCAGTTCCTGGACGAGGGAATTGTCGAGGTCTGCGAGCGGCTGGCCGACGCCGGGAAGCGGGTCATCGTGGCCGGGCTCGACCTCGACTACCGCGGGCTGCCCTTCGAGCCGATCCCGCAGCTTCTGGCCCGCGCCGAGTACATCACCAAGACGCTGGCGATCTGCGTCAAGTGCGGCGCGCCCGCCGGACGGACGCAGCGCGTGGGCGGCCGCGACGAACGGATTCTGGTCGGCTCGACCGAGTACTACGAAGCCCGTTGCCGCGGCTGCTTCCAGCCGCCGGTGGAGGAGTGAAGCCGATGCGAAGCGCGCGGGGGCCGGCCGAGGTCGGCGGCGGCCGGAGGACGGGACTGCGGGGAAGGCCGGCGGTGCGGAGGCTGACCTATGCGCGGCGGGCGGCGGGCGCGATGGGGGTTCTGGCCGCGCTGGGGGCGCTCACCGCATGGACGGTGATGGGCGGCGGCTGCGCGAAGAAGGAAGCCGGCAAGGGGGAGGCCTTCCCCGTGGGGCTGGTCTTCGATGTCGGTGGGATCGGTGACAAGTCGTTCAACGACGCCGCCTATGCCGGCCTGCTGCGCGCGCGCGATCAGCTCGGCATCAAGTTCGAGTACTTCGAGCCGGGCGAGGGGACTGATCGCGAGGCGGCCCTGCGGCTGCTCGCCAGCGGCTCCTCCCGGCTCATCCTGGGGATCGGCTTTCTCTTCACCGACGACATCGAGACGGTGGCGCGGGAATACCCGGAGAAGCTCTTCGCCTGCGTGGACTACACCTGGACCGAAGGGAAGGTGGTTCCGCCGAATCTGGTGGGGCTGAAGTTCCGCGAGGAGGAAGGGTCCTTCCTGGTCGGCGCCATCGCCGGGCTCGTCTCGCAGACCGGCATCGTCGGCTTCGTGGGCGGCATGGACATTCCGCTCATCCACAAGTTCGAAGCCGGATACCACGCCGGCGTGCTCGCGGTGCGTCCCGACGCCAAGGTGTTGATCAGCTACGCCGGCGTCACCGGCGACGCCTTCAAGAATCCGGCGAAAGGCAAGGAACTCGGCCTGGCCCAGATCGATGCCGGGGCGGACGTGATCTTCCACGCCTCGGGATCCACCGGCCTCGGCGTCTTCGAGGCGGTGCGGTCCCGCAACAAGCTGGCGATCGGCGTCGACTCCGATCAGTCGGAGGTGGCGCCCGACAACTGCCTGACCAGCATGGTCAAGCAGGTCGATGTGGCGGTCTTCGACGTCATCTCCCGCGCCCGCGACGGCAGGTTCACGAGCGGCATCCTCAGTGAAGGGCTCAAGGAGGGGGGCGTGGACTATGTGTTCAACGAGCGCAATGCCCGCTGGATCACCCCGCCGATCCGGGAGCGGGTCGAGGCGCTGCGGCGTGAGATCGTGGAAGGGCGCCTCTCCGTCCCCGCGGATCGCTGACGCTCTCCGGCGGCGGCATCGATGAATCCGGCGGTCGAGTTCCTGTCGGTCACGAAACGCTTCGGGCCGATCACCGCCTGCAAGCGGGTGACGTTCCCGGTCTTCCCCGGGGAGATCCATGCCGTGGTGGGGGAGAACGGCGCCGGCAAGTCGACCCTTATGGCGATGCTCTCCGGGTTCCTGCGCCCCGATGAAGGCACGCTGCGCGTGGGCGGGCGCGAGCTCAAGCCCGCCTCGCCGTCTCGGGCCCTGGAGCTCGGGGTAGGGCTGTGCGCCCAGCATTTTCACCTGGTTCCCACGCTCACCGGGATGGGGAACATCCTCCTCGGCGGACGGGGCCACCGCCTGCTGGGACGGCTCTCGCACCGCGCGCAGGACTCGGTGCGGGAGCTGATGAAGAAGTACTCGCTTCGCACCAGCCTCGAAGTCCCGGTGGAGATCCTCTCCGTGGGAGAGCGGGAGCGGATCGAGATCCTGAAGCTGCTCCATCGAGACGCCCGCGTGCTCATCCTGGACGAGCCGACCGCGGTTCTCGCTCCCACCGAAGTGGAGGCGCTCTTCGGCGTCCTGCGGGCCCTGGCCCGCGAGGGGCGCTCCGTGCTCTTCGTCACCCACAAGCTGCCGGAAGTGCTCGCGGTGGCGGACCGGGTCACCGTGCTGCGCGGGGGAGAAGTCATGGGCACCCTGCCGGGCAAGGGGCTCGATCCGGACCATCTCGTCTCCCTCATCGTGGGCGGCGATCCGCCCGTCTCGCGGTCCTGGACCCCGCGCGAGCCGGGCCGGCCGGTCCTCGAGGTGAAGAACCTCTCGGCGGGTCGCACCGGCTCCGCGCTGGTCCGCATGTCGCTGGCGGTGCGGGAGGGGGAGATCGTCGGAATCGGCGGCGTCGAGGGAAACGGCCAGCAGGAGCTGGTGGGCGCGCTCTTGGGCAGCATGCGGCGCGAAGGCGGAGAGATCCGCTTCCTGGGCCGCATCATCGCGCCGCTCGGCCATCGCGGCTTCCGCCGCCGGGTCGGATGGATTCCCGCCGACCGGCAACGCGAGGGTCTGCTGCCGGAAGAGCCGCTGCCCGAGAACGCCGTGCTCGGCCTGCATGATCGTGCGCCGTTTCGGACCGGACCGTTCCTGCATCGCGGGCGCATGCGCGAGGCGGCGCGCGGGATCGTGGAGGCGTTCGGGGTGCGTCCGACCCGGCTCGATCTTCCGGCGCGGGTCTTCTCGGGCGGGAACCAGCAGCGATTCATCGCCGGCCGCGAGCTGTCGCGGCGCCCGCCGCTCCTGGTGGCGGTGCACCCCACGCGCGGGGTGGACCTGGCGGCGACCGCCTTCCTGCACGAGCGGCTGTTGGAGGAGCGCGACCGCGGCACGGCGATCCTGCTCATCAGCGCGGACCTCTCGGAGCTGCGGGCGCTATCCGACCGCATCCTGATCCTGTACCGCGGCAAGGTCGCCTACGACGCGACCCGGGACCAGATCGATGCGCCCCGCCTGCACGGAGCGCTGCTGGGGCTGGAGGCGCGAGCGTGATCTCCTGGGGGGATCGAGTGCGCGGATGGCGGGCGGCGGCGGGGCGCCGCCTGCGCGCCCTTGCGCCCGGGCGGTCGGCCGCGACCTCGGCCACGACCTCAGCCACGACCTCAGCCGTCCCGGTCACGCCCCCGTCCGCGGAGCCGGGGCTCGCCCGGAACAAGCCGGAGCGCGGTCCGGCGGCGGTGCTTCGCGCGGCGACGGAGAGCGCGCTCGTGGTATCGGCGGGACCGGTGGTGCTCTCGGTCGGCCTCGGGCTCATCTTCGCGGCGCTCGCCGTGCGGGGACTGGGCGCCTCGCCCGCGGAGTTCTACCAGCGGCTCTTTGCCGGGACGCTGGGCTCGGCATACGGCTTCAGCCAGGTCCTTTTCAAGGCCACGCCGCTTCTCTTCACCGGGCTGGCCGTGGCGACGGCGTTTCGGGCGCGCCTCTTCAACATCGGCGCCGAGGGGCAGATGGTGGCGGGCGGGTTCGCCATGGCCTGGGCCGGATTCGCCGGGCCCGACTTGCCGGTTCCGCTCGGTCTTCTGCTCGCGCTCGCGGCCGGGGCCGCGGCGGGCGCCGCCTGGGGCGCCATTCCCGGCCTGATCCGGGCGCGCACCGGCGGGAGCGAAGTCATCGTCACCATCATGTTGAACTTCATCGCGGTCGCCCTGGTCAACTGGCTCTTGGTCTCGCGCTACGCGCTGCCGGAGACGGTGCGGACCGCCGAGGTTCACGCCGGAGCGTGGCTCCCGCGCTTCTCTGATTCCATCGGCGCGCTGCGCGGCAGTCCGCTGAACGGCGCCCTGATTCTCGGGATCCTGCTCGCGGTCGTGCTGCACGTGATCCTGGGCCGAACCGTGTTTGGCTTCTCGCTGCGCGTCCTCGGCGAGGGGGCGACGCAGGCGCGCTATGCGGGGCTGCCGGTGGGGCAGCTCATTGTCCGGGCGATGCTGCTGTCGGGGGCCGTTGCCGGCCTGGCGGGGTCGAGCTTCATCCTGGGTTACAAACGGTATTACGAGGGCGATTTCTCCGCCGGGGCCGGCTTCACCGGAATCGCGGTGGCGCTCCTGGCCCGGAACCGGCCGCTCCTGATCATTCCGTCGGCGGTCTTCTTCGGCGTCCTCTCCTACGGCGGACTGGTCGTGAACAGCATCGTTCCGCGAGAGCTGCTCGAAGTCCTGCAGGCGTTGATCCTCATCCTCTTCATCGTCTTCGATCGGCTGTTCCAGCGGCGGCCCCTCCTGCCGCGACGGACCCGCGCGCCGCAGCGCGTCTCCGCGGCCGGAGTCGCGCCGTGATCGGGGTCGCACCGTGATCGGGGTCGCACCGTGATCGGGGTCGTCACCGCCTTCGTGGCCCAGGTGCTGCGCATCAGCGTGCCGTACGCGCTGACCGCCACGGGCGGCGCGTTCAGCGAGCGCGGCGGGGTGATCAACATCGCGCTCGAGGGGATCATCCTCGCGGGCGCATTCGGCACCGCGGCCGGCGCGCTCGGCACCGGGAGCCCCTGGCTGGGGGTCTTGCTCGGAGTCGGGGCCGGAACCCTTGTCGCCGGGCTGCATGCCCTCATTTGCGTGGCCGCCAAAGCGGACCAGATCCTGAGCGGACTGGCGCTCAACCTGCTGGTGCTGGGCGGGACCCGAGGTCTCTTGCGCCTGCTCTACGATTCCTCGAGCAACTCGCCTCGCTTCGAGGGGATCGCCCCGCTTCCATTCGTGGCCCAACTCGGGGGCGAGGCGGCGGTGCCGGGGGGAGCCGGTGCCACGGGACTGGGCGCACATGTCGAGGGGTTGCTCCTCCTGGTCGGACACCCGCTCTTCCTGCTCTCCGTCGGCGCGATCCTCCTCGCCCAGGTGCTCCTCTTCGGCACCGGTTTCGGCCTGTCGCTGCGGGCCGCCGGGGACGGTCCGCGGGCGCTGGACGGCGCGGGGATCTCGGTCTCCCGGATCCGCTCCGCGGGGGTGGTCCTCTCCGGGGCGCTGGGCGGCGCCGCCGGCGCCTGGCTGGCCCTGGAGCAGCACATGTTCACGGACGGGATGTCGGGCGGCCGCGGCTACATCGCTCTTGCCGCCATGATCGTGGGGAAGTGGCGTCCCCTCGCCGGCGCCACCGCCTGCCTGCTCTTCGGCGCCGCGGAAGCGCTGCAGATGCGGGTGCCGTCGGGCGTGATCCCGACCCAGTTCCTCCAGATGACGCCGTACGTGGTCACCATTCTCGCGCTGGCCGGATGGATCGGCCGGTCCACCGCGCCGGCGCGGCTCGGAGAGCCGTATGACCGCGAGGAAGGACGGTGAGGTCATGAACGCGAAGGGAGTGCCGATACCGTGAATCACCTGGCCGCCTTCGATCCGGTTGCCCTCGCGCGGACCATCCGGGCCCAGACCGGCGGCGCCACCTCCGATCTGGCGCTGGTGCTGGGCAGCGGCCTGGGCGGGCTTGCCGATCGGATGGAGCGGCGTTGGCAACGAGCCGGCACCGAGCTGCCGGGCTATCCGGTCTCGACCGTGGTCGGACACGAGGGGCGCCTCCTCCTGGGCTCCCTCTACGGTCGCGCGGCCTGGGTCGTGCAGGGGCGCGTCCACCTGTACGAAGGTTATACACCTGAGGAAGTGACGCGGTACGTGCGGCTGCTGCACGCCCTCGGCGTCCGCACCCTGGTGCTGACCAACGCCGCCGGTTCGCTCGACGCGACTGCGGCCTCGCCCGGCGAAGTGGTTCTCTGTCGCGACGCGGTCAATCTCTTCTTCCGTTGCCTGGCCTGGCCGGCGCGCGACCTCCCGTGGCATGCGCGCGGCCCGCTATCGGACCCGGAGCTCTGCGATCGGGCTGTGGAAACGGCGCGGGAAGTCGGGATCAGTCTGCGCCCCGGCGTGCTGGCCGCGTCTTCCGGACCGAGCTATGAAAGCGCCGCCGAGGTGCGCGCCTGGCGACTGGTGGGCGGAACCGTGGCCTCCATGTCGACCGTGCCCGAGGCGCTGGCGGCGCGCGAGCTGGCGATGCGGTGCGTGGTCTTCTCGCTGGTGACGAATCTCGGGACCGGGCTCTCGCCGCATCCGCTGACCCACGACGAGGTCGTGCGCGAGGCGGACCGCGCGGGCGAGAAGCTGCTGCGGCTGCTCGAGGTGCTGCTGCCCCGGTTGTGAGGAGGCGGAGGGACGTCTTGTTGGGGCGGCGGGTCGGGAGCGGCGCAGCATGATGCTGTCGGAAATCCAGCCCAACCGCGCCCGATCCGGCAAGTGCGCGCTGTTTGCTGATCGCTGGCATCTGCTCCGTTCCCGCGCTGATACCGCGAACTTGCCCCGGGGCGAGTTATGCGCGCCGTTTCTTTCGCGCGGACCCGTCGGCCTTCGAGGGCAGGACCCCGCATAGGCCCGGGCTCTTCTCGCGCACCCGGCCTCAATTGGACCGCTATCTCCGGTCACGCTCCTCCAGCGTCCGGCGCAGGACCGGCAGAACCGCCGCGTCCTGAAGGCCGAAGCTGCCGGTCGGGTTGATCCCGGTATCGGACCTGGCATCTCGAATCCTCAGGATTGAGTCAACCGCGTTCTGGAGCGCCGCAAGACGCTCTCCCGGAGTCAGCGACAACATCCAGCGGATCAACGTCAGGTCCACTCCATCATCGCTACGGCTGGGCAGGCCCCTCGCCGTCGACGGCCCGGCTGCCGACCCCGAGTGATTCGTCACCTCATCCATGACCCATCCTCTGGTCCAGCTTCCGCCCCGCGACGATCGCCGCCACCGGCTCTCCGTAGACGATACCCCAACGGCGCAGACGACTTGAAGGGCCCCTCGCCCCAAGGGAGGCTATGCCGCCTCCGGGGCATCCGCCGGCGCTCAGGACCGTGCGGCGGCGGGGCTTCAAGCCCTCCGAGTTGGACTGGGCCGGGGACTGAGGTCGGATCCGTCTTGAATGCAGCCGAGCGGGAACAAGCGTCCTCACTCTCCTGCCCAGCGAACTCGCCCCGGGGCCAGTTGTCCGCGCCGTTCCCTCCGCGCGGACCTGGCTGGGCTCTTCAGCACCTTGCTGGCGGCCGGCGCGGGTTGAACGCCGCATACGCCGGACTCTCGTCGCGCACCCACCCACCATCGCGTCCGAAGCGCAGCCGAGCAAGGTACCCGTTGTGGCGCCGGCCGGGGATCGACCCTCCTTGTGTCGCCGATCACGTAGCGGTGGCCGAGGAGCGAATCGGACCCGTCCGGACGTGCGAGGGCGGCGAGGCGACGGGGGACCGACATCACGGATACGCGCCGCTGCTCAGAACTTGAACTTCAGATCCCCTCCCGTTCAAGAATGTCGCACGCGCTATCGACGCCGGCGCAGGCCTGAAGGTTTCAACGCTCCTTCACGACGATCCGCTCGGAGCGCCGCCCCGACTCCGGGTCGAATCGCTCCGGCGCGACGCCGATCCGCAGTCCGGGGTTGTCCGCGCCAAGCGTCCCTCCCCAGAGCGCGCCCAGGACCGCGCCGGCGCCCATGAGATATCCGGCCGTCTTTTCGCCCCACAGTCCGCCGACCATGCCCAGACCGCCGACGGCGGCCGCCGTTCCAGCCACCCGGTCGGCGCCGTACAGCGCGCGAATGGCGCGCGGCCTCTCGTAGAGGCGCGGGCGCGTTGCGGTGCGGTAGGCATAGGAACGATGGAGGGGCGGCGCCGACGCCGGGCTCGTCCAGTGCGACGGGAGGGGGAGAGTCCACTGCGGACTCAAGGGACGAAACCGCCGCGCCACGATCTCGACTGTGTCTCCCGCGGCGAAGCGGGGGCGCGGGGTGGCGGGTGCGGTGCCGATCCGAAGGGGACCGGATAGAGCGAGCGGAAGCTCCGCCTGTGCCGGGGTTGGGGCGGACAGGCACCAGAGGCCGGTGAGAGTGACGAACGCGAGCCATGCACCCGGGACGGACCGGCGCCCTGTCCGTCTCCGGATCTTCGCAGACTCCGGCCCGGCCAGGACCGCCTCAAGGCGGTTCTCGGCACCGGGGAGAGCGATTACAGAGGGAAGTTGCATGGACCCGGCTCCTCCGAGGTCAGGACGCGTCCGTTGGACCGCCCTGCTCCCACCACGAACGTTGCCGCCGGTTCCAGTATACCTCGATATTCGGCAGGTCATCCGCGAACCGAAGCCGGAAGAGCCGAGCACCCGCGCCGGCGGGACGCGGCACGATCGTTGGACGCTGCGGGGTGGCGACCGACTCTCTCTCGGAGAGGCTCGCTTCGGTCGAACCGGGAGAAGCCGGCCGGCTCGACATCGCCGGGTGGATCTCCCGGCGGCGTTGACCGCCGGATCGGCAGGTCAGAGAGGTTCCGTTCCTCAGCAGAGCACCGACCAGATCGTCCCGAGCTTCTCGCCGGTCATGGCGTCCACCGCGATCGCCTGCCAACTCTGACCGTCCGCGTCGTCGTACCAGAAGCGGTAGATGTAGCGGTAGGTGAGGGGCCCGTCCAGCTGCTGCACGTCGGTCGGCCAGGGATAGACCATCAGACCCGGCCCGGGGCGCACGACGATCTGCACCGGACTCCAGCAATGGAAGAGGACGTCCGCCGGCACTCGGGCCTGCGCTTCCTCGGGGCTGAGCCCGGCCGAAGCCGGAATCCGGACCGCAGGATAGTGGCCGCCGCCCGCTGCGTATACAAACCGGACGAGGGAGATCTGGATGCCGGTTCCATGGACGGGGATACCAGCGACCGTCTGCAGGCCGAAGTCGATCCTCCAGGGGCCGTCGGGCGGGTGGAAGGCCGTTTCCACCGGAGGCAGGTCTCCGGCGATGTAGAAGAACTCGCGATTCCGGTCCAGGAATCCCCTCGCCACGGCAACCGCCTCGGCGCTGTCCGGGACGCACTCTTCGGCCGGCGGTCTGGGATGGGACGCCGGCGCAGGTCGGCCGTAGGCATCCATGCTGGCGTCAACCGTGGGGTTCCGGGCCCGGAAGCGGGCCAACCGCTGGTGGCGGACATCAGGCGGCAAGGGAGCCAGCGTGTCGGGGTAGATCCAGGCCTCCGGTGCCGTCGGCGGTGGCGACAAGGGATCCTGGTGGCGGCCGCAGCTCGGGATCCCCAATCCCAGGAACACCACCAGAACCAGCGCCAAGGAGTGAGCGTGCCCGCGCATGGCAACCTCCCCTCGTTCCCCCGGCAGCAGATGAGGCCAGGGTAACCTCTGGCGAGGGCACGGGTCCAGCGCCCTGCTGGCACCCGGCCCGACTGCCGGTAGTTCTTCGATTCGCGAATTCCGGCCGGGCATGACGTACGCCGACACCGTTCGCCCGCGCCCCGTCGCCGGTAGAATGTGCGGCAGGGTCGGTCGGTGTCGTGCGGCATGGGAGGAAATCATGAGGACGCTGAGGCTAGTGCTGAGTGTGGGATGCCTGCTGGTCGTCACCGGGATCAGCCGCGGGCAGGTAGACGTCCAACGGTTCGAGGTCGATTCCAGGGCGGTGGAGGCTCGCTACTCGGTTGAGGTCGTACTACCGGCCGCAGCCGCGGGGGAAGCCAAGAGGTATCCGGTCCTCTACTGCACCGACTGGTTCGTCCTGGGCGACTACCTCAAGTCGCTACCGAGGCTTCTGGGCATGGGCCGGCTGACGGAGCCGTTCATCCTGGTGGGAATCGCCCAGGGGACCGACATGAACGAGTGGGCGATGGGGAGGACAAGGGACTTCACTCCCGCCCCGCCCACCGATGGCTACTCGAAGGAGAACACCTACGCGCCGGCGATCGAGCTGGCGGGCGGCGCGGCGCAGTTCGTCACGTTCCTGAAGACGGAGTTGATCCCGCGCATCGACTCAGAGTACCCCAGCGACCCGGCGCGTAGAGGGTTCGCCGGCTACTCCCTGGGCAGCCTTCTGGGGGTCCATATCCTGGCCCACGATCCGTCGCTCTTTCGGTACTACCTGCTCGGCAGCCCCTCGCTGTGGTGGAACGCTTACGATCTGGCCTTCGCGTTTGCGAAGACGCCGCCGGAACGGCTGGCCCCGGACACCCGCATCTACCTATCGGTGGGGGCGGATGAGTCGTGGGAGATGCTGAAGGGATACGGCATCCTGCGGGACGCCCTGCGCGAAATGGGGTTTGGGGCGCCCGACCTGAAGGCGGAGATCATCGGCGGCGCCGGACATGTCGGAGCGATGCCGACCGCGCTGTACGACGGGATCCGGTTCCTCTTGCCGAGGGAGTAAAGTCGCGCGGGACCTGAGACGGAGAATCCGCACCTGTCGTTCTCATTCTGGCCCGCAATCGACGCAACGGGAAGCCTTCCAGTCTCAGCAGGAGGGCCAGAAATGAGTACCATAAAGAAGGAATTTCTTTATGGAGAAGTTCTGGTACAATGCCGATGGGGATGGGACCGAGAACCTGGCGACACGATCGAGTATTCGGATTCGCGCCGGACTCCTCGGAAGTCATCAGAGGACCTGGACGGCCGGAGGTGAGTCCTCCGCAGCCCAACCAGCGAAGGTGTTTCCATGCGCAGATCGTCGATGTCGGCTACCCTCTCCGCCGCCTGTCTCCTGTCACTCCTCGCGATTCCGGTTTCAGCGGCGGTCCTGGACCTCACCACGCCAGGAGCTTCCGGCAGCATCGGTGCCGCATTCTTCATCCAGGAGACCCACGGTGCCGGAACCGGGATCTTCGATCCGTTTGTGCGCATCCAGGCCAACGGGACGGAGAAGGGCGTGAACTCCGATGGCCCCTATACCATGGACGAGAAGGCGGGCCTCTGGACCCGGGCCACGCAGGTCAGCCAGTTTGGGGTGGCCGACCTCAACGGCGTGACGTCGATCCGGTTCCTGCTGGACATCAACCAGCAGTCCGCCCGGCCGCTGCTTTCGCTCGACCGGCTGAAGGTCTTCGTCGCGCCGATCGGCACGTACAACACGCTGGAGCAGCTGAGCGCCCACGCGGAGCTGATCTACGACCTGGGCGCGGACAACTGGATTCTCCTGAACTACGGACTGGACGCCGGAAGCGGTGAGAGCGACATGGTTGCCTGGCTGCCTTACAGCCTGTTCGCGGGCCACGCGGACGAGTACTTCTATCTCTTCTCCGAGTTCGGGGCCCACGGGGGGCAGTACTCCAGCAATGACGGGTTCGAGGAGTGGGCCAGCGCCGGCGACCCGCCGCCGACCGGCGCATGCTGCGATCCCGGCAGCGGCAGCTGTGCGGTTACGACCGAGGCCGCCTGCGGGTTTGACTGGCTTGGGGCGGGTGTCGTCTGCAGCGTCGAGACCTGCTCGCCGCCGCCGCCGCCGGAGGGGGCATGCTGCGATCCCGGCAGCGGCAGCTGTGCAGTGACAACCGAGGCTGCCTGCGAGTTTGCGTGGCTTGGGGCGGGTGTCGTCTGCAGCGTCGAGATCTGCGCGCCGCCGCCGCCCGAAGGTGCGTGCTGCGATCCTGCCACCGGCGACTGTGTAATCACCGCGCAGGCGGCCTGCGCCTTCGACTGGCTTGGCGTGAATGTGCCGTGCGAAGCGGAGACCTGCGCGTCGCCGCAACCTGCGGGTGCCTGCTGCAATCCGGCTACCGGCGTTTGTCTGGTTACCTCCCAGGGCGCGTGCGGGTTCAGCTGGCTGGGCTCGGACGTGCCGTGCGCTGTGGCGACTTGCCTGCCGCTTCCGGTCGAGCGTCGGAGCTGGGGGCAGATCAAGAACAACTACCGATAGTCGGGAGCCCGGAGCGAGCCCGGTCTGAGGCCGGCTCTGCCGGAGAGCAAGACCCCGGTCCTCCCGATCGAGGACCGGGGTTTTCGGTCTACCGCTCCGGCGGCGTTCACGTCCGAAAGTACTTCGCTTCCGGATGATGCACCACCAACGCCGCCGTCGAGTGCTCCGGCACGAGCTGTCCGGCCGAGGTCAGCGTGAGACCCAGTTCCGCTTCTGCCGGCAGCAAGGCGAAGACCTTGCGATGTTCCGTGACGTCGGGCAGTGCCCCGTATCCCCAGGCGTATCGCGTGCCCCGCTCCGGGGGAAGGCCGAGCTCCTTCTGGATGCGCGCGAACAGATGGAGGGTGGCCGCCTCGGCGGTCTGCACCGCCAGGCCGTGGAAGAAGTACGCCTCGCTGTATTCATCTCGCGCGTCCATGGCGTCGAAGCGTCCGCTCACATTGCCGCCGACCGTCACGACCTGCACGGCGGCGACATCGGGTTGCGGTGAGCCGGCCGGCAGGAAGTAGTCGGCGAGACAAAGTCGTTCGTCCGCTGGCTGGCGGGGGAAGGTGAAGCGGATCCGGGGCGGGGTCTCACTCCCAGATGCCCGGCCGTTCCGAGATACGGGGCTTCGGGGAGGCGCGGAGGCGTTGCGCTGCGCCACACTCTCGCGGACCGTGGGTGCTCCGCCACGGGAGCCGCCATCCAGGCCCGAGGGCGCATCCGGCCCGTCCAGAACGACCAGATCGTTCCCATCCGCCACCACCGGGAAGTAGCCGTAGATCCCCTTCGGCGCAAACCAGCCCTTGCGGAGTGCCGCGGTCTTCATCTCTTGCAGCCGCCGGGAGAACTCCCGGTGCAGCGTCTCCCACTCCGCGCCGGTCTTGTTCTTCGCGCCCCAGGACAAGCGGAAGAGCTTCTTCTCGTCCAGGAGTGCGAAGACCTCGTCCAGCGGCATCGAAGCCACGGTCCGCGGGCCCCAGAAGGGAGGAGTAGGAACGTCTTCGCGGCGAGCCACGATCGCGGACGCGGGTGCGACTCGAGCCGTGGCCTGAGCGGTGACAGAGGCGGCGGCCTGAACGGTCCCGGGAGAGGCGGCCGAGGAGGCGACTCCGGCGACGGCCGCAGTGGTCCCGGGGGAGGCGGCCGGGGAGGCGACTCCGGGCGCCGGCTGAGTCCTGGCGGGTGGGGGTGGCGCCGAACCCGGTCGCCGCGCTGCCTCCTCCGTCAGCCGCCCGACGCAGGCGAGCCCCTCGAAGGCGTCCTTGCAGTAGTGGACGCCTCCGGCGTACGCGCGCCCTCCTTCCACCACGCCGATCTCCCGGCCGAACTCGCGGTTGATCGCTGCGCCTCCGACCAGGACCGGGATTGCCAGCCCGCGCCGATCGAGCTCCTGCACGACCAGCGGCATCTGGCGCGACGTCGAGACCAGAAGGGCGGACAGGCCGATGGCGTCAGCGCGGCATTCCACGGCCGCGTCGACAATCGCGTTCACCGGGACCTGCTTGCCGAGGTCCTGTACCGCATAGCCGTTGTTGGCCAGGATCGTCCGGATCAGATTCTTGCCGATGTCATGCACATCGCCGTAGACGGTAGCCAGGACCACCGTTCCCTTGCTCAAGCCCTCCGTCTTCTCCAGGTAGCGGCCCAGGTGCCCCACCGCCTTCTTCATCACCTCGGCGGATTGCAGGACGAACGGCAGGATCAGCTCCCCCGATCCGAAACGATCGCCGACCTCCTTCATGGCGGGCAGGAGCGTGCCGTTCAAGACCTCGACGGCCGCCGCCGTGGTGACGGCGTTGGGATACCGGTAGTCCGGTTGCGTGGCGAAGTCGGCGGGGCCGCCGCGCGCCGCCACCAAGGCGCCCACGCTGGCATCGAGGTCTCGCTCGATCCCTTCCGGCTGGCGATGCCCGACGCGCCAGCGCAGCCGCTCGGGTGGAGTCAGCCCGGTCGTCGGATCGGAGACGGCCGCCGCCGCGGTCTTCACCCCCTCGTAGAAGCGGATGAAGCGCGCGGCCGCGTCGGGCCGGCGATTGAGCAACAGATCCTCCGCCAGCTCCCGCGGTTCCGGCGGGACCTCCGCATAGGGCGTGATCTGCTTGGGGTTGACAATCGCCATGTCGAGCCCGGCGCGTACGGCATGGTGGAGAAAGACGCTGTTCAGCACCGCCCGGGCCGCGGGCTTGAACCCGTAGGAGACATTGGACACGCCGAGCGAGGCCAGGGTGCCGGGGAGCGCCGCCTTGATGGCCCGGATCCCCTCGAGCGTCTCCACCGCGGTGTTCGCGCTCTCGGCATCGCCCGTGGCCAGCGTGAAGGTCAAGGCATCGAAGATGAGGGCGTCGGGAAGCAGGCCGTATTCCCGGGTGGCGATCTCGTGGATCCGCTGCGCGACGGCCAGCTTGCGCTCGGCGGTGCGAGCCATTCCCGATTCGTCGATGGTGAGGGCGATGGTCGCTGCGCCGAAGTCGCGGATCAACGGGAGCATGCGGTCGAGGCGATCGCGCCCGTTCTCCATGTTCACCGCATTCACGATGATCCGACCGGGTGCCGCCAGAAGCGCGGCTTCCAGGACCTCCGCCTCGGTGGTGTCGATGACGAGCGGCGCCTCCGCGGTCTGGCTGAGGGTGCGCACCACGCGGGACATCAGGTAGGCCTCGTCCCGCCGCTCGGTCATGGCCATGCAGATGTCGAGAGTGTGCGCTCCGCCCGCGATCTGCTCGCGTCCCAGCGCGGCGATCCCGTCCAGGTCCTCGGCCAGGAGCAGCTCTTTCATCTTCTTGCTGCCCTGGGCGTTCAATCGCTCGCCGATCAGCATGGGCGGAGGGTCCTGGGTGAGGCTGACCGCCGTCATTCCCGAGGCGACCAGCGCCTTCGGCGGTTGCGTCCGGGGCCGCGGCGACCGCCCGGACAGCGCCTCCGCGAGCCGGCGAGTGTGCTCCGGGGTGGTGCCGCAGCAGCCGCCCACGGCGTTCAGGCCGAAGCGCTCCACGAAGTCGACAAGCTCCCGGGCGAACTCCTCGGGAGC
Organism: uncultured bacterium; assembly: GCA_964473865.1. Taxonomy (GTDB): domain Bacteria; phylum Eisenbacteria; class RBG-16-71-46; order CAIMUX01; family CAIMUX01; genus CAIMUX01. Next base: position 112,660 of record CAYYQN010000007.1, on the reverse strand, counting down.
GAGCGGATAGACCGCCTCGCCGTTGACGTTGACCGGCAGTCCGGCGTTGGGCAGACAGGAGATCGGCCGTGACGAGTTCTCTCCCAGGTAGGCCAGCGGCGCCCGCATCGGTTCGGGCCCGGTGGAGCAGTTGAGACCCAGCACGTCGACCGGCATCCGTTCGAGCGAGGCCAGGACCGCGGCGATGTCGGTTCCGAGGAGCATGCGGCCGTTGGCGTCCAGCGTGACCTGCACCTGCAGCGGGATCTTGCGGCCCGTCCGCGCGAAGGCGTGCTGGATCCCGAGGATGGCCGCCTTGACCTCGAGCAGGTCCTGCGACGTCTCGAGGAGGAGCAGGTCGCAGCCTCCGGCGATCAGCGCCTCGGCCTGCTCCCGGAAGACATCGGCAAGCTCGGGAAAGGAGACGTCGGAGAGATCCGGATCGGACGAGCCGGGAAGCTTGCCGCTGGGCCCCATCGATCCGGCCACGAATCGGTGCCGGCCTTCCGCGCCGAAGCGGTCGGCCACCTCCCGCGCCAGCACGGCGGCGGCGCGATTGATGGCGGGCGCCTCGTCCTGGAGTCCGTACTCGGCCATGGTCAGCCGGTTGGCGCGGAAGGTGCACGTCTCGATCACGTCGCAGCCGGCTTCCAGGAATGACGCGTGGATGGCCGCGATCGCCTCCGGCTTCTGCAGAACCAGGTAGTCGTTGCAGCCCACATAGCGTTCGCCTCCGAAGTCGGCCGCCTCCAGCCGGAGCTGCTGGATGCTGGTTCCCATGGCGCCGTCGAAGACCGCGACCTTCCGGGAGAGCAGATCCAGATAACGGCGATCGGCGAATTCCGTCGGTCGGTCGGCGAAGGTGGGGAGGCCGCGCAGATGGGTTGTGCCGCCGGCGCCGCCGATGTCGGCTCCGGGAACGCCGCCGCCACCGTCGACCGCGCCCACTCCCGCGCCGGCGCTCACTTCCGACCTCGCGCCCGCCCCGGCGGGCAGCTCCTTCAGTCCCGCTTCCCGCACCAGCCTCGGAACGATGAGCTCCCAACCCACCGCCATGAGGTGCGCCCCCGCCACACCCGGCAGGCGCTTGATCCGGTCCAGGATCTCGAGGGCGATCTGGACCCCTTCTTCCTTCGGGTCGCGAGAGCGCTCGAGCCGGGAGATGAGCGAAGAAGGGATCTTCACTCCGGGCACCAGCGCCATGGCCTGCGCCGCGCGCGCGCTGCGCACCGGAGTGATTCCGACCAGAAACGGCGCCAGGGCCAGGGTGCCGTTCTGGTCGAGGGCCTCGAGGTACTGCTCGAAGGCGTCGACGTCGTAGACGAGATTGCTCTGGAAGAACTGCGCGCCGGCGTGCGCCTTCTTCAGTTCGCGCAGCGCCTGGATCCGCGGGGTCGAGGCGCAGGGGGAAGCGGCCGCGCCCAGGAAGAGCCGCGGCGGATTCCGCAGGGGGCGGCCGTCGAGGTACTGCCGTTCGTCGCGCATCCTCCGCAGGATCCAGAGCATCTGGATCGAGTCGAGGTCCCAGATGTCCATGCGTCCGGTGGGCGCGGGCCCCAGAGTCGAGTGGTCCCCGGTCAGGCAGAGAACGTTGCGGATGCCGAGCGCGGCGGCGCCCAGGATCTCGGCTTGCAGGCCCATGCGCGTGCGGTCCCGCGCGGCGATCTGCATCACCGGCTCCACCCCCTGGGCGACCGCGATCGTCGAGCAGGCCAGCGAGGACATGCGCGGCGTGGCCGACGGGTTGTCGGTGAAGTTGGCGGCATCGATGTAGCTCTTCAGAAGCTGCAGGGTCCGGATCAGCTCGTCCGGGGCCACCGATAGCGGCGGCGCGACTTCGGCGGTCACGACGAACTGCCCGGCCGCGAGCTTCTCTTCGAGCCGCGAAGCCGGCGGGTGCGGCGGCGCCGGGTGCGCCCGGTCATCGCCTCGCCACCACTCCGGCTGCCGGATCTCGGCGAACAGGCCGTCCCAGAAGGCCGCCCTCGCCGCCCGGGTGCCGAAGAAGCTGGCCAGAGCCCGGCCGGCGCCGCGCCGGCGGGCCCGCGTGCAGACTTCGGCCCAGGTATCCGCGCCCACGCGCGACCAGTCGAGCGGAGGCAGGACCTCCATCAGGCGGGAGCTGCGCCCCATCCGTTCGGCCCGCTCGTAGATGCGATGCCAGATGCACGGCCGGCTGGGATCGACGTAGCACCCTTCGGGCGTCGACCCGCCGCAGGGGCCGTTGCGCAGACCCTTGGGGCACTCCATCGGACAGATGAACGCGGTCTCCTGCAGCAGGCAGTTGCCGCACATCCGGCAGCCGAAGGCGAGGCCCTTGGCCTGCCGCTCCACCAGGGCGAGAAGCCGCTCTCCCGCGCTCCGCCGCCGGAAGCTGTAATAGGCCGGCTGGAACCGTCTGCCCGGCGTCATTCCTGGCATCGGTGCCCTATTCCCGGATCCGCAGCGAGCCGCGGTCGATCTCCACCCGGATGCGACCGGCTCCCGTGTGGGACAGCAGGTAGACCGCGAGCGGATTGAACAGCCGGTCCTCCAGGCTGCGGTGAAGGATCGCCACGCCCTCGCGTTGGATCTCCTCCTCGGGGAGGAACGCCGTATAGACCTCGTCCGACACTTCGATTCGGCGCTTCTTGCGCCGCAGGCGGCTCAGGATCGCCTCCACCTTGTAGCGCGCGATCCGCCGGACGTCCTCCGGCGTCAGGGGCGGGACTTCGATGATCTCGTTGAAGTTGTCCAGCAGGTCGGTGGCGATGCTGCGCTCCAGGCGCTTGTGCAGGAGTTCCGCGGCCGGTCCGCCCCCGCGGGTGAACCCGATCTCGGCGGCCGGCGCATCCTCGCGTCGGGGACGCGTGGTCACGAAGATCACGGTGTGCGAGAAGTCGACCGCTCCGGCGATGTCGTCGAGACGGCCCCGCTCGAGGATCTGTTGGAGAATCGGCTGGAACGAAGCGTGGGCCCGTTCCAGACCGCGGAACAGGACGACGGCCTCCGGGTTGCTGCGTACCGGGGAGGTCAGCAATCCCTCCATCACCTGGTCTGCGGCGCCCGGGACCAGGGAGACGCCGAGCTTGGCCAGGTCGCCTTCCTCGGCGATCTCGGCCAGGTCGATCGAGACAATCGGCTCCTCGCTGCCATAGAGAGCTTCGGCCAGGGCATAGGCCAGTTCGTTCTTGCCGACGCCGCTGGGTCCGACGAGCAGGAACGAGCCGCGGGGCCGGTCGGGGCGGAAGTCGAGACTCGCCATTCGCACGCGGACGACGCGGGCGATCCGGGAGACGGCCTCGTCCTTCCCGATGACGCGCCGCTGCATCGTCTCTTCGAGCTTGAGCAGGCGGCGGGCTCGTTCGGCGCTTGCTCGCGGGGCGGCGCCGGCCTTCCGGGCCGGTTTCCCGCCGGGCTTCCTGGCCGCCTTCCGCTTCGAGGGGGTGGGCGCCGCCTTCCGGGCGCGCCGGGGAGCGCTCTTCGATCCCGCCTTGCCGGCTGCCCGGCTCGAGTCCTTCCGTGCCACCGTTGGTGCCTCCGTCGAAGCGTCTGGAGTCCTGCCGGGAGTGCCGATTTCGCTCGCCAGACACTACTCCCGGGCGGACATCCCGGCAAGGTGGCGCCCGCCCGAAGCCGCCGCGGCGGACGACGGACCGCCGCGGCCGGACCGATGACTCCACGGCGGTTGACGCCCATGGGTCGCGTCGATACGCTCGCCTGGTCGTCAACTACCTGGGATGCAGGGAAGTCAAGGCCCGCATGGATGATCTTCAGCCGAAGCCCGGCCAGGTTCTGGAGGCCGCCTGTCCGCTCTGCGGGCACCGGTCGTCGCAGGTCCTGCCGTTCGGGTATCGATTCCGCGAGCGGCTGCTCGTGGGGGTCGGCTGTCCGAAGTGTGGGCTGGCGCGGGTCCATCCGCTGCCGTCAGACGACGAGATCGCTTCGCTCTATGCCGAGGAATACTTCACCCAATGCACCGACACCGTGGGCGCCCATGGGAAGCGTTCCTACATGGAGCTGGCGGCCGCCGGATCACGGGGCCGACGGCGCGCGGCGGCCGGAATGGATAGGCTGCTGCGCCCCAGACCCGGCTGGCGCGGGCGCTTCTGTGAAATCGGGTGCGGGCCGGGCTTCTTTCTTGCGGAGATGCGCTCTCGGGGATGGGAAGTCCACGGTCTGGAAGTGTCGGAGTTCGCCGCCCGCCATGCTCGGGAGGTCCTGGGCCTGGAGGTGACCGTGGGCCCGCTGACCCCCGGGAGCCTGCCGCGGGAGAGGTTCGATGCCGTATTCCTTGGAGATGTGCTGGAGCATCTGCCGCGCCCGCGGGAGGCTCTCACGGCGGTCTGGTGCTCGTTGGTCCCGGGAGGGACCGTGATCGTGGCGGTGCCGTCGACGCTGAACCTGCTCTCGGCCCGCCTCGGTCTGGCGCTCTACCGCGCGCGCGGGCAGATCAAGACGCTGACCCTCCCCCCGTATCACCTCTATGAGTACACCCCGAGATCCTTGCGGGCGATGCTGGAGCGAAGCGGGTTCCGGGTGGATGCGGTGCGGCAGTCGGCGGTCCCGCTCGGAAAGATGGGGTTACGCGGGTCGGCGGTCGAAAACAGCGGAAAGATGCTCTTGCAGGTGCTGGCGCATGGCACCGCCTTCTTCTGCAACCGGGGCGGCGATCGGTTGCGGGCGGTGGCGGTGCGTCCGACAGAAGAGAGGGAGTCGCGCGCCGAGGGGACGTGCGTCCGCGGGAAGCAGGCGGGCGGGAGGTGACGGCTTGAAGGAATCGAAGTTTCGGCGGATCGGCATCTTGACGGGCGGGGGCGACTGCCCGGGACTCAACGGCGTGATTCGGGCCGTCGTCAAGACCTGCCGATTCGAATACGGAATCGACGTGGTCGGCATCGAGAACGGCTATGGCGGCCTCATCAACGACCGGATGCGCCCGCTGTCCAGCGACGATGTCAGCGGGATCCTGGCTCGCGGCGGGACGATCCTCGGTTCCTCGAACAAAGACAACCCCTTCCGCGTCCCGGTGCACGAGGGGGGAGAGGTGAGTTACCGGGACCTTTCCGATCAGGCCCTCAAGAACGCGCAACGGCGCGGTCTGGAGCTGCTGATTGTCGTCGGGGGAGACGGCAGCCTGAACATCGCCTATGAGCTCTCGAAGAAGGGGCTGCCGGTGGTGGGAGTGCCGAAGACGATCGACAACGACCTGGACGCGACCGATGTGACGTTCGGCTTCGACTCCGCTCTGGCCACCGCTACCGAGGCCGCCGACAAGCTTCACACCACGGCGGACAGCCATCACCGGCTCATGGTCCTGGAACTGATGGGCCGCTATGCCGGTTGGATTGCGCTCGAAGCGGGAATGGCGGGCGGCGGCGATGTCATCCTGATACCGGAGATCCCGTTCGACATCGAGAAGGTGGCGCAGGCGATCCGGGAGCGGGGCTATCGCGGGCGGGACTTCGCCGTGGTAGTGGTCGCGGAGGGGGCTGCTCCCAAGGGAGGCACGATGATGGTGGAGCGCCGGATCGAGGACTCCACCGATTCGGTGCGGCTCGGCGGGATCGGCCGCTGGGTGGCCGAGCAGCTGGAGCAGCGGCTCGAACGCGAAGCGCGCACCACCGTGCTCGGCCATCTGCAGCGCGGAGGCTCTCCCACGGCCTATGACCGGCTCCTGGCCACCCGCTTCGGCGTGGAGGCGGTCCGACTGGTCGCGGCCGGACAGCACGGCCGGATGGTCAGCATTCATGGCACCGCGATCGACTCGGTGACGCTCGAAGAGGCGGTCAGCCGCCTGCGGCGCGTGGACCCCGACTCGCAGATCGTCCAGGCGGCGCGGGCCGTGGGGACTTCTTTTGGCGACTGACGGAGCCGGCCGGGCGCGTACGGCCCGGCGCGCCGTCCGGGCGCTGCTGACCGGGCCGGCGCTGGCCGGGGCGCTGCTGGCGGCCGCCGTTCCGTCCGCAAGCTGGCCCGCCGCCTTCGACGTGACGGACACGCCTCCCCAGCCCCAGCGGGAGCGGCCTCGCTTTCACGCCGATGCCGGGTCCCGTCTCGGACCGACCGGTCCCGAGGTGTGGCTGGGGTTCGAGGCGCCCTATTCCGAGCTGTTCTTCCGGCCCGTCGGCTCGCGGGTGCAGAGTCGCTTCGATCTCATCCTGCTCCTCCTGAAGGGCAAACGACAGGTGGGGGGCGACCTCTTCGAGGAGTCGATCGAGCTGCTCAACCGCCGGGATGCGCGCGACCCGATGATGCGGCTGCGTCGCGTTCTGCCGGTGCGGGCCAAGCCCGGTCGCTACTCGGCCGCCGTGCTGTTTCGAGAGACGGCGGCCGGGCGGGAGACACGGGTGGACTGGAATGTCGAGGTTCCCGACTACGAGCGTCTGCCGCTGAGCATCTCGTCGCTCTGGGTCACCGACGCCGCCGCGGTCGACGCGGACAGCAGTGCGCTGCCGCCGGCCGGTTGGATGCTGCGCCGTCGCTACGGCGAGCCCCTGGCGTCTCTGGCGGTTTCGGGAGAGGTCTACCGGAATGACGGCGGCACGACCGCTCCGCGCCTCACCTGGCGAATCCTGGGCTCGCGGGGGGATGTGGTGCAGCGCGGGGAGGTGGGCCTGGCGGCCGGCGCGCGGGTTCCGTTCCGCCTGCACCCGGATTTCACGTCGCTGTGGCTGGGCAGCTACGTCCTGGAGGTCCGCGTGGCGACGGAGGCTCGCGAGGCGCTGCGGCGATTCACCTTCGAGATGGACGCCACCGCCGGGGCGATCGAGGCCGACAGCGAACAGGTGCTGGAGCTGATTGAACTCATCGGCACACCCGACGAGATCCGCGAGCTTCGGGAGTCCTCGGCCGTGCTCCGGAAGGAGGCCTGGAACCGGTTCTGGAAACGGCGCGACCCGTCCCCCGATACGACGGAAAACGAGTTCCGCGATGAGTTCTTCGCCCGGGTGCGGTACGCCGACGAGCACTTCGCGGTCCTGGGCCCCGGTTGGCGCTCGGACCGCGGCCGCGTCTACATCCGGTACGGTCCACCCGACCAGGTGGAGAGCCGGCCGATGAACCTCGATTCACCGGCCTATGAGATCTGGACCTACACCCGGGAAGGTCGTCGCTTCGTGTTCGTGGACTACGGCGGCTTCGGCCGCTATGAACTCTACCAGCCCGGTCGCTTGTAGCAGGCTGCGGCCGGCAATCGATCGCCGGGATCGAGAACGACCGGAGAAGGCGTGAGCCCTCCCCGGTCGTTTCGGTCGTTTCCGCTTGCCCCGCGGAGACGGCTCAACGAGGGATCTGCACGGTCCGAACCGTCCGGAATCCGATCGTCCGGTCGGTGGCCTGCGGATCGATGTAGCTGCGGTTCCAGCAGGTGGCCGAGCCGTACGGCTTGTCGAACGAGCCCCCGCGGATGACCTTGAAGTCCCCGTCCAGCGGCGGCTGGTGGGGGATCACGTAGACCCGGTACCAGTCCGCGGTCCACTGCCAGACATTCCCGGCCATGTCGAAGGCGCCATAGGGACTCGCTCCGCTGGCGGTCGTGTAGCCGAGGTGGACCGCGCCGTCATAAAAACCCGGAGGAGTGGTGCGGACCCGGCCGGCGTTCTCATAGGGGTCGCCCGAGTTCCTGAAGTTGCCGCGGTTGAGATCCTGAGGTCCGGCCCAGCGGCCCCACGGGTAGGGATAGCCGAGGCCGACGGTATCGCCGATCGTCTCGAACACGCGATAGCCCAGGACGTCCCGAGCGGTGCCGCGGGCGGCCTTCTCCCACTCCGCCTCGGAGGGGAGCCGGCGTCCGGCGTGCTGGGCATAGGCTTCGGCCCCGTAGAAGGAGACCTGCACGGCGGGGAACTCCTCGCGTCCCTCCGAGACGACGAAGGCGCTGTCGGCCACCGAGAACATGATGTCGCTGTCCGTATCGCGCGGGCTGAGCGTGGCCCAGAGGCGCTCGCGGGCGGCGTTGTACACCTGATCGTTCGACAGCCAGATTCGCGACGTGGCCAGGGCCTGGTTCAGGAAGTCGGCGTACTGCTGGTTCGTTACCAGATACCGGTCGATGTTGAACGAGTTGGTCTGCACCGGATTCGCCGGATGCCACAGCGGATTCACCTCGGACGAGTCCGGATCGAGGAAACGCAGGGTGTCGCCCATGATGAAGTAGCCGGCTGCCACCGTGTCCCGGTCGACCGTGGTGTTGAAGCCCCAGATCGGCGACGGCGTCGAGACGCCAGTGGCGTCGTGCGCGACGACGCGCCAGAAGTAGTGCCGGTTGCGCTCCAGGGTCTCGTCCGACAGGACGTAGCTGGTCTCGCTGATCGGGGCGGCAAGCTTCGAGGCCATGGTGCCCAGCGTACGTCCGAAGTAGACGTCGAAGGTCAGCGGGGCGGAGGACGGATCGCTCGCGCTCCAGGAGAGGGTCACCACGGTATTCTCGTCGACCTCCGGCGCGTTGGGGGTGGACGAGACATCCGGAGGGTTCGGATCGAAGGGCTGGTCCGGGGGCAGCTTGTCCGTGGCCAGGACCGTCACTTCGTTGGAGGCGGCCGCCCCCGCCGTGTAGCGGTAGGCGACCACCCGGTAGGTGTAGGTGGTCCCGCCGGTCACGTCCTGGTCGTCGTAGGAGACCACGTTGGGGCCCACGGTGCTGGTGATGGTGGTGTCGACCGGGGCCACCGCGATCCATTCGGTCGACGACCCCACGCGCCGCTCGACGTCGAACCCGGTCTCGTCGGCAGAGTTGTCGCGCCAGCGCAGGCTGATCTTGGTGGGCGAGGTCGAGGCCGCATAGAGATCGCGCGCCGGTTTGGGGGGTGTGATCGGCGGGTTCGTGACCCCCGAGTTGTCATCATCGGAACACCCGCCCCCGAGGATGAGTACCGCGAACAGACCGAGGCCGATGAGACGGCGTGACATGCAGAGCTCCTCCCTCCGTCAACCCCTACCCGTCAGTTCCCGGCCGGCGCACCGTCCGGCTGGTCCTTCGATTCGACGTCCGACTCCGTGGAGTCATCGGCGGCGGCCCGACGCCCCGCCTCGCCGCGGCGCCAGAGGACCGGGTCGTGCAAAGACTCCGCCGGCGCGGCAACCCGCGGGATCGTCGTGTCCCACAGCCCCAGCCGCTGCGCGGCTCTACTCTCGCGCAAGATCGCCACCGCCGGGACGAGATCGGTCTCCTCGGCCGTCCACCAGGCGATCACGGTGGAGTCTGCCGCCACTGCCCAGGGGAACTCCAGGCGGTAATCCCCCAGAGAGTCCGATCGGCTTGTAGCGAGCGGATATCCGTCGAGAAACAGCTGAACCCGGACCCCCGGAAGCCGATCGCCCCGCCCGTCGCGCACCGTCCCCCGCAGGACCGCCGGCTCCGTCGTCGCCCCGGCCGGTCCGGACCCCAGAAGGGTCAGGCCGGCGATGAGCGCCCAGGCCGCGTTCTTCATCTTCCGTTCCGTGCGCCTCCCACCTGGAGATGTCTCCCGTCTCGGGATCTGGCCCGAGTGGGCAGGCTTCCGGGCGGAGATGCCCGGAACCGGACGCGCCCGTTGTCGCGGCCGACCCTGACGGCAGGGTACCAGCGCCCCCGAGATCGGTCAAGGGGGCGAACTGCTTGAAAGACGTTGCGATGACCTCCCCAGTCTGCTAGCTTACGCCCGCCTCGGGGGCCAGGGCGCATCGACGCGCGGATCGTCGCTGCCGTCCGGATCAACAGGATGGGATCCGTCGCCGTGGGACCCGAGTTCGCGTTCGGGAGACCAGCGGCCGGCATCGGGAGGGGCATGGGACTCCGCACGCTCTTGGGCTTCGTCTCCAACGACGTCGCCATCGACCTCGGCACGGCCAACACCCTCGTCTACGTCAAGGGCAAGGGGATCGTCCTCAACGAACCATCAGTGGTCGCGGTGGATCGCGGCTCTTCGCGGGTGCTCGCGGTGGGGCGCGATGCCAAGGAGATGCTGGGTCGGACCCCCACGGGGATCGACGCGGTCCGGCCGCTGAAGGACGGCGTCATCGCCGACTTCGAGAAGACGGAGGAGCTGCTCCGCAAGCTGATCCAGAAGGTCCAGACGCACCGGTTCCTGGTCCGTCCCCGCATCATCATCAGTGTGCCCTCCGGAATCACCGAGGTCGAGAAGCGGGCGGTGCGCGACTCTGCGGAGCACGCGGGGGCTCGGGATGTGTTTCTGGTGGCCGAGCCGATCGCGGCCGCCATCGGCGTCGGGCTGCCGGTCGACAAACCGACCGGCAACATGGTCATCGACGTGGGGGGCGGCACGACGGAAATCGCGGTCATCACGCTGAACGGCATCGTGACCGCAACGTCCATCCGCATCGGCGGCGACAAGATGGACGACGCCATCGCTCAGTACGTGAAACGCGCCTACAACCTCTTGATCGGCGATCAGACCGCGGAACGCATCAAGCTCCAGATCGGCAGCGCCTTTCCCCTGAACGAGGAGCAGGTGCTTGAGATCAAGGGGCGTGACTTGATCGGGGGCATCCCCAAGACGATCAAGATCACCTCCCAGGAGATCCGCGATTGCCTGCAGGAGCCGCTGAGCGCCATCGTCGAAGCGGTGAAGGATTCGCTCGAACGCACGCCGCCCGAGCTGTCCAGCGACATCATTGACCGGGGGATCGTCATGACCGGGGGGGGAGCGCTCCTGCGCGGAATGGACCTGCTCCTGCATGACGTCACCAACCTGCCGATTCGGGTGGCCGAGGACGCGCTCTTGTGCGTGGTGCTGGGCTCCGGAAAGATCCTCGACGAACTGCATACGTACCACAAGGTACTGATGCGCAGCAGCTGAGTCGCCGCGCCGGCCCGATCACCCCGGCGGCGGGCCGCCGCCTCGGCGCGGTTCGCGGGGTGCGGGTGCGGCCGGGCGGGGAGCCGGCAGCATGCGGTCATCGCAGAGATCACTATCGCGTCGCCTGCGCCCCTGGATCGCCCCGGGGGCGGGGATCCTGCTGTCGCTCGGGCTGGTCCTGCTGCCGCTCTCCGGGAAGGTCGGGCTGGCCTCGATCCTCGAACGCAGCGTCTTCCTGCCCTACCGCTTTGCCGTCGGCTGGGGCCCGCGCTCTCTCCTCGCCCAGCATCGCGCCGCCGAAGCCCTGCAGGAGCGAGCGCGCACCGAGCTGAGCGCCAACACGGCGCTGGAGGCGGCCCGGGAGAATGACCGCCTGCGGGCGATGCTCGGATTCCGCCGCAGGGCGGACCTCGAGCTCTTCCCGGCGGTCGTGGTGGGGCGGGGCCGGAGTCGGTTCGGAGATCTCCTGGTCGTCGAACCGGTCGATCCGGCGCGGGTGGAGCCGGGCATGGTGGCGGTCACTTCCGAAGGGCTCCTGGGCCGCGTGCGCACCAGAGAAGAGAGGTTCGCCCGCGTAGAGTGCCTCACCAGCCTGCAGTCCGCAGTGAGCGTGACCAACCAACGCACGCGCGAGGGTGGAATCCTGAAGTGGGATCCGGTCCGCGGAGATCTGATCGTGGGCAGCGTCCCGGCGCAGTCGGACTGGCAGCCGGGCGACCGGGTGATCACGTCGGGTCTCGGCCTGGCCTATCCGGGGGGAATTCTGGTTGGCTGGGTGGTCGGGCACCGCGCCGGACGAGGGGGACAGCTCCAGAGCGTGACCGTGCGGCCCGCGGCGCGCATCGCCCGGGCGCAGGAGGTCTTCTTGATCCGGATGGTGGAGGACCTCGGAGCCGTGCCGGCGGAGCGCGCCGGCAGCCGCCTGTCCGCTCTCTTTCCCGCGGAATCGGCGCGTCCGGAACAGGCGGCGGGGGGAGCGCCGTTCGCCGGGGCCCGTCCCGAGCCGGGGCCTTAGGAGGATCCATGCGCATCTTCCGCTGGGCCTTCGTGGTCTTCCTGATCCTGGTCTCTTTGGCGACCTGGGTGCCGCGCATCCGCATCGCCGGCGTCGGTCCCGACCTCTTCCTGGGGGTGGTCTTCTTCCTGGCGCTGCGCCGCGGCGCCGTCTGGGGGGTCTGGGCCGGCGTCGTGCTGGGTTTGTTGATCGGGGTGGAGGAGCCGGCGGTGCTGGGTCGCGACAGCCTGGCGCTCGGGCTGGCCGGGTTGTTCGTCGGGCGCGGCCTCCTCGGGCTCGATCGGGGCAATCCCCTGGTGATCCTGATGCTCATCTTCCTGGCGGCGTTCCTCGCTGACGCCGTGCGGGTGGCGCTGGCCGGCGTGGCGGACCCGGGTTCGGTGCCGCTGCTTCTCCTGCGTTGGGCGTTGCCCGGAGCGCTGTACACCACCCTGGTCGTGCCTCTTCTCGCCTGGGGTGTCCGGCGCCTGCTTGGGCTCCGGGGATGGCTCCGCGGTGCCGCGTGATTTCGGTCCGGTAGCGCGCGCGGCCCGCTTCCGCGAACTCGCCATCGTTACCGGTCTGATCTTTGTGGCCCTGGCCGTCCGGCTGGGCTGGCTGCAACTGGGGCAGGGAAGCCACTTCCGGGCTCTCTCCGAGGAGAATCGGATCCGGCCCGAGATCCTGCGCGCGGAACGGGGTCGGATCCTCGACCGCAACGGCGTCGTCCTGGCCGACAACGCCCCGTCGTACCGGCTCGTGTTCGACCCGGGAGACCGGGCCTTTCGCCGGAATGCGGCGCTGCTGGACGCCACCTGCGGCGCCCTGGCGGAGATCCTCGGCAAGGATCCTGAGGAGCTGCGCCGCGCGGCCCGCCGGGCCCGACGTCGCCAGGAGGCGCCGCTCTCGCTGGCGCGAAACCTGAGCTTCGAGCAGCTCTCGCGCATCGAGGAGCGGGCCGATCGGCTGCCCGGGGTGGAGGTGGAGCCGGAGTCGATTCGCCGGTATCCGGGGGGGAGCCTGGCCTGTCATGTGCTGGGCCACCTCGGCGAGATCTCGGAAAGCGAATTGGAGACCTGGACCGAGCGTGGATACAACATGGGGGACCTGGTCGGTCGCGCCGGCTTGGAGCGGCAGTACGAGGAACTCCTGCGCGGACAGGACGGCGCGGACTTCGTGGAAGTCGACGCCCTTGGTCGCCGCACCCACCTCTTTCCAGAGCTGCCCTCGCGGGAAGCGGTGCCCGGAAGCGATCTGGTGGTCACCCTCGACGCGGAGCTGCAGAAGACCGCGGAACGCGCCCTCGACGCGCTGCCGGCGCACGGGAAACCGTACCCCAGGCTCCTTCCTCCGTGGGGGCCCCGTCCCGACTCGCTCGGCGCGGCGGTCGCTTCCGCTCTCGTCGCACTCGACCCGCGGACCGGCGAGATCCTGGCGATGGCGAGCCGTCCCGCCTTCGACCCCAACCTCTTCGTGCGCGGCCTGACGCCGGCGGACTGGCGCTCGCTCAACGCGCCGGGCCGTCCCCTGCTGCATCGCGCGGTCGCGTCCGCCTACCCTCCCGGTTCCGTATTCAAGGTGTTCACCTCGCTGGCGGGTCTGGAAACGGGAACGCTGACGCCGTCGCGGACCTTCTCGTCGTGCACAGGCGGCTACTACTACGGAAACCGCACCTTCCGCTGCTGGCGGCGGGGCGGACACGGCGTCCTGGCGTTGAGTGACGCGCTCGTCCGCTCCTGCGATGTCTACTTCTATCAGGCGGGGATCGCCCTCGGCGTGGAGCGCTTCGGCCAGTGGGGGGAACGCAGCCGGATCGCGCTCCGTACCGGCATCGACCTGCCGGAGGAACGGGCGGGGCTGATCCCGACCTTGGAGTGGTACCATGCGCGCTACGGAAAGGGCGGCTTTGGCGCCGGGGCTGCGTTGAACCTCGCCATCGGCCAGGGAGAGATCCTGCTCACGCCGCTCGAGATCGCACACTTCATCGGAGCCGTCGCCGTCGGAGGAAGGGTGATGCGTCCCCACCTTCTGCGGCGGGTGCAGACCGTGGGGGGGGAGGTTCGTCGCGACGCCGCGGGCGAGAACTGGGAGGACGGAACGCTCGGCTTCTCTCCGGAAAACGTCCGGATCGTCGCGGCCGCCATGGAGCGGGTGGTGATGGACGATTCCGGCACCGGCACCCGCGCCCGGGTCGGCAATTTCCGGATCGCCGGCAAGACCGGCACCGCCCAGAACCCGCACGGGGATGACCACGCGGTCTTCGCCTGCTTTGCCACCATGGACGACCCCCGCCTGTCCGTGGCGGTCATTGCGGAAGAGAGCGGCCACGGGGGGTCGGTCGCGGCGCCGGTGGCCCAGCGGACGCTGCAGGTGTTCTTGACCGGCACGCTGCCGGAAGACGCCGCCGGGACCCTGGACTGGGACGCCGTGTCCGCGGAAGGAGACTGAGCGTGCACATTCCGCGCGAGTACCGGCAGCACTGGGACTGGTGGCTGGTCCTGCCCGCCCTGGTGCTGATCCTCGCCGGCGTGCTGAGTGTCTATAGCGCGACCCATCACCCGGAGAGCCCGCGTCACGGGTACATCTGGCGTCACCTCTTTTCGGTGGGACTCGGGGTCGGCGTGTTCGCGTTGTTTCTCTTCGTGCCGCTGCGACTCTGCGAAGACTGGGCCTGGATCGGCTATGCCGCCTCGCTGGGCCTGCTCCTGCTGGTAGCTTTCCTGGGAGTGGAGGAGTACGGCGCGCGTCGCTGGTTTCGCGTGGGTCCGCTCCGGTTTCAGCCGTCCGAGCTGGCCAAGCTGGCGCTGGTGGCGGCGCTGGCGCAGGCTCTCTCGGGGAAGCGGGCGGATCTGTCCCGGCCCCGAGCCCTCTTCATCACCCTGGGAGTGATTCTGGCCCCGACGCTCCTGGTGCTCAAGCAGCCCGACCTGGGGACGTCGGGCGCCTTCCCGGCACTGGCCCTGGTCATGCTGGTCTGGGCCGGGATCCCAAAGCTTGCGTTGGTGGTTCTGCTCTCCCCGCTCGTGACCGTCGCCTGCATGCACCATTGGTGGGTGTGGGCCGCGTTTCTGCTGATCCTGACGGTGTGGTTCCGCCGCGGGCAGCTCTCCTGGTTCCTGATCGGCGCCTTCAACGCGGTACACACGGGGCTCTTCTTCACTGCGCCGCGTCTCCTGGCGCACCTCGAGCCCTATCAACAGCAGCGGATCGTGACCTTCTTCAATCCGGAGTCCGATCCCTCCGGCGCCGGATATCAGGTGCTGCAGTCGAAGATCGCCATCGGCTCCGGGATGATCGCCGGCAAAGGGTTCCTGCGCGGCACGCAGAATGTCCTGTCCTTCCTTCCGCAGCAGCACACCGACTTCATCTTCTCCGTGGTGGGCGAGGAGTGGGGGTTCGTGGGGGCGCTTCTGGTGCTCAGCCTCTTTGCGGTGCTGGTGCTGCGCGCCTTCTATCTCGCCCGGACCTGCCGGAGCGCATTCGAGAGCTTTGCGGCGGTCGGCATCGGCGGGCTGATGCTGTACCATGCCGGGCTGAACATGGCCATGACCATGGGGTTGTTCCCGGTGACCGGCCTTCCGTTGCCGTTTCTCAGCTATGGCGGGTCGTTCCTGCTCACCATGATGGCGGCGCTCGGGATCCTCCAGAACATCGCCGTGCATCGCTACGACTACTAGCATCCTGCTGGCTGGAGGTCGCATGTACCCCGTCGTGTTTCACCTGGGACCGTTTCCGGTGCGTTCCTACGGGATCGCGCTGGCGATCTCGTTTCTGGTCGGCTGCGGGCTCGCGCTGCGCCGCGCGCGGCCCCGAGGTTATTCCGAGGACCTGATGTTCGGCCTCTTCTTCTGGATCATGGCCGCGGCCATCGTCGGGGCGCGGGCCCACTTCGTTCTCGCCCATCCGGCCGACTTCCCCACGCTGGGGGATGCCCTGCGGATCTGGGACGGCGGACTGACGTTGTACGGCGGACTGGTTGCCGCGATCCTGGCCAGTTGGTACTACCTGCGCCGCCACCGGATCTCGTTTCTGCGGGTGGCCGATCTGTGCGCCCCGTCGCTGGCGCTGGGGGAGGGGATCACACGGATCGGTTGTTTCATCAACGGCTGCTGCTTCGGGCGGCCGGGCCACGGCGCCTTCTGCGTCCAGTACCCGCCCGAGTCGTATGCCGCGGCGACGGTGGGCCCGGGCGTGCCGGTGTATGCGTCCCAACTCCTGCTCTCCGCGGCGCTTCTGCTTTCGGCGGGCGTGCTGCTCCTCGCGGAGCGCCGCTTTCGCGGAACGGGTCGCCTCTTCGGCCTGTTCCTGCTGCTGCAGGGGGTGGTCCGGTGGGCGGTGGACTTCACCCGCTTCTACGAACCGATCGACCGGCTCGATCGGCTGGCGCCCCTGATCACGACCAAGAGCCAGCTCATCGCCCTGATCCTGGTCGTCTGGGGAGTCTGGCTGCTGGTCCGCCGGCCGCGCGCCGGCGCGGCGGCGGGGGCGAAGGGGTGAGCCCCCGGCCCGGTTGGTTGCCCGACGGCCGGACCCGAATCCTCGGGATCGTCGGATCGCCGCTGGAGCACAGTCTCTCTCCATCCTTGCAGACCGCGGTTCTGCGGGCGCTGGATCGAAACTTGATCTACCTGCCGCTGCCGGTGTCGGAGGACCGACTGCCGGCCCTGCTTGCGGAAGCGCCGGGGCTGGGAATCCTCGGACTCAACGTCACCACGCCCTACAAGCAGGCGATGGCCCGCCTCGTCCGTCCGCTGGACGAGGAGGCCGCGCGCACCGGGGTGGTGAACACGGTGCGGTTGGATCCGGACGGGCCGGCGGGCTGCGGCACGGACGGGGCCGGGATCCTCGAGTACCTTGCCGAAGCCGGCCTCGACCGCGCCCCGTTCGGAATCCTGGGTTTCGGCGCGACCGCGCGCAGCCTGGCCTGGCAAGGGCTCCGTCGGGGATCACCGCCCGCGCTGATCGTGACCCGGCGCCCGGCCAAGGTTCGCTCGGTGCTGACTGGCTGGGGCGCCCCCGAGGCCCAGGTGGGCGTCCTCGGCTGGGGGGAGTTCGAGGCGGGCGACCCGCCGGGGCGCGGCGGCTCCCATCGCGGGGCGCGGCCGACCGTGTGGGTGTCGACCTTGCGGCCCGATCTGCCGGCGCTGCCGGAGACATTCTGGGCCCAGGGCGGAACCCGGACGGTGTTGCTGGACTTGAACTATGGCGCCGGGCGGACGGCGCGAGCGGAGGAGGCTCGAGGTCATGGTTGGCGCGCGGCGGACGGCCTGGGACCGCTCTGTCGCCAGGCGGCGCGTTCGCTTTCGCTGTGGCTGCGGGAGGAGGTGCCCGCGGCGCTCTTCTTCCGGGCGCTGGGTCGCGCGGAGCGGTCGTTGCGCCCGCGGCGATAAACCGGCATGATCTGCCGCACGGGCCGGGTGCGGGGTGAGCGGCGCGCCGGGATCGGCGTCCGCCGCCTGCGCGCCTGGTGGAGATTCGTCCGCCGGGAAGTCGCTCGGCGCGGGCGGAGTCGGTGGAGTCGGTGGAGACCGGCCCGCCCGGATCGGGCCGGACGAGCACGGACGGGACGAGTCCCGGCCGGGCCCGGATCGGCGGCGCGAGGAGAGGCAGGGCGAGGATCGGCTTGGCCAGAAATGGCGTGGCGAAGAGGGATCCTGGCGGGAAGGGTCCTTCTGGTGCCTCCGCAGTGTCCGGCCTGCCATGTCCGGCTGCGGCGGGGGCCGGCCTTCTGTCGGGCGTGCGGCCGGGACGCGGCGCAGGCGTTGCGGCGACCTCCCCGGGTCTGGGTTCGAGACGGCGACCGCGCTCCCTTTCCGGTGATCGCGGCGGGCCCGCTGGAGGGGGCGTGGGGGAAGGCGACTCGGGCCTACAAGGCGGACCCGTCTCCCGGCGTGGCGGGCGTGGTTCTGCCGCCCATGCGGCGATTGGCCGGACGCGCGGCGAAGAGCCTCGGGATTGCATCTGGCGAGCGGGTGACGCTGGTTCCCGTGCCGATGGCGTCGGTCCGGCGGCGCGAACGGGGCTTCAACCCTGCGGAGGCACTTGCCAGGGCTCTGACGGAGGGCACGAGCTGGAGTTTCGTGCCGGACGGGCTGGAACGACGGCGTTTTCGGCGTCCGCTCCGCGGCTTGTCGGCGTGGCGGCGCCGCGAGGAGGTGGCGGGGGCGTTCGCGGCCGGTCCCGGAGCCGACCGGCTCGCAGGCTCTCGTGTGGTATTGGTGGATGACGTGGTGACGACCGGCGCGACCCTGCGAGCCGCGATGGAAGCCCTTCGCGCGGCCGGAGTGACGCCGGTTGGGGCGCTCGCCCTCGCACGCACGCGACGTCCGGGAAGATTGGATGGCGGCCGACCCGAAGGTGGCCCCGGGGAAGAGGGATGTTCCGCGAAATCGTAATCAACGCTGACCCGCACGAGACGCGTGTCGCGGTCCTGGAAGACGCGCGGCTCGTCGAGCTATTTGTCGAACGGGCGGACGACCGCCGGGTCGTCGGCGACATCTACAAAGGGCGGGTGAACGCGGTCCTGCCCGGGATCCAGGCGGCCTTTCTCGAAATCGGCATGCCCAAGACCGCGTTTCTGCACAGCTCTGACATGCTGGAAACGATGCTCGACTTCGAGATGTTCGACATCGACGACGTTTCGGAAGGCCGGGACCGCCCCCGCGAGGAACACAGCATCGACCACTATCTGCAGAAGGGCCAGGAGGTCCTGGTGCAGGTGATCAAGGAGCCGATCGGGACGAAGGGACCGAAGGTGTCCGGCCGGCTCAGCCTGCCCGGGCGCTACCTGGTGCTCATGCCGGGTCTGAATCACATCGGAGTGTCCCGCAAGGTCACCGATCGGGAGGAGCGGCAGCGCCTGAAGGCAATCCTGCAGGAACTGCGTCCCAGCCACGCCGGCCTGATCTGTCGGACCGCGGCCGAGGGGCGCACGCGCGCGGAGCTGGCCTCCGACGTGAAGTACCTGGTCGACCTGTGGAAGGAGATCGAGGACCGAGCCGCCGAGATGGAGGCCCCCGCCCTCATCCATCGCGAGATGGAACTCACCACCGGCCTGATCCGCGACCTCTTCACCGAGGACATCGATCGCCTGGTCATCGATTCCAAGGAGGTCTACAAGCAGGTTCTCGACTACCTCAAGGCGTTCTCGCCGGAGCTGCGGAGCCGAATCAAGCTCTACAAGGGCGACGGGCCGATCTTCGACGAGTACGGGATCGAGGCGGAGATCGAGAAGTCGCTGGAGCGGAAGGTGTGGCTGAAGAAGGGCGGCTACATCGTCATCGACAGCACGGAGGCGCTCGTATCGATCGATGTGAACACGGGCCGCTTCACCGGAAAGCGGAGCCAGGAAGACACCATCCTGAAGACGAACCTGGAGGCGGCGGAAGAGATTGCCCGGCAGCTTCGCCTGCGGGACCTTGGCGGGATCATCGTCATCGACTTCATCGACATGGAGCAGGAGAGCTCGCGCAAGCAAGTGGCCGACCTCCTGCGGGCGGAGGTCCGTCGCGACCGGTCCCGCACCAAGGTCTACTCGATCAGCGAGCTCGGGCTGGTGGAGATGACCCGGCAGCGGGAACGCCCGAGCCTGGTCCACCTGTTCAGCGAGGACTGCCCCACCTGCGGGGGCGCGGGGAAGGTGCTGTCCCAGAACTCCGTGATGATGCGGATCGAGCGGTTCCTGCGCCGGGTGGCGGCGCATTCGAAGGAGAAGTCGATTCAGCTGCGCCTGCACCCGGATTCGGCCACGTACCTCTTCGACCATCGGTCGGAGCGGTTCGAGGAGCTGGAGAAGCAGCTCGACTTGCGGATCGACGTGCGGGAGGACCCGCGCCTGCGCCGGGACGACATCCGGCTGGTGTTTCCGCGGATGCAGAAGGACGTGACGGCGGAGTTCATGGCGTAGGCGGGGACCGAGAGGTAGTGACGCGCCTCGGCAACTGCTTGGGCGGAGTGTGATTCAGACGATGCGGGCCGGTCTGGTGGGTTGCCCGGGCGGCCGGGCAATCGTCGGTCAGGCAGACCTCGTCTGGCGGAAGGGCCTCGTCCACCGACAGCGATCCTATTGTATCTCAATGGGTTCCACTGCGGCCACCCGGCGCGGGCCGACGAGCGACGACCGCGACGGATCGCCCCCGCAATTCCTCCGTTGACTCCTGTCCCTTCCCCCAACTACACTGCGTTCTTTACGGTTCTCGACGGGATGACCGCCGAGGGGAGGAGTATTGTGTTCGCAATCGTGCAGTGCATGGGGTTTCAGTACCGCGTGGCCCCCGACGAGCGGGTGAAGATCCCGCTGACTGAACTCGAACCGGGCAGCAAGCTGGTCTTTGACCGCGTGCTCATGGTCCGGGACGGCGAGACGGTCAAGGTTGGCGCGCCGACGGTGGCCGGAGCCAAGGTCGAGGTAGAGGTGGTGCGCCACGGCCGCGGGAAGAAGATCATCGTCGGGAAGTACAAGCGTCGGAAGGGCTACCGGAAGCGCAACGGACACCGGCAGGATTTCACGGAGGTCCTCGTTCGCACGATACAGTCCTGATTCCGTCCGGGCGCCGTCCCGACGGGAAGCGCCCGGGATGAGATCTGCTTCTGAAGAGCTCGACTCCTGAAGAGATCTGCTTCTGTAGAGATCCACGGTTGTTGATCCGTCTGGTCCGAGACTGGGAATAGGAGAACCAACGATATGGCGCACAAGAAGGGCGTGGGCAGCTCGCGCAACGGACGGGACTCGAATTCCCAGCGGCTTGGGGTCAAGGCGTACGGCGGTGAGCTCGTTCCCGCCGGTTCCATCCTCGTCCGGCAGCGCGGGACCGTGTTCCATCCGGGGCTGAATGTCGGCAAGGGGAAGGACGACACTCTGTTTGCGAAAGTGACCGGCCACGTGGTCTACCGGCAGACCCGACGGGATCGGAAGACGATCTCGGTCACCCCGATCGCGGAAGAAACGACCGCGGCCGCTTCGTAGCCCGCGGTCCGGTTCGGTAGCGGCCGCGCCGCCGAGTGCTGGACAACCCGGCCCGGCAGCGTCCATTCTGTTCCCGGCGTCTTACGGCAGCTTGGCGGCATCGTCGCGGCCGGTTCCGGTCGCAGGAGGGGTGGCATCGAGCGGGCGGCGAAGAGCGCGGTGGCGATCATCCCCGCGCGTTTCGGCTCGACCCGGTTCCCCGGGAAGCTCCTCCATCCCCTGCACGGCAGCTCGGTCCTGGCCCGCACCCTGACGCGGGCGCGGTGTGTGCGCGGGCTGGATGCCTTGATTGTCGCCGCTGACGACGAGCGGATCGCCGACGAAGCGCGCCGGGCCGGGGCCACGGTGCGACTGACCTCTCCCACCCATACCAGCGGATCCGATCGCGTGGGCGAAGTCTGGCGCTCGCTCGACCCCGCGCCCGACTTCGTGTTGAACCTCCAGGCCGACGAGCCGCTCTTCGCGCCGCGGGCCGTGGAGCGGCTTCTCGAAGCGATGCGCGAGCGGCCCGACGCCATCTGGACCCTGGCCGATCCGATCTCGGACCCGGAGGAATTCCTCCGTCCGTCGGCGGTGAAGGTCGTCCTCGGAGCCGATGGACGGGCCCTCTACTTCTCGCGATCACCCATTCCGCACGCGTCGACGGCGGACGCCGCTCCGCTGCGCGCGGCGGTCGGCTCGCCGGGACCCTCGCCGGCGCGCCCCGAGCCGCGAGCCGGCTCCGGCCCCGCGGGCGCCGATTCCGTGGTACCGTTGCGCCACGTGGGGGTGTACGGGTATCCGCGCCGGCTGCTGTCGGCGTTTCTGACGCTGCCGCCGGGCAGGCTCGAACGCCGGGAAGCGCTGGAGCAGCTGCGGGCGCTGGAGCACGGCCTTCTGATCCGGGTCCTGGTGGGCGCCTGGCCGGATGCGGGGATCGACACGCCCGACGATGTCGCGCGTCTGCTCCGCAAGTACCCCACGCCCGCGGCGATGGAGCGCGCCGGGCTTGACGCGATGGACTGAGGGGAGGCAGGGAGGTCGCATGGACGGGCAGCACCGCTACATCTTCGTCACCGGGGGAGTCGTCTCGTCGCTGGGAAAGGGGATCTCCGCGGCCTCGATCGGACTTCTCCTCAAGGAGCGGGGTCTGCGCGTCACCCTGCAGAAGTTCGACCCGTACCTCAATGTCGATCCGGGGACGATGAGCCCGTACCAGCATGGAGAGGTCTTCGTCACGGACGACGGCGCGGAGACCGACCTCGACCTGGGCCACTACGAGCGATTCACCGACCTCGACCTGGGCCGGGGGAACAGCGTCACCGCCGGGCAGATCTACGACACCATCCTGTCGCGGGAACGGCGCGGCGACTACCTGGGCAAGACGGTGCAGGTCATCCCGCACATCACCGACGAGATCAAGCGGCGCATGCGCAAGGCGGCCGAGCGCGCCTCGGCCGACGTCGACATCATCGAGATCGGAGGAACGGTCGGGGATATCGAAGGCTTGCCGTTCCTGGAAGCGATCCGCCAGATGCGCCTCGACATCGGCCGGCAGAACACGCTCTTCATCCACGTGACGCTGGTGCCCTACATTCGGGCGGCGCAGGAACTGAAGACCAAGCCGACACAGCACAGCGTGCGCGGGCTCCTGGAAATCGGGATCCAGCCCGACATCCTGCTCTGCCGGTCCGAGGTGCCGATCTCGGCGGAGCTGCGTTCGAAGATTGCCCTCTTCTGCAACGTGCCGACCAACTGCGTGATCGAGGCGCTGGACGCCCGGTCGATCTACGAGTGCCCGCTCATGCTCCACCGGGGCGGACTGGACTCGATCATCCTCGAGCTTCTGGGCCTCGCCTCGCCCCGCGAGCTCGACCTCGCCTCGTGGGAGCGCACGGTGCGCGCCATTCTCGACCCGCCCGGGCAGGTCCGCATCGCCATCTGCGGGAAGTACACCCATCTGCGCGACGCCTACAAGAGCATCCTGGAGTCATTTGTGCACGCCGGCGCCGCCAACGGGGTGCAGGTGGAGATCCATTGGGTGGAATCGTCGCAGTTGGAGGAGAGCCCGCCGGCGCAGTACCTGGAGGGGGTCGACGGAGTTCTGGTGCCGGGCGGATTCGGCGAGCGCGGCATCGAAGGGATGATCCGCGCCGTGGAGTATGTCCGGACCCGCGGGATTCCGTTCTTCGGCATCTGCCTGGGCATGCACTGCGCCGTCATCGAGTATGCGCGGAACGTCTGCGGCCTGGAGCGCGCCAACAGCACGGAGTTCGATCCCGAGACCCCCCATCCGGTGATCTACCTGATGCCGGAGCAGCTCGCTTACACCACAAAGGGCGGGACCATGCGCCTCGGCGCCTACGAATGCCAGCTTGCGGAGGGAAGCCGAGCCCGGGCCATCTACGGGACGGAGACGATCCGCGAGCGGCACCGCCACCGGTTCGAGTACAACAACGACTACCTGGAGTCGATGCGCGAGCGGGGCCTGCGCTTCTCCGGGATCTGCCCGCAGAACGGCCTGGTGGAGATGGTCGAGCTGGCCGATCACCCGTGGTTCGTGGGCGTGCAGTTCCATCCGGAGCTGCGGTCGCGGCCCCAACGGCCCCACCCGATCTTCCGGGAGTTCGTCGCCGCCGCCGTGGCGCGCCGGGCCCTGGCTCGGAGGCGCACCAGTGTCTGACGATCCGGCGCGGGCGCTGCGGAGGCGGGAGGCGCGGGTGCTGGGCCGCGGGCTCGCGCCGGACGAGCTTCTCGTCGTCGCGGGCCCGTGCATCATCGAGGGGGAGGGGATGCTCCTCGAGGTCGCGGGCGCATTGCGCGAGGCGGCTTCCCGCCTGGGGGTGCGCCTCGTGTTCAAGGCCTCGTACCGCAAGGCCAATCGGAGCGCCCTCGGCTCGTTTTCCGGACTGGGCGACGCCGCCGGGCTCGCCGCGCTGCGGCGCGTGCGGGATGAGCTCGGCCTGCCGGTCCTGACCGACGTCCACGAAACCACCGAGGTGGCGGCCGCGGCCGAGGTCTGTGCGGCGCTGCAGATCCCCGCGTTCCTGTCGCGACAGACGGCGCTGATCCAGGCCGCGGCGCGGGCCGGCCCGGTGGTCAACATCAAGAAGGGGCAGTTCCTGGCTCCGGACGACTGCGGCCGGATCCTGGACAAGGTCCGCGCCGTCGCCCCCGATCGGGAGGTCTGGCTGACCGAGCGCGGCACCAGCTTTGGCTACCACGATCTGGTGGTCGACATGCGCGGGCTCGCGCTCCTGCGCCGGCTGCCGGCGACGGTGGTGTTCGACGCCACCCACTCCCTGCAGCATCCGGGGACGGGCGGCGATCGCCGGTTCGCGCGTACCCTGGCGCGCGCCGCCATCGCCGCCGGCGCCGACGGGCTCTTCCTCGAGACCCATCCCGACCCGCCGCGGGCGCTCTCCGACGCCTCCACCCAGCTCCCGCTCGCGGGCGTGCCGGCCTTCCTCGAGGAGATGTCGGAGTGCAAACGGCTCCAGGCCCGCTGGATCGACCGGCCCGATCCGGTGGCGCAGGGAGCGTGGGACGAAGCAGACCCCGACTCCGCCGCCCGCGACGGAGAGACGCGATGAACGCGCTTTCCCGCGCCGCCTGGCTCGACTTCTCGCACCGCTTGCTCGACGCGGAGGAGGCCGGGCTTCGGATGCTCCGCCCGCTCGTGGACGGCGGCGCCGTGTCCGCCGCGGTGGAGCTCATCCTGGCGTGCCGCGGCCGCGTGCTCGTCAGCGGGGTCGGCAAGTCCGGGATCGTGGCGCAGCGGATCGCCGCTTCGCTCCGCTCCACCGGCACCCCCTCGTTCTTTGTGCATCCGACCGAGGCGGTGCACGGCGACCTGGGTCTGTTCGACGTCGCGGATGTCGCGCTGTTCCTCTCCAAGAGCGGGGAAAGCGAGGAGCTGTTGCGGCTCCTGCCGACGGTCGAGCGTCTGGAGATTCCGCTGGTGGTGGCGACGGCGCGCGGCGGTTCCACTCTCTCGCGGGCGGCCCGGGTCAGCCTGGACACCGGTCCGCTCGTGGAGAGCGGGCCCCTGGCCGAGGTGCCGACCGTGAGCGTGACCGTCTTCGAGGCGCTGGGGAATCTTCTCGTCACCCTGGTCTACGCGGCGCGCGGGATCGAACCGGCCGACCTCGCGTGGCTCCATCCGGGCGGACTCATCGGGCGGATGGTGACGCTGCGGGTGGAGGACCTGATGCATT
The DNA here is from genome assembly GCA_964473865.1 of uncultured bacterium. GTDB lineage: Bacteria > Eisenbacteria > RBG-16-71-46 > CAIMUX01 > CAIMUX01 > CAIMUX01. Next base: position 87,748 of record CAYYQN010000007.1, on the reverse strand, counting down.
CGGGAAGCGAACTGCCCTGCGTGCGCGCCGACGCCTCCCTGCGTGACGCCATTGTCGAGATGATGGGGAAGCGGCTCGGGATGACCACGGTCGTGGATGCTTCCGGGAAGCTCTGTGGGGTGCTCACGGACGGCGATTTGCGGCGCGCGATTCACGGGCACGAGCGGATCGATCCGCTCCGCGTCGGTGAGGTCATGACGCGCCATCCGCGGACGATCGAACGGGAGGCCTTGGTCGCGGCCGCCGTGGCGCGCATGGAGGGGAATCCCGCCGGACCGATCACCTCGCTGGTGGTCCTGGATCCGGATGGCCGCCCCGAGGGGGTGATCCACCTGCACGACTGCCTTCGCCACCGGCAGCGGGCATGAGAGGACGGTCCGCTCATGCCGGCAGGGTTGCACCGGTCGTTCGAGCGCACGACGGCCGCCCCTCGACGCCTTCTCAGGTTCTGGCTGTTGCGCGTTGTCTTGCTTCCGCTTGCGACTCTGCCCCCCGGGGCGGCGCGAAGAGCGGGCGCGGTGTGCGGGGCGATCGCCTGGGCCCTTCTGCCGCGCCTGCGGCGCCGGACGCTCCGACACCTGCGCCGGGCATATCCCGACGCGACCGACGCCTGGATCGGCGGAGTGGGGCGCCGTGTCTTTCGCTGGGTCGGGCGGGCGGGGGCCGACTTTCTGCACCTGGACCGTCTGTCTCACTCGGCGCTGGCGAGCTTCGAGGTCGTCGGCCGGCCGCACCTGGAGGGGGCGTTGCGGCGAGGCCGGGGCGTGCTCCTGGTTACCGGGCACCTGGGAAACTGGGAGGTCCTCGGGGCCTGGCTCGCGACGCTCGGAACTCCGGTCTGGGTGATCTATCACCCGTTTCGGGAGGCGCGCCTCGACCGCTTCGTCCGCTCCCGGCGGGAGCGGGCGGGAGTGCGCGGGATCTCCGCCGACGGACCGCCGCTGCGCGCCCTGCGCGCCCTGCGGCGAGGCGAGATTCTGGGTGTCCTGCTCGACCGCGTGCCCCGCGGCGACTCGGTGGCGTGCCGGTTCTTCGGACAGGAGTGCCGCGCAGCGCCGGGGCCGGCGCGCCTGGCGTTGGCCGCCCGCGCGCCGATCGTTCCGGCCTCTTTGAGGTATCGTCCGGGCGGGATGCAGGTGCGCTTCGACGCCGCGATCGATCCGGCGGATTTCGGTGGGGAGACCGACTCGGCGGCGGTGGTGCGGGAGGTCACGCAGCGGCTGTCCCGGGTATTGGAGGAGTGGATCCGTGAGTCGCCGGATCAGTGGCCGTGGTTCCACGACCGATGGCTGGTGCGAGACATGCCGGCTGCCGGGCCGGCGTTCGCTTTCGGCCGTCGTTCTGGTGATGCTGCTGCTGGGGATCGGGTGCGGGAAGAAGACGCAGCCTCCGGCCGATCCGGGGGCGGGAACGGAGAAGGGACCGCGACAGGTGATCGACGGCTTTACCCTCCGGGCCACCAGCGTGAAGGGGCTGCTGTGGGTTCTCCGGGCGAAGCGGGCGGTCAACGCCGGGCCGGGGGTTCCGACGCAACTGGACTCGATGGTCGTCCGGTTCTATGACGGCGAGGAGCATCCGCGCTCCGTCCTGACCAGCCGTCGCGGCGAGGTGGACGAAAAGACCAAGGCGCTGGTCGCGCGCGATTCGGTCGTGGTCACCACGCCGCGCGCGGAAACGCTCGAGACCGAGATGTTGCGCTGGGAGCCGAAGGAGGAACGGATCACCACGGAGACGTTCTTCCGCTTCACTCGCGGGGGTGACGTGATGACCGGCGTCGGATTCGAGGCCGATCCCGGGCTGGAACGGTATACGGTGCTCCGCGAGGTGCGGGCCGAGGTGCGGGACCAGGACGATGCCCGGATTCGGGAGGAGATGGATGGACCAGGGACCAGGACCCGCTGAGCGCGCCGACGCCGCGAGAGTGGCGCCGTCCCCGCCCGCGAACTCCGCCGCCGCGAAGGCTGCCGAGCGGAGCGGTCCGCCGCCGGAGCCGAAGGAGATCAGGGCGCTCGAGGCGCGCGGCCTGGTGCGCGAGTACGGCAAGACCCGGGTCGTCGACAACGTATCCCTGATCGTCGAGCCCGGCGAAGTCGTGGGGCTGTTGGGTCCCAACGGAGCCGGCAAGACCACCACCTTCTACATGATCACCGGGCTGCTCCCGCCGACCGCCGGCACCATCCTTCTGAACGGCGTGGACATCACGCGGTTGCCGATGTTCCGCCGGGCCCGGCGCGGCCTCGGCTATCTCTCCCAGGAGCCCAGCATCTTCCGACGGCTCACGGTGTGGGACAACGTGATGGCGATTCTGGAGACGTTGCCGTTGACCCGGGACGAACGGAAGCGACGCTGCGAGCAGCTGCTGCGCGATCTCGACATCCTCCATCTGCGCGATCGCAAGGGGGTGCACCTGTCGGGCGGAGAACGCCGGCGGACCGAGATCAGCCGGGCGCTGGTGACGGAGCCCTCGTTCATCCTTCTCGATGAGCCGTTCGTCGGGATCGATCCGATCGCGGTGGGCGAGATCCAGCAGATCATCCTCTCCCTCAAGCGGCGCGGGCTCGGGGTCCTCATCACCGACCACAGCGTGCGGGAAACCCTCGGAGCCACCGATCGGGCCTACCTGATGTTCGAAGGGCGGATTCTCCTGACCGGCAACGCGCAGGAGCTCGCCTCCGATCCCCAGGCGCGGAAATTGTACCTCGGGGAGAACTTCCGGCTGTGAACCGACAGGGCGGAAGAGGAGGGAGGCGCACATGGGGGGACGGTTGACGCTCGGTCTGGCCCCTCGGGCCGGGCTGGCCTTGACGCCCGAGGTGAAGTTGTCCTTGGAACTGCTGCACCTGCCGCTGCCGGAGCTTCGGGCCCGCGTCGAGCGGGAGGTCGCGGCGAATCCGCTGTTGGAGATCGACGAGGAGGCGGCCCCGGCGGACGCCGGGGAGCCGGGTGCTCCGCGGATCGACGGAGCGGAGGGCGGGGACGGCGGGGGCGACGCCGCGCCGCGCGACGAGTTCTCGGCGCCGGCCGGGGATGAGGGCGAGGGGGAGCCGGATGGGTGGTGGTCGGGACCGGCGTTGCCGCGAGGTGTGCTCGAGGCCCGCACCGCCGTGTCGCCGGAGGCGCCGGCGGAGACGACCCTCGCCGCGCACCTGCGCGCGCAGTTTCGGATCGAGGCGCGCGACCCCGCCGTCCTGGGGGCGGGCGAATACCTGATCGGCTGTCTCGATGAGCGCGGCTATCTCGGCCTGGCTCCCGAGACGGCGGCTCGCGAGGCGGGCCTGCCCGCCGCCGCGGCGGCGGAAGCGTTCCGGATCCTGCGGACGCTGGACCCGCCCGGGATCGCCGCGCGCGACCTGCAGGACTGCCTCCTCCTGCAACTCGAAGCCCGGGGCCGGCGCGGGTCGCTCGCCTGGCGACTGGTGGCGGAGCGGTTCGCGGAACTGGCGGCGGGCCGGCGCGAACGGGCGGCCCGCGGCCTTCTCGCGAGCCCGGCGGCGGTGCGGCGGGCGCTTGCGGAAATCCGCATCCTGCGGCCCCACCCGGGACGACTGGTCGGCGGCGGTCCGGTGCGCTACATTGATGCGGACCTCACTGTCCAGCGGATGGACGGAGGCTGGCGGGTGCAGGCGGAGGACCACGCCGTTCCCCGCGTGCGCTGCGCGGCGTGGAGACGGACCTGGGCCGAGGCCGACGCAGACCCGGCCACGCAGGCCGCGCGGCGCGAGTGGCTGGCCGCCGCGCGGTGCATGGTGCGGGCGCTGGAGCGCCGACGCGGCACCCTGGTTCGGGTCATGGAGTGCATCTTGGAGGAACAAGCGGAGTTCTTTGAGCGCGGCACTGCCTGTCTCCGGCCGATGAGCTTGCGGACGGTGGCGGAGCGCCTGGGGCTGCACCCGTCGACGGTCGCCCGGGTGGTGCGCGGCAAGCACGCGCAGACGCCGTGCGGACTCCTGCCTCTGCGCTTCTTCTTCTCGGGTGGGCTTTGCACCGATGAGGGGCCGGAAACGTCCGCGCGGGCGGTGCGCGCGCGGATCGGCGCCCTGGTTGGCGGCGAAGATTCGGCGCGCCCGTTGACCGACGTGGAGATCACCGGCCGCCTGGCGGAGGCAGGGATCCGCATCGCGCGGCGAACGGTGACCAAGTACAGGGTTTCGATGCGAATCGAGAGGGCGCCGCGGCGCCGTACGCCGGCCGGACCCCGGGTCCGGCCACGGGCGGGCGACGCGGGGCGGCGCGCAAGACCGGGGAGTCCTTCCTGAGGAGGCATCATGGAGATCACGACGACCGGACGTCGCTACAAGCTCACCGCCGAGGTCAAGGACACTGCGGAGAAGCGATTGGCCAAGCTGGGACGCTATGCCGAGGGGGCGATGGAAGCCCACCTCGTGCTGGCGGTGGAGAAGTATCGGAACATCGCGGAGCTGACGCTGCACGCGGACGGCAATGACCTGGTCAGTCGGGAAGAGTCCGAGGAGATGCTCACCTCGATCGATGGGGTGGTCGAGCGGATGGAGCGGCAACTGAAGAAGCTCAATGCGCGCCGCAAGACCCGCAAGACGATCCGCCTGATCCCCTCGTTTGCCGTCGTCGATGAAGAGGATCTCCCCGAGGTCGAGACGGAGGAGGAGTTCAGTCCGGTGGTGGTGCGGGGACCCCAGTACCACTCCCGCCCGCTCAGCGTCGTGGATGCCATCTCGCTGCTCCGGGAGAAGGACTGGGACCTGCTCCTGTTCCCCAATGTGCGAACCGGAAAGGTCTGCTGCGTGCACCTGCGGCCGGACGGCAATTTCGGTCTGGTGGAAGCGGAGTAGAGTCCCGCATCGAGGCGGACCCCGGATGACCGCGTCCGCTGGGGGCGCCGCCGTCAGGGTTCCGCCTTCCCGGCTCCGGCCGGGGGGCCCCGGGAGACCACCGGGGGGCGCGGGGCGCCGAGTGCCGTCCGACGACCCGCTGGTGACCGGCGGAGGGAGAGAACGCGCATGGCCGGAATCACAGTCTCCGAGCTGATGGAGAAGGCGCGCGGGCAACTCCAGCTCGAGTGTCTTACCGGCGATCCCACCGGTCGCCGTCCGATTACCACGAGTGACGTCCATCGTCCCGGGCTGGCCCTGGTCGGCTTCCTGGAGAACTTCCTCTGGGAACGGGTGCTGGTCTTCGGCGCGACCGAGATCATCTACCTGCGCCGCCTGAGCGAGGAGAAGGTGCGTTCGGCTCTGGAGCCGATTCTCAACTTCGACATTCCCTGCGTGCTGGTGAGCAAGAAGCTCGATCCGCCGGCGCCGCTCCTGGAAATGGCGCGCCAGCGGGGAATCCCGGTGCTGCGCACCACGCTGGCCACCACCGAGTTCATCCACAAGCTGCAGGAGTTCCTGGAAGGGCTCTTTGCCCCGACCACCACCGTGCACGGCACGCTGGTGGACGTCTACGGCGTGGGGCTCATGTTCACCGGACGGAGCGCCATCGGGAAGAGCGAGTGCGCCCTCGACCTGGTGGAGCGGGGACACCGCCTGGTGGCCGACGATGTGGTCACGATCAAGCGGCGCGCCGCCAACGTCCTCATCGGCAGCGGCAACGAGCTGCTGCGCCACTGCATGGAGATCCGGGGGATCGGCATCATCGACGTCCAGGCGATCTTCGGCATTCGCGCCATTCGCGTCCAGAAGCGGGTCGAGGTGGAAGTCAATCTCCGCGAATGGGACAGCAAGGAGGACTACGAGAGGCTGGGGCTGGTGGACCAGTTTTCGACCATCCTCGAAGTCCAGATCCCGCTGGTGGCGGTCCCGCTCTTCCCGGGCAAGAACATCACCGTCATCTCCGAGACGATCGCCCTGAACTATCTGGTCAAGTCGTACGGGTACAATCCCGCCGAGCATTTCAGCGACAATCTGGTCCAGCTCCTGCGCCGCAAGGCCAACCTGGAGATTCTGGCCAAGGACGATCTGGAGTGAGCCAGGAAGCGGGCGTGGTCCGGGTCGTTCTGGTCACCCACGGCGCGCTGGGCCGCGAGCTGGTGCGCACCGCGGAGTCGATTCTCGGTCCCCAGGAAGGGGTCGAGGTCGTCTCGAACGAGGGCGCCTCCCTGGAAGGCCTGGTCGAAGCGTTGCGCGCTGCGGCCGGAGACGCCGGGCCGGTCGTGTTCCTGGCGGACCTCATGGGCGGAAGCTGCGGCCACGCTTGCCGGCTGTATCGCGCCGAGCGGGGAAACGACACGCTGGCGCTTACCGGCGTCAACCTGCCGATGCTCCTGGAGGTCTTCTACCATCGGGATCGTGTCTCCTTCGCGGAGCTCGGAGAGCGGCTCCTGCTCAAGGGCCGCGACGGCGTACGGTCGCTCTCGTGAGCGCCCCCGACGGACCGCGGCGGCGCTCGTTCCTGCTCTTCCGGGTCGATGACCGGTTGTTGCACGGGCAGGTTGTCCTGGGGTGGGGCGGCCGGCTGGGGCCGGCGACCTACCTGCTTGCCGACGATCGATTGGCGGCCGACCCGGAGGCGGAGCTTTTGCACGCCGCGGCCGCGCCACCCGAATGCCGGGTGCGGATCGTCCCGCTCGAGGCCGCCGCCGGGGGGATGGATCTCGATCCCGCGCGCACCGTGCTGCTGGTGCGCGGCGTCGCCGAGGCGGCGGCGCTCTTGCGGGGCGGAGTACCGGGCCCGCTGAACCTGGGCGGGATCCACGCCCACTCCGGGGCTCGGCCGCTGCTTCCCTACCTGTTCCTCACGCCGGAGGAGGAGCGACTGCTGGCCGAGCTGGCCGGAGAAGGACACAGCATCTACGCGCAGGACCTCCCGGGCCACCCCCGGCACCCCCTGCGGGAGATCCCCGGTTTCCCGGAGGGAGACGCGGCATGACGGGCGATGCGGAGTTGATCCTCCGTCTTGCGCTCCTGCTGTCCTGGCTGGGAGTCGTCTCCGTCGACGAGCGAGCCTGCGCCTCCTTGGGACTCCACCAGCCGATCGTGGCCGGCTCGGTCGCAGGCTGGCTCATGGGGAATCTGGATGGCGGCGCCGGAGCCGGACTTGTCTTCCAGGCGCTGTGGCCGGGCCTGCTCCCGGTCGGAGGTGTTCTCCTGCCGACCGTCGGCGTCGCTGGCGGCATCGCCGGGGCGGTGGCGGGCTGGGGCGCGCATCTGGCGGGAACGCGCGCGCTCTGGACCGCGGATGGTCCGCTCCTGTTCGGCGTGGTGCTCGGGCTCATCGCGGCCGGGGCCGGCGGGGTCTGGGAGCGGGGGACGCGGCAACGGAATCGGGAGCGGGAAGAGCGCGCGCTGGCCTCGGACGGTCCGCTGCCGGACGCGCTGGAGCGAGCGCGTCGTTGGGCGTGGTTCGATTCGGGCCTGCGTGGCGTGCTGCTCGGAGGTGCCGCGGTGTTCCTGGCCGGAGTGATCTACCTCTGGCCCGCGGCCGTACGCCTGCTCGGGGCGAGCCCGGTGCCGGAGGTGGGCCGCGCGCTGCGTCCGGCGGCTCTGGGCCTGGGATTCGGCAGCCTCCTGTATCTGTTCGAAGGTCCGCGCCCCCGGGTGTCGCGGACCATGGCGATGAGCCTGGCTGCGGGCGTGTTGTTCCAGCTTCTGCGGGGGTTGTGACGTGACCGAGCCGAACGCCGGCGATCCGAGCGGCCCGGGCGGGCCGAGGGGGCTCCCCGGAGAGTCCGCGCTGCAGGGTGGGGCCTGGACCGCGAGCCGCGATCTCGAGTCCTTGTACAACGACGGCGGTCAGCAGCGCGGCGGGGTCCTCCTGGGGTTGCTCCGTATCGTGCCCGAGGCGCACTCGGACCACCCCGTGGTCAGAGCGCTGCGGCGCGGGCCGTTCAACATGAATCCGATCCTGGCCGGTTACGTGCTGGCCCCTCTGGCGAGGCGTCTGGCGCGCCCGATCTCGCCGGAGGGCGCGATCTCGTCCGCGGAGGCGACCGCGGACGCGCCCGCGGACGCGTCGGTGGAGAGAGAGGATGAAGCGGCGGTCGAGCAGGCGCGGGAGCTTCTGGCCCCGGTGGTCAGCGGCCTCGGCGACCGGTTGTTCTGGGGCGGCGTGCGCCCGGGGCTCAGCCTGGTGACCGTGCTCGGATGGGTCCTCTGGATCGGGCAGCCTGCGGCATGGTACTGGCTGGGGTACAATGCGATCCAATGGCATTGGCGGCGGCGGGCGTGGCGGACCGGCCTCGCGGGTGAGGCGGCGGTGCGCCGCGAGCTGGCGGGGCCGACGCTGCGGCGCTGGATCGCCGTCACGAACGGGGCCGGGAGGTTTCTTCTCGGCGGAGCGATCGGGGTGGTCGTCACCTGGCTATGGATGCGCGATCGGCTCGGGCCGCGCGAGTCCGCCCGCGGGGTGATTCCGCTGGTCTTCCTCGGCTGCCTGGCGCTCGGATTCGTGCTGGCTCGGCGAGGGCGGCCGGGTTCTCTGGCGCTGGGCTGGATCGCGCTTCTGGTCGCCGGGTTGGCCGCCCTGGTCCGGCAGGGTCTGGGAGACGCAGGGCATTGACGGCAGAACAGGTCACGGTGCGGAACTACCCCGGGATTCACGCGCACCCCGCGGTCCTGTTCGTGAAACGCGCATCGCTCTTCAAATCGGAGGTGAGCGTCTCCAACGGGGCGGTGACCGTGAACGGCAAGAGCATCATGGGAGTGTTGATGCTCGCCGCGGAAACCGGCGTCGTGCTCACGATTCAGGCGCAAGGGCCCGATGAGCGCGAGGCGGTGGCAGCCCTGGTCCAGTTGGTCGACTCCAAGTTCGAGGAGGCAGGATGAGTGATCCCGGAGTGCCCCCCGGGAAGGGCGGGGTCTTACCGCGGCGTCCGGCGCCCGGCGGACCGGGCTCCGCGCGCGGGAAAGGCGCCGGGGACGAGCGCGAGCCGGTCGCGCGCGCCGCGACGGACCGCCCCGGCGCGGAGCGCGCCGCGAACCAGACCATCATCCGATCCGGCGTCGCCGCCTCGGGGGGCCTCGCTTCGGGTTCGGTCCACCTCGTGTTCCCGACCGAGGAGGCGGTGATCGAAGAGCACACCCTCCCGGCGGGGGAGGAAGCGCGCGAGGCGCGCCGCTTCCGGCTGGCGGTGCGCCGCTCCCTCGACGAGATCACCGCGCTGCGCGAGTGCCTGATCGGGGATCCCGCCGACCCGGGCCTCAAGGTCCTCGACGCGCACCGGATGCTGCTCGATGACCAGGAGTTCCAGCACCACGTCATCGAGGTGATCCGCGGCCGGCGCTGCCCGGCGACGGTGGCGCTGCGCGAGGTGATCAACGAAGTGATCCGTCCGCTCGAGGCGGCCGGATCGGAGTACTTCCGGGCCCGATCCGCCGACCTGGCCGACATCCGTCGCCGCATCATGCGGCACCTCGAGGGGACGCCGTCGACCGCGCGTCCCGTTCCGCCGGGCGCGGTGGTGGTCGCGGCGGAGCTCTCCCCGAGCGAGACGACCTCCTTCGACCCGGAACTGGTCCGCGCCCTCGTGACCGACCACGGTGGCCCCACGAGCCATGCCGCGATCCTGGCCCGCTCCCGCGGCATCCCCGCGGTGGTGGGTCTCGTCGACTTTTCCGCCCATGCGCGGGAAGGCGACCGGGTGCTGGTGGACGGGCATCGCGGCCTGGTGGTGCTGCGGCCGGGACCCGAGGAGCGGCGCGACTTCGACGTGCGCCGCCGCCAGGAGGCGCGCCGGATCCGGCTCCGGGCCGAGCGCGGCGCGGGACCGGCCGTGACCCTGGACGGACACCCGGTGACGCTGCTCGCGAACATCGAGACCGCCGCCGACGCGCCCAACGTGTTGCGTTCCGCCGCGCAGGGGATCGGCCTGTATCGCACCGAGTATTTCTATCTGCTGGGTCCGCACCTGCCCGACGAGGAAGGGCAGTACCGGGCCTATCGGAAGGTCGTCCAGGCGCTGAAGCCTCGCCCGGTGGTGATCCGCACGCTCGATGCGGGCGGCGACAAGTTCGCCGCCTATCTGGGGACTCCTCGCGAGATGAATCCGTTTCTGGGGGTGCGCGGGATCCGGTTCTCGCTCGGGCATCCCGACATCTTCCGCACCCAGCTGCGCGCGATCCTGCGCGCCTCGGCGCACGGAAGCGTGCAGCTTCTCTATCCGATGGTCAGCTCGATCGACGAGGTGCGAACGGCCAATGCGCTGGTGGACGAGATCACCGCGGAACTGCGCGGCGAGGGGATCGCGGTGGCCCCGCGTGTGCCCCGGGGTGTGATGATCGAGGTCCCGGCCGCCGTGGGTATCTCGGATCTGCTGGCCCGCGAGGCCGACTTCTTCTCAATCGGATCCAACGATCTGATCCAGTACATGCTGGCGGTGGACCGCTCCAACGAGAAGCTGGCCGGGTTATACGATCCGTTCCATCCGGCCGTGCTGCGCGCCCTCTCGTACACGATCGACGTGGCGCGGCGGGCCGGGATCCCGGTCAGCAGCTGTGGAGAGATGTCGGGCTCTCCCGCCGGGGCCGCCGTCCTGCTTGGGCTCGGCTGCACCGCGCTGAGCATGAGCCCGTTCCAGCTGGAGGAGGTCAAGAATCTGGTGCGTTCCGTCAGCCTCGTGGACCTGCGGCGACTCGCCGAGGAGGTGTTGCGCAAGGCCACGGCGGAGGAGGTGCGCACGACCGTCCGGCACGCGCTCGGCGATCTCATCGACGCCAACGGCGACCGCGTCGTCCCGTCCGCCGGCGGCGCGTCCGGCAAAGGAGGGGCTCCCGCGGCCGGAGCCGGCGCCGGCGGGCGTGGGGTGGGTCCGGAAGGGGCGCCACGATGACCGGTCCGGACGACGGGACGCGGACGATGCGCGAGTGGATCCTGGGGTGGCCGACGCAGCTGGCGGACGCTCTCGGCGCGTCCGCAACGCTCCCCTGGCCGCCACGCGCCGCCCCCGCTCCGGCCGCCGCGGAGCCGGCGCGGTCGGTCCTGATCTGCGGAATGGGCGGATCGGCGATGGCGGGCGATGTCGCTCGCTCGATCCTGCGCGATCGGCTCCCGATCCCGGTCGAAGTCGTCCGCGATCCCGCGATCCCGGCGTGGGCGGGCGCGGGATCCCTGGTGCTCGCCGTGAGCTACTCCGGAAACACCTGGGAGACGCTTCGGGCCGCGGAGAGCGCGCGCCAACGCGGGGCGAGAGTGCTCGCGATCTGCTCGGGGGGCGCCCTGGCGGAGGAGGCGGCCGAGTCCGGCTGGCCGCTCTTCCGCCTGCCGGCCGGATTCTCGCCGCGCGCCGCCCTGGGTTGGATGGCCGTGGCGGCGACTCTGGGCGCGCTCTGGGAGCAGGCGGATCCGAGGGCGGAGGCCGACGTGCGGGCGGAGCTTCGCGCCGCCGCGGCGTTGCTCGCCGAGGAGACGGCGATCTGGCGAACCGGCGGCGCGCTGCCGGGCCGCGATCCGGTGGAGATCGCGGCCATGATCGAGGGACGCTTCGCCTTCATCTATGCGCCCAGCGAGCGGCTCTGGCCGGCGGCCGCGCGTTGGCGCGGACAGCTCCAGGAAAACGCCAAGCAGGCGGCCACCGCCGCGGCGTTTCCGGAACTGGCCCACAATGAGATCACCGGGTGGCGATTCGCGGTGGATGCGCTTCCCTCGGTGCATCTGCTCCTGGATGACGAGGAGCCCGACGGGGGGGTGCGTCAGGCCCACCTCCGGGCCGCGACCCGGGAGCTTGTGGCGAGCGGTGCCCGGGTGGTACGGATTCCCTCCCGCCGGGAGGCGGTCTCGGCGGTCGTCTCCGGCCCGCCGTCGGCGAACGGCCGGAGCGGCTGCGGGACGGTCGCCGGCCTGTTCAACCACATCCTGCTGGCCGATGCGGTCAGCGTCGAGGTGGCCCGGCGGCGCGGCGTCGACCCGCTGCCCGTGGAAGCCATCGAGCGGGTCAAACGAGCCGCAGCGGAGTGAGCTTCATCGTTCGGGGAAAGGAGTGACGCGCATGGACCCGATGCAGCGGATGCCGGTGGCGATCGTTCCGGCGGCGGGAGTGGGAACGCGACTGCGCCCGCATACGCATACCGTCCCCAAGGCGCTGGTCAATGTGGCGGGCAAGCCGATTCTCGCGCACATCCTCGACGCCCTGGTGCAGCAAGGGATCTCGCGCGTGGTGCTGGTGGTCGGATACATGGGCGAGTCGATCCGGGCCTTCGTCGATCGTCGCTATCCCGGTATCGCCGAGTGCGTGGACCAGCCGGAGCGGCTCGGCCTCGGCCATGCGGTCTCTCTCACCCGCGAACGGGTCCCTTCCGGCCCGATCCTCATCGTATTGGGCGATACCATCGTCCACACCGACTATGGCCGATTCCTGCGCGGGGACCGGGTGGTCCTCGGGGTCAAGGCGGTCGATGATCCTCGCCGTTTCGGCATCGCCCGGGTCGTGGACGAGCGGGTGGTGGAGCTGATCGAGAAGCCGGAGCACCCGCCGTCCAATCTGGCGCTGGTGGGGCTCTATTACCTTCCCGAGGCGGCGGAGCTCCACGCGCGGCTGGGTGCGGTCATCGAGCACGGCGTTCTCACGAAGGGAGAGTACCAGCTCACCGACGCCCTGGCGTTGATGCTCCAGGATGGTCTGCAGATGGTGACGGCGCCGGTGGAGGGATGGTTCGACTGCGGCAAGCCGGAGACCCTCCTGTCCACCAACGAGTACCTGCTTCGCCTCGCTCCCCGGAACCCCGAGCTACCCGGCGTTCTCATACGCCATCCGGTCTCGATCGATCCGACCGCGCGAGTCACCCACTCGATCGTGGGACCCAACGTCTCGATCGCCGCGGGCGCGGTCGTGGCCGGGTCCATCGTGCGGGATTCCATCGTCAACGAGAACGCAGAGGTACGCGACATGGTTCTGGAGGGGAGTCTGGTGGGCGAGAACGCGATCGTGCGGGGGAACTTCCAGAAACTGAACGTCGGCGACTCCTCCGAAGTTGACCTCTCCAGCGGCTCCCGGGCCTAGCGGGCGGTTGCAGCACCCGGCCGGCCCCGCCCGGTCCGGGCCGGATGCCCCGGCCCGCGGGCGTTGCCCAGGCCGGCGGTAGATGATAGTCTGTCCGGGTTTTGAGGAAATCCACCCCGGGACGGTTGGTGGTCGAGACCCAGATGAAGCAGAAAGGAACGTTCATGGCCGGAAGACAGCTTTTTTCTTCCGAATCGGTAGGCCGGGGGCACCCCGACAAGGTTGCGGATCAGATCTCGGACGCGGTGCTCGACTCCATCCTCGCGGAGGACCCGAAGGGTCATGTGGCCTGCGAGACCCTGGTCACCACCGGGCTCGTCGTCGTGGCGGGCGAAATCCGGACCGACGCCTACGTCGACATTCCGCGCGTGGTGCGAGAGACGGTCCGCGATATCGGCTACGACCGTCCCGAGTACTTCTTCGAATACGAGTCGTGCGGAGTCGTGACCGCCATCGACGAGCAGTCGGGGGATATTGCACAGGGAGTCGACCGCCCGGACCCGCTGGAGCAGGGAGCGGGCGACCAGGGAATCATGTTCGGCTACGCCACCGACGAGACGCCGGAAGGGATGCCGTTGCCGATCGTGCTGGCGCACCGCATCGTGCGCCGCATCGAGGAAGAACGGCGCACCGGCGAGCTGCCGTGGCTCGGTCCCGACTGCAAGTCGCAGGTCACCATCGAGTACGAAGACGACCGTCCCGTGCGCGTCGACACCGTGGTCTGCGCCGCGCAGCATGCGGAGGAGATACCGGAGGAGAAGGTGCGGGCCGAGATCGAGCGCCGGGTCATCAATCCGGTGCTGCCGAAGGAGCTGGTGCCGGAGCGTCCGACCATGTTGATCAACCAGACCGGCCGCTTCGTCAAGGGCGGACCCGCCGCGGACGCCGGGGTCACCGGGCGCAAGATCATCGTCGATACCTACGGCGGCATGGCCCGCCACGGCGGAGGCGCCTTTTCGGGCAAGGATCCGTCGAAGGTCGACCGCTCCGCCGCCTATGCCGCGCGCTGGGTCGCCCACAATATTGTCGGGGCCGGGATGGCGAGGCGTTGCGAGATCCAGCTGGCCTACTGCATCGGCTATTCGCAGCCGGTATCGATCCACGTCGAGACCTTCGGCACCGGCCGCCTGCCGGACTCCCGGATCGTGGAGGCGGTGCGCGCCGCGTTCGACCTCCGGCCCGGCGCCATCATCGGCGATCTCAGGCTCTTGCGGCCGATCTACCGCCAGACCGCGTCGTACGGCCACTTCGGGCGCAGCGAACCGGAGTTCACCTGGGAGCGCCTCGATCGGGTCGACGCGCTGAAGAAGTTCTTCTAGTCGGAAAGGGAAGGCAACGATGAACCACGATGTCCGCGACCTCGCGCTGGCCGATGCCGGCCGCGACCGCGTCGAGTGGGCGGACCGGCAGATGCCGGTGCTCGCCGCGATCCGAGCGCGCTTTGAGCGGGAAAAGCCGCTTCGGGGCAAGACCCTCGCGGCGTGCCTGCACGTCACCACGGAAACCGCCAACCTCGTGCGGACCCTGAAGGCGGGCGGGGCGCGCGTCCTCCTCTGTGCCAGCAATCCGCTCTCCACGCAGGACGAGACGGCGGCGGCGCTGGTGAAGCACTATGAGGTCGAGACGTTCGCGATCAAAGGAGAGGACCACGAGAGCTACTACCGCCACATCAACTCCGTGCTCGATCCCGGTCCCCAGCTGACCATGGATGACGGGGCCGATCTCGTCTCGGTGCTCCACGCGAGCCGCACGGAGCTGCTGCCGGGGATCATCGGCGGGACCGAGGAGACCACCACCGGCGTCATTCGGCTCCGCAGCATGGAGCGGGATGGAGTCCTGCGGTTTCCGATCGTGGCGGTGAACGACGCGGACACGAAGCACCTGTTCGACAACCGTTACGGAACCGGGCAATCGAGCATCGATGGGATCCTGCGCGCCACGAACCTGCTCCTCGCCGGATCCACTTTCGTGGTGGCGGGTTACGGCCACTGCGGCCGCGGACTGGCCACCCGGGCCGCGGGCATGGGGGCCCACGTCATCGTGACGGAAGTCGACCCGGTCAAGGCGCTGGAGGCGGTCATGGACGGTTTCCGGGTGTTGCCGATGGCGGAGGCGGCTCCCCTGGGCGATTGCTTCGTCACCGTCACGGGCAACGTGCACGTGCTGCGGCCGGAACACTTCGCGGCCATGAAGGACGGGGCCATCGTGGCGAACTCCGGACACTTCAATGTCGAGATCGACATCCCGGGTCTGACGGGCCTGGCCCGGTCGCGGCGCACGGCGCGCCCAATGGTGGAGGAGTACACCCTGGGGAGCGGGCGCCGTGTCTTCCTCCTGGCCGACGGCCGACTCATCAACCTGAGTGCCGCCGAGGGGCACCCCGCCTCGGTCATGGACATGAGCTTCGCGAACCAGGCCCTGGCTTCGGAGTACATGGCCAAGGCGCCGAAGCTGGAGCGGCGGGTCTACCCGATGCCCAAGGAGATCGACGCAGAGATCGCGCGTTTGAAACTCGAGACGATGGGCGTGCCGATCGATAAGCTGACCGAGGAGCAGGTCCGCTATCTGGCTTCCTGGGAACAGGGGACCTGAGCGGGCCGCAGTAGGATTTTCAGCGCATGGGCAAGATGGAGGATCAGCGGCGGCGGCCCCTGCTCGGGGTCTTGCTGCTCATGGTCAATCTCCTGGTAGGGGCGTCGCTCCTCTCTTCTCCGCCGTGGTCTCAGTTCCGGCTCTCCGCCCTGCCGGAGAACGCCTGCGGTCTGGCGGGGAAGATCACAGCGCAGACGCTCCTGGGCGGGCTCGGCGTGCCGTTGGTCCTCTGGGGCGGCCTGCTCGGATTCGCGCTGGCGATCCGGTCGCTCTTCCTGCGTCCGCGCCGTCCCGCGATGTTTCTGCTCTGGTCGGGCGCGACCGCGCTTTTGATCTCCCTGCTCGGTGGCGTCACCGGAGGGCAGCCGGCCTGGGGCGAACTGCCCCTCGCCCTCTCCGATCTGCTGTCGGGCCCGAATGCGCTGGGCCCGGTCGGAGCGTTGCTCACCACCGGCGGACTGCTCGCGCTCTTGATCGTCGGCGGCGTGCTCTGGTTCCTGCCGGGACGCGCCAAGACCGCGGCGATGCGCGCGGCGCAGGGGGCCAGCGGCGCCATGGCGGGCGGCCTCGCGACTCTGGTCACGAAGGCGCGGACCCCCGATCCGGGGTCGGGCGCGGCCGCATCGGATCGCCGGCGGGCATCGGAGGAACCGGCCGCCGCGGCGATTCCGCCGCGTGGCGCGGGAATCGGTCCGGCGGCGGCCGAAGAAGCGGAGCCGCCCCTTGCCGTCCCGGCCGGACCCCGGCCCCGAGCCTCGGTGTCTCCGCGCGACGCCGACCCGGACGCCCCGCTCGCCGCGGGACGAGGTCGGGGTCGGAAGGTGAAGGACGACACCAAGGGGCGGGAAACCCGGACCGCAGACCGTGCGACCGCCGGCCCGTGGATCCTGCCTCCGGTGACGCTCCTCGAGCCGGGCGAAGCGCCGGCCTCGATCAGCCGGGAGGATCTGCAGGAGTCGGGCCAGGTGATCGTGCGGACGCTGCAGGACTTCGGCATCGAAGGCCGATTGGGCGCGGTGCATCCCGGTCCGGTGGTGACGCAGTACGAGTATGAGCCGGCCGCCGGAGTGCGGGTGTCGCAGATCGTATCCCGCAAGGACGACCTGGCTCTCGCTTTGCGCGCCTCCCGCATCCGGCTGGTCGCGCCGATCCCGGGCAAGGCCGCGATCGGAGTCGAAGTCCCCAATCGGATCGCTTCCACCATTTCGTTGCGCGCCATCCTGGAGGAGATCGATCCGACCTCGTTGCCCGGCCACCTACCGGTGGTCCTGGGGAGAGACACGCGAGGGCGGGCCTATGCCGCGCGGCTGGAGCAGATGCCGCACCTCCTGGTGGCCGGAACCACCGGTTCCGGCAAGAGCGTCTTTCTGAATGGCGTGCTGCTGTCCCTCCTTCTCCGGCGCACACCCGAGGAGTTGCGTCTCCTGCTGATCGACCCGAAGATGCTGGAGCTGACCCCCTACGATGGGATCCCGCATCTGATCTGCCCGGTGGTGACCGAATCGAAACACGCCGCCCGCATGCTCGCCTGGGCGGTTGGAGAGATGGAGCGGCGCTACCGTCACATGGCAGCGCTCGGCGTGAGGAATCTCGAGGGGTATCGGGAGAAGGCCCGCGCGGCCGGCCCCGGGAGCGGCGTCGCTCCCATGCCGCATCTCGTGATCCTGGTCGATGAGCTGGCCGATCTGATGCTTACGCTGCCCAACGAGATCGAGGGGCCGGTGATGCGGCTGGCCCAGATGGCGCGGGCGGTCGGCATCCACCTCGTGCTGGCGACCCAGCGCCCGTCCGTGGATGTCATCACCGGCGTGATCAAGGCGAACTTCCCGGCGCGGGTCGCCTTCCAGGTGGCGAGCAAGGTCGACAGTCGCACCATCCTGGACGCCAACGGAGCGGAGGATCTGCTCGGCCGCGGCGACATGCTCTTCCTTCCGCCGGGCAAAGCCGAGGCGGTGCGGGTGCACGGGGCGTTCGCCAGCGAACGCGACGCCGCGGCGGTGGCGGACTTCCTCCGGGCGCAGCCGGAGGCGCCGCCGCTCTTCCGGGAGGCCGACCTGGTTCGCGAAGAGGCCGAGACCGGGGTCGAGGACGAGCTGTTCCAGGACGCCTTGCGCCTGATCGTGCAGCACCGGCAGGCGTCGGTGTCCTTCCTGCAGCGAAGGCTCAAGGTCGGCTACTCGCGTGCGGGCCGGCTCATGGACATCCTGGAGCATGCCGGGGCGGTTGGCCCGCAGGACGGCAGCAAGACCCGCGAGGTTCTTGCCGATCAGGCCTTTCTCGACCGGATGCAGTCGCGGGAGGCGCAGGATGCGGACAACGCGCGCCGGTAGCCGACTCGCCCGCAGCCTCGGCGGGTGCCTGGGGACACTCGTGCTCTTGGGAGCGGTCCCCGCGTTGCCGGCGGACGTTCCGGCCCGGACGACGGACCCTGCGGCGTCCGCTGCGTCTGAGACGCCCGACACCCCGGGTGCGGCGGCGTTGCGCGAGGTGGCCGGTCTCTTGCTCGGACTCGACTCGTTCGAGGCGACGTTTGAGCAGACGCAGGAGTGGGTGGGGATGGATGCGCCCGCCCGAGCGCGGGGAACGTTGTACCTGCGCCGGCCGAACCTCTTTCGGATCGAGTACGACGAGCCCAAGGGACATCTGCAGGTCTCGGATGGCGATCGGGTCTGGACCTGGGTGCCCGAGAACGGGGAAGTGCTGCTTTCGCGCCTGAACAGCGGGCCGGGCGGCTCGGGCGACCCGCTTCGCTGGGTCCTGGAACACGCGCGCGCGGAGCCGGACGTCGTCGCCGACAGCGTCGGGGGCAAGTCGGCCCGCAGAGTCGTCCTGATCCCGGCCGAGGGGAGCGGGCTGAAGACGGTGCGGCTCTGGACGCGGCCCGGCTCGCCGGAGCTGATCCGCTATGAGTATGAGGACGACGCCGGCAACCGCACCCTCTACACCCTGAACCGCACGCGCCGGAACCCCGCCCTCGACCCCGGGTTGTTCCGCTTCACGCCGCCGCCCGGCATTCCGGTGGTGGAATTGGGGGCGCCGTGAGAGGCGCGCTCCCCCCGCCCGGCGCCGAGCTCGAGGTCGAGTCGCCATCGACCGCCGAGGCCGCGGCCCGTTTCGATGGACCGGTCGCCTTCATCACTCTCGGTTGCCCGAAGAACCTGGTGGACGCGGAGGTGATGCTGGGTACGCTGCACCGCGCGGGCCTGCGCATCACGGCGCGTCCGGAAGAAGCCGCGCTCGTGGTCGTCAACACCTGCGCCTTTGTGACCGATGCGCAGAAGGAGTCGATCGACGCGATCCTGGATGCCGTGCGGCTGAAGGAGGCCGGCCGTCTGCGCGGAATCATCGTCACTGGCTGCCTGCCCCAGCGTCACGGCCGGTCGGTCCTGGAGGAGCTGCCCGAGGTCGACTTCCTGCTCGGGCCGGGCGCCCTGGCCGATCTGCCGGGGGTGGCGCGCGGTCTTCTCGACGGCACCCTGGAGCGGGGCGCGCGCCTCGGCGGGCTCGACCGGCTCGAGGAGCCGTGGGAGGCGCGGGTCCTGCCCCGGGGGCGAAGCTCGGCCTACCTCAAGATCAGCGACGGCTGCGACCATGCTTGCGCCTTCTGCATCATCCCGGAACTGCGCGGCCGGCACCGTAGCCGGCCCCTGCTCGAGATCGTCGCCGAGGCCGAGCGTCTGTCCCGCGCCGGCGTTTCGGAGCTGACCCTGGTGGCGCAAGACACGACGGCGTGGGGGATCGACCTCTGTGGAGAGCCGTCGCTTCACCAGCTGGTGGAGGCTCTCGACGGGGTGCCCGGACTCCGCTGGATCCGGCTCCTCTACACCCACCCGCGACATTGGACCGACCGGCTGATCGCCTGTTTCCACCGGTGCGAGCGCCTGGTGCCCTACGCCGACATTCCCGTGCAGCATGTCTGCGATACCGTGCTGCGCCGGATGCGCCGGGCTCCCGATTGGGGCGACACGGAAGCCCTTCTGCGGCGCCTGCGTCGCGAGGTGCCGGAGATGGTGCTGCGCACGACGGTGATCACCGGCTTTCCCGGCGAGACCGAGGAGGATTTTCAACAGCTCTTGCGGGTCACCGGGGAATTGGAGTTCGATCATCTCGGCGCGTTCGCTTACAGCGCGGAGGAGGGAACCGCGGCTGCGCGGATGTCGGGCCGGGTTCCCGCCCGCTTGCGGGCGCAGCGGCGCGATGCGGTTCTGGCTTGCCAACGGGCCGCGGCGCTGCGGCGGAACCGCGCGCGCATCGGACGGGTGCTGGAGGTTTTGGTCGAGTCGGTCGATCTGCAAACAGGAGTCGCCGTCGGGCGCTGGGCCGGTCAGGCCCCGGAGATCGACGGTACGGTGGTGTTGTCCCTGGGAGGGGTGGAGTCCCGGGAGCGTTCGGCGGTGGGGGGGTGGCCCGCAGCGGGCGCCTTCGTGCGTGCGCGGATCACAGGCGCGGGCCCGTATGATCTGACCGCGTCCCTGGAGGAGGAGGGTTCATCTTGAGGATACGACCCGATCAGCGATTCCCGGCGGCCCGCGGTCCGGCCGTCCTGGCCGCGGCGGTCCTGGCCCTGGCGATGGCCTGGTCCGGCCCGGTCTCGGCCCAAGCCCCGAGCGGCTGGAAGCGCGGCGGGCGCGGAGCCGACGGTTCTTCCGCCGCCGAGCGCGCGGCAGCGGCCGAATTTGCGCCGGAGCGCAGGGAGTTCTACAGCAACCTCGGCCTGCTGGATCTCCTGAGCCGGGAGGCCGTGGCCTCCATCGTGGACTCGCTCAAGCTCCAGCCCGGATCGTCGGTCACGCTCCTCTCCCGCACCCCACACGAAGCGAACTGGTTCGTCGGCAACATCCTCGGGGAGGTGCTCGCCGATCGCGGTTATCAGGTCCGAGTCGTGGGTTGGGAGACCTCCCCGGCCACGCCGGCCGCGCCCACGCCGCTGCCGGTGCCGCCGCGGCAGGCCCGAAACGGCGGCGAGCCGGTCACCGGCCCGGGGGGCGGCCCGATGGGGGCGGGCGAAACGGAGCCCGCGAATCCGGACTCCGCGAAGGCGGATGGCGAGCAGAGCCCCACGGACGATCTGTTCGGCGAAGACACCCCGGAGGGATCCGGCGTTTCGGGCGACGATGCCGAGAAGGACGAGTCGGCCGGAGCCGAGGCCGACTCCGCGGCCGCCGGGGCCGAGCCCGCGGGATCGGGGCAGACGCCGGGCGAAGCGCCTCCGGCGGACCGGCCGCCCGCGCCGGCGACCGTCCCGCCGCTCGGTTCTCCCGCAGCGTCGGACGCGGCGCGTTCGGGCGCTTCGCCCCAGACCCTTCCTGAAGGAGACGTCCTCGATCTGCGCGTCGTGGAGTTCGGTGTCGCCTATTCGGATGTGGGCCGCAAGCTCCTGTTCGGTCCGACGCGATTCACGCGGGTCGGCGGAGTCTACCTGCAGGTGTCCACACTGCGGGGACCGGAAGGCGACCTGCGCCAGGTCCTGTCGTCGGAACGGCATCGGGTCGACCGCCTCTCCGGTTCGCAGCGATCGCTGGCCGAGGGAGCGTCGTATCCGTTCCGCATCCCGGAGTTGAGGGCCCCGGGCCTGGGTCGCTATGTCGAGCCGACCGTAGTCGTCGGGATCGTCGGCAGTCTGGTCTATCTCTTCTACGCGAACCAGAACAGCAAGTGAGGGCGCCGGTCATGCCAGCAACCGCGCGGGCTTGGATACTGCTCTGGCTGGGCGCCGTGGCGCTCGGCCTCGCGGGATGCGGCGGCGCGCCGCAACCCGGCGAAATGCCGGGGGACGAGGGCGAC
This sequence comes from uncultured bacterium, assembly GCA_964473865.1. Classification (GTDB taxonomy): domain Bacteria; phylum Eisenbacteria; class RBG-16-71-46; order CAIMUX01; family CAIMUX01; genus CAIMUX01. The sequence goes on along the minus strand of CAYYQN010000007.1, from coordinate 66,462 downwards.
TTCCGGCGGGCGGAACGGCTCTTCCGGGAGGGCAGGTATCTGCAGGCGGTGGAAGCGCTCGACGCCTATCGCAACGAACATCCGGGGAGCGACCGGATCGACGATGCCATCTTCCTGTTGGGGATGGCGCACCAGAAGCAGGGCGAGTACCTCCTCGCCCGGGACGAATTCGATCGCCTTCTCCGCGACTACCCGCAATCCAGCCACCGCGAAGATGCGCAGTACGAGCGAGCGACTTCCTGGTTTGCCGAGGCGCGCGGGCCGGCTCTCGATCCGGAACCCATTGAGGAGGCTCTGGCTGCGTTTCGCGCCTATCTGACCCTCTATCCGGACGGCGCCCGCCGGGCCGAGGCCGAGCAGTCGGTGGCGAAGTGCCTCGATCGGCTTGCGACCAAGGCCTACCTCAACGGGAAGACCTACCTGAAGGCGAAGCACGGCGAGGCGGCCCGGATCTATTTCGAGAAGTCGCTCGCGATCGGGCCCGAAGCGACCTGCGCCGGCGATGCTCGGCTGGGCCTGGCCCGGGCGCGGAGCCTGCTCGGCGACACCGCCGCGGCGCGGCACGCGTACCAGGACCTCCTGGACTACGCCACATCGGAGCGGATGGCCCGCGAGCCGCACCTGAAGAAGCTCCGCACCCAGGCCGAGCGAGCGTTGGCGCGGCCGGGAGGCCTCGCTCCCGGGGGGTGAGTCGATGCGCGCCGGCATTCTGGGCGGGACGTTCGACCCGGTTCACCTCGGCCACCTGCTGCTGGCCGAACAGGCGCGAGAGGCCCTGGCCCTCGACCAGGTGATCCTGGTGCCCGCGTCGCGGCCGCCGCACAAGCCGGGCCGTGTCCTCACTCCATTCGAGCTGCGCCGGCGAATGGTGCAGGAAGCGATCGCGGACGCCGAGGGGTTCTGCGTTTCCGAGATCGAGCGCGATCCTTCCCAGCCCTCGTGGACGGTCGAGACGTTGCGGAGGCTCCTCGCGGCGCCCGGGGCGCCGGAGGAAGCCTGGCTCCTGCTCGGGGCCGACTCGTTGGAGGAACTGCCGACCTGGCGAGAGCCGGAGGAGATCGTCCGTCTGGCCCGTCTCGCCGTCTACCCGCGGCCCGGCTGGGATGCGGCAACGACCGCCGCCACGCTCTCTCCAGTCTCGGCCGCGTGGCAGGCCGCCGGGCGGCTCGTGCTTCTGGACGGCCCGCGCCTGGCTCTCTCCTCGAGCGAGATCCGCGAGCGGGTCCGTCGCGGGCAGAGCGTGCGCTTTCTCGTTCCGGAACGGGTGCGCGCGATCATGACTGCCCATCGTCTGTACCAGGAGTCCGGCGGGCCCGAAGCGCGATCAGGGCGGAGCGATCCGCCCGACACGGGCGGAGCCGGGACAGCGTTCGCGGCATCCTGAGGGTCAAGGGCCCGCGCGAGGGGGCCGGGAGGTGCGTCGATGGCGGCGGATCGAGTGTTTCTGGTCGACGGCACGGCCCTCGTCTACCGCGCGCATTTCGCCATGCTCGGGAATCCCATGGCCACGCGGGGGGAGCCGATGGCCGCCGTCTTCGGCTTCGCCAATGCTCTGGTACAGCTGCTCCAGCAGGAGAAGCCGGCGTTTCTGGGAGTGGCCTTCGACCTGCCGGGACCGACGTTCCGCCATGAGCGGTACGCGGACTACAAGGCGCACCGGCCGCCGATGCCCGAGGAGCTCGCGGTCCAGCTGCCCAAGGCGCGCCGGCTGGCGCAGGCGACGGGGGCGCGGGTGCTCGAGCAGGAGGGGTACGAGGCGGATGATCTCATCGGCACGATGGCGCGGTGCGCCACCGCCGCCGGACTCGAGACCGTGATCGTCTCGGCGGACAAGGACTTCATGCAGCTGGTCGGCCCGGGGATTCGCCAGTGGATCCCGCCGGCCCGGGGCGGCCCGGGAGAGTGGGTCGACGCGGAGTCGGTTCGGGTCCGGTGGGGGGTCGGGCCGGAGGAGATGATCGACCTCCTCGCGCTGATGGGCGATGCGTCGGACAATGTTCCCGGGGTGAAAGGGGTCGGGCCCAAGACCGCGGCCGAGTTGATCGGGCGCTTCGGTTCGCTGGACGGGGTCTATCGCCACCTCGAAGAACTCGGCAAGAAGGCGGTGCGCGCGAACCTGGAGCGCGACCGGGAAAACGCCTACCTGAGCCGCGAACTGGTCACGATTCGCACCGACCTGGAGCTGCCCTGCGCGCTGGAGGACCTTCGCATCGCGCCGGTCCCCCCGGCGCCGAGCGCCCTCCTGGCTGTGCTCGAAGAGTATGAGTTCCGCCAGCTGCGGCGCCGGTTGGGGGAGGCCACCGTCGCTCCCCCCGCGGACGAGACGCCGGCGGGGGTATCGGCGGCAGGACGAGCAGCGAAGCACGCGGCCGCCTCCGTCCCGGGCGATCAGCGTGCCCGATCCGCCGCGGACCGGGGCGGGGATTCTGCCGGATCGGTGGAGGCCGGCGATGCCTGGTCCGAGCGCTACCGCACGGTGGCTTCGGTGGCGGAGCTTGACCGTCTGCTTGGGCAGTGGCGCGGCGCCTCGCGCCCGCTGGCCTTCGACACGGAGACCATGGGTTTGGATCCGCGCCGGGATGCCGTCGTCGGGATCGGTCTGGGGTGGGAGCCGGGAGCCGCCTACTACCTGCCGCTCAGCCACGCGGAGGGAGCGAACCTGCCCCGGGCCGCGGTGGCCGAGCGGCTGGCGCCGCTCCTGGCCGACCCGACCGTCACCTTGGTTGGTCACAACCTGAAGTTCGATCTCCACGTCATGGGCGCGCTGGGCCTCGAGTCCCGCTGCCTTCTGCGCGACACCCTCCTGGCGGCCTACCTGGACGACCCTGACGAGCGGCACAACCTGGACGCACTGACCCTGCGTCTCCTCGGACACGGGAAGATCCCGACCAGCGACCTGATCGGCAGCGGCAAGAGCCAGGTCACGATGGACCGGGTCCCGGTGGAGAAAGTGACCGCCTATTGCGGCGAGGATGTCGACGCGGCGCTGCGTCTGTGGGGCGTCTACGAATCGAGGCTCCGGATGGCCGGTCTGCACCGCCTCTGGACCGAGCTGGAGTGCCCGCTGGTGCGCACGCTGCTGCGCATGGAGCGGGCGGGCGTGCACGTCGATACGGACTTGCTGAAAGGCCTGTCCACCGGCATGGAGTCCGATCTCCGCCGTCTGGAGCAGGAGATCCAGGCCGCGGCCGGGGAGACGTTCAATGTGAACTCGCCTCGACAACTGGAGACGATCCTCTTCGACCGCCTGGGACTGCCGTCGCGGAAGAAGACCAAGTCGGGTCGCTCCACCGACCAGGAGGTGCTCGAGGATCTGGCGCCGCGGCACGCGGTGCCGCGGCTGGTGCTCGAGTACCGCGAGCTGGCCAAGCTCAAGGGCACCTACCTCGATGCCATGCCGGCCCGGGTCGATCCGGACACGGGGCGGATCCACGCCTCCTTCAACCAGGCGGTGGCGGCCACCGGTCGCCTCTCCTCCAGCGATCCGAATCTGCAGAACATTCCGATCCGGACGGCGCGAGGGCGAAACCTGCGTCGCGCCTTCACGGCTCCCTCCGGCCGGGTCCTGATCTCGGCCGACTACTCGCAGATCGAGCTGCGCCTCCTGGCCTACCTCTCGCGCGATGCCGGGCTGCTCGAGGCGTTTCGCAACGGGCTCGACGTGCACACGGCCACCGCCGCCAGGATTTTCGGGGTCGCGCCCGACCGGGTGGATGCGTCGATGCGGTCCCGGGCCAAGACGATCAACTTTGGCGTCATCTACGGCATGGGGGCGACGCGGCTCGCGCGCGAGCTCTCCATCCCGCTCGCCCAGGCGCGGTCCTTCATCGAGGCGTACTTCGCGCAGATGCCGGGGGTCCGGCGGTTTCAGGAGGAGACGATGGCCCGGGCCCGGCAGGAAGGCCAGGTCCGCACGATCGCGGGTCGGCGCCGGTTCCTCCGGGCCCTGGCGGGCGGCGATGTGCGGGATCGCGCGCAGGCGGAGCGGATGGCGATCAACACGCCGATTCAGGGCTCGGCCGCCGATCTGATCAAGCAGGCGATGATCGACGTGGAGGAACGGCTGGCCGGCCAGGGTCTGAGCGCGCGGCTGGTCCTGCAGGTCCACGATGAGCTGCTGCTCGAAGCTCCGGCCGCGGAAGCGTCGGCGGTGGCCGTGGTCCTGCGGGAGGCGATGGAAGAGGCGGACCGCCCGCTCCTGCGCCTGCGCGTCGTTTCGGCGTCGCCGTCTCCGGAAGCGGGATCCGGCGTTCCGACGCGGCGGCGGAGCGCCGCGCGCCCCGACGCCGAGCCCGCTCTCTTCCCGTCGCCGGCCGCCGCGGACGAGATGCGACCGGGAGACCGATTGGATGTGCCGCTGCGCGTGGAACTCGGCTCGGGAGCGAACTGGGACGAGGCCCATGGCTGATGGTCAGGCACCGCCGGCCCCGCGGGCGGAGGGACCCTTCCTGGTGGGGGTGACCGGGCCGATCGGCTCGGGGAAGAGCCTCCTCTGTCGAATCCTGCGTCGCGCGCACGGGTGTCCCGTGATTGAAGCCGATCGCCTGGGTCATGATCTTCTCGCCGCGGGCGGCGGGGCCCGGGACGCGGTGGTGCGCCGCTTCGGCCGCCGGGCGCTGGGGCCGGACGGTGAGATCGATCGGGCGCGCCTCGCCGCGCTCGTGTTTCGGGATCCCGCGGCCCTGGCGGATCTCGACGCGATCAGCCACCCGCTCATCCTGGAGGAGGTCGAGCGCCGGGTCGGGGCCTTGAAGGCGGCGGGAGAGGCGGGTATCATCCTGCTCGACGCAGCGGTGCTGCCCGCTTGGCTGGAGCGACTGCGCCTGCAGGCCGTGGTTCTGGTGCAGGCCAGCCCCGAGGTACGCCTGGGGCGTCTCGAATCGCACGGCTGGGACCGGGAGGAAGCGCGGCACCGAATGGCCGCGCAGGAGCGGATCTTCGCCCGGGAGCTCCCGGCTGATTGGACCGTTCTCAATGACGGATCGGTTGCATCGCTGGAGCAGTCCGCGGAGGCGCTCTGGCGAGAGTTGGCCGCCCGCAGCGGGGCGCCGGAGAGGAAGGGCACGACGTGACGACCCTCGAGATGAAGCGAAGCTGGGAAGATGGCGGGGAGCGCCTGGAGGCGCTACGGAGTTTTCTTTGACCTCGATGGCAAACAGCGTGAAATCGAGAGTCTGGAAGAGAAGATGGCCGCGCCCGGCTTCTGGGATCGGCCGAAGGCCGCGGCCGACATCCTGAAGACCCTGCGGGTCCTCCGCGGGCTGATCAACCGCCATGCCGAGGTGCGCCGGGTCTGGGAGGACCTCGGAGTCCTGCTGGAGTTGAGCGAGGAAGACGGGGATGAAGCCGCGCGCGACGCGGCCGAGACCGAGAAGAGGTTCCGCCACGAGCTGGACGCGTTCGAGCTGACGACGCTGTTGAATGGCGAACATGACCTCAACAACGCCATTGTCGCCATCCATCCCGGCGCGGGCGGCACCGAGAGCCAGGACTGGGCGGAGATGCTCTTCCGCATGTACTCGCGCTGGGTGGAGGAGAACGGCTTCAAGGCGAACATCCTCGACTATCAGCCGGGCGACGAGGCCGGCCTGAAGGATGTCACCTTCGAAGTGGAAGGCGAGTACGCGTACGGCTACCTCAAGGCCGAGAGCGGTGTGCACCGTCTGGTCCGGATCTCGCCGTTCGACGCGGCGAAGCGGCGCCACACCAGCTTCGCCAGCGTCTTCGTGCTGCCGCAGGTGGCCGAAGTCACGGACCTGGAGATCCAGGACGAAGACCTCCGCGTCGACACCTTCCGGGCCAGCGGGGCGGGCGGCCAGCATGTGAACAAGACCGACTCCGCGGTGCGCATCACCCACCTGCCGACCGGAATCGTCGTGCAGTCGCAGGCCGAACGCTCGCAACACCGCAATCGCGATTGCGCCATGCGGATCCTGCGCGCGCGGCTCTGGGCGTGGACTCGCGAACAGGAGGCGAAGAAGCTGGGCCACCTCGAGGACTCGAAGACCGATATCGCCTGGGGACACCAGATCCGTTCCTATGTCTTCCAGCCTTACACCATGGTGAAGGACCATCGCACCGGCCACGAGAACGGGGATGTGCAGGCCGTCATGAACGGTGAGCTGAACCCGTTCATCGACGCGTTCCTGCGGCAGCGACGCCAGGGACCGGTCGCCGGCTGAGACCGGCCGGCCCGGTCCGCGGGCCCGCGACGACCCCGGTCGGCGGGGCGGAAAGGAGACACCTTGGTCAACCCGCACATCTTCCGCGAGTACGACATTCGCGGGGTCGCGGATCTCGACCTGACATCCGACACCGCGCGGGCCGTGGCTCGGGCCTTCGGCAGCCGCGTGCGCGAAGGCGGGGGGCGCACTGTGGTCCTGGGCCGGGACGTGCGCGAGTCTTCGCCGCGGCTGGAGAGGGCGTGGGTCGAAGGGCTGACGGAGACCGGCATGTCGGTCTGGCTGGTCGGGATGGTGCCCACTCCGGCCGTCTACTACGCGGTATCGGCCTGGAAGGCCGATGCCGGCGTGATGATCACCGGCAGCCACAACCCGATCGAGTTCAACGGATTCAAGCTCCAGCTCGGCCCGGCGTCGCTCCATGGCGAGGCGATCCAGGACCTCCGGCGTCGCGTCGATGCGGGGGAGTACTCCGCGGCGGCGGGGGAGGTCACGGAGCGGCCGGTGCTGGACGCTTACCGCGAAATGGTGGTGGAGCGCTGCCGGCCCGCCCGGCCGCTGCGGCTGGTCGTCGACGCCGGCAACGGGACGGCCGGCCCGGTGGCGGTCCCGATCCTGCGCTCGCTCGGCCACGCGGTGAGCATGCTCTACTGCGATCCGGACCCGCACTTCCCCAACCATCTGCCGGACCCGACGGTGCCCGGGTTGATGAAGGACCTGGCCCGGCGGGTGGTGCAGGAGGGAGCCGATCTCGGTTTCGGGTACGACGGCGACGCGGACCGGATCGGCGTTATCGACGAGACGGGACGGCTCCTCTACGGCGACCAGCTCCTGGCGCTCTTCGCGCGCGATCTGCTCGAACGTCTGCCCGGCGCGGCCGTGGTGTTCGACGTGAAGTGCTCCCAGGGTCTGGAAGAGGACATCCGCGCTCATGGCGGCCGTCCGATCATGTGGAAGTCGGGACACTCGCTGACAAAGGCGAAGATGCGGGAAGAGGGAGCGCCCCTGGCCGGCGAGATGTCGGGGCACATGTTCTTTGCCGACGGGTTCTGGGGTCACGATGACGGGATCTATGCTTCGGCGCGCCTTGCCGCCATCGCGGCCCGGTGGGGCGGCCCGTTTTCCCGGCACGTCAACGACCTGCCGCGCTACGAGAACAGCCCCGAGATCCGGGTCGACTGCCCGGACGACGCCAAGTTCCGGGTCGTCCAGGCGCTGGCGGAGGAGTTCGCGGAGACGCACGAAGTCCTCACCCTGGATGGCGCCCGGGTCCGCTTTCCGGACGGCTGGGGGCTCGTGCGCGCGTCGAACACGCAGCCGGTTCTTGTTCTGCGCTTTGAGGGGAGGACCCCCGCCGCTTTGCGTGGGGTGGAGGCGGCCTTCCGGGCGGCGCTCGGCCGGCATCCCGAAGTGGGCTGGGCGGAGGGGGGGGAAACCGGTTGACAGTCGGGACTTCGTTGTCTACCTTTGGCTTCAGTTGTGGCGGACGCGGTTCCGCGAGGTGGGTTGTCTGCCTGGGGTTGGCGGGAGACCATACGGTCTTTGGGTATGCGGGGATCAGGCGGCGTTTCTCTGCCCGGATCCCGCGCCTGATCCCGCCGCCCGGGCCCACAGGGAATGGAGCTCGTATGGCGATGCGTAGGACGCCGTCACTTGCCGGTACCGGCCGGATCTCATACCCCCGCGCGTGGACTCTCCCGTTCCTTCTGCTGCTTGTGCTGTCGCTGTTCGCCCAGGCCTGCCAGAAGGACGACGATGAACTCCTCCGGCCCGGAACGGTGGCCAGCAATGTCGTGAGTGCGTACTACATCACCAAGAGCGAGTTCACCGGCAACGAGATCAAGATGGATGGCGACGCCAAGGACCGGGAGTGGGGTGGCCCGCTCGACCTGGATCGCCCGTACACCCAGATTCGCCTGACCGCGGCGGACGGAGTCGGAGACCCGGGCGAGCCGATCTACGTCTCGATGAAGGCGGTCTACACCGACACCGACATCTACATGCTGTTCCGCTGGGTGGATACCGGTCCCAACGCGATGAAAGACGCCCTGCAGTACATCGGGCCCGACCTGGCAACGCGGGTAGGCCAGCAGGACACCCTGCTCGCCGAAAGCTCCTGGACGCGCGACTCCGCGGTCCATCCCCGGGAGGACGAGGATCGGCTCACGCTCGCGTTCGAGATCGAGCCGACCGGGGACGCGCGGGGCTCGTACCGGGACCAGGGGTGCCTGACCGCCTGTCATGCCAACCAGAGTCCGGTTTTCGGTCGTCCGGGCTACGGCCGGTTGGATGTGTGGCAATGGCTGGCCTGCCGCACCAACGAGGTGCGCAACAAGTACACCCTGACCGACAACGGCAACTTCCCGCTCTTCGGGATTCCGGGATACTTTGACGATTTCAGCGCGGATCCGGTGGGGGGCCTGGTGCCCGATCCCGGTAGGAGCTGCTGGCTGCCCAACTCCGCGCCCGGGAGCAATCGCCCTCGCTGGGTCTACCGGCCGGAAAACGACCCGTTCGCCAGACCGAGCGATCCCGCCAGCTGCTTCAGCGACTTCGGCGAGGACTGCCGCGTGAACAATGGTCTCCCCCTCTACTACGTCTGGCGGAATGACGTCGAGCGGACGCCGCTCGAGCTGGCCCCCACCGACACGATCAACAACGCCGTGGTGCCCCCACGGGAAGCGCGCAAGTGGCGCAAGTACGATCGGGTCAGCGCCTACTACTACACCTACCCGACCGCCAGCCGGGCCGACGTTCGGGGCAAAGCGGCGTTTGACGACAAGACGGGGATCTGGTCCCTGGAGGCGGCGCGGCCGTTGCGCACGAGCGACCTGTTCAACGATGTCCAGTTCACCGCCGAGCCGGGTTGGGAAGTGGTCTTCACCATGGCGATCGCGGACAATTCGGCTGACCGGCATTGGGGCTCCGGGCCCCAGGTGCTGCGTTTCGGTTCCAGAACGCGGGTGAGCGCGGCGGCGCTCGGGAACGGAGAGGAACGATGAGGCGGGGGTTCGGAGCGGCCCTCCTGGCCGCACTGCTGGGCCTTGCCGGACTGGCACAGGCACAGTATCTCACCTATGACGCAGAGCGCCGTGGCCAGGCGATCACGGACGCCCGCCCCTCGCTGCGCCTGGGCGCGATGGGCGGCTTGCGGCTCGTCGTACCGGATGAGAACAACGAGCTCAATCTGTCCGACTTCGGCGGAAACCTTGCCGGGCTGCTCGGGGATCGCCGGGGTTGGAGCGTCGAGGGCTGGGGTGGCCGGAACAACAGCTACGTAGACCGCAACGCCATCTACCATGGGGACGCGGTTCGGCAACGCGACCGCCTGGATCTGGAGGGCGGCGGACTGGACGTCGTCTACCGCCGGGAGGCCGAGCGAGCCCTCGGTATGACGATCTTCTGGCACGGCTTCGATGCCCGCCAGCGGTACGGGGCGAACACCCGGGTCAGCGGTCCCGACTCCCGTTTCTTTGTCAACCAGGCCGTGGGCCCACTGACCTTTGCCGTGGGCGCGTCCACCGCCTCGGACAAGGAAGATGTCGTGTCCGAGGACATCTTCAACATCGCCCACACTTCCAAGACCCGCCGCCTCTCGGTTGCGGCGGCCTGGGACCTGGGCCGCGGCGGCATGTCGCTGGGGGCCCAGGTGGATGCGGACCGCGTGCGCATCGAGGGGCGCAGCGCCGACCCGTCCGGATTCCACGGCGACACCTTCGAGTGGCGCCGGCCGGCCCTGTCCACTCGGGTTTCGCTGACCCGGCCCGAAGGCGCGGGCCGCTTCGCGTTCGGCGTGAACGCGGGACGCCTGAGCCGAGAGGGGACGGAGGAGGCGTCCATCAGCTGGTCGGACCGCTTCCCCCGCAACCCGAGCCGCGTGAACTTCGCCCTGACGATTCCGAGCTTCTCCGAGGAGGAGAAGGGGTGGAACACCGACGGGCGACTGTCCTATCGGCTCGCCTCCGGCCTCCGATTGGGGGGCGAGTGCTCCTACCAGAAGTTTGAGAGCCAGGTCACGGAGTCGGCCAACTCGAACTTCGTCGGCTCCCGCTCCGAGCAGGATGGCGAGTACACCACCTGGCGATTGGGCGGGGGAATCGGCACCACCCTGCTGCGGGATGGCCGCCTTCGGGCCGGCCTGGAGGGGGCGGTCGTGGGCGGCAAGTCCGATGTGACCCTCCCGCGGCAAACCCTGGAGCAGAAGACCCGAGGCTACGAAGCGCGGATCGGCGGGGAGTATCTCTTCGCCCGCGAGGTGGCGGTTCGCGCGGGTTACCAGCGCCTCAGCATGGACTATGCGGTCGATGAGCCCGCCAGCCTGGGGTTGTCCAACGGGCTGACGTTCGGGTTGGGGTATCTGCCCCGGGGAGGCCTGGTCGCCCTGGATACCTATGTCCGGATCTGGAAGGAGACGCCGGATGTTCCGGGCGAGACCAACCGCCGGGCGGCGCTCCGTGACCTCCAGGCGTCGGTGCGGTTTCTGTTTTGAACGGACCCCGGCTGCCTCTGGTCCCGCGACAAGTCCGACCAGCAGCCGGGACAAGGCTTGACAAAGGGCCGGGACGGCGCCTAACATGCTGCGAGGGTTGGGCGCGGACTCCTTCCGGACCGGATCGGAGCAGCGAGAGATGACCACCCGTCGGACTTGCCGGCGGGTCGAGTCCTGCGAAAGGAGTGCTGCCATGCTGACCCGAGGCACCCCTCGTTCGGGCGTCCTGCTCGGGCTTGTCGTTCTCGTCACCCTTGTGAGCCTGCACCTCCTCGCAACCGCGTCCGCGGCCCAGATCAACGGCAGCGTCACGGGCAAGGTCACCAGTGTCGACGGGAAGCCGCTGGCCTACGCCAACGTCGTGATTGTGGGAACCACTTGGGGCGCATTCACAAAGGACGATGGTTCGTTCAAGATCGCGAACATACCGGCGGGAACCTATACCGTCCGCGTGACGATGGTCGGCTACGAAGACCAGTCGTCGCCGGGGGTGGAGGTGTCGCCGGGCGGCAGCGCGACGGTCGAGTTCAAGATCAAGGAGAGACCGACGACCATCCAGGAAGTCGAGATCGTGGCGACGCGCGAGCGGATCAAGACCAAGAGCACCCAGACCGGCTACACGATCACCTCGGATGACGCGGCCAACCTGCCGGTCGACGACATCACCGATCTCATCGCCCTCAAGGCGGGCGTCATCGCCCGTGCCGACGGCCTGCACATTCGCGGCGGCCGGGCGGGCGAGGTCCAGTTCCAGGTTGACGGTGTGCCGGTGCGCGACCCGTTGGTCGGCACCGGGGTGACCCTGGCCCTGGTCGCCATTGAGGATGTCGAGCAGATCATGGGCGGGCTCGACGCCCAGTACGGAAACGCCCAGTCCGGCGTGGTGAACTTCAAGACCCGGGAGGGCGGAGACACCTTCGAGGGCAACCTGTCCTACATCACCGACGACTATGGCCAGCCCGACAACACCTACGACAACCTCGACCGTTTCACCCTGGGCGTCGGCGGCCCCAGCCCGGTGAAGGATCTAACCTACTACGCTTCGGTAGAGGGGATCTATCAGGACAGCTATCCGGCCACGAACCGCAACCGAACCCGGACGCGGATCCTGGACTTCATCTCGATCGGGGATCGCAAGAACAACACCCTGCGTCTGCAGGGGAAGCTGGCCTGGCGGCCGGGCAAGACGCAGAAGCTGACCGCCGAGTGGCTCAACGAGAACAGCCGGTCCGATGTCTACTACCATATCTGGAGCCGGGCAGGGTACGTTCGGACCTTCCTAGACACCACCCGCACGGGTGAAGTGCGCCGGCGCCTCGGAACCTGGTCGCCCACGCCGCTGGATTCGACCTACGTCTACTACAACGCGGCCGAACATACGCCGGACTACAAGCGCCGGTTCGGACAGGTGAAGCTGGCCTGGAGCCACGCGCTCGATGCGGCGACGTTCTACTCCGTGAAGCTGAATCGGAACTACTTCTACAATGACGTCCGGGTCAAGGGGAAGGATCCTTGGGAGTACGAGGGAACGGAACGCGATCTGTTCTTCATGTATGACGAGGCGGGGGGCGGCGAGTCCAGCGACTTCTTCGTGATCGGCGGGGACTACCCGACCCTCAGCAATCGGGAGACGACGGTCTACACCTCCAAGGTGGACATCACCCGGAAGTACAAGCGGCACACGTTCCAGGCCGGGGTGGAAGGCACCTACAACGACATGCGCTACTACCAGGTCGATCGTCCCTACCAGACGAGTTCCTCCGGGGAGATCGGCACGCGCACCAGGTATCACTACTACAACCCGGAGGGCGGCGCCTTCGCCCAGGACCGATGGGAGCACGAGGGGATGGTGCTCAACATCGGTCTGCGCTACGACGTCTTCAGTGTCGGGCAGCAGCTCTCGATCAGCGAGGTGAAGGAGCGGGTCAAGAAACAGTGGTCGCCGCGGGTGGGTATCGCCTACCCGATCTCGGATCGCGACGTGTTCAGCTTCCACTATGGAAGGTTCTACCAGATCCCGGACCGGCGCTACATCTTCGACGACCGGCAGGTCGTCGACGGGCGCACGCGCGGAAACGCCAACCTGACCAACGAAACCACGGTCTCCTACCAGGCGGCAATCCAGCACCTGTTCAACCAGGAGATCTCGGGGCAGTTCTCGGTCTACTACAAGGACATCTTCGGCCTCTTGACGAGCCAGGAGCAGGCGGTCGACGGGCAGGTCGGCAACATCACCTACTGGGTGAACCGCGACTACGCTTCTTCGCGCGGATTCGAGGCCACGCTGACCCGGCGTTTCGCCAACAACTTCCAGGGCGAGATCAACTACGGCTTTGCCGTGGCCACGGGCGTGGCCTCGGACCCGGCTCAGACCACGCAGTCCAACTTCGTGTACCTGCCGATCTCCGAGCAGGCCCTGGACTGGGACGTGCGGCACAGCTTCCGGGTGCAGTTCGTGCTGGCGCAACCCGGCGCGTGGTCGACGTCGTTCATCTGGCAGTACGAGAGCGGATCTCCCTACACGCCGTGGGGGCGGAATACGCGGGAGCTGAAGCCCGAGGTGATCAACTCCCGGCGGCTGCCGTCCACGACCGGACTCGACGTGAAGGCCGAGAAGTTCTACCAGGTCTGGGGCCAGCGGTTCCGGGTCTTCCTGGATGGCCAGAACGTCCTGGATGCCAAGAACATCACCTCGCTGAGCCCGGGCAACTGGCCGAATCCGCCGGGCCGTTCGGGGAACGACTACGACATCTACTATACGGAGACCGGGCGAGGTGGCGGGGCTTACATCGGTGACGACGTTACCGGCGACGGGATCGGAGACTGGGTGCCGGTATACGACCCGCGGGTCTACGGTGACCCCCGGGCAGTTCGGGTTGGTCTCTCCTACAACTTCTGATGAGGTGGGGGCACTCATGTTGAGTTTGACTGGTGGTGCTTCGAGGCGGCCCCATCGCGGGATCATCGGAGGGTGGCGAGCGGGGGCGGCCTTGCTGGGGCCGGTGCTTCTGGTCGGCGGGTGGGCGCAGAATGCCGCGGCCTACCACGAGCCGGATCCGGGAGACAAGGTGTACGCCTACCGGATCAACGAGACGGATCCGGAACTCGGGCGCAAGCGCCTGAATATCGGACTCCTGGATGTGATGATGACCAACCTGGGAATCATCGGGAACCCGGGCTTCATCCGCCAGGAATCGGCGGCCTCCTGGCGAGGGGGGGAGTACCTGTACGCGGCCTCGATGTGGATCGGGGGAGTGGCCAGCGACAACCTCGCCTACGTTTCGACCGGTGCGTACGAGAACGAGCTTCTGCCGAGCCAGGAGCGGGTGGACCACATCTACTCGAGCTTCGAGGGGGTGCTGAAGGGGAACCGGCAGGGGTTTTCCACCGCCCCGGATGACGACGGCGACGGCGAGATCGATGAGGACGTGCTGAACGGAAAGGACGACGACGGGGACGGCAAGATCGACGAGGACTTCGCGGCGATCTCCCAGCAGATGCTCTCCTGTGAGTATTGGGACTACACCGACGAAGCCCGGGCGCGGTACCCCGAACACCGGCCGCTCAATGTCAAGATCCACCAGGAGTGCTACGCTTGGTCGACCGACGGCGCCAACGAGTTCATCGGCATGGACTTCAAGATCCACAACGTCGGCTTCGAGATGCTCCGCCAGGTCTACCTGGGGTTCTTCGTCGATTCCGATATCGGGCCCAAGGTCAATCCGATCTACTACACGGACGACGGCGGCGCGTACTACGCGACCGACACGACGTATGTCAGTCCGACCGTCACGCTCACCTGCTCGCAGCCCGGTTCCGGCGAGATGAAGAGCTGTGCGGAGCAGAAGCTCTCCCTGAACATCTGCTACATGTACGATCATCTCGATAACGGGGAAACCGCGAAGGGTGGCGACGTCGAGGGGTACTTCGGCGGGATGTTCCTGGGGCACACCACCGACGCGTTCGGCGAGCGGGCCCCCTCGCGGGTCACCGTCCATACGGCGCGCTTCTTCAACGGCGCCAACCCCTATCCGGCGGGCGATCCGATCAACGATACCCAGCGGTACGACCTGCTCTCCTCGGGGAACGTGGCGACGCGACCCACCGGCGCGCCGGATGACTACCGGTACTGCTTCTCGGCGGGGCCGTTCGGAGAGATGGCGCCGGGAGACGTGCTGGAGCTGCAGGTCGCCTTTGTGATCGGGGCGGGCAAGAACGGGATGCTTACGAACGCGGTGAACGCCCAGACGATCTACAACGGGCAGTGGCGCAATGCCGACGGTGATCCCCTCGGCCGCACCGGCATCGAAGGCCGGGAGACCTGTCTGCGCGCCCTGGTGGTCGGCGAGCCTCTGACCTGGAAGGATCCCTGCGACTCGTTGAATCCCACGACCCGGACGATCAAGGAGACGTACTGCGTTCCGGACAACTACGTGGACAACGACTGCAACTGCTGTACCCCGCTCTTCCGCGATGCCGCCTCCGCGGCCTCTGATCCCGGAGTCGAGGCGCTCATCCACTGGGTCGGCCCCGTGGCCCCACCGGCCCCGTCGACGAACATCGACACCCAGGACAGCATGTTCGTCGCGGCGGGCGACCGCTCGGTGCTAGTGGCCTGGGACAACCAGGGTGAGTTGACCGCGGACCCGATCCAGAAGCGGATCCTCTTCACCGGCTACAAGGTCTGGCGGGTCGAAGGGTGGAACCGCCCGGTCGGATCGGCCGGACCGGCCCCGAGCGACTGGCAGCTTGTGGCGGTGCTGTCTCTGGCGCCGGAGGACAGTCTGGGGGAGGACTCCCCGTACTACCTGCTGAAGTACCGCAATCCGATCGACTCGATCGGGGCGGCGCCGGTCCCCACCGGATCGGAGGTCCCCGGCGAGGAGTTCAAGTGGCGCTACCCGGTCGGCCGGTATACCTACCGGGACACGACCGGGCTCAAGAACGGGATGGTCTACTTCTATGACATAACGGCGTACGCTTCGTACTACGATTCCCGAACCGGGAAGCAGACGTTGCTCGAGGGCAGCCCGTCGGCCCTGGAGCGCGATGCCGTGTATCCGAGGTGGAGCGCGAACCCATCCGGGAGCGTCGATGACATCTACGTCGTGCCCAACCCGTACATCAAGGGGGAGAATCCCGCGGGATGGGACCTGACACCCAGCACCGTCGATCCGACGGGTACGAAGCTCGCGTTCGTGGGGCTGCCCGACAAGGCTTGCACAGTGAAGATCTACACGTTGGCGGGCGACCTGGTGCGCACCCTCGACAATCTCGGCGGGGGCCGGGCCCAAGGCGCCGTCTTCTGGGACCTGATCAGCCGCAACGGGCAGGATGTCGTCGCCGGCGTATACATCTATCTGGTGGAATGCGGCGGCAAGAGCAAGGTGGGACGTTTCGTGGTGGTCCGCTGAGGCCGGGCAGGCCTCGGAGGAGAAGGAACGAAGGAGGAGCCAGGTGAAGCGCATCTTGATCCTGGTGGCGGCGTTGGGCTTGATCAGCCCGGGAGTGGCGTTCGGCGCGCGCCAGTTCGCCAAGGTCGGCACGATCGGGGGCCAGGTCCTCAAGATCGGCGTCGGCGCCCGGGCGGTAGCCATGGGGAGTTCCTTTGTCTCCGTGGCCGACGACGCGACCGCTGTCTACTGGAACCCGGCGGGAATCGCCCGCATGCAAAAGAGCGTGCTGAGCATCAACCACACGACCTGGTTGGCGGACATCGGCTACGCCCAGGCCACCTATCTCTTCCATACGCGGTTCCTTCCCGGGACCATCGGGGTCCACGCGAGCAGTCTCTTCATGGACGAGCAGCAGGTTCGCACGGTCTTCCGGCCGCAGGGCGAAGGCCGGTCGTTCGATGCGGGCGACATGGCGGTGGGCTTGACCTACGGTCGTTCGCTCACCGACAAGTTCTCGGCGGGAATCGGCGCGAACTACCTGCAGTCGTCGCTGGCTTCCTACACGGGGAGCGCCGTCGCCTTCGACTTCGGGACTCTGTACAACACCGGCTATCGCAGTCTGCGCATCGGCATGGCGATCCAGAACATCGGCAGCGACATGAAGTTCATCGAGGATGAAGTGAAGTTGCCCACCGTGTTCCGCGTCGGCATGTCGATGAACCTCTATGAGTCGGGGAGCCAGATGGTCGTCATGGCCGGCGACTTCAGCCACCCGCCCGACAACAACGAACGGGCGAGCTGGGGCATGGAGTACGGCTTCAAGGAGTTCCTCTTCCTGCGTGGCGGCTACCAGTTCAACTATGACCTCGAGACCTTCAGTGCCGGGCTGGGATTCAAGGTGGCGGCGGCGCTGAATTCCGAGGCGCGGGTGGACTACGCGTACACCGACATGGGGGTGATGCCGGCGGTGCACCGGGTTTCGGTCGATTTCCGGTTCTAGGCCGTCCGGCGGACGGTACGCAGATCGAGACCCCGGCCGGATCGCGGCCGGGGTCTCGGCGCTTGAGCCGGATGGACCGGAGGCCGGGGCGCCGTCCCCGCCGGAGCCTGTGGAGCGAGGGAGGTGGAGTCATGGGACTGTGGTCCTGGCTGTGTCTATGTCCACTGATCGCCGGGTTCTGGCCGGTGTTCGGCAGTGATCCACTGCACGACGCCTACCCGATGGAGGGGCGAGGCAACATCCCGTTCCAGGCGGATGCCGCGCGTTTTCGAGGCCCGGACGGGCCGGTGCTGGAGGTGGCGCTCTCCGTGCCCCGGGACGGCCTCCTCGCGGCGTACGACAGCGCCCGGATCGCGGTCGAGATCGAGCCGCTGGATCGGCGGAAGAAGTCGCTGGCCCGGTATCGCACCGAACTCAAGCTGCCGCCCGCGCCCCCGCGCGAGGAAGGCGGGTTCCCGGTGGACCGGGGATGGCTGCGTCTGTCGCCGCGCTGGATCGAGGGGACGGTCGGGGTGCGCGTTCGCGTCTTTGACCTGGATCGAATGAAGCGCGGCCTCTACGACCGGATCCGGGGCCGGCACCTCGAAGGCGAGACTGCGGGCCGCATCGTTCCCGCCGGGGGGCCGGCGGTCCCCGGTCGCTTGAGCGACCTCCTGTTCGTCTGGGGACCGAGCGCAACGGTTGAAGCGGGGCCGCCCGGCGAGCCCGAGGGCGCGTTGCGCGGAGTCCGGGCCCGGCTGGAACCGAACCCGTACCGCTACTACGGTCGCTTCCAGCCGGTGCTGACCGTCTACTGGGAGCGGTACCCCGCGGAAACGGGCGTGCCGGAGCCTCTGGTCGAGACTCGCAGGGTGGTCCGCATCGCCGACACGCTGGAGGTTGCCGCGGAGCGCGAAACGCTTGCCGCCGCAGAGCTGCCGACCTGGATGCTGCGCCGGTACAGCCTGTCCGGATTGCCGGGAGGCGCCTACCGGATGGAGGTCGCCCTCCGGACGCTCGCCGCCGCCGACAGCGCGCTCGCCCGCGTGGCCGGCGACTTCCAGGTGATCTGGGAAGAGGATAGCTGGTTGCGCGGCGAGGCCGAGCTCCTGGACATTGCGCGCGTCATTCTCCCGTCGCCCGAGTTCGAACGGTTCGAAACGTTGGACCGCGGCCGGCAGGAGACGTTTCTTCGGGACTTCTGGAACCGGCACGCTTCGGGCGAGTCGGGAGCCCCCAACTCCCTCGAGCGCATCTTCGCGGAGCGGCGGGCCCACGCCGATCGTTTCTTCCGCGGCCAGCGTTCCGGAATGCTGTCCGACCGCGGTCGGGTCTACGTACGGCTCGGCCCGGCCGACGAGGTGCGATCCCAGCTCAGTCCGCATGACGACCAGTTGCTCTGGCGCGCGCTCCCCGAGGAGACGACCGACGACGAGGGCGATCTCGGAGAGGAGGCGCAAAGAAGGCTGTCCAAGAAGCGCACTCCGTTTGACAACAGCGCCTACGAGGTCTGGGAGTACATGACCAAGGGCGACCCGCTCTTCCCGGAGTACATCAGCCCGGGCCAGCGGTTGGGCCTGAAGTTCATCTTCGTTGACGAACTGGGAACCGGGGACTACACGCTGGTCTATACCAACGCTCCCTCCACGCTTCAGTGATCGGTGCACCGGGGCGGGCCGGCGGCCGGTGCGCGCCGGCGGCGCCGGCGGTTGACGCGGGGGCGGCTTCCGCCTACCATTCCGCCGTTTGGGTCGTCACCGGGCGTGGGATCTACGTCCAAGAGGGAGGTGTCGTGTGGACAGACTGACTGTGCGGCAGGTGCCGCTGTCGGGCAAGCGCGCACTCACGCGGGTCGATTTCAACGTGCCGCTCAAGGACGGGCAGGTTGCGGACGACACGCGAATTCGGGCCTCCTTGCCGACGATCCGGTTTCTGGTAGAGGCCGGGGCCAGGGTAGTGCTGGCTTCGCACCTCGGACGGCCCAAGGGCAAACCGGATCCCGCCCAGTCGCTGCGTCCCGTCGCGACACGCCTGGCGGAGCTGCTCGGCGGGCCGGTCGGTTTTGCCGATGACTGCGTCGGCGCGGCGGCGCAGGCGGCTTCCCGCGCGCTCCCAAACGGTGGCGTCCTCCTCCTCGAGAACGTGCGTTTCCACGCGGAAGAGGAGAAGAACGACCCCGCGTTCGCCCGGGAGCTCGCCGCCCTGGGTGACTTCTTCGTGAACGATGCGTTCGGCTCCGCGCATCGCGCCCACGCCTCCACCGAAGGCGTGACCCACTTCCTGGCGCCGAGCGTGGCCGGTCTGCTCATGGAGAAGGAACTCGACTACCTCGGCGGCGCCCTCGAATCTCCGGCGCGGCCCTTCGTGGCCGTCCTGGGCGGCTCGAAGATCTCGGGCAAGATCGACGTCATCCACAACCTGCTCCCGCGCGTCGACCGGCTGCTCGTCGGCGGAGCCATGGCGTTCACCTTCTTTCGGGCGGAGGGCCGAGAGGTAGGCCGGTCGCTGGTGGAACCCGACCGAGTGGAGATGGCGCGGGACCTCCTGCGCGGCCCGGCGGCCGGCAAGCTCGTGCTGCCGACCGACGCGGTGGCGGCCTCCCAACTCGATGGCGCAGCCTCCACCCGGGTGGTGCCGATCGAGGCGATGCCGGCGAATCTGGCCGGCGGCGATATCGGCCCGGCCACGGCGGACACGTTCGCGGGCATCGTGCGAGCCGCCCGCACCGTCCTCTGGAACGGGCCGATGGGGGTGTTCGAGGTGCCGGCGTTTGCCCAGGGCACCGTCTCGATGGCGCGCGCCCTGGCCGAGGCGACAAAGGCGGGCGCGATCACCGTGGTGGGCGGCGGAGACTCCGCGGCGGCGATCAACCAGGCCGGCCTGGAGTCGGCAGTGAGCCACGTCAGCACCGGGGGAGGCGCTTCGCTCGAGTTTCTCGAAGGGAAGGTACTGCCGGGCGTCGCGGCCTTGACGCCCCGGGGGTGAGGCCAGGGTCCTCGCTGCCGTAACCCGGCTGTCCGGGGCCGCAGCAACTGCCGCAGCTGCAGCTGCAGCCGGCGACGCGGCCGGAGCCGCGGCCTCGACCGGGCGCCGAGCCCGCGAGAGCAAGCATCGTCTGATTCAGGGCGTCGGCGTCCCCGGCGCCGGAGGAGACCTGAATGCCGCGCACGATCATCGCTGGAAACTGGAAGATGCACCGCACCCGCCCGGAGGCGCTGGCCCTCGTGAACGGGATTCTCGCCGGGGCCGGGCCTGTGCCGGCGGAGCGGGAGCTTCTCGTGTTTCCAGCGGCGACGGCGTTGGCGACGGTGGCGGAGCGGTGCCGGTACAGCCGGATCCGGGTCGGGGGCCAGAATCTGCACCCGCTCCCGGAGGGGGCGTTCACCGGAGAGATCTCCGCGGCAATGCTGATCGAGGCGGGGGCCACAAGGGTCCTAGTGGGTCACTCCGAGAGAAGGGCTCTGTTCCGCGAAGACGATGCCTTTCTGGCGCAGAAGGTGAAGGCGGCCCTCGCGGCTGGCCTCGAACCGGTTTTCTGCGTGGGCGAGACGCTTGCCGAACGGGACGCGGGTCAAGCCGAACAAGTGATTGCCCGTCAAGTCCAGGCCGGTCTCGGAAGCTGCTCTTCTGAGGAAATCGCGCGCCTGGTGGTGGCCTATGAGCCGGTCTGGGCAATCGGGACCGGAAGAACGGCCACCCCGGGTCAGGCGGAAGCGGCCCATGCCTTCCTGCGCGGACGCCTGGTGGAGACCTGGGGGCCAGCGGGGTCGGAGGTGCCGCTCCTCTACGGAGGGAGCGTCAAGCCGGAGAACGCGGCCGAGCTCCTCGCGCGGCCCGAGATCAACGGCGTGCTGGTGGGCGGGGCGAGTCTGGACGCGGCGTCGTTCCTGGCGATCGCGGGGGCGAAATGACCCCTTGACGGTCTCTGATCGCCGCTGATAGCCTGAGTCCTTACTTGTCGTTGCTTCCTCAAGGAGTGGTTCCATGTACGTCGTGGTCTTGATCCTGCACATCCTGGTTTCGTTGATCCTCATGGTGGTCGTGCTGATGCAGTCGGGCAAGGGGCGGGGCCTGGCCGGGACCTTCGGCGGAGGCGGCGGGAATCAGACGCTGTTCGGCGGCCGCGGCGCCGTCGACTTTCTGGGCAAGGCAACCTGGGTCCTGGGCGGTGCGTTCATGGTCACGAGCCTGACCTTGGCGGTGCTAACCTCGGCCAAGTTCACGGGTGGCGGGGCGGGCCGCGGCCTGATCCCCAAGTCCACGACCTCCGCGCCGTTGCTCCCGCCGCCGGAGGCGGTCCCAGGCGGCGGCTCCGGGGAGGGCTCCGAGGCGGCCCCCAGCGGCGGAACCGGGCAGGCGCCGCTTCCTTCTCCGGGAGGCAACTAGCAGACTGCGCGACAAGGCGACCATGCGGTGGGGGGAGCCGCGCGATATGCGGGCCCCGACCGGATCGCCGGGATGGTGGAATTGGTAGACACGTACGTTTGAGGGGCGTATGGGGCAACCTGTGCGGGTTCAAGTCCCGCTCCCGGCACCATGACGAAAGACCCGGATGGCCCACAGGCCGTCCGGGTCTTTCTGTCGGCCCCGGTGCCGAAGCCCGCAGTTTGGTGGTTTCCGGCGAGCTCTGGTAGGCTTCGCTGCGGGTGCGATCACCAGGTTCGGGAGGGACGCAGCGCATGAGCATGGGCGAATTCCCGCGTTCCGGGCCCGAATACCGCGACCCTCCCCGACTCTGGCTCTTTGGCATCCGAACGCGCCTCTTTCTCTCCTTGGCTCTGCTCGCGGCCTTGCTGCTCACCGCCGCCGCGGTCCTGGTCGCCCGGCAGGCCCGCCGCGAGCTCGAGGGCGAACTGGCGCGCCGGCTCCAGGCCGTAGGGGCCGCCGCTGTCGAGCTGATCCGTCCGGAGTACGTTCCCGCGCTGCTGGGCGCACCCGGCGATGACCGGTTCGAGCTGCGCCGGCCGCGCCGGGCGGTCCTCATGCGGCTGCGCGAGCGCTCCGGGGTACGCCGAATCTTCCTGGCCGATACCGCCGGGAGTTCGTTTCTCGACACCGACGGAACGGTGGCGGCCGGGACCCGGCTTCCGCAGCTCCTCTCGGACCGGGTGGAGCTGCGCGCCGTGCGCGCAGGGCAGCCCGCGGCGGCGCCGCTGTTCCAGGATGCGGACGGGCAGTATCGCAAGACCGGATACGTCCCGGTGCTTCTGGACGGGCGCGTCGTGGGCATCATCGGGGTGATGGCCGATGCCGACTTTCTGGCGGCGGTGGAGAAGCTGCGGGCGCGGGTCTTCGCCATCGGGGCGGGAGGGATCCTGGTGGCGTTTCTGCTCGCGGCGCCGCTGGCCCGCACCTTGACGGGGCCCCTGGGAAAGATCGTCCCTTGGGCGCGAGGACTGGGTGCGGGCGATCTCTCCCGGCCGGCCCCGGCGGCGGGGCGCGACGAGCTCGGCTTTCTGGCCGGGACCCTGGAGCAGATGCGCGTGGGGCTCGAGTCGCGCGATCGGGAGCAACGGGCCATGGTGGCGGGCGTGGCCCACGAGATCCGCAACCCGCTGGGAGGAATCCGGCTCTATGCCGAGCTTCTGGCCGCGGACCCGGCGATGACGGAGGCGGCCCGGGAGCGCCTGGGCAAGATGCTGCGCGAGATGGACCGCCTGGGCACCATTGTCGACGAGTTCCTGCTCTTTGCGCGGCCGGCGGTGCCGGCCCCGGAGCAGGTCGATCTCACGGTCGTGGCCGGGGAAATCCTGGACGCGGTCACTCCTCAGGCCCAACGCCGGGGAATCCGACTGGCGTTTGCCTCAGAGGAGCCGCGGCCCGCGACCGCCTGGGTCGACCCCAACCACTTGCGACAGATCCTGCGCAACCTGGTTCTGAACGCCATCGAGGCGGGACCGCCCGGAAGCGAAGTGCGCGTCGGCGTGGAAGCGTTGGCGCGCGGAGCGCGGATTCTGACTGTGGAGGACGAAGGGCCGGGGATCGAGCCCGCGGAGCGGGAGCGGATTTTCGAGCCTTTCTACACCACCAAGGCCTCGGGAGCGGGGCTGGGGCTCGCGATCGTGCGCCGGCTCTGCCATCTCAACGGCGCCGGCGTGCACACGGGAACCTCCGCGCGCGGCGGTGCGCAATTCGCCGTTTCGTTGCGAGGCGGACCGGCGACCGCGAAGGAGGGAAGGTGAGAAGGATCCTCGTGGTCGAGGACCAGGAGACCCTGCGTGACGCCGTGGTCGAGGTTCTGGGAACCCTGGGATGTGACGTGGAAGGTGTGGCGAGCGCGGCCGAGGCGAAGGTCGCGTTTGGCCGCGAGCCTTACGGGATCGTGCTCTCCGACTTGCGCCTGGAAACCCCCGATGGCGGACTCGACGTGCTTCGCTTCGTGCGGGGGCGCTCGCCGCGCAGCGAGGTGCTCCTCATGACCGCGTTCGCCACCGTGGAGGCGGCGGTGGAGGCGATGCGATCCGGCGCGTTCGACTTCCTGGTGAAGCCGTTCTCCATGGCCCAGCTCACGGAGAAGGTTCGGCGCGTTCTCGCTATCCTCGAAGAGCGCGATCTGCTGGCCCACGAGCGCGAGCAGGTCGACCTGCTGCGATCCGAGGTGGACGAGATCTACGACGAAGGAAGGATCATCGGCCGCAGCGCGCCGATGCTGGAGTTGCTGCGCCAGGTCGAGAAGGTCGCCGCGTCACCCAGCTCGGTTCTCATCTACGGAGAGAGCGGAACCGGCAAGGAGGTGGTCGCGCGCGCCATCCATCGTCGCAGCGATCGTCACGAGGGGCCGTTCGTGAAGGTGAACTGCGGAGCGCTGGCCGAAGGGCTGCTCGAGAGCGAGCTCTTCGGACACGAGAAGGGTGCCTTCACCGGCGCGATCCGGCGCCGGCGGGGTCGTTTCGAGCTGGCCGACAGCGGCTCGATCCTGCTCGACGAGATCTCGGAGATCTCGCCGGCCCTGCAGGTGAAGCTGTTGCGCGTCCTCCAGGAACGCTCGTTCGAACGAGTGGGTGGCGAGTCGACGCTGACCGTGGACGTGCGCGTCATCGCCTCCACCAATCGCGACCTCCGGACGGAAGTCGCGGCCGGGCGCTTCCGCGAAGACCTGTTCTACCGCCTGTTCGTGATTCCGCTTCGCCTGCCGCCGCTCCGCGAGCGGCGCGAAGACATCCCGCTCCTGGCGGCGCATCTCATCGGCCGCCTCTGCCGCCAGATGGGGCGCCCTCCCGTCGCCCTGGCCGACGAGGCCCTGGAACTGCTGCGCGTCTACGATTGGCCGGGAAACGTGCGGGAGCTCGAGAACATCCTGGAGCGCGCGATCGTCCTGTGCGAAGGCGACCGGATCTGTCCGGGCGACCTCCCGTTCGAGGGCTCCGCGCGCCCGGCGGCAGCCGATGTGGCGGGGGCGATTCCCCCGCTGCGCTCGGCGCTCGATGACCTGGAACGGCGATTGATCCGGCGGGCCCTGGAGGCCGCGGGCGGCGTCAAGATCGAAGCCGCGCGGCTGCTCGACCTCAAGCCGAGCGTGCTCTACTACAAGCTCGAGAAGCACGGGTTGGTCGAACCCGGCCGGGGAGACTGACACGCCGAGGTCCGGGCCCGACCGCGCCTCCCGTCTCGGCCGGCGGGGGTGGGAGCTCCTCGGAGCGATGCTGGCTTGGGCTGTCGCACCGGCCGGCTTCGCGTTGCCGGCCCACGCCACCGCGGTCGACGACGCGGTCCAGTGCCTGGAGCAGCAGGCGCGCGCCGAGTCGGAGAGAGCGCTGCTGCTGGCCCGGGCGGAGAGCCTGGGCGTTTCCATGGAAAGCGCGCGGTCCGGCGGCGCCTCGCCACCGCAGTCTCTCTTGCGCACGGCGGAACGACTGAGCCGGGACACGCAGGACCTCGACCTGGAATTGATCCTCCGCCGGACCGAGTGCCGGGACCGGGCGGCCCAGGCTCTGCCCGAGTGCGAGCAGCGTATCGCTTCCCTCGAGAGGGCGCTGGCCCTGGGCCGGGCCGCGACGGCCGACGCGGAAGAACTGTTGCGTCTGCGGGCCCTGCGTACCCGACTGCAGGGTTGGGTGGCCGGGCCTGTCTTTCTGGGCTATCCTCTGATTCCGCCCGACAGTACCGACACGCCGGAGACTCTGGCCGAGAAGCTTCGGTACCACGAGGAGGTTGCGGGGGAGCTGAGGAGTCTCGGCGACCGGCTGCGGGCCCGGCGGGCGGAACTGGCGGAAGAGCGGTGGTCGCTCGAGGAGGCGGGCCGTTTCTTGCGTGATCTGAGCTTTCTGGACGAAGGAGGCCGCGTGTCGCCAGCGGGAACCCCGGAACTCCGCGTGGCTCCGGGGGACCCGGAACGGCCGGGTTCCGCTCCCTCGGCTCCGGGCGGAGCCGATCCGGCCGGAACGCAGCCGGAGCTGGAGCGCCTCCTGGCGGCGAGCCCGGCCACGCCGGAGGAGTCAGATCGGCTGCTTCGCCTGCTGGCGGGATATCTCCGGGCAATCGAGCGCGAGCTCCGGGTAGTGGATGCGGCGGGGCAGGCGATCCGCGGCCGCGTCGAGGGCGGGACCGATGGCCCGCGTTGACGTGAAGCTCCGCGGTTGGTTCGGGGCGGGCGCGCCGGGAGCGCCGGGGCCACCCCTCCTCACGTCGGGGGTGGTTCTCCCGGTCGCGCTTCTCATCGCGCTCCTTGTCGCCTCTCCGGCCGGCGCGGCGTCCGAGAGGTCGCTGCGAGGAGAAGGCCGCCTCCAGACCTCCTTCGCGCGCGACAGCAACGTCCTCGAGTCCACCGACTCCGATGGGAGCTCGGCCGCAAACGCGCTGCGTTTCCTGGGGGAGGCGCGGCTCTCCGCGAAGGAGATGCCGTTCGGCTCTCGCGCCGAGTTCTCGCTGCGCGGACTCGAGGAGCGGGTCGAGGACCACAGGCGGGAGAATCGCCGGCAAGGGGAGATCGGCCTCTCCTGGGTCTTGAGCGCAGCGGTCTCGCGTCGCCGCCTGGCTCTGGATGGGGGCTACGGGTTGCGGGCTTACCCCGACTCGTCGGATCGCGGTCACCACCGCGCCTGGGGACGCGCCGCCGGAGCGGTCCCGGTCGGTCCCCGGGGAGTGCTGACCGGGACGGTGGACCTCTTCCAGCTCGACTTCCGCCGGACCGAACGCACCGACCGGGTCGGAGGCGGATTCGACCTCTCGTACGAGCATCCATGGGGTCGGCGGTCGGCGGTACGCGGCGGCGTCGAGGTGGGGACGGTGCGCCACGGCAGCCCGGCGCTGCGGAAACTGGGGGCCGGGGGGGACGGGTCGGTCTACGGCGGGGATCGGAGCGACGACTATCGGTTCTTCCATCTGGGCTACCGCCGTACGGGGCGGCTCGTCCTGCAGGTGCAAGCCGGGGTCCGCACGCAGGTCTCGAATTCGCTCGACGGGGAATTCGATCGACCGGAAGTCAGCTGGCTGGTCTCCCGGCCGCTCGTGGAAAGAGTCATCGGGCAGTTCTACGGCAATCTGGTGAGCGTCTCCTACCGCTCGGACGACCTGGAGCGCTACCTCGTCACTCGGGTCGGGGAGATCGAGGCGGGCGAGGACGACAACGCGATCGTGCTGCGCCTGGCGCGGTCGTTCGGCCGGGACTGGGATCTGGACGCGCACCTCGGCTGGTACCGCAACGAGGGCCAGGAGGTCGGCGTGTATTACCGCAAGACGGTGATCTCGTTCGGGATCAGCCGGCGTTTCGGCTCACCATCAGGTTTCTGACGGAGTCATCAGATATCTGACGCGAAACGGGCCTCGATCGTTCCTCCCCGCCCGGCGCTCCGCCGGTACCGCCTTGCGAACGTATTGTCTCCAAGCGAGTTCGGTTGATTGCGCCTGGCTCGGTGGTTCTGGCACGCCGCATGAAGTGGTCTCTCATGGGTGAAGCCATGAAGAACTTCCTCATCGTAATCCTGATTCTTGGAGCGGCCGCTGCGGGCTGCGGCCGGGAGACGCCCACGTCACCCGAGCCGCAGAGGCGTTCCTGGGATCAGGTAGTTCTCGCGGAGAGGCATGCGCCGGCCGGCGACCCGGCCTCGGAGATCAGCGTGCGTTCCGACGGTGTGCTCACCCTGGTTTTCAGGCCGGCGAACGTCGCGGTGGCGGCGCATGCTGCGGGTCCGGACGGCGCCGCCGGGCCGGACGATTCCGGAGACACGGTGTCGTCTCGAGGCCTGTTGACGGGCCAGAGGCTGGATGCGCTCTCCGACCTGGTCGACGCGCTCCCCGCTGGTTCGTACGCCTCGCCGGTGACCTGCCCGACCGGCGGGTTCCTCCTGACCGTGAAGAGCGCCGAGGCGGTGCGGATCTACTCCTTCGGAGCGTGCGACAGCGCCAACGCCGAGGTTCCCGAGAGCGCCCGGCTTCTGCAGGAGTACCTTTCGGAACTCGGCGCGTCGACGCAGGCTCCGCGTCTGGTGGTGGTTCCGTTCCAGGTCCTGTTGCAGGGGACCCAGAGTGCCGTGCATCAGCCGACGCGTTTGGTTCTCCAGGACCGTGACGCGCTCGCGCACTTCCTGCGCGAGCATGCCCCTGACCGTCCGGTGGCGGTTCCGGCCGTGGACTTCGGGCGGCAGATCGTGATCGCCGAGTGGCTGGGAGATCGGCCGAGCACCGAGCACAGCGTGGAACTCGAAGTCGCGGAGATCACCCAGACGGCGTGGTTCCGGCTTCGCTATCACCGCTACACGCCCGGGCCCGATTGTGCCGTGGCGGCACAGATCACCCAGCCGTTTGTCCTGGTGGCGCTGGACCGCCATCCGGAGGAGATGCTGTTCGAGGACGTGACCACCGAGATGGATTGCATGTCTGTCTCCCCGGTCGGGGGCGAGTGATGATCGCGGCGGGGGATTCATCGATGCGACTTGCGGGACGGCGGCGGGCCGTTCCGGAACGAGGCTGGCTGGAAGGAAGGTGGACGAATCCTTGCTGGCGGGAAACCAGGATGGAGGCGCTTTACCGTTCCACTCACTGACTTGCACAATCGGGGAGGAGACCTTCCGGCCCACTATCCGGTGCGCGGTCCCGCAATAGCGGGGCCGCGCACTGAGTTAGGACCCCGAAATGTTGTCCACCCGCAAAGGAGCGAAGGTCTTGACGGACTCCTTGCCGTGGAGTAGGTTATCTCTCCTGGAACCCAGTGGGGTCGGAGACCGCGGCGGGGACCGGATCCGGCGCCTTGCGGGGGGCCGGAAGGCCGATCCCGGCGGCGCTCGGGGGCGTTGCTCCGGGGCGCTGCTCGGGAGCAGTCCGGGCGACCGTGATGGTCGGCTCGGCATGGATGGTCTGCCGTCAGGGCTGGACGGCGAGGGTGGGTGGACCCGCCAGGGTCCGCTTCGGCCCGGAAGGGATTGGCGCGTTTGTATCTCGCCCAGGTTCTGTCCGAGGAGGAGTCTTCCCCGTTCCGGGGACACCCGATCCATCT
This sequence comes from uncultured bacterium, assembly GCA_964473865.1. Lineage (GTDB taxonomy): Bacteria > Eisenbacteria > RBG-16-71-46 > CAIMUX01 > CAIMUX01 > CAIMUX01. Next base: position 37,985 of record CAYYQN010000007.1, on the reverse strand, counting down.
GGAGACCTTCGACGGTCCGCTGGATCTGCTGCTCCACCTCATCAAGAAGGACCAGGTGGAGATCTGGGAGATCTCCATCGCGCGGATCACGCGGCAGTACCTGGAGTATCTCGCGACCCTGCAGGCACTGAACATCGAGGTGGCGGGCGAATTCCTCGTCATGGCCGCGACCCTCATGCGAATCAAGAGCCAGAATCTGCTCCCGCGCCCCTCCACGCTGCTCGAGATGGACGACGACGAGGTACCTCTGACGCGCGAGGGGCTGATCGCGCGCCTCGTCGAGTACAAGAAGTATCGAGAGGCCGCCCGCTCGCTGGCCCGCATGGAATCGGCCCAGTCGCGACGGCACCCGGTGGGTGCCGCGGCCAGCATTGGCGCCGGGCACGTCTATCCATTGCGTGAGCCCCGGCTCATCGACCTCTTTGAGTACCTGCGAGATCTGCTCGACCGGAAGGAGCCCTCGCCCGGCCACCACGTGCACCTGGAGGAGATCCGGCTCGAAGATCAGCTGGAGTGGGTCCAGGAGCGGTTGGCCTGCGCGGAAGGGTTTGAGCCGATCCCGGGCGCGTCGGAAGTCGGGATCCCGTTCACCCGGCTTCTGCGCCGCCCCTGGTTGCGGATGGAAATCGCGGTCACGTTCCTGGCCATCCTGGAACTGGCGCGCCTGCAGCAACTCCGGTTGTGGCAGCAGCGTGCCCTGGCGGAGATCTGGGTCTTGGCTCGCTCCGTCGGGGAGGCGGCTGCCGAGCCGTATCTGTCGGAAACGAACGAGGAAACGGCCTGAGCAGGGAATCCGCCTGAGCAAGGAAACGGCCCGGGCCAGGAGTTGAAATGCACGAGGAGATGCCATGAGCGACACGGATGACGCTCGCGCAGCCGATCCAGTCACTTCTCCCTTCGACACCTACGAGGCGCCCGTCCTCCCGGGTCCTTCCGCCGGCGAGGCTGCCGAGGTTCGGTTGTTCCTGCCGCGGAACGAAGAGGAGCGCGTGGAGGGACCGAGTCTGCGCCGGATCCTCGAGGCGGTGCTGTTCGCCACCGATCGACCGGTGACTCTCGAACAGCTCCAGGTCGCGCTACCCGAACGGTCCGACGACGATCTGGTGCGCGAGCTGCAGGAGATGGCCGCGGACTACGACGCGATGGAAGCGGGGTTCCGTCTGTTGCCGTGCGCGGGAGGGTGGCAGATTTGCACGGACCCCGAGATGCACGAGTTCGTCACGCGCTTCCTGGTGGGGAAGAAGCGCACGCGGCTGTCGCGCGCGGCGATGGAGACGCTCGCGATGATCGCGTATCGCCAGCCGATTACCCGCGGAGAAGTCGAGGAGATCCGCGGCGTCGACTCCGGCCAGGTCTTTCACACGCTGCTCGAGCGGAATCTGATCACGGTGAAGGGGCGGAGCCAGGCGTTGGGCCGGCCACTGCTCTACGGGACCACCGAGGAGTTCCTTCGCTACTTCGGGCTCAATTCGCTCGTGGATCTGCCCAGTCCCCAGGAGCTCGAGGCGCTGCTGGGCGATGACCCGCTCGATGACCCGGAAATCCAGCGCGCGTTGGCCACGAACGGCTTCGGGAGCCTGGAGGAGATCTCCGCAGATCCGCTTGCCGGGAACGGCGAGCAAGCGGCGGCAGACGAGCCGGCAGCGGATGTCTCCTTGGTCGCCGCGGTCCGGGCCGGGGGCGAAGAACTGCAAGCGGGGGGTGGAGACGGCGGCTCCGCGGCGTTCGCGGACGGCGGATCCAGCGCGGAGCCATGCGCCTGAATCGGTTTCTGGCGGCAGCCGGACTCGGCTCCCGCCGTTCCTGCGAGGACCTGGTTCGCGAGGGGCGCATCGACGTCAATGGTGTGACCATCACCTTCCCGGGGCATGAGGTTGATCCCAGCCGCGACAAGGTGTGCGCCGATGGGGAGCGGGTGCGGGCGCCCCGGCGCTGGCTCTACTACGTGATGTACAAGCCGGCCGGCTATGTGACCACCCGGGCCGATGAGCGCGGGCGCAAGACCGTGGACGATCTGCTCGGACGGCTGCGCGGAAAGGTCTTTCCCATCGGCCGGCTCGACCGGGCCACCGAAGGACTTCTCCTCTTCACCAACAACGGTGAGCTGGCCGAGCGCCTTCTGCATCCGCGCTTCCACCACGAGCGCACCTACGTGGCCTGGGTTACGCCCCCTCCGGGGATGCACACGCTGCGGACCATTGAGGCGGGCGGGGTCCCGATCGGACGGGGAGGGGTGAGCGGGCCGGCCAAGGCGCGCCTCATCGGGCGCCGGCGCGATCCGGCTCGGGTCCGGATCACGCTTCGGGAAGGCAAGTACCGGGAGGTGCGCCGCATCTTTCGCGCCTTCGACCTGAGGGTCCTGGTCCTTCGCCGGGTCTCGTTCGCCGGGCTGCTCTTGAGCAACCTCGAGCCGGGAGGGATCCGTCCGCTCACCGAGCTGGAACGCGAGCTCATCGCCCGGCGTTCCGGACTTGCGTTGTGAGACCGCCGCGATGGCCCTTCGCCCGGCAGGCTGGCGCGCTCCGCCCTTCGGTCTGGCGGCGCTGAGCGCGACCGCGGGCCGTCACTTGCGCCGCGGAGTTCCGGCGTGAATCGTCCGCTGCGCGGCGCGGTCCGGGTGGTGCCGGACAAGTCGATCACGCACCGCAGCGTGCTGCTGGCGGCGTTGGCGCGAGGGCGGAGCGTGGTGTGGGATCCGAACCCCGGGGCCGACTGCGCGGCGATGCTGCGCGCGATCGAAGCGCTGGGGGTTCTGGTGCGCCGCCAGCCGGACTCCTGGGTGATCGAATCGGAGGGCCTGCGTGAGCCCGAGGAAGTCCTCGACCTGGGCAACTCCGGAACCGCCCTCCGCCTTCTGACCGGCGCTCTGTCGGCGCATCCGTTCTTCGCGGTGCTCACCGGCGACCGCTCGTTGCGGAGCCGGCCGATGGATCGCGCCATCCGGCCGCTCGAGGCCATGGGGGCGCGGATCGAGGCCCGGGCGGGCGGGCGGGCGCCGCTGGCGATACGCGGTCCCGTCGCGCGCGGCGTCGACTTCGAGAATGTCTCCGCCAGCGCGCAGGTGAAGTCCGCGCTGCTGCTCGCCGGGCTCGGGCTGCGGGAGGGGGCCGTGCGGGTTCGCGAGCCGCGGCCGTCCCGGGACCACACGGAGCGGATGCTGGCCTACCTGGGTGCGCCGATCCAGGTCACTCCGGCCGGGTCCGGCGGTGCCGATCCGGGGAAGGGCCCGGGCCCCTATACGGTGCGCCTCGAGGCGGGCGCCAGGCTCGCGCCGTGCGAGTGGCGCGTGCCGGGCGACATCTCGGCGGCGCTCTTTCCCCTCGTGGCCGCGGCGATCACGCCGGGAAGCGGGATCACCGTGGAAGGGGTGGGGTTGAATCCGACGCGCATCGGCGCGCTTTCGGTCCTGCAGCGGATGGGCGCGCGGCTGGGCATTCGTCCCGACCCCGAGACTGGACCGGAGCCGACCGGGTCGGTCACCATGGAGTATGGACCGCTCCGGGCCGTGGATGTGGGAGGGGAGGAAGCGCCGCGACTCATTGACGAGGTTCCGGTCCTGGCGGTCGCGGCGGCGTGCGCGCCCGGCGTGAGCCGCTTCTTGGATCTTGCCGAACTGCGGGTCAAGGAGTCGGACCGGGTGTCCAGCACCTGCGCGTTGCTGCGCGCGCTCGGAGTGGAGGTCGGGGAAGAGGCGAATGGGTTCTGGATTCGAGGAGGTCGCGGACTGCGCGGGGGACAGGTGGAAACGTTCGCGGATCACCGGATCGCCATGGCGGCCCTGACCGCCGGCTGCGCCGCGCAAGGCGAAGTGTCGGTGGACTCGCTCTCGATGGTCGCCACCAGCGACCCGGGGTTTGTCGCGCGCCTGGCGAGGCTGCGCGGAGAAGGCCCATGACCGACCGGGGCGCAAGCGGGGCTTCGGCGTACCCGGTCATCGCGATCGACGGCGGGGCGGGGACGGGCAAGACGACGAGCGCCGCCCTGGTGGCCCGCCGGCTCGGCTTCTGCTACGTCGACTCCGGCGGCGTCTACCGCGCCATCGCGGTGGCCCTGGAAGCGAACGGGGCGCCGATGGACGCCGATCCGGACCTCGCGAGCGCGGTCGACGCGATTTCCCTGCGCCTGGAACCGACGCCGGAGCGCTTTCGCATCTTCCTGGACGGCCGAGAGCTCGGCGCGGAACTGCGCACCCCCGAGGTGTCGCGGCGAGCCTCGCAGCTGGCGGTGCACGCGGCGGTGCGAGCCCGGGTCGGGAGGTTGCTGCGCGAGGCGGCGGAGATCGGACCTCTGGTCGTGGAGGGGCGCGACATCGGCACCGTGGTCTTTCCTCATGCCACCCTCAAGGTCTTTCTCGTGGCCAGCGTCGCCGAACGGGCGCGGCGGCGGCGGCTCGATCTGCTGCAGCAGGGAATCGATCAATCGGAAGACCAGGTTGCCCGCGAGATCCTGGAGCGCGATCGCCGCGACTCCACGCGGGCTGAGGCGCCGCTGCGGGAGGCGGAGGGCGCGCTCTGCCTGGACACCGGCGTCTGCACGGTCGATCAGCAGGTGGAAGCGATCCTGCGCGCCTACCACGCGGCGGTCGCGCTCCCCGGGGATCCCGGAGCGGAAGGTGGCGATCGCCGTGGCGGGCGGTGATTCCGGGCGCGCGCCGTCGCGGCGCTTCCACTACTGGGCCACCCAGGGAGCGATTCGTTTCTGCGCGCGGCTTCTCCTCGGCTACCGCGCGACCGGCACCGAGCACATCCCGCGCCGCGGCGGTTTCCTCGTGGCTTCGAGCCACAAGTCGTACCTGGATCCGGTCCTGGTCGGAGCGTCCATCCGGCGCGAGCTGCGCTACTTCTCCAAGCGGGAGCTGTTCGCCAACCCGGTCTTCGGCTGGCTGATCCGCGCGTACGGGGCGCTTCCGGTGGATCGCGGCGGCGCGGACCGGCGGGCCCTCCAGGCCTCCCTGCAGATCCTGGGCGACGGGGAGGGCCTCATCGTCTTTCCCGAGGGAACACGCATCCGCCGCCAGGGATTGGGGGAGGCCAAGGCCGGGATCGGATTGATGGCGATCCGCTCGGGCGTGCCGGTGATCCCGGTCTGGGCCGGCTCCACCTGGGATCCCCGCCGATCGTTCGTCCGCCGGGTGCCGGTCGAGATTCGCTTCGGAGCCCCGCTGCGCTTCGCGGCCCCCGCCGGGCCGGCCGAGAGTCGAGGCGCCTACGAAAGTGCGGCGCGAGAGGTCATGGCGGCCATCGCGCGCCTGGCGGGGACCGCCGTCCCCGGTCCGGAATCCGGGCTCGACGTTTCCTGATTGAGTCCGGCGGCCAACCTGCTACACTCGGTCCTTTGCGGTCGGACCGGAAGGGAGACTCCCTTCGCCGCCGGCTGCTCGACCCTGACCCCGTTTCGGGAGGTTCTGGATCCATGTTGGAAGATCGTCTGGAAGGCGCACAGCCCAACCCTCAGCCCGAGGCGACGCCGCTGTCGCCCGGCCTGCCCCCGGTTCCCGTAGCCCCGGAGCCCCCTCCGGCGCGCCGGCCCTTCTCGCCCGTGGTTCGCGACGAGAGCGGTCCGGATGGCCTGGACGAGCACGGCGAGGCGCCGCGGCGCCGTCCGAGCATCGTCATCGTCAATCGCGCCGACGAGGAGGATCGCGACGAGGATGCCCTGAAGGAGATGCTCAACCTCTACGAGGACTCGATGAAGAACCTCGAGGAGGGCGAGATCCTGAAGGGCCGCGTGCTGCGGGTGAACAAGAACGAAGTCGTCGTCGACATCGGCTTCAAGTCGGAGGGGATCATCCCCCTGGAGGAATTCGCCGACGCCGACTCCGTCAAGGTGGGCGATGAGGTAGACGTCTTCCTCGAGAAGATGGAGAACCAGGACGGTCTGGTCGTGCTGTCGAAGCAACGCGCCGACTTCGTCAAGGTGTGGGACCGGGTGCGCGAAGCGGCCGAGAAGGGCGAAGTGGTGGAAGGCCGGCTGGCGCGGAAGATCAAGGGCGGCGCCGTGGTCGATCTCTTCGGCGTGGAGGCCTTCCTGCCGGGGAGCCAGATCGCGCTGCGTCCCCCCCAGTCGATCGAATCGCTCATGCACCAGGTCCTCCAGTTCAAGATCATCAAGCTGAACAAGCGTCGCCGGAACATCGTGGTCAGCCGCCGCCTGGTTCTGGAAGAGGAGCGCGCCTCGGCGAAGGAGGACATCCTCCGCACGCTGGAGGTCGGTCAGCTCCGCCAGGGGTATGTCAAGAACATCACCGACTTCGGCGCATTCATCGATCTGGGCGGCATCGACGGACTGCTCCACATCACCGACATCTCGTACGGCCGGATCAAGCACCCCTCCGAGGTCCTCACCGTGGGCGACAAGCTCGAGGTGAAGGTCCTTTCCTTCGAGCCGGAGCGGGAACGAATCTCCCTCGGCCTGAAGCAGCTGCAGGAGTATCCGTGGGAGCGGGTCGAGGAGAAGTATCCGATCGGCACGCGCATTCAGGGCCGAGTCGTTTCGATCACGGAGTACGGCGCCTTTGTGGAGCTGGAGAGAGGCGTCGAGGGCCTGATCCACATTTCCGAGATGTCCTGGACCAAGCACATCCGCCACCCCAACAAGATCCTGACCGAGGGACAGGAAGTGGAGTGCATGGTCCTGAAGGTCGACAAGGCGAACGAGAAGATCTCCCTCGGCCTCAAGCAGGTCGAGCCCGATCCGTGGCTCACGCTCGATGAGAAGTACCCCCTCGGTCTGGTGATCTCCGGTAAGGTCCGCAACCTGACCAACTTCGGGGCGTTCGTGGAGCTGGAGGACGGCATCGACGGCCTGGTTCACATCTCCGACATGTCGTGGATGCGGCGGATCAACCACCCGTCCGAGGTGCTGAAGAAGGGGCAGCAGGTCAACGTCAAGGTCCTGTCGGTCGACAAGGACAAGCGCCGGATCAGCCTGGGCCTCAAGCAGGTCGGGGAGGACCCCTGGCCCCAACTGCTCGATCGGTTCCCGATCAACTCGATCGTGCAGGCGGTCGTGTCCAAGGCGATCGATCGCGGCGTGGTGGTGCTGGTCGAGGGCGAGCTGGAGGGGTTCGTTCCGATCGGCCAACTGGGGATCGACACCGTGAAGCACCCCGGCGAGAATTTCCTCGAGGGCGACGAGCTGTCGTGCCAGGTGAGCCGGATCGATCTGGCCAACCATCGCATGGTTCTCTCGGTGAAGGGCTGGCTCGTGGAGCAGGATGACGCCACGAAGCAGGCGTTCACCGAGAAGTACTCAGCCAAGCGCGCCACCGTGACCGAAGGCGGCGATGAGGAGTCCCGTGCGCGCGGCAAGGGCCGCCGGGGCGAGGAAGGCGGGGAGGACGACAACGACGGGAGCGAGCTCGGTCCGGAGGAGCCCGGCTCCGACGACCCGGGTTCCGACGACCTCGGCTCCGCCGGCGCCGATCCCGAAGACTCCGAATCCTGATCAAGGGCGAACGCGCGCAGAAGGGGCGGGACGGCGCAGGCGGTCCCGCCCTTCGTGTGATCGTTCCCGGCGTGCGCGACGCCGGCAGACGCTCTGCAGCCCCCCTCTCTTCGGACGACAATCTTCGGGTTGCCGCCGCAGCCGCCGGCTTCCTAAGATGAGCCGCGCCCCGGCGTGCGGCCGGGGCGGGTGACGGGGAAACCTGGGGGATCCATGCCGATCCGCGTTCGACCCTCGTTTGCTCTGGTCCTGGCCCTGGCCGCGGGCGCGGCTCTGGCCGGCACGGCTCGGTCCCAGCCGGGCGGGGGCGCGCCGACGGGAGCTTCCCCCGCTGAGACCGCGGACGAAGCCTCGCCCGCGATCGGGGAGCGGGGATCGCGGCTTCTGCGCGACCTGCGCCAGCGGCTCCTCGGCCATTCGGGGCCTGACGCCCTGCGGGAAGCTTCCCTGCTGCCCGACGCGGCGGCGGCGCGCGAGGTGATGGAAGGTCTCGCCGGCCGCGGGGGAGACGAGGTGACTGCCGCGCGGGCTGCGCTCTGGCTCGGGCACTATCACTACAGCGCCGGCGACGCCGAGGCGGCGCTCTCCTGGTTTCAGAAAGCGCGAGATGCCGGCGGAGGGCCGTCCGAACGGGCCGAGACGGATTTCTGGGTGGCCCAGTGCCGGAATCTGCTGGGCCGCCCGCAGGATGGCCGGCCGGACGGTTCGGGTGAAGGAGTCGAGACCGTCCTGGGCCAGATGGCGCGCCTGGACGGCGAGCTCCGCGTCGGGCGCGTGGAAAGCTCCCTGCGCGGCTATGCCCGGCTCGAGGAGGATGCCCGTCGGGCCGGCTGCCTGGGCCCGCTGCTGTATCGATTCGGGCTGGCCGCGGCATCCGGAGCCGGCGGCGCGGAGCTCGGGTGGCCCACCGTCCGGGAGTGGGCCTCTGCCTGCGCGACCTCCCCGGAGTACGCGCTGGTGCAGGCGATGCAGCCTCCGCCGTCGCCGCCCGCGGCTGCGCCGGAAGCAGGCGGACGCTCGGAGGCGGCCGGGACCTCGTTCGTGGAGATGCCGTCGGCCCGACCCGCCGCCGGCGACGCCGGGTCGGATTCGTCGGCTGCGGCCGGCGGGCGATCCCCGGAGGTCACCTTGAGCCCGTCGGAAGAAACGCGGCCCGACGCGAAGCGCCCCGCGGCTGCCGCCGGCGGCGACCGCCGGTTTGCGATCCAACTCGGATCCTTCCGGGATGCCGAGCGCGCCGCCGCGGAGGCGCAGCGTCTGGAAGGCCTCGGCCTGTCTGTGCGGGTGGAGGTCGAGGAGGCCGAAGGCGCGACCTTCCACCGGATCCGCTTCGGCCGGTTCTCCTCGCGCGAGGAGGCGGAGGAGTCGGCCCTCGCCCGTTGCGTGGGGCTCAACTGGCAGGTCGTCCGGGTCGGGCCTTGAGGCAACGCGAGCAGGGCGAGGGGCCGCGGCGTCGCGCGCCGGCGGAGTCCCCGATGATGGGGCAGTACCTCCGCGCCAAGGCCGAGCATCCCGACGCCCTTCTCCTCTTCCGGATGGGAGACTTCTACGAGACGTTCTTCGAGGATGCCCATCTTCTGGCTCGCGAAACCGGCGTGATGCTGACCAGCCGCAACGCCGGGGATCCCGACCCGATTCCGCTCGCAGGGTTTCCCTGGCATCAGGCTGAGACCTATGTGGCGCGGCTTCTCCGGGCCGGACACCGGGTCGCGATCTGCGAGCAGGTAGAGGAACCGGGAAAGGGTAAGAAGCTCCTTGAGCGGCGGGTGACGGAGATCCTTTCTCCCGGCACAGCCTTGAGCGACGGAGTGCTTTCGGCGGGCAGCGACAACTTCCTGGTCGCCCTGAAGCCCGAGGCGGATCGAGTCGGCCTGGCCGCGGCCGACATCTCCACCGGGAGCTTCCTGCTCGGGGACCTTGATCCGGAACAGGCGGCCGAAGAGCTGGCGCGCCTGGCTCCGGCTGAGGTGCTGGCGCCGCGCGATGCGGTGGAGCCCGTCGTTCGGCTGTTGCGCGACCTCGCCCCGGCTCCCTTCCGTTCCGAGGTGGAGCCCTGGGAGTTCGGCCGGGATCGCGGTCGCCGTCTCCTCTGCGAGCAGTTTGCGGTCCAGAGTCTCGACCCCTTCGAGGCCGAGGAACTGGGTCCGGCGCTCGGCGCCGCCGGGGCCCTGCTCGAATACGCGCGGAAGCAGAAGCAGTCGGAGCTGAAGCACCTGCGTGCGCCGCGGCTGGTGCGGCCCGACGACGGTCTCGTCCTCGACGATGCGACCTTGCGTTCGCTGGAGATCCTCGAGCCGATGCCGGGAGGCGATGCGAGTTCGACGCTCTTCGCGGTGCTCGATCGCACTCTGACTCCCGGGGGCACGCGCCGCCTGCGACGGGAGCTGCGACGCCCCCCGGCCCGCGCGGCCGAGATCCGGCCGCGGCAGGATGCGGTGGCCGCGCTCCTCGAAGGGCGCAGCCGCGCCGAATACCGCCTGGCCTTGAAAGGGGTGGCCGATCTGGAGCGGATCCTGGGGCGGCTGCACTGCGGCAAGACCCAGCCGCGCGACCTCGCCGCGGTGCGCTCGACCCTGCGCGCGGTGCCGGAGCTCGTCCGCCTGATGGCGGTCGCGCCGCCGGGCGCATCGCTTCCCTTGTTCGCAGAGCTGGCGTTGCCGGCGATTCGGACGCGGCTCGAGACCGCGCTCGCCGACCAGCCTCCCGCCCTTCTTTCGGATGGCGGCGTCTTTCGGGAGGGGTGGGATCCGCGGCTCGACGAGTTGCGGGGCATGGCGCGTGATGCGAAGTCCTGGGTGGCGCGGCTGCAGGAGGAAGAGCGCGCCAGCACCGGCATCCCGGGCCTCAAGGTCGGATTCAACCGCGTCTTCGGCTACTACCTGGAAGTCACGCAGTCCCAGCTGGCGCGGGTGCCTGAGCGCTACCAGCGCAAGCAGACGCTGACCGGCGCCGAGCGCTTCATCACTCCGGAGTTGAAGGAGTTCGAGGCCAAGATCCTGCACGCGGAGGAGGAGTCGCTGCGCCTGGAACGCGAGCTGTTCGCGACGCTGTGCGCGGAACTGCAGGCCCGGACCGCCTCTCTCCAGGCTCTGGCGGCGGCGCTCTCCGAGCTCGACTTCCTGCAGTCGCTGGCCGAAGTCGCGGCGAGCGGACGCTGGGTGCGTCCATCTCTCGCGGAAGAACCGGTGCTGCGGATCCGCGACGGGCGCCACCCGGTGGTGGAACAGGCCCTGGGCGCGGGGAAGTTCGTGGCCAACGACACCGACTTGGAGGCGGCGGAGCGTCCGGTTTCGATACTCACCGGCCCGAACATGGCGGGCAAGTCGACCTACCTGCGTCAGGTGGGGCTCATCGCGGTGCTCACCCACTTGGGCTCCTTCGTTCCCGCCCGCTCGGCCGAGGTCGGGCTCTGTGACCGCGTGTTCACGCGCGTGGGGGCGCAGGATGCCCTGGCGCGCGGGCAGTCGACGTTTCTGGTGGAGATGATCGAGACGAGCCGGATCCTGCACCGGGCCACGTCGCGGAGTCTCGTTCTCCTCGATGAGGTGGGACGGGGGACGTCGACGTACGACGGCCTGGCCATCGCCTGGGCGGTCGCGGAAGCGCTCGAGTCGCCCCAGGGACCGCGGCCGCGCACCCTCTTCGCCACCCACTTCCATGAGCTGACGCGCCTGGCGGCCCCCGGCCGCGGATTTGCGAACCTCAATGTCGAAGTCAAGGAGTGGGGCGACCGGGTCGTCTTTCTGCGGCGCGTGGTCGAGGGGGCCGCGGACCGCAGCTATGGCATCCAGGTGGCGCGCCTGGCCGGTGTGCCGGATCCGGTGATCGAGCGCGCGAAGGAGATCCTTCGGGGCCTGGAGCGCCGGGGGAAGACGGTGGTCACGCCGGGAACGCCCGCCGGACTCGAGGGGCAGGCGGCGCCGGATTCGGGGCCCGAGGCGCCCGGTCCGACGCCGCGCGCGCAGCAACTCCATCTCTTCGCTCCGCCCGAGCCAGGGCTGCTGCGGGAACTACGTGAGCTCGATCTCGATCGCTTGACACCGCTCTCGGCGCTGGAACTGCTCCATCGCTGGCGACAGGAACTCGAGGATGGCGCGGCCGAGTGATTCCGCGCTGCTATACTCGGGCGGGGAGGAAGACTCGACATGCAAGCGCGTTCCACGGTGCGGCCGGCGATCCTGACGTTGGGGGCGGGGCTCCTGGCGGCGGGCGTGGCGTGCACCTCGTCCCGGGTGATCCACCGCGATGAACTACGTCCCGGGGACAACTTTGGCCGCACCGTCGTCTTCCTCCAAGGCGGTGCTGAGTACCGCTTTGTTCGCGTTGCCGTCTACCCCGATACCGTTGTCGGTGAGTACGAAGTCACGGTGGCGCGGTCGTCCCGGGCCGGAAGTGACGCGGATCCCGGCGTGCATTTCTACGAGGAGGAGACCCACGCGCATCGCATGGCGCTGGCGGCGGTCGATTCCGTGGCCGAAGTCCGGCGGGACAACCGGAAAACCGCGCTCTACGCCGCCGGTCTTCTGGGGGTTGGCCTCGTGCTCTACAAGACGCTCGATTCGAAGGGCGTGGGGGACGAGTGATCCGTCCCGAGGGCCGCGGACGAGTCGCCATCGCGCCGGCCTCTGCGGGGGGGATCGACCCGCATCGACCGGGCGCGCGGCCCGAGTGCGGCGTTCCCCGGTGCCGGTGAGTTCGGGGTTCGGGCGGTGATCCGGCGCCGGGGCCTGCGGGCGTGGCTCATTGCGCTCGGATGGATGGCGGCCGCTGCTCCCGCCGCGGCGGCGATTCCGGCCGAGGAGCGGGGCCTGTGGATCGAGCAGCCTCTGGCCGCGGTTCGGGTGAACGGACTCCGCGCCACCCACCCGCGGGTCGTGCTGCGCGAGCTTTCGGCGAGCGCCGGTTCCCCGGTCGACTGGAATCGTCTGGAGCGCGACCGGCTGCGTCTGCTCGATCTCGGGATCTTCGCCGACGTGTCGCTGATTCCGCGCCGCGATCCGGTGCTCGATCAGCCCGTGCTCGACGTCTCGATCCGCGAGCGGCCCACCGTCCTGGCCCTGCCGACCCTGGAGTGGGAGCAACGACAGGGTTTCACCTACGGCGCGGCGGTGGAGGCGCTGAACGTGGGCGGCATGGCGCGGGCTGTCGCCCTCGCGGTCGGGGTGGGGGCGAAACGCTACGCGCAAGGGACGTACGCGACCCGTTGGGCCTTCGGCCGGAGGATGGCCTTCGCCGCCCAGGGGAGCTGGAAGCGAACGCGAAACCTGGGCCAGGGGCTGGTGGAACACCACTCCGGGGGAAACGTGACCATCGCCCCGGCTCGGGGGCCGTATCTCTCCTTTCCGTTCTTGGTCGGGGCGGAGCATGTCCGGGTCGATCCCGATCCGAAGCCCGAGCCGGAGTTTGTTGGCCGGGCCGTTTCGAGGCGGGACGATCACCGGTGGGCCGAGGGTGGGCTGCGGATCGACACGCGCGACTATGCGGCCCGGCCGCGGCGCGGCGAGGTGTTGGCGGTACGGGCGGCGGCCCACGGCGGGCTCTTCGGCGGGACCCTGGCGCTGGAGCGGTACGCGCTCGACGCCATGCTCGTCCGTTCCCTGCGCGCTTCGGTCGTGACGGTCGCTTCGCGCACGATCCTCAGTCGGGGCGCCGTTCCTTCCTTTCTGCGTCTGGATCTGGGCGGCGCTTCCGACCTGAGGGGCCACCCGCCCGATTTCTGCGAAGGGGACAACATCTGGTTCGGGTGGGTGGAGGAGCGGTTTCCTCTCCTTCCCCGCCGCGAATTCCCGCTGCCGCCGCCGTTCTCGTCCACTGTCGATGTGACCGTGGATGGCGCGTTCTTCGTGGACGGCGGTGCCACCTGGAATCACGGCGACTGGGAACGGGGCAACGTGCGGGGGGGATGGGGGATCGGTGCCGGTCTGCGCCTGGCTGTGCCGTTCGCGGGTCTGCTCAGCCTGGACCTGGCGACGGACGGAAGCGGCGTGGAGGCCTATGCGCTCTCCGGCACGCGCTTCTGAGCCGCGACGTTCCGCCGTGAACGGCGAGGCGGTTCCGCCTACACTCCGATCATGACCGGCGATCGTCTCGACCCCGGGCCGGCTTCCGCCGCGGATGCGGATGCCTGGTTCGTCCGCTCGTTCGACGAGCTCTATCTCGAGCTCTATCGCCACCGTGACGACGCGGAGGCCATCGCGTTCGCCGAGGCGCTGCGCGCCCGGGGGATCCGCGGTCCGATCTGCGAGATCGCCTGCGGCCCCGGGCGGTTTCTGCGCGCGCTGGCCGATGCCGGCGAGACGGTCTACGGCCTGGACCTGTCGAAGCCTTTGCTGGCCCGCGCGCGGGAGCTGCTGGGGGATGGGCTGCTGGTCCGGGGCGACATGCGCGCCCTGCCCTGGCGCGGTCGGGTCTTCGGCGCAGCGCTTCTCCTCTTCACGAGCTTCGGGTACTTCCGTGACCTGGACGATGACCGGCGGGTCGTGGCCGAAGCGGCGCGGGTTCTGCAGTCCGGGGGGAGTTTCGTGCTCGACTTCCTGAACCAGGAGGTCACGTTGCGGGCCCTCGTCGCAGTGTCGCGGCGAGAGATTGCGGGTGCCCGGGTCGTGGAACGGCGCTGGGTCGATCCCGAGGGACCGTATCTGCGCAAGACGGTGGCAGTCGAGGCGGGCGGCGCCCCCGTGCCGGGCCTGCCCCGGGAAGAACGAGTGCGTCTCTACCCCCCCCCGGATCTCCGCGGGCTGGTGGCGGCGCAGGGGCTGACGGTCGTTGCCGAGCTGGGTGACTATCGAGGCGCGCCGTTCGATCCGGAGCGGTCGGCCCGCTTCATCCTGATCGCGCGCCGGGAGGGAACGGGTTGAGACTTCTCGGTTGGATGGAAGATGCGCCCCTCCCGATTCCGGGTGAGGCGCGGCGGGCCGAGTCCTTTTCCCCGGACTCGGTCGTCGCGGCGGCGCGCGAGCGGTTGCGGGTTCCGGGCTCCCTCTCCCCGGAAGCCGGCATGGAGATCCTGCAGTGGAATCTGGCGCGCGGCGCCGACCCCGCGGTCGAGTCGATCTGGCGATCCCTGCTGCGTGGGGAAGGAGTCGCGGTGGTCACGGGCCAGCAGCCCGCGCTCCTGGGGGGACCGCTCTACACTTTGTACAAACTCCTGACGGCGGTCGAGCTGGCCGCAGAGCTCGAACGATCGCTGGGGTGTCCGGCGCTCGCCGTCTTCTGGGTCGTGGGGGATGACGCCGACTTCGGGGAAGTCTCCTCTGCGTGGCTGCCGGGAACGGAGGGTCTGGTTCGACGCCTGCGCGATACGGCGATTCCGCCGGGCGGCACGCTGATCGGTTCCCTGCCCGCCGCGCGGCAACAGGGTCTGCTGGATGCGCTGTTTGCGTCCGACCTTCCGGCGGCGTCCGGCCCTCCGGGGGCGCCCGGCGCCCAGCGCTACGCGTGCGGCCTCCGACTGGTGGCGGAGGCGCTCACCGCGGGCGGGAACTGGAGCGGCTCGCTCGCGGCGCTGGTCTACCGCCTGCGGCCCGGATTGCGCTGTCTCTTCCTGGACGGGGCCCACCCCGCGGTGGTGCGCGAACAGACTCCGTGGATCCGCGAGGCGGTGCGGTCCTGGCCGGTCGCCGCGCTGCTGCGCGCCGGAGAGGCCGAGGCGCGCGCGGCGGGGTTCGAACCCGCTCTCGATCCCGGTCTCGCCGATCGGGCGGCGTTCCGGCTCTCGGGAGCGCGTCGCGAGGTGGCTGGTGACGGTGCCGGCGACGATGCGCCGCTCGGGCCGAACGTCGTGCTGCGCCCGCTGCTGCAGGACCGGCTCCTGCCCAACGCCGCGACCGTCTGCGGTCCGGCGGAGGTCCGCTATCGCGCCCAGCTCGGGCCGATCTATCGCCATGCGGGGATCCCACGGCCCCCTCTGGTCTCCCGGTTGCGGGCGGTGCTCCTGCCGCCCGGACGGCCGAGCACGATTCCCGCGGGTGCGGGTGCGCCGCCGGGCGAGTCGATGCCGCCCCGGGAGGCGGTGTACGACCCGGACGCCTACCTGGCCCGGCGCACGGAAGAGTCGGCCCCGGCCGGGCTCATGGCGCAGCTGCAGGCGCTCCGGACGAGGACCCAAGATGATCTCGCGGCGCTCGGCGCGCGCGTCGGGGAGTACGATCCCGGCCTGCCCCAGCTGGTGGAGTCGGCGGCGGGAAAAGCCGACTACCAGCTGCAGCGCATCGAGGACGCGATCCTGGCGCGGGCGCGCCAGCGTCTCCTGCGCGCCGATCCCCGGTTGTCGGGCTGGCGCGAGTTCGTCCGGCCGCGAGACGGCGAGCAGGAGCGTTCGCTCTCGCTGCTCACACCGATGTTGCTGGACGGTCCGGGAGCCGTGGAGCAACTGCGGGACGCGGCGCGCATCCACCTGCGCCGCCGGGAGGCGGGAGAGCCCGCGGCGATGGCGGTCTTCGAGCTGTCGCCGCCGCCGGAGGAAGGGAGGGACGCATGAGCGCGGCGCGACGCTGCGGAACGGCCAAGGCCAAGGGTTCCCCGCCGGTGTGCGGACGGGTCGGGATCGTCTGCTATCCGACCTCGGGCGGGAGCGGGATCGTGGCCACGGAGCTGGGACTCTCGCTGGCCCGGCGCGGATGGGAGGTCCACTTCATCACCTACGCGCTCCCGGTCCGATTGAAGGGGTTCAAGGAGAACGTCTTCTTCCACGAAGTCCAGACC
Organism: uncultured bacterium; assembly: GCA_964473865.1. Taxonomy (GTDB): domain Bacteria; phylum Eisenbacteria; class RBG-16-71-46; order CAIMUX01; family CAIMUX01; genus CAIMUX01. Next base: position 21,836 of record CAYYQN010000007.1, on the reverse strand, counting down.
GCCAACTATCCCGTCTTCCACCACCCTCCCTACACGCTCGCCCTCGCGGTCAAGATCACCGAGGTGGCGGAATCACACGGCCTGGACCTGGTGCACGTGCACTATGCGATTCCGCACGCGGTCTGCGCCTATCTCGCCCGCCAGATGATGGCGCCCGGGGCGCTTCCGGTCGTGACCACGCTGCACGGGACCGACATCACCCTGGTGGGGGGACAACCCTCCTTCCACAAGGTCACCCGATTCTCCATCGAACAGAGCGATCGGGTCACGGCGGTGAGCGAGTTCCTGCGCCGGAAGACCGAGGAGTTGTTCGCCGTCCGAAACCCGATCCGCGTCATCTCCAACTTCGTCGATCCCCAGCTCTTCCATCCCGAGAAGGGTGGCCACCCCGCGTTTCCGTTCCTCGACCCGGGCGAAAAGACCGTCATGCACGCCTCGAATTTCCGGCCGGTGAAGCAGGTCGATGTCGTGGTGAGGACGTTTGCGAGCCTGGCGGCGGAAGTCCCCTCGCGCCTCGTCCTGGTGGGAGACGGACCCGAACGGTGGCAGGCGCAGGAGCTGGCCCGCTCGTTGGGGGTCGAAGACCGGGTGTTCTTCCTGGGAATTCAGGAGCGGATGGAAACGCTGCTCCCGCTGGCCGATCTCTTCCTGCTGCCGAGCCGGCACGAGAGCTTCGGGCTGGTAGCGCTGGAGGCGATGGCATGCGGGGTGCCGGTGATCGCCACCAACGAGGGGGGAACGCAGGAGCTCATCGAGGACGGGGTGTCGGGGTTTCTCGTCGATCCTCGGGACGATCGCGCGATGGTCAAGACCGCGCGGCGGGTCCTGGACGACCCCGACCTGGCCCTGCGCGTGGGCGAGGCGGCGCGGAAACGCGCCGTGGAGAGTTTCTCTGAGTCCGCGGTGGTGGACCGGTATGAAGCGCTCTACCGGCAAGTGGCGCGGCCGGCGGCGGCCGGATCGTGAGCGCAACCCGGCAGTTCGTAACTGATTGCCGCCGCCCTGCCGGTGGGCACCCCGTCCCGTCGATGTGAGAAGAAGCGTGCTCGCTCGCAGGCGGTGCAGGCGCGATCGACGGCGATGTCCTCATTCGGCAGGCCCAGCCGCGTCAGGCGCAGCGTGATTTCGGCGCGCAGGTCGAGAAATGCCCGGGCCTCGGTCTGGGCGCTCGTGGGCGAGGGCGACGCGGGCGCGGGGGAAGCCGCGCCGAGAGAGCGCAACGCCCGGGGGCTGAACCTCGCCGCGACCTCCGGCCCGACCTCGAAGAAGCACGGACCGATTCCCGGCCACTCCCATGCGCGGATGTGCGCCGGCGCGAGGCCGGCGGCATCCGCGAGTTCCCCCACCATCGCTTCCAGGATGCCGGCCGCGACGCCGCGCCAGCCGCAATGGCCGTGGGCGCGCCAGGGGCCGGCGATCAGGGTCACCGGCACGCAGTCGGCGACGGTGAACCAGAGCACGAGCGTGGGATCCCGGGTGAGCAGGGCGTCCGCGGGACCGTAGGACCCCGGCCCGTCCGGGCGCACCACCCGGCAACCGTGCTCGAGCCGCAGGCGGGCAACCCGGTCGGCGAGGCCGAGCGATCGGAGTATGATGCGCTCGTTCTCGCGCACGTCCGCGGAGGCATCGGCGGTGGCGCGGCCCACGTTGAGGGTCGAGAAGGGTCCGGCGCTGACGCCGCCGGTGCGCTCGGAGACGACGGCGCGAGACGCCCCGAGGTGGCCGGCCGGGGAGCGCGCGAACCGGACGGGCCCGTCTGCGTCGGCGTTCATGTCGGGAGTCTAGCAGCGCGCTCGAGGCTGCGGTGGGCCACGGCTCGTCGCGCTTTCCGGCAGACTCCCGGCGAGACGCCGCGCCGTGGCGCGCGTCGCGGGGAGGAAGGAGGCATCGGCTGGGCAATCCGTTCGGGATCGACCAGGCGCTCTTCCGGCTGATCAACGGGAGCTGGCATGCGCCGTGGCTGGATTCGCTGGCCTGGGGTCTGAGCTACCCGCCCTACCCCGGCCTCTGGTTCGCCGCGCTGGCCGCGATGGTGATCGGATTGCGGGGGCGGGCCGGGATCCGGGCGGTGCTGCTCGTCGCGGTGGCAGCCGGACTCGCGGATCTGGTCGCCGCGGAGTTGCTGAAACCGGCGGTGGATCGGCTGAGACCGTGTTTCGCCATGCCGGATGTGAGACTCCTGGTGACGCGCCAGTCCCGCAGCCCCTCGTTCCCCTCCAACCATGCCGCCAACTGCTTTGCCGCCGCGACGGTGCTAGCAACCCTGGGCCCCGCGTACGCCCGGATCGCCGTGCTCCTGGCCACCCTGGTGGCGCTCTCCCGGGTCTACCTCGGCGTCCACTACCCGATGGACGTTCTGGGGGGGGCCCTGTTGGGCGTTGCGGTCGGAAAGGGGGCCGGATGGCTCCCCGGGCTGGCGGGGGCTGTCGGGTCAAGGTCGGCCCGACTCTTGCCGAAAACAAAGGCATGAGCCCAGATCCCGTCGCCGTCCCGGCCCGGCCCCAGCCGGCGCTGTTTCGGCTGCTCCCCGAATACGCCGGCAACCGGCGGCTCCTGCTGTACGCCGCGGTCGTTGTGGCCGCGGGACCTCTCCTGCTGCTCAAGACCGGAGGGCCGGTGTCCGGTCTGGTCAGCTGGAGCTTCCTCGCCTGGCTGGGGATCAGCATGGCCGCGGAGCTCCTCTGGCTCGAGTCGCTCTCCGGTCACGGCACCGACAGCATGGCCTCGACCGCGAACCTGTCGGTCATCTTCCTGCACGCCGCGGCTCCGGCGCTGTGGATCATCACGGTCTCGGTCTTCCTGGCGACGCGATTCATCCAGAAACGGGATTGGTTCAAGTCGTTCTTCGGCCTGGGGCAGATGGCGATCACGGCCTGGGTCTGCCTGCGGGTCTTCACGGCCATCCAGCCGGAGCCGTTGACGGAGCAGCTCCTGCGCCGGCCCGCCACGGTGATCGGGATGGTGGCGGTCGGCGTGGCCTACGCTCTCGTCAACACAGGACTGGTGGCGCTGGCGGTCTCCCTGGAGCGGCGCAAATCGTTCCTGGCCACGTGGCGCACCGACTTCCTGTACCGGAACTGGCTGGTCTCCTCGGTCGCTCTCTTCGCGTTGAGCCCGCTCTTGGTGATCTCGTTCCTCACGATCGGATACGCGGGCGTGCTGCTCTTCTTCCTGCCGCTCTTCATCATCAGGGATCAGAACCGCGAGTACATCCACCTGCAGAAGATGACCCAGGCGCTCATCTCTTCCGAGCGGATGGCGGCGAAGGGAGACATGGCGGCCGAGGTGGCGCACGAGATCAACAACTACCTGGCGATTCTCTCCGGCCGGACCCAGCTTCTGCTCATGCGCGCGGGGCGCGCCGGCGACGCGGCCATGAAGGGAGACGCCGACGTCATCCGCCAGCAGGTGGAGCGCATGAGCGCCCTGGCCAAGGGTCTGCTCGATTTCTCCCACAAGGAGGTCCAGCTCCGGACCTTCGACCTCGACAAGCTCGTGACCGATACCGTCGACTTCGTTCGCCCGCAGAACCTCTTCGATTCCGTGGACCTGGTGACCGACATCGAGGCCGGAATCGGCGTGGTCCAGGGCGACCCCGGGCAGCTGCAGCAGGTCCTGATCAACCTGCTGCGCAATGCCGCCCAGGCGATGCGGGCCGCGGCGCCGTCCGCCGAAGAGGCGTCCGGGCGAATCGAGATCCGCACCGAGACAGGGCGCAAGGGGGCGGTGCGGATCTACGTGACCGACAACGGTCCCGGCATGGCCGCCGACGTCGTCTCCCACGTCTTCGAGCCGGGATTCACCACCAAGGAGGACGGGCACGGCTACGGGTTGGCCACCTGCTACCGGATCCTGCAGAACCACGGCGGAAAAATCTCGGTCCAGAGCGAGCCGGGGAAGGGCGCGACCTTCCTTCTCGAGTTTCCGCGCGGCCTGAAGGTGGTCGAGGCGGACCGAGCGGCGGCCCCCCCTACCGGGGAGCGCTCGGGCGCCGTCGTCCGCAGCGCCCGGCCCGAGAGCGAGGGAAGGGACGCCGGGGCGGCAAATCGGACGGGAACCGGACCAGAGGGTTGACGGGGTTGTGGGGTTTTTCTATAGTGCCGGCCAGTGACGCGCGCCGCTGCGGGGTGCGCACGGATGCGGCCGGAAACGCAGAGGAGGCAGGGCGGATGCGGATTCCCCGGAGATTCGGAGCGCGGCGGAGCCATCGTCTGCGTATCGCCTGGCTCTCCCTGCCGCTGCTCCTGATCCTGGTTCTGGTCCTGGTCCTTCGATCCACCCGCCACTCGGTTCCGGCGCAGACCACCGCCGATTCGAATCTCGCTCAGGCCGCGACCCTCGACGACTCCACGGATTCTGGCTCCTCCTGGGAAACCATTACTGACACGGTTCGTCGCGGCGACACGTTCTCGGGCATCCTGCTGCGGAATCGACTCGGCATGCAGGAAATCGGCCGCGTCCTGGAGTGCACCCGCCGCCTGCGGCTGTTCAGTCCGCGTTCCCTGCGTCCCGGCCAGGTCCTGACCCTGGAGCGCGACGACTACGGGCTCTTGCGCCGGCTGACCTTCACCCTCTCGCCGGAGGAGATCTACATCTACGAGGTGCGGGGCGACTCGCTGGTGGCCTGGCAGCAGCCCGTGGCGCGGGAGGTGCGCCTGCGCAAATTCGAAGGGCGCATCGACGAGACGGTCGACGACGCGATCCGCGAAGCCGGGGGAGACTACCGCCTGACCTTGAAGTTCGCCGATGTGTTCGCCTATGACGTCGACTTCCTGACCGAGGTGCAGTCGGGGGACCGGTTCAGCCTCCTGGTGGAGGAAAGGTTCGCGGACGGGCAGTTCCTCGGATACGGCGAGATCCTCTACGGCCGGTACGAAGGCCACCGCGCATGCGGGACGGCGGTCAGCTATCGGTGTGCGGGGGCGAGCCGCCCGGGCTACTACGACCCGAAGGGAAAGGCCCTCAAGAAGAGCTTCCTGCGCGCGCCTCTGACGTTCCGGCGTATCAGCTCGTACTTCTCCAAGTCGCGCCTCCATCCCATCCGCAAGATCTATCGCCCGCACCATGGGGTCGACTACGCCGCGGCGACCGGCACCCCGGTGGTGGCGGTGGCCGACGGCGGAGTCGCCATGGCCGGGTGGAAGGGGGGATACGGCCGCCTGGTGGAGATCCGTCACGCCGGCGGCACCTCCACGCGCTACGGGCATCTGAGCCGGATCGCAGCCGGGTTGCGCCCGGGCTCCCGGGTTTCCCAGGGGCAGGTCATCGGCTACGTCGGCAGCACCGGCCTGGCCACCGGACCGCACCTCCACTACGAAATGCTGCAGGGCGGCCGGCCCATCAACCCGCTCACCTTGCGCAATCTGCCCGCGGAGCCGATTCCTCCGGCGGAGATGGTGCAATTCGCCGAGTGGGCGCGGAACATCGAGGAGCTCGATTCGATCATGCTCGCGGGGCAGGTGCTGGAGCAGTTTGAGCCTTCCCACCTCCAGGTTTCGCTGGCCGAGCTGCAGACGGAGGCTCCACCCCTGCGTTGACACCGGTCCGCGCGAGTGATAGAGTGCGCCGTTCGGAGTGCAGTGCGTGGGCGCGGCTTCGCCCGGTTCCCGAACCGCGGCCGGAGGGAGGTTCTTTGTCGCTCTCGAACCTGGAATCGTTCCTGCGGTCGTTCGAGACCGATACGAATCTGCGCGAGTTCCAGGAACCGGTGCGAGAGCAGCTTGAGGCCGTGGGGGTCTCGTTTCGCGAGTTCTTCCAGGGTTCGATTCCGGTGGTGCGGGGGCTGTCCGGGCACCTGTTGGGGGTGACCGGGAAGAAGTTCCGGCCGACCCTGGTGCTCCTGGTGGCCAACTCCGGCCGGCCGGATGCCGCGGTGGCGGTTTTCGCGGCCACGGTCATCGAGCTGATCCACACCGCGACCCTGGTCCACGATGACACCATCGATCAGAGCGCGGTCCGCCGCGGGCTGCCCACCATCAACGCGCTGTTCAATGATCAGGTCTCCACGATCCTCGGGGACTACATCTTCACCAAGGCGTTCCACGAGCTGGTGGAACGGAGACTCGACACTCTCGTCCCGGTGGTGGCCCGCACGACCTACCACATGTCGATCGGGGAGATGCTGCAGATCCAGCAGAAGGAGGATCTGGACCTGGGCGAGGCCGCCTACTTCGATCTCGTCGATCACAAGACCGCTTCGCTCATGGGAGCCTCGACCGAGATCGGCGCCTTGGTGGGCAACCTGGGTCCGGAGCGCACGGCGCGTTTCCGCCGCTTCGGCGAGCTCCTGGGCCGGGCCTATCAGGTAACGGATGACGTCTTCGATTTCATCGGAGATCCCGCTCGGATCGGCAAGGGGGTTCGCACCGACCTGCCGGACGGCAAGATCACGCTTCCTCTGATCCGCGGCCTTGCCTCCGCCGGCCCGCGTGACCGGGCGCGCCTGCGCGAGCTGGCGGCGCGCAAGGAGACCGACTCCGGTGCCTGGGACGGTCTTCTGGCCATCCTGACGGGCGCCGGCGCGATCGATTCCTGCCGGGAGACGGCCCGGGCGCTGGCCGGCGAGTGCGTACAGACTCTGCGGGAGGAACCGGCCTCCCCGTGGCGGGATGCGCTGGAGCAGGCGGTCGCGTACGCCGTGCACCGCCTCCACTAGGCGAGGCGGTCGATGGGGACCACGAAGATGGACAAGCCCGCCCGCCGGCGCCCCCAGCGCCGGACCGATCTGCCGTCCGCTGAACTGGCGGGGCGGCTGGCCCGGCTGGCGACGGAGCGGCGGGCCCAGGACGTACTCATCCTCGACTTGCGCGGAATCTCCGGCGCCTGTGACTACTTCGTGCTGGCCACCGGTCTCTCCGAGCCTCACCTGACGGGTCTTGCCGACCACCTGGAGGAGGCGCTCGCGGCGGAGGGGATCCGGCCCTGGCACGTGGAGGGGCGGCAGAACCGGAAGTGGATCCTGCTCGACTTCATCGATGTGGTGGTGCACCTGTTCCAGACGGAGACCCGGGAGTACTACCGACTGGAGAACCTGTGGTCGGAGGCGCCCCGCAGGGAGGTCCGCGTGGCCGATTCCGCCGCGGCGGCGTCGATCGACGATGGTCCGGGGAGCGGCGGATCGGAGGAGGGCTGACTTGATGCAACCAGCCATGCCGGTGCTCGTGGTGGGATCGGTCGCACTCGATTCGGTGCGCACTCCGGCGGGCGAACGGGAAGACGCGCTTGGCGGATCGGCGTCCTACTTCGGGTTGGCGGCGTCCCACTACGCCGCGGTACGGGTGGTGGCCGTGGTCGGAACCGACTTTCCCGACCGGCACCTGGCCCTCCTGCGCCGGGGGGGAATCGACTGCGCGGGGCTGGTTACGGCGGAAGGGAAGACCTTCCGCTGGGCGGGCGTCTACGCGGACGACATGAACAAGCGGACGACGCTTCGCACCGAGCTCAACGTCTTCGAGGAATTCCACCCGGAGTTGCCCCGCATCTACCTCGACTCGCCGTGCGTCTTTTTGGCCAACATCGATCCGGCGCTACAGCTCGAGGTGCTGGACCAGCTGGACGCCCCGCCGCTGGTGGTGCTGGACACCATGAACTACTGGATCGCCTCGGCCCGCGACACCCTCCTCTCGGTGCTGCGCCGCGTGCACGTGTTTCTGCTCAATGACGAAGAGGCGCAGATGCTCACCGGAGCCGACAACGTGCTGAAGGCGGCCGAGGGGATCCGCATGATGGGCCCGAGCGTGGTCGTGATCAAGCGGGGCGAGCACGGCGCTCTGGCGCGGACTGAACAGGGTTGGTTCGCCTTGCCCGCGTTTCCGCTCGATTCGCCGCAGGATCCGACCGGCGCCGGCGATGCCTTCGCGGGCGGCCTGGTCGGCTTCCTGGCGCGGAACGGGGGGATCCTGGACGAGCCCTGCCTGCGCCTCGGCCTGGCGCACGGAGCGGCCGTGGCATCGTTTGCCGTGGAGAGATTCAGCGTGGATGGACTGCTCGATCTTTCGCCCGACGCAATCGAACACCGGGTCCGACAGATCCGGGATCTCTGCCGTTTCGACCTCGAATTGCCTCCGCGCCCCTGAGGCGTTTCCCGGAGGCGGACCACAGCCCGGCCGCGGGGCCGGAAGAGGAGTGACACCGTGGAACGGGAGCAGGTGGAGGCGATCGAGGCCAGCCTGCGGCAGATCGCCGGGGTCCAGTCGGCCCGCATCCGGGTCGAGGATGGCGAAATCGCACAAGTCGACGTGATTGCGGTTCCCAACCGGCGGGCCCGAGGCGTGGCCCGTGATGTCGTGGCCACGCTTCTGGGGCGTCACGGGATCGCGATCGAACCGCACAACGTGCAGGTGGCGGTCACGGGAGGAATGGTCGCGGCCGATTCGGACGAGCCGCCCGCTTCGCGCCGTCTTCTCTTCCGCAGCGTGAACCTCTATCGCGAGGGGAGCCGCAACGAAGGACAGGTCGAGCTCTCGGACGGCGACCGCGTCCTGGTCGGGACCGCCTCCGGCCCCGCGGTGCGCCACACCCAGGAACGGCTGGTGGCCCAGGCGGCGCTGCAGGCGGTGAGCCGCACATTCGGCGGCGGCGTCGCGCTCGAGCTGGCCGGCCTGCAGCGGAGCCGGGTCGGCAGCCGCACCGCGATGCTGGCGCATCTGGTCGTGCTGCGGGGTCGCACCCAGACCCAACTGGTGGGCAGCGCCCTGGTCGGCACCGACATTCTGGAGGCGACCGTCTTCGCGGTCCTGGATGCACTGAACCGGATCCTGCCCACCCTGGCCGGCGAGGACACGGTGGAGTACGAAGTGGAGGATCTCACCCCGGAGATGGAGGCGTGAGCGTCGATCCCCGGGACCCGTCCTTCGCCAACGCCTACCGCGCCGCCGGAGTCGATCTGGACGCCGGAGACCGCGCCGTGGCGCGGATTCGCGCGCTCGCCCGACGGACCTACACGCCGCGCGTGGAGAGCGAGATCGGGGCCTTCGCCGGCTTCTTCTCGTTTCCCGATCCGGGGTCGGACCGCCTGCTGGTCGCCTCGATGGACGGCGTGGGCACCAAGCTCAAACTCGCGGCGCAAACCGGCCGGTGGTCCGACGTCGGTTACGATATCGTCTCGCATTGCGTGAACGACATCCTGGTGCACGGCGCGCGACCGCTCTTCTTTCTCGACTACATCGGCACCGGCGAGCTCTCCGGCGACGCCGTGTCCGGCCTGATGGAGGGGATGACCCAGGCGTGCCTCGAGTCGGGTTGCGCCCTGATCGGCGGCGAGACCGCCGAGATGCCCGGCATGTATCCGGCGGGCGAGCTCGACTTGGTGGGCACCATCGTCGGCGAAGTCTCTCGCGCGCGGCTCGTCAACGGCACGCGCATCGCTCCGGGCGATCGCCTCATCGCACTCCCGTCGTCCGGCCTGCACACCAACGGCTACTCGCTGGCCCGCTCGATCCTGGGCTCGGACGGCGATCCCGGCATCCTCGAGACGAGGATCGAGGGGGCAGCCGGACCCCTGGCCGATCTCCTGCTGGCGCGCCATCGGATGTACCTGTCTGCGGTTCTCCCTCTGGTGGAGTCCGGGCTCGTCCGCGGGATGGCCCACATCACCGGCGGGGGCGTCCCCGGGAATCTGCCCCGCGTGCTTCCTCCCGGAGTCCGGGCCGTCGTGCGGCGCGACCTGCGGCCGGTTCCGGCGCTCTTCACCTACCTGATGACCCGGGGGAGGGTGGATCCGGAGGAGGCGTGGCGCGTCTTCAACATGGGAGTGGGTTTTCTCGCCGTGGTCGCCGATGCGGACGCGCCCGAGGCGTTGCGCCGGCTCGTCGCCTCCGGGGCCGATCCGTGGGAGATCGGCTGGATCGAGGAAGGGCCGGCCGGAGTCCGCTGGTCCTGACGCGGGGAACCCCGCCGGGGAGTTCGGCTTCCGAAACCGGCCGAGGAAACGGGTTGACAGCCGGCGGACCGGTTCCCTACACTCCGGGCACGAGAACTCGGTTCCCTATGGGTGATTAGCTCAGTTGGTTAGAGCGCTTGCTTGACATGCAAGAGGTCACTGGTTCAACTCCAGTATCGCCCACCATGTTTCGCGTGATCGGTCGGCGCGGTAGTCGTCGATTCGATCAGGTGCAGTCGGTCGAATTTGGTGCAATCGGCAAGTAGAAGCCTGCTTCTCACCCGCCGGCCCCGAGGGTCAGGTCGGGTTCCGTGCACCGGACGGACCGCCGGGAAGGCTTCGGGCCTTCGGCGGGAGTGTCCGTGGCGTCGGGGAGGTGGCTTTGGCCGCCTCCGTTTTTGTTTGGGGGCGGTTTGGTCCAGGAGGTGTGAGCCATAACAGGAAAGCTTGAGGTTCGGGTCAACGAGCGCATCCGGACGCCCATGGTCCGGGTCATCTCCGCCAACGGAGATCAACTCGGGGTGATGGCGATCTCGGACGCGCTGCGGACGGCGCGGGAGCTGGAGCTCGACTTAGTGGAGGTGGCCCCGACGGCGCGGCCGCCCGTCTGCCGCATCATGGACTTCGGCAAGTACAAGTACGAGACGGCGAAGAAGGACCAGAAGGCGAGGCGGAAGCAGCACCTTTCCGTCGTCAAGGAAGTCAAGCTGAGGCCTCGGGTGGAGCGCCACGACTTCGAGTTCAAGATGCGCCACGCCCGCGCCTTTCTGGAGGAGCGAGACAAGGTCAAGATCACCGTCCAGTTCCGGGGCCGGGAGCTCTCCCACCCCGAGCTGGGATACGAGCTGATGGAGCGGGTGATCGCCGAACTGGGAGACATCGCCGCGATCGAGCAGAAGGTCGGCCAGGAGGGAAGGTTCCTCACCATGATGCTGGCGGCCAAGCCCGGGGTGGGGGCTGCTCCCAAGGCCAAATCGGACGAAGGGAAAGAGGTTCCCCAGGCCGACGCGGCAGGAAAGGAATGATTGCATGCCGAAGATGAAGTCGAACCGCTCCGCCGCGAAGCGTTTCACCGTCACCGGAGGGGGGAAGCTGCGGCGGCGCAAGCAGGGCAAGGGGCACATGCTCACCGCCAAGACCCGGAAGCGGAAGCGGAACCTGCGCCAGTCGGCGCTGGTCCATCCGGTGGACGAGAAGCGGGTCAAGCGCATCCTGGGCATAGGCTGAGCGAAGGCGCACGGATTGGGCAGGGCAAGCGGCCCTGCGCTCCCGGCGGCGCCGGTCCGGCGAAGCGGGGAGTGAGGAGGATACGATGCCGAGAGCAAAAAGTGTTGTTACCGGGAAGGCGCGCAAGAAGAAGGTCCTGAAGGCCAACCAGGGCGCTTTTCACGGACGCCGCAAGCTCCTCCGCACCGCCAAGGAGAACATGTGGCGGGGGCTCAACTACGCCTATGCGGGGCGCAAGCAGAAGAAGCGGGTCTTCCGATCCCTCTGGATCCTGCGCATCAACGCCGCCGCGCGCGCGTGCGGGCTCAGCTACAGCCGGTTCATTGCCGGTATGAAGCTGGCGGGAATCGTGATCGATCGCAAGACTCTGGCCGATCTTGCCGTCCACGATCAGGCCGCCTTCGCCCGCGTGGTCGAAGCCGCCCGGGCGGCCACCGCGGTCCCGAGCCCGGCGGCCGCGGAGCGCGCCGATGGCTGAGATGGAAGGCGCCTGGTCCGAGTCCGCGATGGAAACGGACCGGACCATCGCGCCGGCGGAGCCTCTGCCCGGGCTTGCCGAGGAGCTGACCCTCCTCGAGACGCGGGTGAACGAGGCTGCCGAGCTGGTTTTGCGTTTGCGGGACGAGGTTGCGGCTCTGACCCGGGAGCGCGAAGCGCTTTCGCAGGAGTGCAGCCAGCTTCGCCGTGATTGGGAATCGCTCCGCCGCGACCACGACGCGCTGCGCCGCGAACGCGAGGAGACCGGCGCTCGCCTGAGCCAGATCATCGCGAAGGTTGACGCCTTGCGAGGAGAATCCTAAGGTTGAGGTGTGGGGCTTGCGCCCCGCGAGGTCCGAACGAGCCGGGGGGTCGCATGGACCGCAATGACCCGGGCACACCGGTCCGGATTCTGGGCGAGGAGTACCGGATCGCCGGCGCCTCGCCGGAGCGGGTTCGGACTCTCGCGTCGTTCGTAGAGGGGAAATTCCAGGAACTGCAGGCCGCGCGACCGCTGATCGACATCAAGCGGCTGGCGGTGGCGGTCTGCCTCAACATCGCAGAAGAGCTGTACGAAGAGCGGACCCGCCGCTCCGCCGACAACGGCGATATGGTGGGGCGGGTTCGCCGGTGCCGCGAATTGCTTGAGGACGTGCGCGCGGAGGGCAGCCTCCCGGGGGGCGGCGCGTCTCTGACGGGGAGGGCCTGAGCGCACGGGAGATCGATCGGGGATCGGGGGAAGTCGCTGCCACCTCGGTGCGAGCGTCAGGCTCCTTGAGCCAACAGTCCCACTGAGGGAGCCGAGGGCCAATCTCCGGGTGGTATCCCGCGAGGGAGTCGCTACGAGGCTGGGGTAGGCTCCCACCTGGTATGACCAGGTTCGAGAGCCCACGCTCCACCAGGGAACGGCGGCTTCCCCCGGTCCCGCTCATGTCCGGTCCGTGGCGCCGGGAGGAGAACCGATGGACCAGGCTCTCACCCTGCCCTTGGCGCTGGCCGGGCTGCTCGTCGGTGCCCTCCTCGGTGCCGTCGGGCGCTCCTGGATCGGCCGCAACCGTCTCACGCTCCTGGAACAGCGCGCGAGAGAGAGAGACCTCGAGGCCGAACACCGTCTGAAGTCGGCCGAGGTCGAGGTGCGGGAGCGGCTGCAGGCGGCGCGCGAGGAAGGCGACCGGGAGATTCGCACCGCGCGCACGCAGCTGGAGCTGCGCGAACGCGAGGTCACCCAGCAGGAGCGAGAGCTGCAATCGCGCGACCGCGCCGTAGCCCGCAAAGAGGGCGAGATCGTCGGCCGCGAGGACCGCCTGGCCAAGGCCGAGGAAGCGGTGCGTTCGCGCATCCGCGAGGCGGAGACCAAGACGCGCGAGGCGGCCCAGCGGCTCGAGAGCCTGGCCGGGCTCACCGTCGACTCGGCGCGCACGCTCATCATGCGCCAGGCGGAGGAGGAAGCCCGCACCGCCGCCGGACGCGCCGCCGCCGTCATCCGGGAGAGCGCCGTGCGGGATGCGGAGCGCGAAGCCCGCCGCATCATCGGCCTGGCGATCCAGCGCCTGGCCTCCGATCAAACGATCGAGACGACCGTGACCGTGGTCACCTTGCCCAGCGACGACATGAAGGGCCGCATCATCGGACGCGAGGGTCGGAACATCCGGGCCTTTGAGATGGCCACCGGCGTGGACGTCATCATCGACGACACCCCGGAGGCAGTTCTGCTCTCCAGCTTCGATCCGGTCCGGCGCGAGATCGCCCGGCGTTCCTTGTTGCGGCTCGTCGAGGACGGACGCATCCATCCGGGACGGATCGAGGAGGTGGTGCAGAAGGCGGAAGAGGAGCTCAAGGCCGAGCATCACGTGGGCGGCGCGCGGGCGGCGCTGGAAGCGGGCGTTCCGGCCCTGGCGCTGGAGATCCTGGAGGTGCTGGGGCGGCTGGAGTACCGGACCTCGTTCGGCCAGAACGTGCTGCGCCACTGTGTGGAGGTGGGCCATCTGTCGGGCTTGATCGCCGGAGAGCTGCAGCTCGATCCCGCTGTTGCGCGGCGGGCCGGGCTGCTGCACGACCTCGGCAAGGCGCTCGACGAGGACCACGTGGGATCGCACGCGCTGGCCGGGGCCGAGCTTCTGAAGCGGGTGGGGGAGAAGCCCGAAGTCATCGAAGCGGTGGCGGCGCATCACGCCGAGGTGGAAGCCCACACGCCCTTCGCCTGGATCGTGCAGGCCGCGGACGCCATCTCCAGCTCGCGCCCGGGCGCCCGCCGCGAGAAGCTCGAGACCTATCTCAAACGGTTGGAGCAGCTCGAGGCGATGGCCGGGGCGTTTCCCGGCGTGGAGCGGTCGTTCGCCATCCAGGCGGGGCGCGAATTGCGGGTCTTGGTGCAGAGCCGGGAGGTGGGTGACGGCGACGCCGCGAGTCTGGCCGCGGCAATCGCGGGCCGCATCGAGAAGGAGCTGCAGTACCCGGGGCAGATCAAGGTCGTGGTGATCCGCGAGCTGCGCGCCATCGACTACGCGCGTTAGGGAAACCGGTGCGGATCCTCTTCATCGGAGATGTGGTGGGCCGTCCCGGACGCCGCCTGGCAGCCGCGCTGGTGCCGGAGCTGCGCCGCGAGCTGGGCGCCGACCTCGTCATCGCCAACGGCGAGAACACCGCGGGCGGCAAAGGGATCACCGCGGACACGGCCGCGGAGCTGTTCGCGGCGGGCGTCGATTGTCTCACGGGCGGGAACCATTCGTGGGACAAGGACGAAGGCGCCTCAGTGATCGAACGAGACGAACGGATCCTGCGGCCGGCGAACTACCCGCCGGGGGCGCCGGGCCGCGGCTACGGGCTCTTCGCCGCCGGCCCGCACAAGGTCGCGGTGGTTTCGGTGCTCGGGCGGATCTTCATGCAGCCGATGGACTGCCCGTTTCGCGCCGTGGACGCCGTGCTGCAGCAAGTGGCGGGCCGGACGCCGATCGTCCTGGTCGACTTCCACGCCGAAGCGACCTCGGAGAAGATCGCGATGGGATGCTACCTCGATGGGCGCGTGACCGCCGTCATCGGGACCCACACCCATGTGCAGACGGCCGACGAGCGGATTCTGGTCCGGGGTACCGCCTGCCTCACCGATGCGGGGATGACCGGCGCGCACGACTCGATCATCGGCGTGCGCAAGGAGCTGGCCCTGCGCCGCATGCTGACGCAGTTGCCGGTCCGGTTTCAGCCGGCGGATGGGGATCTGTGGCTGCACGGCGCCTGGATCGAGGTTGATCCGGGCACCGGTCGGGCCGCCCGGATCGAGCGGATTCGCCGCGCGCTTCCGGCCTGACCGCGCCGTCGCGGGCACCGGGGGCGGACGCACCGGGGGCGGACGCACGAGGGCGTGCGCAAGAGAGCAGGAGAACCCATGGCTGAGCGTCTGGATGGACGGGTCCTGGCCGAGGCGGTGCGGGACCGGGTTCGCATTCGCGTGCAGGCGGGCCTCGGGACCGCCGCGGCGCCGCCCGGTCTGCTGTTGATCCGGGTCGGCGAGGACCCCGCCTCTGTCTCGTACGTGCGGGGGAAGGAGAAGGCGGCCACGGAGACCGGCATCGTCTCCCGGGTCGAGGTGCTGCCGGAGGCGACGCCGGAGGATGCCGTGCTCGCGCGGATCGCCGAAGCGAATCGCGATGCCGCGATCCACGGTCTTCTGGTGCAGCTGCCCCTCCCCGCGCAGATCCGTCCCGAGGCGGTCTCGGAGGCGATCGATCCGGCGAAGGATGTGGACGGGCTGCACCCCTACAACCTGGGGCGCCTCGCGCTCGGCCGCCCTTCGATCGTGCCGTGCACGCCGCTGGGGGTGCTGGCTCTGCTTCACGCCGGCCGCGTGCCGCTGGCCGGCGCGCGCGTGGTGGTGCTGGGCCGCAGCCAGATCGTGGGGCGGCCGCTCTCGCTGCTGCTGGGGCTCAAGGCCTCCTGGGCCGACGCCACCGTGACCACGGCGCACAGCCGCAGCCGCGACCTCGCCGCCATCGCGCGGGAAGCCGACGTGCTGGTGGCCGCCATGGGACGTCCGCAGGCGGTCACCGCCGCGATGGTGAAGCCGGGCGCGGCCGTCGTGGACGTGGGCATCCACCGGCTGCCCGACCCCGCGGCCCCGAAGGGCGTTCGCATGGTGGGCGATGTGGATGCGGTCGGAGTGGCCGGCGTCGCCGGGAAGCTCTCGCCGGTCCCGGGCGGAGTGGGACCGCTGACCGTGGCGATGCTCCTCGCGAACACCATGGAGTCCTGGGAACGAGCGCGAGGAGTGGAGAACCCGCCGCTCTGGATGGAGGCCTGCGGACTGGCTCGCGACGGAGCCGTCTCGAGCGGGTCGGGGGATTGAGCGGGTGGGCGCCGAACGCACCTCGATTCCGGTGGGCGGAGGCGAGCGCGTCCGCACCGTTTCGGAGCTGACCGCCGAGATCAAGGAGACGCTGGAGTCGGAGTTTCCGCGCGTCGCCGTGTGCGGGGAGATCTCGGGCTTCCGGGTGCACACCAGCGGGCACGCCTACTTCTCGTTGAAAGACCCGACCGCGGTGTTGAACTGCGCCGCGTGGCGGTCTTCTCTGCAGCGGATGCGCGCCGGCGCCGCCGGGGCTGCCCTGTTGCGGCGGCTCGAAACCACTCCCGACGGCATTCGCGTGGTGATCCATGGCTCGATCGGCGTCTATCCTCCGCGCGGCAGCTACCAGCTCCACGCCGACCGGATGGAGGAGGCGGGAGAGGGCGATCTGTACGCGGCGTTCCTCCGCACCAAGGCGAAGCTCGAAGCCGAAGGCCTCTTCGATCCCGAGCGCAAGCGGCTGCTGCCGCGCTTCCCGCGCCGGATCGGCGTCGTCACCTCGCGCGACGGCGCGGCCCTGCGGGACATCCTCCGCGTGCTGGGACTACGCTGGCCGCCGGCCGAGGTGCTGCTGCGCGCGGCCCCGGTGCAGGGCGCGGGTGCGGCGGCGGAGCTGGCGCGGGCCATCCGGGACCTCGAGGATTGGAGAGGCCCGGACGGACGCGATCGCGTGGAGGTGATCCTGCTCGCGCGCGGCGGCGGGTCGATCGAGGATCTCTGGCAGTTCAACGAGGAGGTCCTGGCGCGGGCCGTGGCGGGCTGCCGACTGCCGGTCGTGTCCGGCGTGGGGCACGAGACCGACTTCACGATCTGTGACTTCGCCGCCGACGTGCGGGCGGCGACTCCCAGCAATGCGGCGGAGCTCGCGGTTCCCGACCGCGCCGAGGTGGCGCGGATGCTCGCGCGCGAGGCGCGCCGCGCCGGTCTGGCCGCGGCGCGGATCCTGGATCGGGCCGGGGCGCGTCTCTTGCGCGCGCGCCATGCCCGCGGGTTGCGCCGTCCGGAGGATCTGCTGCGGCGTCGCGCGCAGGATCTGGACCGTCTCTCCGATCGCCTGACGGCCGGCGCCGCGCGGGTCACCGGGGTGAGGCGGGAGAGGCTGCGGCGTCTCGAGGGGCGGCTGGGCCGACAGGAGCCGCGCGCCCGCGTGGCCTCGCGGCGCGCCCGGCTCGAGGAATTGCGCCTGCGGCTGTTCCGTTCGTGCGAGACTGATCTATCGGGGCGGCGTGCGCGGGTCGGGGTGGCCTCCGCCCGGCTGGGGGCGCTCGGACCCGAGAGCGTGCTGGCGCGCGGGTACGCGGTAGTCCGCCGCGAGCCTGACGGTCATCTGGTGCGGCGGGCCGGCGAGGCGCCTGCCGGTGCGCGCGTCTCGGTGCGGCTCCACCAGGGTGGTCTGGGGTGCCTGGTGGAGCGATCCGATCCCCCGGTTTGACGCCGGGCGGGAGGTGACACCCGTCCGGCCGCGCAGGCCAGGAAGGAATTCGTATGACAGACGCCGACGCCGGAGGAAAGACCGCGAGGAAACGGGGCTCCCGGGCCGCGGCCCCACAGCTGCGCGAGCTGGATTTCGAAGCATCGATCCAGCGTCTCGAGGCGATCGTGGGTCGCCTGGAAGCGGGGGAACTGCCGCTGGAGGAGTCGCTGCGCCTCTTCGAAGAGGGGCAGGCCCTGGTGCGAAGCTGCGGCGCGATCCTGGAGCGGGCCGAGCAGCGGGTGAAGGAGCTATTGGAAGGGACGAGCGAGACGCGCGATCTGGCATTGCC
>CAYYQN010000007.1:0-4050 GCA_964473865.1 uncultured bacterium | reverse complement strand
TCGGGCGGGATGGATCGGGAGGGTCGGGATGAATAGGAATCGTCGTCCCCCGGCGGCCGATGCCTGGGCGGCCTGGCTGCACGAAGTCGGAGGGCCGATCGAGGCGGCGCTCGATTCGGTTCTGCCGGCAGAGTCGGAGAAACCGCGGAGCGTGCACCGCGCCATGCGCTACGCCGTGTTTTCCGGGGGCAAGCGGGTGCGGCCGGCGCTCGCGGCGCTGGGCTTCCGGCTCGCCGGCGGGCGCGGCGAGGGCGGGGCCCGCCTCGGCGCCGCGATCGAGCTCATCCACACCTTCTCCTTGATCCATGACGACCTGCCCTGCATGGACGACGATGACTACCGGCGGGGCCGCCTCACCTGCCACCGGAAGTTCGGCGAAGCGGTGGCGGTCCTGGCCGGGGACGGCCTGCATGTGCTGGCGTTCGAGGTCCTGGCCACCCTGCCGGCGTCGCCCGCGCGCCGCCTGCGCGTGCTGCACGAGATCACGCGGGCGGTCGGCACGTCCGGGGTGGTCGGCGGGCAGGTGGTGGACATCGAGTCGGAGGGGCGGCGCATCTCTCCGGCCTCGCTGCGATGGATGCACGAGCGGAAGACGGGGGCGCTCCTGCGCGCCTCCCTCGTTTCCGGGGCGATCCTGGCCGGCGGGCCGTCCGCTCTGCAGCAGAATCTGGCGCGCTTCGGTTCGGCGTTCGGCCTGCTCTTCCAGATCACGGACGATCTGCTCGACGAGCACGGGAGCTATCGCACACTGGGGCGGCGGCGCGGCCGCGATCGCGTGCGGGGCAAGGCGACCTATCCGGCGATCCTCGGCGGCGAGAAGGCCCGCCTCGCCCTGGCCGACGCGGTGGCTTCGGCGCTGGCGCAGATTCCGGCGCGCGGGGCGATGGGGGAGGTCTTCTCCGATCTGATCGGCATGGTGGTGGGCAGACTTCCCGACGGGGTCGTGCGAGGCCTGAAGTCGTGAAGCGGATCGCCATCTACCCCAATCTCGCGAAGCCGGAATGCGGCCTGGAACTGCGCCGCCTCTCTTCGTGGCTGAAGCGGCGCGGGCTCGAGGTCGTGCTGCCGGAAGACGACGTCCCGCGACCGGGGGCGCACGGCATGCAGTCGTTCTCGCCGCGCCAGCTTCGCGATCTCGACCTGATGGTCGTGCTGGGGGGCGACGGCACGCTCTTGTCCGCGGCTCGCGCGGTCTATCCGCGCCCGGTCCCGATCCTGGGGGTGAACTTCGGAGGCCTCGGCTTTCTCGCGGAGACGTCTACCGACGGGATGCTGCCTGCGCTGACGCTCGTGCTCGCCGGCCGTTTCCGGTCCGAGCCGCGGATGATGCTGCGGGCCCAGGTCGTGGATGCCGCGGGGCAGGTCGTGCAGACGGTGCACGGTCTGAACGACGTCGTGCTCCACCAGACCGGGCGGCGCGCGATCATGATCCGGGCGGTGCTGGCCGGATCGTCTCTCGGCGCATTTCGCGCCGACGGGATCATCGTGGCCACCCCGACCGGTTCGACGGCGTATTCCCTTTCTTCGGGGGGTCCGGTGGTGGAGCCGGCGCTCAACGTCCTCATCGCCACGCCGGTCTGTCCCCACACCCTGACGTTGCGCCCGCTGGTCTTTCCGGCCGAGCAGGTGCTCGAGCTGCACGTGCTTCCGGACGAGCGGCAGATCATGCTCACGCTCGACGGGCAGGTGAGCATCGAGTTCACGCCGGATCAGTCGATCCGCGTCACCCGAGCCTCCCGGCCGATCCGGTTCGTGAAGGTCGACGAGCGCTCTTTCTATGACGTGTTGCGCGCCAAGCTCCGGTGGGGCGGGGCCTGAGCCGTGACGTCCGGCTCGTCCGGCTCCGCGGGGACGGAAGGGCATCCGTGACCGCCGGCGCGTCCGGCTCCGCCTGGGCGGAGTGTCATCCGTGATGGCCGGCGTGTCGATCCGCCCAGGGGGGAACTGAACCCGTGCTGCTCCGCCTGACGCTAGCGGAGTTCGTGGTTGTGGAACGGGCGGAACTCGAGTTCGCGCCGGGCCTGAACGTCCTCACGGGAGAGACCGGCGCCGGCAAATCGATCCTGGTGGATGCCATCGGTCTGCTGGCGGGGACGCGCGGCTCGGCGGAATGGATCCGCCGGGGCGCCGAGCGGCTGCGGGTGGAGGGCGCGCTCGACCTGACGCGCGCGCCGGCGGCGCGCGAAGCCGCCGAACGCAACGGCATCCCGCTCGAGGAGGGGCAGCTCCTGGTGCGGCGCGAGATCGCGGCCGACGGGCGCTCGCGCTGCTTCGCGGGGGGGCGGCAGGTCCTGGTCTCGCAGCTGCGCGAATTGACCGCGGGCGTCCTCTGGACGATCGGGCAGGGTGAACAGCGCGTCCTGGCCGATCCCGCGGAGCAGGAGGAGTTGCTCGATCGCTTCGCGGAGGCCCTGCCGTTGCGCGCGCGCTACCGGTCGGCTCGCGAGACGTTCCTGGCCGCGGCGGCGGAATGTGCGCGGCTCGCCGCGGTGCGGGAGACGTTTGCCGACGAGGCCGACTACCTGCGGGCCCAGGTCCGCGAGATTCGGGAGGCGGACCCCGCGCCCGGCGAACGGGCCCGGCTGCGTACGGCGGTGGCGCGGGCGCGCGCGCGGGCGGCCGAGGCGGCGCTGGCCGAGGAGCTGGAGGCGCGCCTGATCCGCGAAGAGGGCTCGGTTCTCGATCACCTGGAGACTCTGGTGCATCGTCTCGGCTCGGCGGACGAGGCCGCGTTCGGTTCGCTGCGCTTCGAGCTGGAATCGCTGCGCGATGCGGTGCGGGCGCTGCCGCTTCCCTCGGCGCAAGACGAGGAAGAAGGCGACATCGAGGCGATGGAGGAGCGGCTCCGCCTGCTGGATCGCGTCTGCCGGCGGCACGGCCCGGATGCGGCAGCCGGAAGCGCCGGCACGCCTTCGGCGGCGGCGGAAGGCGCCGCGGAGGAAGCCGTCTTGGTCCGTCTCGGCGAGCTCGAGAGCCGCCTGGAGGAAGGGGAGGCGCTCGACGCCCGTCTCGCCGACGCGAGTGCGGCGCTCGAATCGGCGCGGTGGGATCTGGCCATTGCCGGACAGGCGTTGTCCGACCGTCGGGCGAAGGCCGCGAGCGCGCTGGCCGAATCTGCGGGGCGGGAACTGGCCGGCCTCGGCATGCCTGGCGCTTCGCTGCGCTACGCGTTCTCTCGAGAGCCCGATCCCGACGGCGTTGTGGCGGGCGTTCCGGCCGGCGTTCCGGCCGGCAGTTCGGCCGGCAGTTCGTGCGGCGTCGGAGGAGAAGCTGGAGCGGCGACGGCGGCCGAAACTGCGGGCGAGCGGGTGCGGCCGTTCGAGAACGGCCTCGAGCGCGCGCGACTCCTCTTCCGCAGCCATCCCGCAGAGGCCGAAGGAGAGCTGTCCCGAACCGCCTCCGGCGGCGAGCTCTCCCGCGTGCTCCTGGCCCTCCACGCGACTCTGGGGGAGATGAGTCCGCCCGGCTGCTGGATCCTCGACGAGGTCGATGCCGGGATCGGCGGAGAGACCGCGCGGCGGCTGGCGGCGCGCCTGGTTCGCATGGCCACGCGCGCCCAGGTGCTGCTGGTGACGCACCTGCCGGTGATCGCGGCCCGGGCGGAGCGACAGCTCTGCGTCTTGAAGGAGGAGCGCGCGGGGCGGCCGTTCGTCCGGGTCGATCCGCTCCACGGAGAGCCGCGCGTGCGCGAATTGGCGCGCATGTTGTCGGGCGAGCCGGACTCGGCGACGGCGCGAAAGCATGCGCGGGAGCTGTTGGCGGCGGGGGAGGAAACGGGTTGAGGGCGGCGCGATAAGCCGCTGTAGAGTCATTGGATACGAACTGGGTAGGCCTTGGGTTTGGCGGGCCGCTAGCCGGTTGCGGCCCGCAGGGGAGCGGGACAATCGGACGCTTGCCTCGCGCGGGTGATCTGGGTACTCTCCTGTCTGCCCGGCCGAGACGACCCGGTTCCGCGAGTCGTGTCGCGCCGGCTTTGGGCCCGTAGCTCAGTTGGATAGAGCGTCTGCCTCCGGAGCAGAAGGTCGCAGGTTCGAATCCTGCCGGGCTCAC
>CAYYQN010000006.1:0-148638 GCA_964473865.1 uncultured bacterium | reverse complement strand
CGGCCGACCGCCGCCGCCGCCGCCGAACCGACCGCCGCCGCCACCGGGGCGCGGACCGCGATCCTGCGCTTCGCTGACCTTGATGTTACGGCCGTCGAGACTCGCACCGTCCATCTCGCCGATGGCCGCCATCGCGTGCTCATCCCCCGCAAAGGTCACGAACCCGAACCCCCGGGAGCGACCCGTGTCCCGGTCCATGATGACCTTGGCCTCCGTCACTTCGCCGAAGCGCTCGAAGGCACGGCGGAGGCTCTCATCCGTCGTTCCCCAGCTCAGCCCGCCCACGTACAGTTTCTTGGACATTTCTTCGAACCCTCTTCCCCTGGCGCTGCCGCACGGGAAACGCCGTAAGTACCAGCGGGTCTAGCCCGCCCTCTCCGGACGGCCACAGCGCCGTCCCTTTCGGTCCGCAAACAGCGCGGGCAGAGGTGCACCAGTGCCCGGACTACCTACGAGACCTAGGCAGCATACCTCCAGGCAGGAATCGGTTTCTACCTGAACCTCCCCGTCCCAGAAAAAAACGGAGCGGGCACCAGACCGGGCGGGCGGCCCGGCGACGGCCCTGGCGCGCCCCGGATCAGACGGTAGGATGCCGGTATGAAACCCACACACACGTTCGCTATTTCCATCGCGCCACGGCCGGCCCGGACGATTCCTGAGGCCCGTCGGAGCATGGGCGCTCGTCAATCGTCCCCGCTACGGCAGGAACTTCGCCGCAGTCTTCAGCTTCGCCGGAAGGTACTCGTCGATGACGTAGTTCAACCCCCACTTCGCCAGGGCCTGCTGCTCGGCGCGCACGCCCATTTTGAGGAGCTGATCCATCGCCTTCTGCCAGGTCTTGTGCTGTTGGAAGAACGGGTCGTTCTTGATGGCGTCCTTGGCCCGCTTGACATCGACCTCCTTGAGCGGGTGGGTGGGCAGTTTCCAGTCGATGATGTCCTGCGGCGTGACGCCGAGAAAACGCGCCTGGGGAACGCAGAAGAACTGGTTGATGTGAGCAGCGTTCCCGCTGCCCACCTTCAGGGTGCGGTAGATGTTGCTGATTCCGTAGGGATCGCAATCGACAAACGCGTAGACCGGGATCTTCTTCTCGTCGGCCAGCCTGCGGATGAAGCGCCGGGTGGCCCGGGTAGGCACTCCCCCCATGGACACCAGGATGCAGTTGGCGAACTTCCAGAACTTGTGGCTCTGCAGTCGCTGGAACATGCCCCCCGTCTCGATGGCCAGCACAAACGAGGCATCCGTCTCGAAGGACAGCCCCTCGACGGAGCTGGGAATGGAGTAGGCCCCGCTACCGAACCGCGTGCAGTCGATCCGCTCGACGGCGCCGGTCTCCGGGTCGGGATCCAGGACCACCAGTTCCCCGGCGACCGCGCCGCCGTGCTCGTCGGGAATAAACCGGAGCTGCTCGCGGCTCACCTGGTGCACCGAGAAGAGGGCCTCGATGTCGTCCATCACCGTGTCCGACTCGGGCTGATCCTGGAACATCGCCTCGCCCCAGTTCTTCGACTGGTAATAGGCGTCTCGCTTGGTCGCGAAGTCGCTGGTCTCGATCAGGGACTTGGAGAGTGACATCATGCGCAGGGTCTGGGCGAACGTCTTCACCGTGCTCACTGTGAGCGTGCGCACCTTCTGCTGGTCGCCGATCTCCAGGTAGCCGCGCTTCTCCGAGTAGCTCACATTGGACAGCGACCTCACCGGGAACTTCAGGTCGGGTTTGCGCCGCGCCAGGACCCGCCGATGAATGTCTCCGGCCGTCTTCCTGATGAGCTGCACGGTCTGCTCGTCCAACTTCTGGTTGCGCTCCCGGATCCCCTTGGTCCGGTCCGAACGGGCCGCGCTCATTCTTCATCACCTCCGCTGCGGCTCCGCTCGAGAACCACGGTGAGGACCTCCACCGCCTTCTGGCGTTCCACGTCGGAAAGTCCCAGGATCTCCTGAAGAGCGATTCCCACGTGCGGAATGTACTTCTGGATGTAGGAGAACCGTTTGCCCTCCTCCCGCTCCCGGCGGACGCGGCCGATGTGCAGAGCCACGCGCCGTCCGGCCTCGAGGAGGCCGAGGCGGATCTCCTTGATGATCTCGGGGTAGTGGGCCACCGCTTCCTTGGACTCGGACGTGAACGGCACCCAGACGCTGGCCACGTGCACGACGAGCACCAGCGGTCCCAGGGGCAGGGCGCCGCGGGGCTGGGTGAGATGGTACTTCTTCCAGTCCACCCCGATGACCGCCTTGGTGATGGCGCAGGCGGACTGCTGGTACTGGAGAGGCACGCGGTTGGCATAGCGAAAGAGGGAAACCGGGTCTTCCGCCCCCAGGCTGCCGCCGTAGGCCAGCCCCACCTCGACCTGGAACGGGTTGCCGCGGTACACCGCGGGCGGGCGGGTGACCGTGGTGTAGAAGTCGGCCTGGAGATCCTGCCGGAGCGCGCTCAGGAGCAGATCCTCCCCGATGGGCGAGATGCAGTTGGTCGGCGGAGCCATGATCTTCACCGCATTCATGGCCGCGTGCAGCCGCTCCCCGCCTTCGTGCGATACCTGGTGCGGCCGGGCGCTCGCGGGTAGTCCGGCCCGCTCCGTGATCTCCGCCGCCACGCGCAGGGTCACGCGCGAGAACTCGGTCTGCAGGAACGAAGAGACGTTCCGGGCCTTCGTGTCCTTCAGCATCTTGAGCAGGACGCCGAGTTCCACCCCATAGGGATGGGGCTTGATCTCCACCGGCTCCGGCGGGAGTCCGGAAGCCACCCGCTCGAAGACCACCGGCCCGTCCTCTTCCGGGTCCGGGGACACATAGACGATCCGGGCGTGCGGATTGGCGATCGCCACCTGCCGCAGATAGCCGTCGACCGAGTGCCGCCCCTTCTTGTAGGTCCCCTGGAGCGTGATCTCCACCCGGGTGCCGGAGTCGTGATCCCAGTCCACCTCGCGGTCGCTCAGGATCTCGGGCTCGTTCTTCTTGGTGTTGATGACGAGCTCGCAGTGGTAGGCCGGACGCGTCCGGCCGGTCCGGGAGGTGATGATCACGGGCTTCCCGGTCGTGATCGCTCCGTACATCCCGGCGGCGGAGATCCCGATTCCCTGCTGCCCGCGGCTCTGCTTCAGGGTGTGGAACTTCGACCCGTATAACAATCGGGCAAAAATCTTCGGCACCTGGCTCTTCAGGATCCCGGGACCGTTGTCCTGTACGGCCACGCGGAAACGGTCCTCGGCCAGCCGGTAGATCTCCACCTGCAGGTCGGGCAGGATCCCCGCCTCTTCGCAGGCATCGAGCGCGTTGTCCACCGCTTCCTTCACCGTGGTGAGGAGGGCCTTGGAGGGGTTGTCGAACCCGAGGAGATGGCGGTTCTTGGAGAAGAACTCGGAGACCGAGATCTCGCGCTGGCGGGCCGCCAGGTCGGCGGCGGTGCGACGGGGCGCAACGCTCCGCGACCGGGGAGCGGCTTCCCGCCCGGTCTCTGGTGGAGGCAGCGCCACCGGTCCGGGGCCGGCCGCGGGACGGGCGGGCATGGCGGGCGAGCGCGTCAGAAGCGGCATCTCCGCGCCCACCACGGATGCAGGTCCCGCGAACAGAGGTCCCGCCCCCAGGGCCCGAGGCGGGAGCGGCGCCGGTTTCCGGGTTCCTCGTCCGTTCGTGCTCATGGCTTCCTTCCGCTTGTGCAACACCTGTCCCGGTACGGATCGGCCCGGGTCGGACACCGCGAGATCATACAGCTCGCGGGCATCACTGTCAGCAGCGATCGCCGCGCGGCCCCCTGTCTAATCTGGCGGCTGTACAGGCAGGTCGGCGGCGGAGGAGCCCGAAACTGTGTTGACACGGAGAGACCGCCTCTCCATACTCCGCCGCATATACAGGAACGCCCTCCTTGGGCACCGCGCGGTGAAGGATCGGAGCCCCCGATCGAACCGTGATTCCGTAGGGAGACGGGAACGGAAGGAGAAAGTCCATGATCACCAGGAAGTCTCGGAAAGGCGCCCGCAAGGCCCGCCTGACTCCGGCCGAGATGGTCAAACGCGAGAAAGCCATCATCGCGGACATCAAGGCCGGCGTCCTGAGCTACCGCGAGATCGCCGCCAAGCACGGAGTCTCGCTTCCCACGGTGAACAACAAGGCCCGCAAGGCCGGCATCAGCCGCGGCCGCCGGAAGGGCGCGAAGATCCTCGTGGCCCCGCTACGCAGCGGGCCCAAGCCGAAGGCGAAGAAGAAGGCCGCCCGAAAGACCGCCCGAAAGACCGCGCGGAAGGGCGCCCGGAAGACGGCCCGGAAGGTCGCCCGCAAGGCGGTGAAGAAGGCCGGCCGGCCGGCCGCCCGGCGCCCCGCCAGGAAAACCGTGCGACGCCGCGCGCGTCGCGCTCCGGCCCTGCCGATCATGTCCGATCAAGCGGCCGCGCCGGTGGTGCGCCGGCGGCGCCGGCGCAAGGCCGGGCGCCGGGTTGCGCGCCCCGCCGCCCGGGCCAAGGGCGGATTCTTCGAGGCTCTGACCGAGGTGGTGCTGAAGTACTATCCCGAGGTCAGCCTCCGGAAGTTCAATAAGATGAAGAAGGCGGTGCAGGCGGCGGTCTAGCCGCACCGGTCCCCGCGCCGCGAGGCCGAGGCGGCCCGGTCCCCCGCGAGGGCCGGGCCGTTTCACCACCCGGATGGCAGCCGATCCGGCCAGAGAGAGGAGATCGCGCGATGAAGCCGCCACTCTTCAGCGGTATCCAGCCCACGGGCACAATCCACATCGGGAACTACTGCGGCGCCATCCGGAACTGGGTTCGCCTGCTCGATGCCTATGACGGAGTCTTCTGCATCGTCGACTACCACGCCATCACGATCGCGTACGACGCCGCCAGCATGCGGCAGCGCACCATCGATGCCGCCCGGGTGAACATCGCCGCCGGCCTCGACCCGGAAAGGTGCCTTCTCTTCGTCCAGTCCCGGGTCCCCGAGCACACCGAGCTGGCCTGGATCCTGAGCAGCGTGACTCCGATGGGAGACCTCTCCCGCATGACCCAGTTCAAGGAGAAGAGCCGGCAGAACGAGGACAACATCAACGCGGGGCTGTTCACCTACCCGGTCCTCCAGGCCGCCGACATCCTGCTCTACAAGGCGGTGGCGGTGCCGGTGGGGGAAGACCAGATCCAGCATATCGAGCTGACTCGCGAGGTCGCGCGCAAGTTCAACGCCCGGTTCGGCGAAGTCTTCCCCGAACCGGCCCACCTGGTGCCGAAGGACGGGGCCCGCATCCTCGGGCTGGACGGCAAAGCCAAGATGAGCAAGTCGCTGGGCAACTACATCGGCCTCTTGGAGACGCCGGAAGAGACCTGGAAGAAGCTCGCGCCCGCCGTGACCGATGAGAACCGCAAGCGCCGCTCCGACCCGGGCAACCCCGAGATCTGCAACATCTTCTCCCTGCACCGGAACTTCTCCGATGCCGAGACGATCGCAACCGTGGACCGGGAGTGCCGGGTCGCCGGAATCGGCTGCGTCGACTGCAAGAAGATGCTGCACCGATCCCTGACCGCCGCCCTCGATCCGATCCGCGAACGCGACGCCGCGCTCGAGGCGAAGCCGGGAATGGTCGAAGAGATCCTGGAACACGGCGCGTCGCAGGCCAAGCTGCGGGCAGAGAAGACGATGGAGGAGGTCCGCGGGGCCATCGGCGTACGGTGAACCGCACTGGGCGCGGCGGACTGGGAGCCGTTGTTCCGAACCAGATCCGGTCTGGGTGGTAAGATCTAGCCGAGGCCGCGCCCGTTCGCGGCTCGGGCCTCGGAGGTAACGTGCTCAGGGACAGTCAGATCCGGGAGCGTCCATCAAGGGATCGCCGGCGGCGACCGCGCCAGGCCGGGCAAAGGCCTGCTCCCGCATCGCCAGTCTCGTCACCGCGCCCACCGGAGCGGGTGTTCCTGGCGGGAACGCGTACTCCCCTCGAAGGTTGCGGTCCCGGCCAGCCGCCCCGGATCTCCAGGCGACCGTTCCTCGCCGGGCGGCGGTCTCCTCTCAGGGCGGCAATGCTGCTGCTCGCTCTCGTAGTGTTCCCAGCCTCGGATGCCGCGTTCGCCGGACCGAACCGTGGCGGCATGCTCATCCTTCACTGTGACGAGACGCTCCAATTCAGCGGGGACGGCGACTTCAATGGGTACGCCCAGCTCTACGACGCCAAGGACGCGGTGATCCAGGTGCCGGGCGACGAGCAGGGGGTCGTCTACTTCATCCTCGCCGCCTTTGACGATTTCGCCTCGCCGAGGCTCAAGGGGATTGAGTTCGGCATAGAACTGTCCAGCTCGAGGGTGGAACCGGTTCGATGGGGTCCGTCCGGCGAGATCAGTCTGGAGGTGCCGGACAACAACTGG
Source organism: uncultured bacterium (assembly GCA_964473865.1). GTDB lineage: Bacteria > Eisenbacteria > RBG-16-71-46 > CAIMUX01 > CAIMUX01 > CAIMUX01. Next base: position 142,303 of record CAYYQN010000006.1, on the reverse strand, counting down.
CCCTCCTCCGGCTCCGGCACCGGCATCGCCTGGTCCGAGCCCCTGACCCGCCGCATCAATGAGATCTACTGGTTCTGCGGGTACGCCTATCCCGGGCAAACGGTCAAGCTGGTCGAGCACCCGCGTCACACCGGAATCATGGTGGACGATTCGGTACCCAACGAAGAAGACGAAATCGCCGGCTACGGGATGCTCGGCTTTGGAGTCAAGGGGTTCAACCCGATGTCCGACGAGGAGGCGACCGGGGCCTGCTGCAGCAGCTCCGGGCAGTGTACGCTTCAGACCGAGTCCGGCTGCGCGCTCTACCCCGGGCGTACCTATCTTGGGGACAACACCTTCTGCAGCCCCAACCCTTGTGAGCCAGGCTCCGGCGCTTGCTGCATCCTCACCGATTGCCGGCTGCTCAAGTGGGATGAGTGCATTGACGCCAGCGGCCTCTTCATGGGCGAGGGGGTCAGCTGCCTGCCGACTCCGTGTGACTTCACCCGGGTCGAAACGACCTGGGGATCGCTGAAGACGCTGTACCGGCCCTAGCCGGCCCCCCGTGAAGCGCCCGGCCAGCCGGGTGCGGAGTGCCATCGGTCGAGAGGCGCGGGGCATCAAGGCCCGCGACCCCGGGCGAGCCGAATTCCCGGTGCAGACGGGCGGCCGGGCCGCCGATACGAATGGTATGACGACCCGGCTCTACCTCCACCGCCCCTGCGTGTTCGCCCTCCAGCCGCCCCGGCTCACGCCGTGTCTCATCGGGTCTGCCACGGGGCTGGCGCTGGCATTTGCCTTCGGCGCGGCCGCGACTCTCGCCTTGTCGGACGCCTCGGCGCGGTCCTGGATTCGACTCCCGGGAGACTCCGGCTCGACTCTCCGAGTCCTGGCTCTCGCTGTCGGCGCGGTTGGCTGCTTCGCGTCGGTGCTGGTGGCCTCGGGCTTCGGCATCAAGCTCCTGGCAATCCTGTCGCACCGTCTGGGCTGGCACCCCGTTCTGGAGAGCGAAGGCCCGTGCCGCCTGGTCCAGAACGCCCCCGGGACGTGGGGGCTCCAGATGGAGCTCTCCGACGATCAGGAACCGGAAGCCCCGTGGCCGCTCGCCGCCCCCCATCGTTCCCCGGCTTCGTGCAGTCTCTTCTTCCCGCTCGACGAGGCCGCCGCCGGCGCCGTCAGCCACCTGACGAACCCCGACGAAGCCCTGGTTGTGCGCTGGCTGGACCTGCCGCTTGCGCTCGGCGGACCGGCAGTGCTGGAGATCCGCTCGCCGCTTCGGGAGATCGCGATCGAACACGTCTCCGAAGTCGAGCGCCGCGCCGCGTAGCCGACTGCGATCACTGAATCCGACGCCCCGTCCGCCGGGACCGCGGTTCGGAGTCGCCACCCTCTCCTTGACACGCCTTTTTTGCGGGCGGATCATCCGGTGGTTCTGTCCACGAACCCACCAGGAGAGATCCCGCCATGATGAATCGCAGGAAATCCGCCTCCCGTCCGGCGGCGCGCCGGGCCGGGGCGAAGAAGACCGGAGCGGCGAAGAAGACCGGAGCGGCGAAGAAACCCGGAACGGCGAAGAAGCCAGCCGGCCGACGCGCTGCGCCCGCTCGGGCAGCGAAGCGTACAACGACAGGAAGAGGCCCCGTGCCCAAGTCCGATCGCGCTATGCGCAAGCACACTGTTCCGAAAGCAACGGCGAGCCGGAAGGCGGCGAAACGCAGGACGAAGTCAGCGCCCGCGCGGGTGGCAGACCGGGCGGCGGCGAGACCTCCCACGCCGGCGCGTATGAAGCCGCGACTCGCCCGGACCAAGCGGGTCTCTCCATCGGCCTCCGCGCGAGCCGCCGCGCGTCCATCTGCACGCCGCCGCCCCGCACCCGCATCCGGCCGATTCGATCCCAAGAACCTTCGGGCGAGCTTCCTCGAGATCGTGCGCCGCACTTCGGCCGAGCTGCCGGCCGATGTCGTGCGCGCCATCACGGCGGGTCGCGCGCGCGAGGAGGCGGGATCCAACGCGGCCTGGGCGATGGACGTGATCGAGGAGAACATCGGGATGGCCCGCGACCTCAGCGCGCCGCTCTGCCAGGACACGGGCAGCATCCTCTTTTTCATCCGGGCCCCCCGCGGCTTCGACGAGACCGAGATCACCCGGGCGGCAACCGAGTCCGTGGCCGAGGCTACGGCCAAGGGATACCTTCGACAGAACTCCGTCGACTCGTTGACCGGCCGCAACTCGGGTAACAACCTGGGGCCCGGCTTTCCGACCTTCCACATCCACCAATGGGGCGCACCCAACCTGGAGGTGCGCCTGATCCTCAAGGGCGGCGGCTGCGAGAACGTGGGCACCCAGTATTCGCTTCCCGACACCCGGCTGGGAGCCGACCGCAACCTCGCGGGAGTCGAGAAGTGCCTCCTGGACGCGACGAACCAGGCCCAGGGCAAGGGGTGCGGTCCGGGAATCCTCGGGGTCTGCATCGGCGGCGATCGCGCCACCGGCTACGCGCACTCCAAGGAGCAGCTGCTGCGCCCGCTCGACGACACGAACATGATCCCGGAGCTGGCGGCACTGGAGGCGCGGGTCACGGACGAGGCCAACCGGCTCGGCATCGGTCCGATGGGTTTCGGGGGCGCGACCACGCTTCTCGGCTGCAAGATCGGCGTGTTGAACCGCCTCCCCGCTTCGTTCTTCGTCAGCATCTCATACATGTGTTGGGCCTATCGCCGCCAGGGCGCGGTCCTCACACCGGACGGGTCGATCCGGGACTGGTTGTACTAGGAGGTCCGCCATGCGCCTGGACGCACCATTCAGCGAAGAGAAGATCCGCGCTCTGCGGGTCGGAGATCTGGTGGAGATCAGCGGCCTCGTCCGCACCGGCCGGGATTCTGTCCACAAGTATCTGTACGACGGAAACCAGCCGCCGGTGGATCTCGCCGACGGCATCATCTACCACTGCGGCCCGGTCGTGGTGCGGGTCGGGGACGCCTGGGTGGTGAAGGCGGCCGGCCCCACGACATCGATTCGCGAGGAGCCGTACCAGCACGAGATCATCCGCAAGTTCCACCTGCGCGGGGTGATCGGCAAGGGCGGAATGGGCACCAAGACCCTGGAGGCGTGCCGCGAGACCGGCTGCGTCTACCTCCATGCCGTGGGCGGCGCCGCCCAGGTACTCGCCGCCCGCATCGTCGGTGTGCGCGGCGTACACCTGATGGAGTTCGGATCTCCGGAGGCGATCTGGGAGTTCGAGGTCCGCGACTTCCCCTGCGTGGTCACCATGGACTCGCATGGAGCCAGCCTGCACCGGGACCTGGCCGAGGCGTCGGGCGAGAAGCTGCGCGAGATCCTGTCCTCCATCGACCAGCGTTCCGCATAGCCCCGCGATCGGGGAGGTCGCGGGGCTCCCCGCGGAACAGGAACCACGGTGCAGAGGAGCGCCGAGGGGCGCCCTCAGTGCAGAACGACGAGCCGCCGGGCTTCCACCTGCTTCGACTCCGACTCCGCGCGTGCCCAGTAGGTGCCGGCCGCAACCGGGTGTTGCTCCGTGTCGAGCCCATCCCAGTGGAGCAGCTCGCCCGGCTCCCGCGTCTTCGTTTCCAGACGCCGGATCATTGCGCCGTTCACGTCGTAGATCTCGACCTTCCAAGTGCCCGGAGCCGGCAGGCCGAAGGTGACTGCACCCATGCTCGGATTCGGCCGGATGAAGAAGGCGCCCGCGCCGGTGAGGTCCCCGAGGCCGGCCGGGTCCACCAGCAGAGTCACCGAACTCCACGTGTCCGACTCGGCGTTGTAGCAGTGCGCCCGGGAAGTGTCCCACAGAATGGCGACGTCACCGCCGGCGGCACCGCCCAGATAGGGCTCCGTATTGTCGAACAGGTTCCAGGTGTCGAGTGTGCCGCTGTAGGCCTGGGCCCGGCTCCCTCCCCAGACGAGTCCCACGCTGCCGCCGCCGGCGGCGCTGATGCCCTCCATCTCCCCGAGATCGAGGGTCATCCATCCGCCCGGCGTGGGGTCGTAGGAGAACGCCGCCTCGTCATTCCATAGAAGCCCGAAACCGTCATTCGCGAGGCCGCAGATGGACCTGGCCCCGACCGGCTGTGGCATCCAGGTCCCGCTGGCCGAGTGGAACGCGTATCCCCGCTTGTTCGTCCAGAACAGGCCGAAGCTGCTGGCCGAGCCGCCGCCCAAAGGAGTCTCGTCCGGCTGGAACGGTAGGGAGCGCCAGATCGCCCAGATCGAGGCGATGGCATGCATGCGTGTGGTCGTCCAGACCACGGCGGTAGCGCCGCACAGACATTCGCCGCGCACCTGCCCGGTGTAGGCCGTGCTGTACCAGTGGTCGTTGGTCGAGTTGTAGCAGTACAGCCGCTCCGCCGTGCGCAGATAGCCGAGGTAGTCGGCGGCGAGCCTCGTCTGGGCCGGGCCGGACAGGGTGACCGTGGTCCATTGTCCGGAAAACGAGCTGAACCCGTACGCCTTGCTGTTCGTGTCGATCAGCCCCACGTGCCCGCGCGCCGTGCCCACGAACGCGCCGGCCGGCCTCGCAGCCACCAGCAGGCAGGCAAGCACACCGATGGCAAGTGGATCCCAACCCCGGAATCGCACAACACCCCTCCCGCAGGATTGCCCTGCCGAACGGATCTTCGGGGAGGCCGCCGCGTGGGAACGGGTGACCAGCGAGATGCAGTCCGAACGCCAAACGGGAGGGGGCCGCAGCATCCCCGCGGTCGCCGGCTCCTCCATAGGTATCGCCGACGACGGAAGGAGTATACCGAACTCACGGACCCGGATGCAATCAGGGAGTCGCCGTGAGCCCGTCGCCGGCACGGTCGAGCGGGAACGCCCGCCCAGACGATCACCGGATGGAGGAAGACCCCGGCCTTCCATGCAGAAGACCGAGGTCTCATGTCCGGGCGGGTCCGGCTCACGCCGGACCCGCCTGTCGCTCTGGACTAACGGTAGATGTTCTTGATCTGGCCCCAGCTCGTGCGCTCGGTCGGAACCGGCGGCACGCAGGTCTCGAGGTTGCACGGCACGTCCACGCCGAGCCAATCGAACGCACAGTCAGCCTGGGTGGTGATTGTGCAGTCGCCGGTGGCGTGATCGCAGCAGGCGCCCGTCGGCACCGGGCAGGTCTCCGTGTTGCACGGAACGTCCGGGCCCAGCCAGGCGAACCCGCAGTCGGCCTGGGTCGTGATCGTGCAGTTCCCCGTCGCCGGGTCGCAGCAGGCGCCGGTCGGAATCGGCGGCGGACAGGTCTCCGTGTTGCACGGCACGTCCGCACCCAGCCACTCGAACGGGCAGTCCGCCTGGGTCGTCACCACGCAGTCGCCCGTCGCATGGTCGCAGCAGGCGCCGGTCGGCGGCGGCACCGGACAGACTTCGGTGTTGCACGGCACGCCCGCACCCAGCCAGGTGAAGGCGCAGTCGGCCTGGACGGTGATCGTGCAGTTGCCCGTAACGAAGTCGCAGCAGGCGCCCGGCGGCGGGCAGGTTTCCGTGTTGCACGGCACGTCCGGACCCAGCCACTCGAACCCGCAGGCGGCCTGCGTGGTGATGGTGCAGTCGCCGGTGGCGTGGTCGCAGCAGGCGCCGACCGGAGGCTGCTCGCAGGTGTTCGGCTCGCAGACCCCGAACATCGTCCAGATCCCCGTGCAGTCCACCTGGAGCGTCACCGCGCAGGAGCCGTCCGGATAGCAGCAGGAGCCGTACGGCGGCGGACACGGATTCGGGTCGCAGACGCTGCCGTAGCCGTACCAGACGCCGCCCAGCGCCAGGCACGCCTCGTTCGTCACGAACTGGCAGCTGCCGTCCGGGAAGCAGCACGCGCCCGGCGGCTGCGGACAGGCCACGCCGTCACAGGTCGGTGAAGCCTGCCAGATCCCGCCCTGGGCCACGCACTCGACTTCCATCAGCACCACGCAGCTTCCGTCCGGCAGGCAGCACGCGTGATAGCAGGCGGCGGTGTTCTGGTTCAGGAAGGTGAACGACTGCGGCGTGCCGTCGACCAGGCTCACGAAGTAGGAGGAGGGACCGATCGGAACCCAACCCGCAACCGGAGCTTCGTAGACATAGTAATCGCCGAGCGGAATCCCGGTCCAGCAGACCTGGCCGTCGAGACCCGTCTGGAGGCAATAGTCGTCGCCGAACGGAGTCGTCAGGCAGATCCACCAGCCAGGCACCGGCTGATCGATGCCCGGATCGACCACGCCGTTGCAGTTGCTGTCGGCCAGTTTGGTTGCGCAGATGGTCCCCGTCTCGTTACAGACGTAGAAGGTGACCTCGGCGTTGGCTTCGTTGCCGGCCTCGAATGACCAGTACTCAACGCGAATCCAGTACTTGCCATCCACGGAGCCGGCCGGGACCGGCCAGTACCGCGTGATGTTGACGCCCGTGGCGCCCAGATAGACCTCCTGCTCCAGGTTGATCAGGCGCGTCGGATCCTGCAGGAAGTACTTCACCCGGTTCGGAGTGGTCGCATAGGAGATCTCCCAATGGATCTCCACCGACGTCTGACCCGGAACTGCGCAGAACGGCGGCTCCGGGTCGCGGCTCAAGGAAATGGTCGCTTCCTTGGAGCTGGCGAACACCGGAAGAGCCATCATCACACAGAGCAGCAGAGGGAGAAGGCGTTGACAAAGCTTCATGGGGCGTCTCCTTGACTCTCCAGACCTCCTCGGACGGCAACGTGCTCATGTTGGGAGCACGCCGTAGTTATTTTTGCGACTCCATGATACCACCGGTATGGTTGACTGTCAACCCTCCAAAACCGGTACTTGATTGCGTGTGCGGCGATTACCGAGGTCGATGGAGGATGACGGAGGATGGCGGTCGCGGCTGCCGGCCCGAGGGGCTTGCCCGGGGCTGGTTCCCAAGCCGGGGCTAACAGACTCGCCTCGCGGAGGTTGCCGTCTGCCCCGCCGTCCAGTGGCATATTGCGATCAACCGTCTCAATCACTGTCGACAGCATCTCTTGACGGGAGAAGGTCCGGGGTCCCGCAAGACGTCCTTTTGCGTCCGGCCGGGCGCGAGGCCGGCCGAACTATACCCCCTCGGCGTATCGATCGACCTGCTCGGCGATGACTCCCAGGCTCCCGGTCCAGAAAGCCGGAGATCGGACATCCAGGCCAAACCGGGCCGCCAGATCCGACACGCGTCCGGCTCCCGTATGGCGAAGCAGTTCCGTGTATCGCGGAACGAATGCGCGGCCTTCGCAGCGGTAGAGGGAGTACATGCCGAGGCCGAAGAGCTGGCCGAAGGCGTACGGGTAGTTGTAGAAGTTGCGATCCACCTGGTAGTAGTGCGGCTTCATCAACCACATGTACGGATGGAGGTGCTCCGGGTCCAGGACGTCGCCGTATGCCTTCCTTTGCGAGTCGAGCATCAGCGCGCAGAATTCGTCCGCGGAGAGTTCCGCCGCAGCCCGGCGCTTCACCACCTCCGACTCGAAGAGCACGCGCGAGTAGATGTCGACACAGACCTGGGTGGCACCCAGCAGCTGGTTCTCCAGGACCGCTACCCGAGAATCCGCCGGGGTCGACTCCAGCGCCGCGTTGAATACGATCGTCTCACAGAAGATCGAAGCGGTCTCCGCCAGCGGCATGGGAGCGCCCCGCTTCAGCATCGGCAGGCCGCGTTGGCACCAGTTGTGGAAGGCATGACCCAGCTCATGCGCCACCGTGGTGAGCTGATCGAACGAGCCATCGAAGTTGCACAGGATCCGGCTTTCCTCCACGCCCGGTACGCTCATGCAGAACGCGCCGCCCCGCTTGCCGTCCCGCGGCTCGGCGTCGATCCAGCGCCGGCTGAAGGCGCTGCGGGCGAAGTCGGCCATCTCGCCGTTGAAGCTGCCGAACTGCTCCACGATGAACGCCTGGGTCTGCGGCCACGTGTAGTGCAGTTGCGCCGTTCCGACCGGCGCCAGCAGGTCCCACCACGGAAGCGACGTCCGATCAAGACGGCGGGCCTTGGCGGACAAATAGCGCCGGAAGACCGGAAGGTGGTCGCGAATCGAGCCGAGAAGCGCGTCCAGCGTTTCGGCGTCCATGCGGTTCTGCTCCAGGCTCATATGCAGGACGTCCCGAAACCCTCGCCGCTGCGCCAGGGTGAGGGCGGAACCCTTGACTCCGTTCAAGGCGAATGCCACCGGCTCCCGCACCGACTCCCAGGCCTTCAACTCCGCCTCATAGGCTCTGCGGCGGATCTCCTCGGACGGGTCCTGCGCGAGGTTGCGGATCACCGTAACCGGCAGCTCCTGGACCCGGCCGTCCCGCTCAAATGGAACCTTGAGCCGGCTCGTGACCGTTCCCTGCAGCTTCCACATCGACCCGCCTCCCGACAGAAGCAGGTCGCCCGCCAGGTCTTCCATCACCTCGGGCATCTGAAAACGCGCCTGTCCAGCGGCGTCCTCCAGCACCAGGCGGTGCTCCGCCGCCACCGCCCCGCGCGCGCAAATGACATCGAGCAATCCCGATAGCGATCCGGCATAGGCGACGAAGCGGGTCAGCGCGCGGCGCAGGCGCACTTCGAGCTGCTCCAGCTCGCTGAGCCTTCGCGCCGCCTCCTGGTTGTACGAGTCGGTGGAGACCAGGCCGGAAACATACGCCGACAGCGTCTCCAGCAGCCCCGACACCGTGCCGAGGCGGTTGATCAGCTCATCCATGACGGGAGCGAGGGCAGCGGGATCGCGGGGCGTGCCCGCGAGCCGCCCGATCCCCTCCCGTTCCAGGAAGGCTTCGAGCTCATCCAGCATGCCGCCCAGGCGCGCCGCGTCCGCCGCATACTCGGTGCTGTCGAGACCGGGATACACGCTCTCCAGATTCCAGTGCGGATACCTCTCCTGATCGACCGTCATCGCTTCCTCCAGGTTGTGCGGATCTCGCTCCCCGACACCGCGGCTGCCGTCCGTCGCCTTCGGCTCAAGGCCCGGACCGGGCTGATCCGGCCCAGGTCCGGACCGGAAGGGGCGGCCGCCGCCGCGACGCGGGCGCGACTCACGGATCTTCGGCCCAGATCGCGTCGTGAGCCGCCTCATCCGCCCAGCAAACAGGATCCAGGTGGTCCACCCGCAGACCGCCCCAGCTCAGTTCCCGGGCCTCGACTCGCAGCGGGAGAATCCCGCCATTGGGGAGCACTACCGCGCGCAGGAAGCCAAGGAACTGCGTCATGGCGCGCCGATCGATGTCTCGCGCGCCGCGCAGGCTCCACCACAGGAGCGCGCGCAGAAACTGCCCATGACTGAACACGGCCAGGAACCGGCGCGCGCCGTCACGATCGGCGGCGCGGAGCATCTCCGCGACCCGCTCGGTCCGTTCCACCAGATCGCGGAACGATTCGGCTCCCTCGCCGTCGTGAAAGTCCGGGTCGAGGCGGCGCCAGTAGTCGAGAACAAAGGCACGACGATCATCCACGGTCGTGCCCCGGTAGCGCGCGGGCGCGATGTACGTAAACTCCTGGACCGGCCACTCCGTGGTTTCCACGTCTGGAAACACCGAGCAGGTCGCGGCTGCCGTCTCCCGCGCCCGGGAGTACGGCGATACGATGAGCAGGTCCGGCGTCCGGACGAATGCGCGCGCCACCCGCTCCGCCTGCCGGCGTCCTTGCGACGTCAGCGGGACGGTGGCGGGGTGATCGGTGGGTCGGCGGGCGTTCGATTCGCTCTCGCCGTGGCGGATCAGCCAGACATCGTTCATCGCAGTCTGCGGATCATACGGGGTGCCGGCCGCCGGCAAAATGGTAGAATCAATCAAGGTCGTTCGCGACGGGCCACCGCACGAAGGCGGGGCACGCTCCGGACGGTGGGCTGGGCCATGGTCCGGGGACTCGCTGCATGCCGCTCATCGATCTTGGCCGACGCCGCGGGCACCGACGCCGCGGGCACCGGCGCCGGGGGCTGGCCCGGGGCGCCTTCGTGGCTCTGGTCCTCGCCTTCGGACTCATCCCGGCCGGACCGGCGCACGCGGGCAACTCGAATTACGCCAACCCTGAGGAGCCGAGGATCGACCCGAGTTCGGCCGCGGCGGCCCTCGCCGACACCACCGACATCCAGCATGTGATCGGCGACTCGCTCCTGGTGCTGTGCGTGGCCGGCGACACCCTGGTCGTCCCCTACTACGCGAACCTCCGCATCGACGAGCCGCACGCCGGAATCACGCGCGCCGTCGTCGTGATTCACGGCACGCTGCGCAACGCCCGTGACTACTACTCCAGCATCCGGGCGGCGGCCGGTTCCGCGCCGGGAGCCGACTCCACCTGCCTCCTGGTGGCGCCGCAGTTCCTCACCGAGCCGGACGTGGTGGCCGACACCCTCTCGAGCCACCATCTCTTCTGGTCCTACATGGGCTGGCGCCAGGGCGACCGGTCGCTCAACACTGCGGCCCACCCGCGGCCGGCCGGCATCAGCTCCTTCGCCGTCACCGACTCACTGCTGCTGCGGCTGGCCGCGCTGAATCCCGGACTGGAGACCATCGTCGTCGCTGGTCATTCGGCCGGCGGGCAGTTCGTGAATCGATACGTGGCGGGAAATCAGGTCCACGACACGCTCTTCTCCGACTACGGAATCTCGGTGCGCTACGGAGTCAGCAACCCGTCCAGCTACCTGTACTTCGACGCCGAGCGATGGGTACCGGGCACCGCAGACCAGTTCGCGGTGCCGTACGACCAGTTTGCCGTCTGCGCCAACTACAACAAGTACAAGTACGGCCTGGTGGAACCGAACGAGTACATGAACCTGGGATCGGCGGTTCTCCGCGCCAATTACGAAGCTCGCCCGGTGGACTATCTGCTGGGCGGGAACGACATCGATCCGTTCAGCGGTTATCTGGAGAAGAACTGCGAAGCGATGCTCCAGGGTGAGTTCCGCCTGCAGCGTGGGCTGCTCTACCGCGCACACCTGGTGAACACGTTCGGTCCGGAGGTCCTCGCCCAGCACTTCTTCGCCATCGTCCCCAATGTAGCCCATGACCAGCGCGGGATCTTCACGTCGGCGTGCGGCATCCACACGCTGTTCGGCCATGGCTCCTGCATCCCCAACCTGCCCGAGTCGTGCTGGCAGGACGTGACGACCCGGCCGCTGCGCGCGACAAGCGGCCGCGCGGTCTCCTGGGGCGACTACGACGGCAACGGTCGCCCCGATCTCTTCGTGAGCGCCGCCGACGGAGCGGACAAGCTGCTGCGAAACGACCCGGGCGGCACCTTTGTCGACGCCACCGCCGCTCCGTTGGCCGAACCCGCGGTGGGGATGTCGGCCACCTGGGTGGACTACGATCGCGACGGTCTCCCCGACCTCAGCGTCACCAATTGGCGCGCCTCGAGCCGCCTCTTCCGCAATGAGGGGACTGGCTCGTTTACGGACCAGACCTCCGGGCCGCTCGGCCTGAACGGCGACTTCACCGAGTCGGGCTGGGCCGATCTCGATCTGGATGGGGATCTCGACGCCGTGTTCGCCCGGGCGGCGCGGCAGGGGAACGTCCTGCTCCGCAACGATGGCGGCGGCGCCTTCACCGACATCACCCCGCCGGTCCTGGCCGACACCTTCCTCACCCGCGACGTCTCCTGGGTCGACCTCGAGCCGGACGGCGACTCCGACCTGTACGTCGTCTACTTCGACCGGCCGAATCGACTCCTGCGGAATGACGGCGGAGTGTTCACCGAACACACGCCGGCGCCCCTGGACGACTCGCCGTACGGCTCCTCGGCCTGCTGGGGAGACTATGACAGTGACGGCGACCTGGACGTCTACCTCGCCCGCAGCACCGGGGCATGTCGGCTGCTGCAGAACGAAGGTCTCACCGGCTTCAAGGATGTCACGGCCGCCCCGATCAACCTCAACGGCGGCTGCCGTTCGGCTTCCTGGGCCGACATCGACAACGATTGCGACCTCGATCTCTACGTGGTGCTGATCGGGGTGAAGAACCGCCTCTTCCGCAACGACGGCGAAGCCGGCTTCGTGGACGTGACGACGTACCCCGTGAACGACGCCGGGCGCGGCTGGAGCGCCGGCTGGGCCGACTACGACCGGGATGGCCGGCTGGACCTGTATCTCGGCAATGACGGGAGCTGGAACAAGCTCTTTCGGAACGGATGCGGCGGCGCGGGCCACTGGCTGGAGGTCAACCTCCGTGGCGTGCAATCGAACTCCTTCGGGGTGGGCGCCCGCGTCCGGGTGGTGGCGGGCGGTCGGACGCAGGTCCGGGAAGTCGGATGCGGATCCGGCTACCTGTCCCAGGACCAGATCACCGCGCACTTCGGCCTCGGCGACGACTCCACGGTCGACTCGCTCACCGTCTACTGGCCGAGCGGCATCGTGCAGCACGAGAGCTCAGGATTCGCCGCCGATCGGATCCTCACCCTCACCGAATCGACCCAGCCCGCGGAGATCCGCGAAGACGCGCCGGCGGCGGCTTCCGTCCGGTTCTATGCGCCGGCACCGAATCCGTGCCTCACTACCACCGGTTTCGGGATCCTGCTGCCGAGGCCCAGTCCGGTGCAGGCGCGGATCTTCGAGCCTTCGGGAAGGCTGGTGCGCGAGCTTCTGGGCCCGACCCTGCTGCCGGCGGGCCACCATCGTCTGCAATGGAACGGGGTCGATGCCCTCGGTCGCACCCTGCCTTCGGGCGTCTACTTCTGCCGCGTCGAGGCGGGCGGGCAGACGAAGGAGTACCGAGTCGTCAGGCTGCGATGAAGCCGCGCGCGATTCCGAGTCCCGCGTTTGCCGTCCTCGAGAGGCGAATCCCTTCCCGCCGCCGGCCGCGCCTCAGGGATCGGGACGGGGGGTGCGCACCCGAGACCGCCGCGAAGGGAGCATCCTGGTCACCATTCCCCGGCGTAGCGCGTCAAGTACGGCGTCGCCCACTCCCCCACCAGGTGGAACCGGCGGTCCGTGATCTGGCGCAGATGCAGCAGGTCGTGGGCCACCCAGGATGCGAGCAGATCGCCGGCGCGAAGCGGTCCCCACGGCATACGGTGTGCGTTGTCGAGCGCCAGGGCGCCCGGAGCGAGCGAGCGGAGCCAGGCGAGAGAGTCCGCGCGCTCCGCCTCCCAGGCCGCGAGTGTCGCTTCGAAGTTGCGCGAGGGGTATGCCCGGCTCGCAGGCCAGCCCTGGGGGTCGATCGGCGGCCAGTCCCGGGCGGGATCCTCGAGTACCAACCGCAGGCGCTGGCGAAAGTCCTCCCGCTCCTCGTCGAGCAGGTGGCAGAGGATGTCGTGGATCGACCAGGCCTCGGGATTCGGCCTCCAGTTGCGCTCTTGCGGAGTCAGTGCGCGGACGAGCGCGACGATGCTCGTCGCCGAGGACTGAAGACTGCGGATCGCCGACTCGAGCACGCGTGCCTCCTGGTTTGCGGATCCCGGATCGCCGGCCCGGAGCAGCTTCACCCGGGCTCGGGGATCGCCCTACGGCGGGATGGTACGGCGTTGCCCTGACCAGGCACAACCGGGCACAACCGAGCACAGGCGGGCACAGCCGGGAACGACCGGGGACAGACTGCGGGAAAGGTCTCCGCAATCCGACCCGGGGTAAGGATCGAGACGGGCAACTCCTACGACCGGCGCGCCATCGCCAGCACCACGATCGCCAGGAACAGGGGGCCGATCGCGGAGAGCGCATAGACCCGCTCCAATCCGAGCAGCCCGCGCAGCGGACCCACCGCAAACGATCCGATTGCGACTCCGGCCAGCACCGCGGCGGAGAAGACGGCGCTCACCTGCGGCGTTCGCTCCGGGAAGTCGGCCGATCCGAGCGATAGGAGCAAAGGGAAGACCGCGGAACAGGCCAGCCCCGCGAATCCGAATGCCAGCAAGGCTTCGCCCGCCGCTTGCGCCCGCGATACCAGCAGAAACGCCACCGACATCCCGGCCGAGAGGATGAGGGTCAGGACCACCGGTGTCAGCCAACGCACCGCCGCCACCGCAAGCAGCCGCCCGATCGTCATCGTCAACCAGAACGCGGAGAGCGCGCCCGCCGCCACGCCCACCGACAGACCACGCTCCTCGTGCAGGTAGATCGCCGCCCACATGGAAAAGGTCGCTTCGGCGATGCCGTACACGCACGCGGTCAGGGAGCGCAGGCCCATGCGGCGCGGCACCTGGCTCTGCGCGTGCGCCGGGTGGATCCCATCGGCGACCCCCTCTACCGGATGCCTCCGCGCGAGAAACAACGCCGCCGCGAACAGGCCGGCCAGAAGCAACGGCGCCGCCGGCCAGAGCCGGACCCCCGTCGCGACGGCGACGACGATCGGCCAGGCAGTGGCGCCGGCCCCCAGAAGGCCGTGCATGGCGGTGAGCGCCCGGTCACGCCGGACCGGGAAGAGCTCAATGGCCGCGGTGTTCAGCGTGATTCCGAACGCCCCCATGGCCGGCCCGGCCAACGCCACCCCCACGAGGATCACCGGCAGGCCGAGCGGCCGGCCGAGCGCTCCCGCCAGCGCCATCAGCGAGAGAGCGATCACTTCGGTGGTCAAGGAGAAGAGAAACAAGGCCCGCAGAGTGAACCGGCGCAACAGCGCGTGCCCCGACAGGGAGGTGATCATCGCCAGGAGCAGGGCCGGAACGAAGAGGGACCCGTACAGCGTGTCACTGAGGGCCAGCCGGTCTCGCAGCGCGACGCTGGAGGCGGCGATCGTGACGCCGAACGCGCCCTGGATCAGGCCGACGCCGTAAACCAGCGCCACCGAGCGGCGGAAGGAAGCGAGGCGCCCGTCCCCGACGATTGCCGCCCCGTCCGCGGGCGCGAGATCCGGGGTCAAGGCGACGCCGCCGGCTCGTCGAGGATCGTCACCTTGGAGGCGTCGCGAACGACCACCACGTCGGCTCGGGCGAGCACCTTCTCCATGGTCTCCAGGTAGAGCCGGCGCCTCATCACCTGCGGGTCGCGAAGGTACCCGGCGAGCAGGCTCTGGAACCGGTCGGCCTCGCCCTTCGCCTGATTCACGCGGAGGTCGGCCGCTCCCCGCGCGGCGCTGACAATCTGCGCGGCCTCCCCATGCGCGCCCGGGATCGTCTGGTTGGCGTAGAGGCGAGCGTCTTCCACTTGCTTCTCGGCATCCTTCTTGGCCGCCGTCACGTCGTTGAAGGCCGCAATCACCGGAACCGGCGGAGAGACCATTTGCAGGTTGCCGCCCAGGAGCGTGATCCCCGCCCCGTAGAGATCGAGCAGCCGCTGTGCAGACTCGATCGCCTCGATCTGCACTTCCGACTTCGCGCCCGTGAGGAGGTAGTCCACCCGACGATACGAGACGGCCGAGGACAGGGCCGACTCCACCGCGCGCTCGATCAGGAAGTCAGGTTCTTCGGTCCGAAAGAGGTAGTCGGCGGGATCCCGGAGCTTGTACTGCACGACCATCATCAACTTCAGGATGTTTTCGTCGCCGGTGAGCATGTCGGAGCGGCGGGCATCTTCCTCGGTGTCGACGAGCCTCCCTAAGAACCGGAATCCCACCTCGATCCGCTGCACCGCCGTCGCGCGGGGGTGGAAGACCCGGTCGACCGGCCACGGCCACGTCCAATGAAGCCCGGGCCCGGTGCGCCCCTGGATCCGGCCGAACCGCAGCACGACGCCGCGTTCATTGCTCTGCACGACGTAGAAGCCGGTCAGGAGCCAGACGGTCAGAGGCAGGAGCAGGAAACGCCAGGCCTTCGTTCCGGCAAGGTGTCGCTGATGGAACTCCCCGGCGCCCGCGGGCCAGCGCAGCCAGGACAGGGGGTTCATGCGGGCGCCTCCTCCCGGCCACTGAAGTCAACCGTGACCACGACCCGGTTTCGGCCACCCGGGCGGACCGTCCTACCCGGGCCGAGCGTGGCCCCGACCTGTGTCCGGGCGCCTCGGGCCACGGCGACCGCTGCCGGCATTCGCGTCACGGCTGCCCGCCCGCCGCCGGTTCCGAGGTCGCGGAACCACGCCCGGAGGCCCCTTTGAGCTGCGGGTCGGTGAAGAGCCTCAGGTACTCCATCCCCGGCGGCAGGAGGATGGTGGCGCGGTCGGTCATTGTCTTCTCGTAGGACGACAGCGTGCGCAGGAACTCGTAGAACTCGCGGTGCTTCCCGAACGCCTGGTTGTAGACCCGGGCGGCCTCTCCCTCGGCCTCACCCTGGATCTGCAACGCTTCTCGCTTGGCATCAGCGAGGATCTCCATTCGCTGGCGGTCGGCATCGGCCCGAATCACGCTGGCCTGCTGCTCCCCTTCGCTGCGGTAGCGGGTGGCAATCTGCTTCCGCTCGGCGCGCATCCGCTCGAAGACGCTCTCCCGGTTCTGTTCCGGCAAATTGATCCGCTTGACGCGGAAGTCGACGATCTCGACGCCGCACTCTCGCGTGGCCGCCGCGCCGCAGGCCTCGCGCACCGCGCCCGCGATCTCCGTCAGCCGCAGCTCGGCGGGATTGACGGAAATGAGCGCCGACAGGTCGTGCCGACCGAGCTGCTGACCCAGTTCCGAGACAAAGATGTCGCGCAGGTACGACTCGGCACCGTCCCGTCCGCCCACGGTCTGCAGGAACCGGAGCGGGTCCCGCACCCTCCAACAGGCGTAGCTCTGCACCTCGATGTTCTTCTTGTCCCGGGTGAGAAGCTCGCGGGCCGGTTCGTCGGGCCCCGGCAGATCGAAGACCAGGAGCCGCCGGTCGAAGCGGGCCACCCGGTCGACCGGGAAGGGCAGCTTCATGGCCAGGCCCGGCGTGTTCACGATGCGCACCGGACTACCGAAGCGGAGCACGATCGCATACTCGGTGACCGGAACCGCGAAGAACGCGCTGCCGATCCAGGCCAGGCCGGCGACGGCAATCAACACCCGTCCATAGCGTCTCACGGCTGCACCTCCCGTCGGAACGTCTCCGCGACCATGATTCCTGGATTCACCGCAGCTCTCCCTGGGCCCCGCCGGTTCCCGCGGCGCCGGATCCGGCCGATCGGGGCGCGGTGCTCCCGCCGCGCATGACAGAACGCGACCCGCCGCCCGGGGACGCCGGGGCGACGTCTCCCGAAAACGGCAGCCCCTCGTAACCGGGTCCCCGCTTGATCCAGATCGATGGCCCGGGTCCACGAGAACTGGTGAGGTCGATATAGAGGTCCATCCCGGGCAGCACGGCATCCAGCTTCTCAAAGTAGAGGCGCGAGCGGGTAAGCCCGGGCGCGCGGCGGTACTCGCCGCTCTGATCCAGGAAGGCGTCCGCCTCGCCTTCGGCCGTGCGCACGCGCTCCGCGGCTTGTCCCTGGGCCAGGAACACGCCGCGCGCGCTGTCTCCCTGGGCCTCGCGCACGATCCGCTCCGAGTATTCGCGCGCCTGGTTCTCGTAGTTCCGCGCGTCCTCCACCGCTCCGGCAATATCCCGAAACGCCCAGTGCACCGGCGTCGGGGCGTGCACCGAGACCAGCCGGAAGTCCACGACCCGGATGCCGCTCCCCCAGGCATCGAGGCTCGGCTGCATCAGATCCTCCCGGACCTGCCGTTCCACGGCAGCGCGGTCTTCCGTGAGGATCGACTCGATGCCGCGCCCGCCGAGCGCCTGCTGCAACGCACCCACCGCGGCCGCCCGCACCAGGCGGTCCGGATCCTCCAGGCCGAAGAGGAATGCCCGCAGCGCCTGCGGTGAGTCCTGCACCTGATATTGCGCAACGGCCTGGACGTCGACGATGTTCTCGTCACCGGTCAGCATCCACGATTCGGTCGGCGCGCCATGGGTGGCCAGCTGACCGGGTCTGGCGACGCCCTCGTCCTGCGGGCCCGGAGTCACCAGGGAGGCGGAAGGGGCGCCCTTTCGGCCGCGAGCCCCGCCGGCGGCCCGACCGGCGACGGTTGGGCCCGGCTGAGCTGAGCCCGCGAAGACCGCACCGGAAGAGGCCGAAGCTCCGGAGGCCGGCCCGGTGCGGAATCCGATCTCCACGCGCCGGATCGTTCCCACTTGCGCGAGGTGCACCCGGCCGATCGGCGCGGGCCAATGATAGTGAAGCCCGGGACCCAGGTCGGCCGCCGTGACGGCGCCGAACCGGGTGACTGCGGCCCGCTCCCCCGCCTTCACGCTGAAGAGACCGCTGGAAAGCCACCCCAGCAGGACGATCGCCAGTACGGCACCGGCGAGCGAGCGAGCGCGCACGCGCCAGCCAAACCTGCGCTCGAGCCAGGCGAGGAATCGCCGGTCCGCACGCCGCCGCCAGAGACTCCACAGGGCCAATCCGAGGAAGACCAGGGTCCCGAGCCAGGCAAGCAACGTGGACTCGCCGGCGATCCGCGTCAACGGGTCGGGCGCGGCCAGAAGCCCCTGCTTCACGATGAAGTCGAGCAGCAGTCCCATCGCCACCGCCACCAGGCCGATCATGGAGAGGTAGATCCCGAAGATCAGCCGCCCGAACTGTTTCGCCAGGACGAGGATGCTCGCCGCATTCGTGGCCGGCCCGGCCAGCAGGAAGACCAGGGCCGCACCCGGGCTGATTCCGCCGGCGATGAGTCCGACTGCGATCGGCGTTGACGCGCTGGCACAGACGTAGAGCGGTATCCCGATGAGAAGCATGGCCGCGTAGCTCAATACCGGATCGCCCGCGAACCGGGTGAGGCTCGACGTGGGAACCAGAACCGTGAGGACCGCGCCAATGGTGATCCCGAGGAGCAACGGCAGGAGGAGATCATCAAAGAGCTCGACAAAGCCGTAGTAAAGCGTCTCGGCCAGCCAGCCTCGGGGACGCAACTGCCGCACAGCGGCGCAAGAACCGTCCTCGCACGATGGGGGCGCGGCTTGTTGGCTCGGGGCGGCCGATGGCTCGGCAGCGGGCGCGCCGGCCGCCCGATCCGTCCCGCCCGGCACGACCGGACCGGCCGGCCGCGGCCGCGGGTCGAGGAGGTTGATGACCAGTCCGGCGCTGATGCCGGTCACCATTGCCGCAACCCAACGGAACACGGCCATGAAGGGTCCGAGCAGCGTGTAGGTAAGGGTCACCGAGACCACGTCCGTCTCGGGGCAGGTGATGAGAAAGGACGCCACCGCGCCTTTGCGGGCCCCGTTTCGCGCCAGCTGCACGCCGGTCGGGAGCACGCTGCACGAACAAAGAGACATCGGCGTACCGATGAGCGCCGCCAGGAAGACCGGTTTGGCGCCCGGGCCCGCGAGGGGCGCCAACATCCCCGGCCGCTTCTGCAGGATGACGTGGAGCAGCCCCGCCAGGAAGAAGCCGAGGAGGAGATAGATCGCCATCTCGTTCAGGATGCCGACCACTTCGCGCAACAGCGGCATCATGGCGTCATGGCGTCCTGACTATGGCGAGACCAGCCGTCACTTCGGCACTCCTCCTCGTTTTGCCGCGGCCCGGGTCGACGCGCGCCTGCTCCTCTCCTGGCGCAGCCCGGCGCCCAGGCTGACGACCGCGTAGACCGCCGCGGTGAGCAGGATCGTGGTCGCCCCCACCGGAAGATCCGGCTGGTAGCTGATGGCCAACCCGGCGGTCGTGAGCAGCGCGCACAGCAGGGCGGAAAGCGCCATCATCTGCCAGAGCCGCCGCGAGAAGCGGCCCGCCACGGACACCGGCAGCGTGATCAGGGCGATCACCATCACCACCCCGACGACGTAGATCAAGGTGACGATGGTGAGCGCCGTCAGACAAAGGAGCAGCGTATAGAAGAACTGGACGTTGATGCCCCGCAGCCGAGCGAACTCCTCGTCGAAACAGACTGCCAGCAGCGGATTGTAGAAGACCACCGCGGCCACCAGCACCACCGCGTCGAGAGCCATGAGCAACCGCAAGGCCGCGGCGTCGACCATGATGATGTTGCCGAACAGGTAGCTCATGAGGTCGGTCTTGTACCCGGGCGTCAGGAACAGGAAGAGCACGCCCACCGCGATGCCGATCGACCAGAGCGCCGAGATCACCGTGTCCTCACGCTCGTCTCCGCGGGCCTTCATCCAGCCGATCGCGAGCGCGGCCAGGAGGGCCGCGACCACCGCGCCATGGAGCGGGCTCAGCCACTCCCAGTGCTTCACCACGCGCAGGTAGTACGCGGCGCCCATTCCGCCGAGGACGGCGTGGGCGATGCTCCCGGCGATCACCGTGATGCGTCGGGTGACCACCCAGGCGCCCACCACCCCGCAGGCCACGCTCGCCAGTAGCCCCGCACAGAGGGCGTTCTGCAGGAAGGAGTGCGCGGCCAGAGAGCCCAGGAACTCGCCCATCGCCTACCTCGGCTCCCGGCGGTCCGTCGTCGCCGCGATCGCCGTTCCGGGCTGCCCAGTCCCGCCCGGGCCGTTCCCTCCCGTGCCGGTACCGCCCGTGCCGCTCCCGCTATCATGGTTCGCTCCCCCCGAGGCGGGGACATGGTGAGGACCGGCGTGCCCCTCGTGCCGCGTGCCCGGGAGATGCCCCAGATGCCCGCCCTCGCACTGATCGTGCCGCACGAGCTTCGCCTCCGCCGACCCGTGGAACAGAGCCCGGGCCAATTCCCCGCTGATCGCCTCGACCGGATGGATCGCCACCTCACCACTGACACAGATCACCGTGCGGACATGCTTCGACACGACGGCGACGTCGTGGGAAACCAGCACCACCGTCATCCGCTGGTTCAGCCGGGTGAGGAGCTCATACAGATCGTCCTGCACCGCCGGATCAAGGCTGGCGGTCGGCTCATCCAGGAGCAGGAGGCTCGGAGCCGGAGCGAGCGCGCGCGCGATGAGGATCCGCTGACGCTGTCCCCCGGACAGGGAGAAAAAGCCGCGATGCGCCAGATCGCGCGCCTCGACGTCCTCCAGCGCCTTCTCGGCCGCCTCGCGGTCGGCGAGGCGAAACGGCCCGGCGGGAAAACGGCGGCCGAGCCGGCCCATGAGCACGACGTCCATGGCGGTGACTGGAAAACTGGCATCGAGGGATGTTTGCTGCGGCATGTAGCCGAGGCGTTGGCGCGCGGCCTCGGGCGTGCCGCCCAGAACCTCCACGCTCCCCTGGGTGGGCGACAGAAGGCCGAGAAGAAGCTTCAAGAGCGTGGTCTTCCCGCCGCCGTTCGGCCCGATCACGGACACGAAGTCGCCCGGGGCGATGTCGAACGAGACCCCCCGCAAGACCGGGGGGCCGTCGTACGCGAACCAGAGGTCGCGAATCGAGACGGCGGGGACCGCGATGTCGGCCGGGGGGGTCAACCGACGCTCCACGCGGGACGGGCCGGGGCAACCGTTCCGACGGTCAGACACTCCCGTCGCCTCATCTTGCCGTGAGGCCCTCGCGCACGCGTTGCGCCATCTCGCGGAGGTTGACGAGGTAGTCCCGCGACAACGGATCGAGGATGATGACCTGACCGCCGATCTCGCGGGCGACCGCCTCCGCGGCAGACCGGGCGACTCCCTCCTGCACGAAGATCGCCCGGATCTCCTGGCGTCGGGCGGAATCGATGACACCGGCCAGATACTTCGACCCGGGGCGGAAGCCGCCGGCCTCGATGGCCACCTGCCGTAAGCCATAGGCGCGGGCAAAGTAGCCGAAGTACGGGTGGTAGACGAGCATCGTGCGGCCCTGTGCCGGGGCGAGGAGCGCCCGGATCTCGGCGTCAACGCGGTCGAGATCCGCCTCCAGGGAGCGCAAGTTCGCGCGATAGAGTGAGGAGTCGGCGGGATCGACCTGGACCAGACCGCTCGTGATGTTGCGGGCGATCACCTTGGCCAATGTGGGATCGAGCCAGGTGTGCGGATCGAGGCCGGTGTGCGCATGCTCGGCGCCCGTCGCCTCGTGGGCGTGATCGGTTCCCGGCGCCTCGTGAGCATGCACGGCGCCCGTCGCCTCGTGGGCATGCTCCCCGCGTGCCTCGCCGGGGAGTTCACCACGCGCGTTGCCTTCGAGTCGGCCGCCCACTCCACCCGGCCTCGCTTCGCGTTCCCCGCCGTCGTCGAAGAGGCGGCGGTCGATCCCGGTCTGGGTGTCGATGACCACCATCCCGGGAAAGCTACCCCGCAGTCGAGGGACCAGCGTCTCCTCCATCGGCATGCCGCCGGTGAAGTAGAGCCGCGCTCCCGACATCCGGGCGAGCTGTTTGGGCGTCGCTTCGAACGTCTCCGCGCACTGGCCGGGCCCCACGAGAACCTCCACCCGCACCCGCTCGCCGCCGATTCGCTCCACGAAGTAGGCTTGCGGCTCGATCGTCACGAAGACCGGGATCGGCACCGCGCCCTGGACCGGGGCATTTCCCAACCACGCGGAGGCCGCGACCAACAGCGTCGCCAGACTCAGTCCACGGCCCGTTGCGGTGGCGCCGGCAACGCAAGCCCGGGCGAATCCGGCATGAGCGGCCGGTGAGACGGTTCTCATCGATATCCTCTTGAATCCGCGCACGTTGCCTCTTCCCAGACCTGCGCTAGCGGGCTGCCGCGGTGTCTACCGGGACCGATGGTGCACTCATGGCTCCGGCACTGTCAATGCGACGGTCCACCGGCGCGCCCGGCGCCGCGAATGCCGGCCGTCCTACCGGGCTGTCCGGCCCCTCCCGGGCCGTGACCGCGAAGGATTCAGGGCGCGCGCTTCACAGGCCGGCCGTTCCGCCGGACCTCTCGCCCGCCGAAGGACTCCCTCGCGCCGCCCACCGGCCGCTTGACAGATAATGCACCTATGTCCATTATGTCCCCGGAGGGCCATTCGTGCCAAGACCGTTTTGCCGCCGCCTGGTTGCCGGAAGGCCGCCGGTCGCGATCTTCAAGCCGGCGGGCCGGCCGCTATCGGAACTCGATGAGGTCGTCCTGACCCTGGACGAGTTCGAGGCATCCCGGCTCGCAGACCTGGAGGGGCTCTATCAGGAGCAGGCTGCAGAGAAGATGGGGGTTTCGCGCCCCACCTTCAGCCGAATCCTTGAGACCGCTCACCGCAAGATCGCCGACGCTCTGGTGCACGGCAAGGCGCTGCGGATCGAAGGCGGCCCGGTCCACATGGGCCCCCGTCGCTGCTGTCGCCTGCACGATGCCGGCGCCGGAAGTGCCGAAGAATCCGCAGTCCTCGGCGGGCCGGAACCGGACGGCAAATCAGGAGAAACCAAGGAAGGAGTCATCATGAACATCTGCATCCCCGTCAACGAAGACCGCGGTCTGGACAGCCCGGTCTGTGCCCACTTCGGGTCTGCTCCCCTCTTCCTCCTCGTGGACGTTGCGAGCGGGAGCTACCGGACGATTCCGAATCACAACCAGCATCACGGCCATGGCATGTGCGCGCCCCTCGCAGCGTTGCAGGGACAGAGCATCGACAGCGTGGCGGTCGGCGGGATCGGCATGGGTGCTCTGGCCAAGCTCCAGGCGGCCGGCTTCCGGGTGTTCCAGGCGGAACACGCCACGGTCGCCGAGACAGTGGCGGCGTTCAAGGCCGGCACGCTGCGTACCATGACGCCCGCCAACGCCTGCGCGCATCATGCGCGCGGCTCCAACTAGGGGACACCCATGAAGACAAAGGGCCAGGGGTTCCACACCCAACTCGTGCACGCCGGCGCCCCGGCGGATCCGTACGGAAGCGTCGTCACCCCGATCTACCAGACGTCGACCTTCGCCTTCGAGAACACCCAGGTAGGCGCCGACCGCTTTGCGGGCCAGGCGGACGGGTTCATCTACACGCGGATCGGGAACCCAACCATCCGCGCGCTGGAGGACTGTCTGGCCGAATTGGAGGAAGGGACCGGCGGCATCGCCACCAGCTCGGGGATGGGCGCCGTAGCCACCGTCTGCCTCGCGCTTCTCGCGCGCGACGAACACGTGGTCAGCACCGCCTCGGTCTACGGACCTTCGCGCACGCTGATGGAGAAGCACCTCGGCAAGTTCGGAGTGTCCGCGACGTTCGTTGACACGTCTGATCTCTCGGCGGTCGCGGAAGCCTGCCGTGAGAACACTCGACTGATCTACATCGAAACGCCGTCGAATCCGATGATCCAGATCACCGACATCGCCGCCGTGGCTCGGGTGGCGAAAGAACGCGGCGCGCTTCTGGCCGTGGACAGCACCTTCGCCTCTCCCTATCTCCAGAAGCCGCTCACCCTCGGGGCGGACGTCGTCCTGCATTCCGTCACCAAGTCGATCAACGGCCACGCGGACGTCGTGGGCGGGATCCTCGTTGCGCGCGATCCTGCCGTCTACCGGCGCCTGCGGGACACCATGATCCTCACCGGATGCAACATGGACCCGCACCAGGCATTCCTGGTCCATCGCGGACTCAAGACCCTGGCCCTGCGCCTGGACCGCGCCCAGGAGAACGCGACTCGGATTGCGAGCTGGCTCGAATCGCGCCCCGAGGTCACCTGGGTCCGCTTCGCCGGACTCCCCTCCCATCCCCAGTACGAGCTGGCGCGCCAACAGATGAAGGGCCCCGGCGCGACGATCAGCTTCGAGTTGAAAGGGGGTCTGGAAGCCGGCAAGAGTCTGATGAACCACATCCGTCTGGCGGCCCTCGCGGTCTCCTTGGGCGGGGTCGAGTCCCTGATCGAGCATCCCGCGTCCATGACCCACGCGAGCATGGGCGCCGCGGGACGCGCGAAGGCCGGAATCACCGACGGCCTGGTCCGTTACGCTGTCGGGATCGAGGACGTCGACGATCTCATCGCGGACCTGCGCCAGGCGCTGGAGGCCGAACCGCCGGTGCCGACGGATCCGATCTAGCGGGCTGCGGAAACTGTCAGCCAGCCCGGGCTGGAGTGACGATCGGCAGCGCCGAGGCGACGGGCCGCAAGAGAGGTCTGTGCCGAAACGCAAGAGCACGGGTCCGAGGAGGAGCGCCGTGGCCACGACCCGAGATCGCATCCGGACACTGCGCCCGGAACGGGCGGGAGGAGTGCTGGCCCTCCGCGGAGCGGATCGGCGGACGCCCGCGGTCTCCGTGCCCGCCCCCGCGGAGGAGCCTGGTTTTCGCCAGCAATGCCATCCGGCATGCTTTGCCTGCCGCGCGGCGGAGCAGGGAGGCCTGGGCCTCCGCTTTACCTCGGACGGCGCGGCGGGTGTCTTCGGCGTGTTTCGCTGCGATCCCGGATACCAGGGCTATCCGGACCGCCTCCACGGGGGGATCGTCGCCATGGCTCTCGACGCGGCGATGACGCATTGTCTGTTCTTCCAGCGCATATCGGCCGTGACCGCCCGCCTGGAGGTTCGGTATCGGAGACCGATCCGGCTCGGCTCCGATGTGGAGTTACGGGCCCGCATCACTTCGCGGCGGGGCGCAACCTTCCGGCTTGCGGCCGAGATGCGCCAGGACGCCTCTCTCTGCGCTTCCGGATCCGCCGTCTTCATGACGCTGGACCGGGCGCCGGGCAGCGAGGAATCGAGGTCCGGAGCCAGAAGGCAAACATGACCGTCTACCTTCAGGTGGCGCTCAAGTCGTTCCAGCGTCACCTGGCCTACCGCGCCGCCAACCTGGCCGGGATCGTCACCAATCTCTTCTTCGGCGCGGTGTATGTGTTCATCTTCCTGGCCCTCTACCAGGGCCGCGGCCAGGTGGGGGGACTGGACGCGCGAGACGCCGTCACCTACGCCACGATCAGCCAAGCGCTCCTCATGGTCATGTCGGCGTTCGGCAGCCGCGAGCTCTCCGAGGCGATCATCAAGGGAGAAATTGCGGCCGACCTGTGTCGCCCCCTGGACACCTACCTCTACTGGGGAGCGATCGATCTGGGGCGGGCCGTCTACTACCTCCTGTTCCGCGGACTCCCGACGTATCTGCTGGGGGCCTGGCTCTTTCACGCGCGAATGCCGGCCGGCATCGGGATCTGGCCGCTCTTCTTCGCGGCAATGATCTGCGGCATGCTTCTGAGCTTCGCATTTCGCTTCATCGTCAGCAGCCTGGCGTTCTGGACGACCGACAGCCGCGGGATCAACTACCTCGTGAGCACCTCGATCCTTTTCTTCTCCGGCTTCATCGTGCCCTTGAACTTCCTCCCCGATGCGCTCCGTTCTATCGTGGAGTGGCTGCCCTTTCGCGCCATGGCCCATCTGCCGATCATGATCTATCTGGGCAAGGCCGAGGCCGCGGAACTCGCGATGGCCCTCGGGCGCGAACTCGTCTGGCTGATCGGACTCACCCTGGCGGGACGCAGAATCCTCCGCTTCACGATGTGCCGCCTTTCGATCCAGGGAGGATGAGGTGCACTTGCGGCTGAGGCTTTACGCCACCCTGCTCGGGGCCCAACTGCGATCGCAGATGCAGTATCGCGCATCCTTCTGGACCGAGATCGCAGGTAACTTCCTGGTCACGACGCTCGATCTCATCGCCCTCTTCATACTGATGGGCCGCTTTCGCCAGATCGGCGGCTGGAACCTGGCAGAGGTGGCGTTTCTCTACGGCACCTCCACCATTTCGTTCACGGCGGCCGAGATCTTCTGCGGGGCGTTCGGCGAATTCGACCGGTGGGTGGTCCGGGGTGACTTCGACCGGCTGCTCGTACGTCCTCTGGGCGTCGAGTACCAGATGTTCACGGGCGACTTGCAGCTCCGTCATCTCGGCCGTTTCGCCCAGGGGATGCTGGCCCTCGTCTTCGCGCTCCACCTGCTCCGCCCGGATTGGGGAATCGGGTCGTGGCTTTGGTTCGGCGCCATGCTGGGCGGGGGGTTCATGGTGTTCCTGGCGATCTTCATCGCAGGCGCAGCCACGGCGTTCTGGACTCCGCAGACCGGGGAGTTGACCAACATGTTCAGCTTCGGGGGCCAGTTCATGACCAGCTACCCGATGCACATCTACCAATCCTGGATGCGGTCGATCTTCACATTTGTGATCCCCATGGCGTTCGTGAACTACTACCCTGCCCTCTACCTGCTGGGAAAGCCCGACCCGCTGGGGCTGCCGGCCTGGACCCCGTTCCTGGCTCCGATCCTGGCCGGTGCGGCCCTGCTCGGGGCCGTGAGACTCTGGCGACTCGGCATCCGGCACTACCAGAGCACCGGAAGCTGAGGAAAGCACGTGATCCAGATCGAGAATCTGCACAAGCAGTTCCGCGTGTACCGGCATCACCGCGGCGGATGGGGCGCGCTGCGCAACCTGCTGACGCGCGAGCATCGGGTGGTCCGCGCCGTGGATGGCATCTCCCTTCACATCGCGCGCGGCGAACTGGTGGGCTACCTGGGTCCGAATGGGGCCGGGAAGTCGACCACGATCAAGATCCTGACCGGCATCCTCTTTCCGACCAGCGGCGAGGTGCGGATCGACCAGCGGGTGCCCTGGAAGCAGCGTGTCGAGCATGTGCGGCACATCGGCGTCGTCTTCGGCCAGCGCACGGGACTCTGGTGGGACCTGCCCGTGGTCGAATCGCTGGAGCTGATCCGCCACCTCTACGCCGTGCCCCGGGACCGGTATCGCCAGAATCTGGCTCGGTTCGAGGATCTCCTCGATCTGGGGCCCTTGCTGCAGACACCGGTGCGGAACCTGAGCCTGGGTCAGAGGATGCGGGCCGACCTCGCGGCCGCCCTACTGCACGATCCGGCGCTGATCTTCCTGGATGAGCCGACGATCGGGCTCGACGTCGTCGCCAAGGAGCGGATCCGCCAGTTCATCCGCGTCATGAATCGGGAGCGAGGGACGACCGTGATCCTGACCACGCACGACCTGGGGGATGTCGAGAAGCTGTGCGAACGGGTCGTTATGATCGACCAGGGCCATCTGGTGTTCGACGGCGAGCTTACGGAGCTGAGGCAGCGGTTCGGCAGCGATCGCGTCCTGGTCGTCGACTTCGAGACTCCCCCGGGCGAGATCGCCTTGCCCGGCGCGGAGGTGATCCGCCGCGAAGCCAACCGGGTCTGGCTGCGCCTCCGGGCCGGCGGAGACGGCAACGGCGTCGAGGCGCTGATGACGGCGCTCTTTCGGAACCACCGGGTGAAGGACCTGCTGATCCAGGAGCAGGAAATCGAGACGATCGTACGGCGCATCTACGAGGGGGGACTCCTCCGGGAGCCGTGATCGGGCGCGTTGCGACGCCCGGGATCCGGAGCCCGGAAGATGCGTCTTGCAGCGCCGGTCGCGGTTGAGCATCCTCTATCCCGGCGGTTGGGGCGGAACGAACGGGTCTTTGGACAGCGAAGACGCCCAGACCACGATCGCGGGTGTGCACCGTGCCCGAACCTCATCACGCCCAGGAGGCACTCATGGAACTGCAATGCGCGAAGTGCGGGACCTACTGGCCCGCCGGCCGGATCCCCGGCTCCATCTGCGGCATCATGAACACGAACGGCACGAACTGTAACGGCAACCTCCTCCCCTGCGCCATGCTCCGGCGCACCGAGAGCCTCACCTACCGTCTCGATCTGAAGTGCAGCACGTGCGGCGGGGTGTGTTCCTCGGCGGCCACGGCCAAGCATCTCGGGGACACCTGCCACGTTCCCAATTGCGCGGGACGGCTGGAGCGATACTGGAGCTGAGGTCATGACGGCAGGTCGGAGCCGCATCTCGGCTCTGGCCTGGCTCGCTCAGATCCAAGGAGAACGGCGCGCCGGAACCGGGCACGCTGCCGGAGACCCGGCGCGCTCCGCGTTGGGGTGACCGCACTCGAGACGCGCGACGGCGGCCGGGCCCGTCGGCGCGCCACCGCCGCGGCGTTCCCGGGCTACTCCCACCAGTGGACGAGCCGCATCACGTGTCGGTTGCAGAGATCCGCGTGGCTGGGCATGACCCGGATCGCGTACCCTTCGCGCCCGCTTCGCCGGCATTCGATCTCACCGCGATAGAGGTACGCGCGGGCGGCTTCACGCCCCGCGCAGCGCATGATCACGGTCTGTGGTCCGGCGAACCGCCCGTGCTCGTCGACGCGACCCGTCACGATCTCGACGGCGACGTCCTCGGGCGTCAGTTCGCCCAGGGCCACCTGGCACTTGACGTCGACCTGCCGCCCGACTCTGGCTTCATCCGCGCCGGTCGATTGGACGCCTTGGACCCGGACGCCGGGCCACTCGCGCGCCACGCGCTCCTGCCAGGCGGCGAGGGCTCGGGCCCGCGCGCCCTTCTCGGCAATAAGCAACCGGTACCGCTCCGCGGATGCGGCGTAGTACTCGCTCGCGTAGTCGCAGACCATGCGGTTGGTGTTGAACACGGGGCAGAGCTGCCGCATGGAAGCCTTCATCTTGGCGATCCAGCCACGCGGAAGGCCGTCGTTGCCGCGCGTGTAGAAGAGCGGGACGATGTCGTTTTCCAGCAGGTCATAGATCGAGTCCGCTTCGACGGTATCTTGGAGGTCCTCGTCCTCGTACTCCTCACCGTGGCCGATGGCCCAACCGACGTCACGCGTGTAGGCTTCGTCCCACCATCCGTCCAGGATGCTCAGGTTGGGCGCACCGTTGGCGACGGCCTTCATGCCGCTGGTGCCGCTGGCCTCGTGCGGCCGCCGGGGCGTGTTGAGCCAGATGTCGCAGCCCTGCACGAGGTAGCGGGCGATGATCATGTCGTAGTTCTCCAGGAACACGATCCGCCGGCGGATGCGCTCATCACGGATGTGGTGGACGAGTTGGCGGATGAGGTCCTTGCCCTTCTCGTCCCGGGGATGGGCCTTGCCGGCAAAGAGGATCTGCACCGGCCGATCCGGGCCGGACAGGATGCGCACCAGCCGCTCGAAATCGCGGAAGAGCAGCGTGGCGCGTTTGTAGGGTGCGAATCTCCGGGCGAAACCGATCGTCAGCGCGCGGGGGTCGAGGACCTCCGCCGCCAGGCGAAGCTCCGTGTCGGACGCGCCGCGATTCTCGAGCTGCCGCGCCAGGGTTCGCCGGGCGAAGGCCACCAGCCGCTCGCGCCTCCGCTCGTGCGTCCGCCACAGCTCCTCATCGGGAATCTCCCCGACGCTCTCCCACACGGACTGGTCGGAGGGATCCTCGGTCCAGCGCGGGCCGAGATAGCGATCGTAGAGCGAGGCGATGTCGTAGGAGATCCAGGAGCGCGCGTGGATGCCGTTGGTGATGTGCCCGATGGGCACTTCCTCCTCCGGCGTACCCGGCCAGAGATGAGCGAACATCCGCCGCGATACGCGGCCGTGCAGCCGGCTGACTCCGTTGATGCGGTTGGCCATCCGGATCGCGAGCACCGCCATGCTGAACTCGCTGGTGGAGGTGTCGCGGCCCAGCTCGACCAGCTTCTCGACCGCAATCCCCATCTTCTCGGCGTACGGCTTGAGGTAGGCCTGCACGAGGGCCGCCGGAAAGACGTCGATCCCCGCGGGCACGGGGGTGTGGGTGGTGAAGACGTTGCCGGCCTCGGACGCCAGCCGCGCCGCCTCGAACGGGAGCCCATGTGCCGCCATCAGCGCGCGGGTGCGCTCGACGGCCAGGAAGGCGGAGTGCCCCTCGTTCATGTGACAGACGGTCGGTCGAATCCCCATCGCCTCAAGCGCGCGCAGGCCTCCGACACCCAGCAGCAGCTCCTGGCGAATGCGCGTCTCCTTGTCGCCGCCATAGAGCTGGTCCGAGATGTCCTGGTCCGCCGGCGTGTTGGGCTCGATGTTGGTGTCGAGCAGGATCAGCGGGATGCGTCCGACCTGGGCCCGCCAGACCTGCGCCACCACCAGGCGGTCGGCCATCTCGACCGGCACGCGCAGCGGCGAGCCGTCGGCGCCGCGCTCGAGCGTGACCGGCAGCGTCGGGAAGTCGTTGACGGGGTAGCGTTCGTTCTGCCAGCCGTCGTTGGTCAGGTACTGGCGGAAGTAGCCCTTCTGGTAGAGCAGGCCGACGCCGACGAGCGGGATGCCCAGCTCGGAAGCCGACTTCAGATGATCGCCGGCGAGGATGCCCAATCCGCCGGAGTAGATCGGCAGGCATTCGGTGATGGCGAACTCCGCCGAGAAGTAGGCCACCGTGCCATCGCCGTCCTGCGGGAGCTCCCCGCCGCTCCAGGGACGCCGCTCCAGGTGCCGATGCAGCTCGCCGAGGACCCGGTGCATGTGAACCCGGAAGCCGTCATCCACGGCCAACTGCTCCAGCCGCGGCTGGTCGACTTCGCCCAGCATTCGGACCGGGTTGTGGCCGGCGTCTTCCCAGAGGTTCTTGTCGATGCGCCGGAAGAGCTCGATGCTGTCGTGGTCCCAGACCCAGCGGAGGTTGTAGGCGATCTCTTTCAGCGGCGCCAGGGAGTCGGGCAGGGCGGGCGTGACCTGGAACTGGTGAATGCGCATAGGCGTGGCTCCTTGTGGTTCGGCCCCGCGAGCGGGCGTCGAGAGCGGACGGCCGGGGGATCGGATCCGGCACCCCGCACGACGCACGCCCCCACGACCGAGGGGAGGCTACTCCGCGAGCAGATGCCGGTCAAACCCCAGCCGGACCGGCGGACGGAGGGTCCGCACAGATCCGCACAGCCGCGCCCAGGGTGAACGAGGTCCGCCGGGCAGCCCGCGTGGACCCGGCGCGGACGTGGCTCGGCAAGGTCCAGCCGGAACGCAACATGCCAACCCCGCGCGAAACCGGCGGCCCTCGGCATCTCCATTGCCTTGCTCCATCGCGCGGCGAGGCGCGTGTCGGGGGTGGACCGCTTCGATCCGCGGACGGGATGAATGGCGGTTCCGCCGATCGTCGGACATCGGCCTCGGGGTCGTCGCGTCGCCGGACCCGTTTCATCCGAGCGCATCCGGCATGGGGCCGGAGGCAAGACTCCAGGAATGGGAGGTCAGCATGTTGATCGTAGTGCCGTTGCGGCCCGGCGTTCGCCGGCGCGGGCGGGTTCCAGGTCTGGCTTCACTGCTGCTCCTGGCGGTGATGCTGCCGGGCATCGCTCATGCCTGGGCGGAGAACATCGACAGCTACCAGCCGCACCGGCTATGGCCGGGGTACTTCGCCAGCAGCGTGAATCTGCTGAATGAGAACTCCAGCTTCGAAGTGGGCGACGCCAACACCGCCGCCCTGGACGGGTGCCAGTACTTCCAGCGAACCTTCAAGGAGTCCGTGATCTCGCCGGACGCCAACCTGCCTTCGGCATTCCAGGGGTTCACGTTCGACACCTCGGTCAAGCAGCACGGGCAGCGGTCCCTCAAGATCAGCATGGACAGGCCGTACTACGATCCGGTGAAGAACGAATCGGCGTTCTTCGCTCTGTCGTGGGACTATGTCGTCGCGCCCACCGACGGACCCTACGACATCAGCTTCTATGCCCGGTCCGCCCCGGTGGCTCCGGCGACGCAGGTGCGCCTCCGGGTCAGTCTGCACACCCTGGATGACCAGGGTGAGTGGCAGGCGATCTGCGTGCGCTATCCCGGGGAATCCTGTCCCGAGGGAGAGGCGCACCACAGAGATGTCTGGGTGCCCACGACCTGGAGCCGCTTCACGCTTCGCACCACGGAGAGCCTCGTCGCCGGCCAGAAGTACGCCCTGCTGATCGAGTGCGTCCAGGGCTCCACCCCCGAGGCGACCCTTCCCCCCGGGTCGATCGTCTGGATGGACGCGGTGCAGTTCACGACGGTCGGAGACGGGGGCACGATTCGCCCATTCGAGTGCCATACCAGCGGCGAGGACATCTTCCTCACGATCCGCCGCGACGGAACAACCGAGCGCACGCATACCTATCTGGAAAGCGAAGTCGAAGATCTGGAGTTCAACGTCGAGATCTACCAGGCGATCCGGCGACCGCCGGGTGGAATCTACTGGTCTGTCTACAGCCTCGAGGGCGGGACCGTTCCCCTGGCCAGCGGCGACTTCCCGATCAACTTCCTCGGCGGCAGCCGGAAGAACTATCAGATCCCATTCACGACGGGGGAGCAGACACTGGGCGTCTTCAAGCTCGTCGTCGAATACGGAAACGGCATCGATTACCGCGTGGACCGGGAGGAGACGAGCTTCGCGGTGATCCGCGACCCGGTGCCGCTGCCGGCCGGCGCCCGGGGAAACTTCGGCATGCACTCCAGCGCCGGCAGCGGAGGCGGCGAGAGCTGGACTTCCGGGCACTATCCTCCCGCGACCGCCGGCGGGATGAGTCTGGACGAGGCCAACGACTGGCTGAGTCGGTTGGGATACCACCGCCAGCGGGAGTTCGGCAACTTCAACTACGGCACCGTCTGCTTCAATCCCGGGTGCACCGGTGAGACAGCCACCTCGGGCTTCGTGGCTGACGAGGCCTGGGAGCACGGAATCGAGATCAGCCCGGTGGTCAACTCCGTGCCCGATGGTTTCAACCTCGCCTCCGTCAGCGACTGGGACCTGTACGAGGATTATCTGGGATGGCTGAACGGCCTGTATGGCGCCGGCCATACCCCCCGCATGCAGGACTGGATTTTCCGCAACGAGATGGATGCCGCCTACCCGTACGGCCAGTGGGACTTCCTCACCGAAGCACGGTACATCCTCCACGGAGCGCAGGTGCTCGGCGGCGACTGCGTCATGACCACCCTGAACTGGGTGATCGAACCGTATCTCACAGGGCTCTTCGCCCAGGAGGTTCCGGAAATCCCCAACCAGAAGGTCAAGGATGTCCTGGATGGAATCGGGATCAATACCTATCTCGACTATGAGAACGGGGAGTTCGTCGATCCGGAGCTCAACATCGCCGGAGGGGGCATCTCCAAGCTCATCTCGGTACACAACGCGGTCGAAGACGCCCCGCCGCCGGTGGCGGTCTCGAGGTACGCGTTGACGGAAACGGGATACAACCCGGGATCGCTGCAGGCGGACCGGGCGGTCCCGCTCTGGGACAGCTCCAACTTCGGGTTCATCGACGGAACGAGCGGCTCTCTGGCCCACGCCAGGGACGGCGCCGTGAAGATGATTCGGCACGAACTGATGTGGCTCGGCTCCGGCGCGTCCCCGGTCTACATGTTCGATGTCGTGACCCAGGGATACGTCCCCTGGAACCAGAGCTTCGGCCTCATGGAGATCGACGGCACCCCGGCGGGGGCGCTGGCGGCGCAGGCACAGATGAATGCGGAGCTGAATGCCGCAACGTTGGTCCAGCGGATACCGCCCGGCGACTTCCGCTTCTACCGGACCAACCAATGCGTCTCTTCGGCCGGCGGATCGAACGAGGACCATGTCTACCTGTACCAGGATCAGGCCGACTTTGTGATCGTGGCCTGGACGAGCGGCACGCCAAAGGATCTCTGCGTCGACGTCAATCCGAATCAGGTTCCGGTCACCATTCGGAGCTTCGAGGGGAACTACCAGCCGACCGGCGTCTACGAAACGTTCTTCACGGCCTACATGAGCGAGGCGCCCTGCTACATCCGCATCACCGACCCGGGGCTGACCCCGGCGGAGATGGTCACCCGGGTGGACCACCGAGCGTCGGCTCCGCCTCAGTGGATAGAGCCGTTCTCCTGGCCCGAAGGGGACAATCTGGCCGTGCAGGTCATGCCCAGGAACCAGGGCGACGTCGCGTCCGTCGAGTTCTGTTACCGCCAGTGGACCGGAGGGGACTGGGGCCCCGAGCAGTTCGCGCTGGTTCCGTCCTCGTTCAACCCGTCTCGGGGCGCGGTCCTGCGGATTCCCGCCGAGCCGCTGGACCGGTTCCTGGTCAAGGCCCGCAACGTGGAAAAGACGACCGGCCGTTTCTCGGAGTGGGGTGCGGCGAGATCCGTGGAGTATCCGGATGGCAAGGCGCTGGAGAGCCCCGCAGCGCCGATGCCGACCGACGTTCTGGAATCGATCGGGCCGATGCCGGCCCGAGGTTCGGCCGTGCTCCAGGGTTCGGTTGCCGCCGCCGGTACCGTCCGCCTGGAGGTCTTCGATCTGGCGGGACGGCAAGTGCAGTCGATCGAACAGAGGGTCTCGCCGGGACCGTTCCAGATCCGGTGGGACGGCCGGGCGGAAGGCGGCCGGTCCGCAGCGAGCGGGCTCTATCTGGTCCGGCTCTCTCGCGATGGAAAGGAGTTCGCCAAGAAACGCCTGGTCTTCCTGAACTGATCGACCCGAAACCCTCCCGGAGGACCCGGGCAAAGGGGCTCTGCGTCTGCGAGCCTCGGCCGAACGATCAGGCAAGTCGGTCCTGCGTTCAGGAGTCTCGGCCAAAGGTCCAGACAACCCAACTCCGCGTTCGCGATTCTTGTCCGGAGTTCTGAAGTATTCAATCGAGAGTCCGAGGGGAGGGGCGGTGCATCCGCCCTTCCCCTTTCCGTCTGGCGGCAATCGGCACCCATCCCGGCGCGAATCCGACAACCCCGAGACCTGCCCAGTTTCCGGGCGCCCTGCTTTCCCCACTGGACACCACCGCCGGATTCGTGACAGACTCCCCCGGTGCGCCGGCATCCAGCCGCGCACGGGGGCGAGCCCACTGAGATCGCCGGTATTGGAAGTGGGGCGGGTGGAGCCGGAAGGAACCGGCGCTCCGTGGAGCCGCGAGATGTGCCGCCCCAGGGAGCCCGATCGTAACGTCAATCAAGACTTCAGATTCTCTGTGTGCGCGCCCCGGATTCGGGGTTGGTGTTGGGGCCTGCCGGTTGCCGGCCGTGCTTGCTGAGCGCGGCCGCCCGGCGTCACGAGGAAAGCGGGAGAATGGGCACGGAATCGATGAGAAGAGGCAAGATCGGCGCGGGCTCCCCCGCCGCCGGCGAGCGGTCCAGCAAGGGGGTGTCCGTGAAAAAGGGTGAGAAGGGCGGCCCGACGAAGTCCGGCGCTCGGCCCAGCCCGGCGCAAAGCGACAAGACGAATCGCTCGGCCCAGATCATGAAGGTGACCGCCGGGGCGGCCCGCGCCACGCGCGCGCCAAAAACCAAGGGAAAAGAGCCCCCCGCAAAGCTGAGCGGCGCCTTCGCGGCATCGCCCCGCGACGCGAAGGGCCGCCTCGGCGCGAAGAAGCCGCCCGCGGCTGCCCCGCGGGCGGCCGGGAAGCAGGCGCGCGTGGACGGAGCGCCGTCCCGGAACGCCCCGATCGTCAAGCCCGAGGCAAAGGTCAGCGTCACCCGGACTGACCTGGCGAAGGAAATCGCTGCGCAAGCGCCTCCGCCGCGCCGCACTGGGGATCGGGCATCCGGGACACGCGCAGCGAATGGCGACGCCACGGCGCCCGGAACCGCCCGGGTCCCTACTCCGGAAGAACTCGCCGCCGAGGCGATCGCCCGGGGCCTGAACGGAACGCGGCGCGCGGGCCCGCCTTCTCCCCACGCCCTGACGGCCTCCGGCCCGCCCATGGTCGCTGACTCATCGGCACCCCATGCCCCTGCGCAGCAGGCCTCGCTCGCGCCGACCCTGTCACCGCAAACCGATTCGTTCCGCGCGGCGCAACCAGGGACCGTGCCGGCCGCAGGCTCGCCGGCACCGGTTCATCGCGAGGAGGGGCCCAGCGGATTCCCATTCCGGTCGTCCGCTGCCCCCGAGCCGCCACCCGATCCTCCGGGCGCCCAGATCAACCCGGCGGCAAGCGGATCGGCCCCCGCAACACCGGACGCGCCCGGTTCGCCCGACTATCCCCCATTCTTCGGCGAACTCGACCTCTACCTCACCGGCGAAGGAAAGCACTTCCGGCTCTGGGAGAAGATGGGCGCGCATCCGCTCACGGTGGACGGCGTGAGCGGGGTGATCTTCGCCGTGTGGGCCCCCAACGCCGACGGCGTGAGCGTCATCGGCGGCTTCAACGAGTGGGACGGCCGCCGGCACCCGATGCGGGGACTCGGCAGCTCCGGTATCTGGTACGCCTTTGTGCCGGGCCTGAAGGAAGGCGACCTGTACAAGTACGAGATCCGCACCCGCGAAGGACACTTGCGGATCAAGTCCGACCCCTACGCATTCTTTGCCGAGGTCCGGCCCGCCACTGCCTCAGTGGTGTGGGACATCGACAAGTACGCGTGGGGCGATCACGAGTGGATGGAACGGCGGCGGAGCCTGGATCATCGCCACCAGCCGATGAACATCTACGAAGTCCATCTGGCCTCGTGGATGCGCGCCCCGGAGGACAATGACCGGTGGCTCACCTACCGCGAGCTGGCTCCCCGGCTGGTCGACCACCTGAAGCGGTACAACTTCACCCACGTCGAGCTGCTGCCGGTGGCCGAGCACCTTCTGGATCAGTCCTGGGGATATCAGATCACCGGGTACTTCGCCCCCACCAGCCGCCACGGCACGCCCGATGACTTCAAGTTCCTGGTCGACCTGCTCCACGCCAACGGCATCGGCATCATCATCGACTGGGTGCCGGCGCATTTCCCCAAGGACGAGTCCGGCCTGCGCTGGTTCGACGGCACCGCGCTCTACGAGCACGCCGATCCGCGCCAGGGAGAGCACCGCGACTGGGGAACCCTCATCTTCAACTACGGCCGGCACGAGGTGCGGAACTTCCTCCTTGCCAATGCCCTCTTCTGGCTGGATGTCTACCACATCGACGGGCTGCGCGTGGACGCCGTCGCCTCGATGCTCTATCTCGACTACAGCCGCGAGGAAGGCGACTGGCTACCCAACCGCTATGGCGGTCGTGAGAACATCGAGGCGATAGACTTCGTCCGCAAGATGAACGAGCTCGTCTACGGCGAGTACCCGGGCGCCTTCACCGTCGCCGAGGAGTCGACCGACTGGGGCGGCGTTACGATGCCAACGTACCTCGGGGGCCTCGGCTTCGGCTTCAAGTGGAACATGGGCTGGATGCACGACACCCTGCTCTATTTCTCCAAGGAGCCGGTGCATCGGGCGTTCCACCACAACGACCTCACTTTCGCGATGCTCTACGCCTACACCGAGAACTTCATCATGCCGCTGTCACACGACGAGGTCGTGCACGGCAAGGGCTCACTGCTCGGCAAGATGCCCGGGGACGAATGGCAACGCTTCGCCAACCTGCGGGCGCTCTACGCCTATCTCTACACCCGGCCCGGCAAGAAGCTGCTCTTCATGGGCGCGGAGTTCGCGCAGAGCTGGGAGTGGCGCAGCGACAACAGCCTCGACTGGCATCTCACGGAGTTTGCGCCGCACAAGGGGATCGAACTCCTGCTGGAGGATCTGGGAAGGCTGTACCGCTCCCACGACGCGCTCTGGGCCTGGGACACCGAACCGCAGGGATATCAGTGGATCGACTGCTCCGACGCCGCCTCGAGCGTGCTCTGCTACCTCCGACGCGGACCGAGCGGGTCCTTGGTCACGGCCCTGAACCTCACGCCGGTGCCGCGTCTCGGCTATCGCGTCGGCGTGCCGGAGGCGGGGTTCTACCGGGAGATCCTGAACACCGACTCGCAGCTTTACGGCGGCAGTAATCTCGGCAACGGCGGCGGGCGCAACGCCGACGGGGTCCCCATGCACGGTCACTCCTGGTCGCTCAACTTGACCCTGCCACCGTTGGCGGCGGTGGTCTTCGAGCTGGCGAGATAAGACAGGCGGAGCCTCTCCGCCGGGAGGTGGCGATGGCCGAACAAACGCCGGGATCCCTCGACGACCGGATGGTCCAGGAAGAAGCCGTACTGCGGCAGTTCGGCATGCGGTGGTCGGTGCTGGCCGCCTGGGCGGATGCTCTCCGCCTGCGGCGGGTCCCGCTGCCGCCGGACCTGAGTACGCTTCTGGAAAGCGCCCGTCTGAAGCTCTCCTCGGGATGTTTTTCGGTCTGTGACGCGGGCTGTGACCTCACCCGGATCGAAGGCGAGCTGACGGCCGTGGACAGCTCCACGGATCACAACTGGGTCGACTTCTGGCTCGATCTCCTCAGTCACGCGATGTCGGAGGGCACGGAGGTCGAGCGGATCCTCAAGGTGCCGGCCGTCAAGTTCCACTTTCTCAACTGCGGAATCAAGGGCTGCCGCTGCTAGCAGGCCGCGGGAGGAGTCCACGCCATCACGGAAGTACTCAGGCCGCTGACGGGATGACCGGGTGCGGCCGGCGCCGCACCCGGATCGGTTCACGGACGATCAGTAGGCCATGACCTGGTACTGCAGGCTCACCATGGTCTTGTCCTTCGGCTCCGGCGCCCCGCTCGGGGCCTTCTGCGTGATGATCGTGTAGGCAAGCTTGAGATTCGACTTGTGGCCATCGAAGCGCCACCCCAGCCCCACCTGAAGCTGCTGATCATCGGTAGCCTTGTCGGAGTCATAGTCCCGGCCGGCAAACTGGATGAAGCCGAGGAACCGCTTCTGGAGCGCCGCGTAGCCGGCTTCCGCCATGTAGGTCAGCTGCTTGGGGACGCCGGAGGCAAATGCGTCCTTGCCCTCGTACTGCGCCACATCGGCCTGAACCGTGAAGACACTGATGTCCCCCATGGGCATCTCGAAGAAGACGTCCCCGCCGAAGCTCTGGTAGTTGGTGCTCTGCATGTCCGCCATGACGCCGATGGACAGCGACCGGGCGGCGCCGAGGCCTGCACCCGAGTAGAACAGCCCCTTGCCGGCGGTCTTGAAGGGATGGAAGGCAACCCGCCCGGCCGCGCGGAAGGGCATCTCGTCGCGGCTCTCGCGCACACCCTGGAAGGCGCCCGCGCGGACTTCCAGCATCTTCTGGAGGAACACGCCGCGCCCCTGTACGCCGGCGTCGCGCCCCGCTTTGGCCCCCATCGGCCCGCTCTCCACGAACGTGTACGGACCGTAGTCCAGCGGGAGGAGCGCTCCCGCGCTCTGCAGGTGGTTGTAGGTCCCCGGCGTGAGGATCATGCCCGCATCGACCATCACCTCCGGTGTCACGTTATAGGTGACGACGAAATCCTGCACAAAGAAGGTGTCCCAGTCCTTGGCGGCGCGGGCCGCGCCGGCCGCCCGCTTACCGACATTCGGGCTGTCGGTCTCGATGAAGAAGTCGACCCTGGGGTTCACCTTGCCGCCCATCAGGATCCGCGCCCGGCGCAAGTACATGTTCTGCGACCAGTAGTCGGCATCCTCGATCGTATTCCACTCGGCCCGTGGCTGGGCCAGGAACCCGAACTTGATCTGGGAATTGCCGTCCTCGGACTTGACGACCCATTGGGCGGCCGCCGGGCTGCTGAATAAGAGCATCGCCGCGACCAGGATGACTCCTCCCCACGTCGCGGCCACAAGGCCCCGGGCGATTCTGGCGTTCATACCCTCTCCTCCATGGTTTCCCCCACGAGGCCTCCGTGGCCTCGACGGCAAGACGGGCAACCCCGCCCGATCGTGCCGGAGGCGATGCTATACCATTCCGGCGGGCCCGGGGGCAACCGTTTCCAGAGGTTCGCCCAGCCGGCCGTCGCCGCGGATCGCCGGCGTTGACAGGTCCACCCGCCTCGCGCATCGTCGGTTCGCGCCGGGGAGGGGACCGCGCGATGGACGACCCGGCGGCCGGAGGCGACGACAACGCTCGAGGAATCGCCCATGAAGTCTTTGCTCCCGGACCTGCCCTCTGTGGCCGATTACCGCCGGGTCCATACGGAAGATTCCGTGTGGCTTCCGGCCATGGCCGCGATTTGCGGGCGGCATGACCTCGAAGCGACCCGTCTGGGACGGCAGGTGGCCGGCACCCACGTGGTCTTCCGCGCCGGATCTCGCGTCGTCAAGCTATACGCCCCGTTCTGGCTCGAGGACTACGCCGCGGAACATGCCGCCCTGGAGCATCTGGACGGCCTGCCGGTGCCGGAGCTGGTCGCCCGGGGCGAGATCGAGGGCTGGCCCTATCTCGTGATGACGGTCGTGCCGGGAACGCCGGCCGAGGACGTTTGGCCGGAGCTGGACGGCGCCCAGCGGGTCGACCTGGCAAGGCAAGTCGGCGCGCTGATGAAACGGCTCCACCGGCAGAGCCCGGTGCCGGAACTCAGGATCGACTGGGATGCGTTCCTCGGCGAACGGATCGCCGGAGCCGAGTCGTTCCACTCCGCGGGCGAACCATGGGGCGCCTGGATCCGCCTTCGGCTCGCCGGGTTTCGCGAAGGGCCGTTCACCCCAGCCCTGCTGCACGCCGACATCACCGCTGATCATGTCCTGCTCTCGCGGAGCGACCCCGGCTGGCGGATCACCGGACTCATCGACTTCGGTGACGCCATGATGGGGCACCCGTTCTACGAGTTCATCGCCCCGCTGGCCTTCTACTGCTTCGGCCACCCCGCGGCTTCACGGGCGCTGTTGGAAGGATACGGACTCGATGCGACGCCGGAGAACACTGACCGGCTGACGACCTACTGCCTGTTGCACAAATTCGGGCGAATCGGCGTCTTCCTCGCGCGCCACCCGGCGGCGGACGGGGAAGCGTTTCACCGCGCGCTGTGGAGCTAACGTTACCGGTGGTCATGCCCCGAGAGCGTCGGAACCAAGGGAGGACGACCATGCCCACGGATCTCACGACTGCCGCGCACAGCTTCTTCGCCGCCGGCCGCATCGCCGTGGCCGGCGCCTCCCGCCGGACCGACCAGCCCGGCCACGGGATCTTCCAGAGGCTTCGTGCGGCCGGTCTCGACGTCGTTCCCGTCAATCCGGCCGCCACGGCCATCGACGGCGTGCACTGCTACCCAAACCTTGCGGCCATCCCCGGCGGCGCAAAAGCCGTGGTCATCGCCACCGCGCCCGCCGTGACGACGCAGGTCGTCCGGGATTGCGTCACGCTTGGGATCAAGCGGGTATGGATCCACCGCTCCTTCGGCCAGGGAAGCGCCTCGCCCGAGGCAACACTCCTGTGCCGGGAGAACGGCATCTCACTCATCGACGGCGCCTGCCCGCTGATGTACTGCCCGCCCGTGGACTTCGCGCACCGCTGCCTGCGCGGGGTGTTCGGGCTCTTCCGCAGGCTGCCGAGTCCGGACGGGGAGTGGCCGTAATCCGCGAGTGCTCCATCGGAGACGAACTGCGCCCGGATCCGAAAGGTTGCCCGGAGGCAGGCGGGGCATCCTGAGACAAGCGTGCCCATAGGGCCAAGAAGGGCACCATCGGCACGCGGCGGTCGGGTGAGCGGTGCCGCCGTAGTGCCGGCCCCGTTGTCGTTCGTGAGCAAGCCGAACCGGCCTCGAGGGCGCGAGCGATCGCGTCGATTCAGATCAGGCGCCGCAGCGCGAGCACCTTCTCCAGGCGCTCTCCTCCGCGCACGATCGTCAAGCGGATGCGCGCACCCTCGGCCATGAAGAGCGTTTCCAGAGCCGCCCATCCGATCTCCCTCGGGACCCGGCCGTCGACGGCGACGATGCGATCCGAGATCCGGATGCCGCATTCGGTCGCAGGCGAGCCGGGGATGAGGTCGAGGATCGCGACTCCGCCTTCGGAAGTCGGTTCCCAGATCATCCCGGTCATGTCGCTCTCGAAAGGCTCGGCGTGTCCCGCGTTGGTCTTGAGGTGAATACGTTGGTGGGCGTAGTCGAAGACGACGGAAAAGCGCCGCAACGCATCGTTGCCGAGCATGCCGTCCTGTCCGAGTACGAGCGCGCTTCCCCAGCTGGCGCTGTCGGGAAAGGAGGCAATGACGTTGCTCCAGGTGAACGGACCCAGGCGCAGGGAGTCGATGCGGCCCGTCGAGCCTCGCACGATGCCGTTGAATCCCCTCGACAGGAGGCCCTCGCGCCCGGCGACGGTTCGCTCCGAGAGCTCGGCGCCGGGGGTTCTCCAGGGGAAGAGGAGGAGCTGGACCGCGCCCGTGTCGACGATGAGCCTCACCGGGAGGGGCGCCCTGCCGGCGCTCTCGATTGTCGCTTCCACAACGGGAATGCCGTAGGTGAATGTCGTCTCCAGAGAGGTGTGCCCCTCCGGTACGCGGAACGAAGCAGCGTCGTGGAGGTTGATCTCAAGACCTTCGTAGTCGATCTCGACGACGCAATCGAATACCGTCTTCCCGATGATCCCCCGGGCGGGATAGCCGCGGTACGGTTCGGCGTCGGTGACGACGAGGAGCGTCTGGCCGCCGAAGGTCACGCCGGGCAAGGAGAGTCTGGCGTTGGGCGCCACGTCGGCCAGCATCTGTGACGAGGTTCCGCCGCCGCCGAGGGGCGATCGGCCGGCATACTGGAGATGGAGCGCCTGCCCCAGCGCGGGGTCGAGAAGGATGGCGCCGTTCACGCCGAAGCCGGTATCAAGCAGCATCTCCACGATCACGGAATCGGCGAGCTGTACGGGCAGGATGATGTGGCCCAACTC
Organism: uncultured bacterium; assembly: GCA_964473865.1. Lineage (GTDB taxonomy): Bacteria > Eisenbacteria > RBG-16-71-46 > CAIMUX01 > CAIMUX01 > CAIMUX01. The sequence goes on along the minus strand of CAYYQN010000006.1, from coordinate 99,509 downwards.
GTAGCGGAAGGGGATGTTGAGGGCGGAAGATCCCGCGTGAAACGCGATGGTCGGCGAGCCGGATTGGCGTCCTTCGTCCCGTGGTCCATCCGTCGCCTGGGAGGACATGGCGAGCGCGCAGGCTGCGAGCACGATGCTCGCGGCAAGACGAAACTGTCGCATGGGCTACTCCTCCTCGATCGTCGATCTCCACCCGCGAACCGGGGAGGCGAGTCGGCCGAGCGCGACGACTTCCATCCGTACGCAGAGAGGGCGGTGCCGGTTGCGCCGCGCCTGTCTCGCGAGCGACCTCTCGTCCGGGCTGGCAGCGCATCCGGCGAAGGCTTCTGGAACTTCTTCCGGGCCGCCCACGCCGCGCCCGAGTCCGGCCAACGTAAGCCCCCGTCTTTGTCATGGACCAGGCAGCACGGCGTCTGGATGCCGGCAGTGGCCTCTCGGATCTGTGGCTCCACCCACGCAAGTGTCGGGTTCGCCGTCCGGAAATGGGTCAGCCGGTTCAGACGACGTCTGGGTGCGCGTCAACGGACGAGAATGCCGCGCAGGTTCACCTCGTGCTCCGGACCCGCCACTCGGAGGAAGTAGACCCCCGGCGGCACGACTGCGCCGTCGTCCGTCCGACCATCCCATCGGAGCGCATGCACACCCGGCGCCAAGCGGCAGGCCGGGAGCGTTCGCCGCAGCCGCCCCTGAACGTCGTAGACGCGCAGACTGACCGACTCCGCCTGTTCCAGGACCAGGCGGACATTCACGCCGCCGCGTGATGGGTTGCCGCCCAGGACGGAGGCCGCGAAATGTCCGCCGGCCGGTGCAGCCTCGCCGCACTGTTGGTCGAGCCAGTCGTTCGTGCCCATGGCGATGGTGAGCGTTGTCAGGCCCGGACCAGCGGACGTGGTGACGTACGATCCGACCGGCGAGACCTCGACCCAGGTCCGGTGGTCGCGATCGAGAAGTCGCGCCGAGCATCCGGATGGGAGAACGCCGCTCGTCTCCCAGTGGAGTGCGATGAGGCCCGCCGCGCAGGTGACGACCTCCACCGTCCAGGTGGCTCCGGATAGAGCGGCCGGCTTGATGTCCCTCTGCAGCGCGCGGAGTGGCTGGGGGAGCGTCTTATTGACCGCCCGCAGCTCCCTCCGGCAATCAGGGATGGACGGCGGGCGCAGAAGATCCCAGCGGTCCCATCCGTCCAGAGCTCCCATCGCCGTGCCAAGTTCGCAGATCGCGGCGCCGTCATCAGCACGGGCCGCGGAGCCAGGTCCGAGGGCCGCAGCGCCGTCGGCTGACTCAAGAGCCCGCATCGTCAGCAGCCAATCAGGGCTGCGGTCTGCTCGCGGGGAGGAGACCTTCGGTCGACATTCGGAAGATGCCTCCCGCGGCGGTACGATCAGATCGAGATCGCCGGCCGTCAGGTTCGCCACGAAGTAGCCGGTCCAGGGAGAGAGCGTCGTGGGGTCCGTCCGATACGCCGTGCCGTCGTATCGATGCAACGGCTGCGCCTCGAGGAGCCCATCGTCCACGGCTTGGACGAAGGTGCGGGACTCTTTCCCGTCGTCCACGAGGATGTCCGCCAGCGCCACCGCGTACGCAAACGGATCGCCGATCTGGTTCCATCCCGGTCTCAAGGGAATGCTCCGCCCCATGTCGGTCGACGGAAACACCGTCTGTCCGGTGAAGTCGATTGAACGGGCCTGCTCGGTGATGAGCCACGCGGCATGACCGGGGGTGAACGGCTCGACCGCATCGTGGCCGACTTCGAGGTAGGCCTCGCTGTTCGGATCCCACGTGCCGCAGCGCCACAACGACGGATCGGGTTGACCGAGGTCGTCGATGAGCGGACTCGGCGCTTCTTCGGGGAGGATCGCGGGAAAGCTGATCATCCGGTAGGTGCGCGCCATGGTGGAAAGGGCGCCACTGCCGTCCGAATCGGTCACGTCTACGGGAATCCGCCACGGATGCGCCTCGTAGTCGCCGGCCGGGGAGTGCGCAGTTCGCCCGGCGACGCGGACCTCCACGTAGAACTCCACGCCGCGCAGGGTCACATCGCCGCCTGGAATCGTCGCCTTCCACGGACCGCTGCCGCCGGCCGTCATCTCCCGCGCGAGATACTCGCTTCGGCCGCCTTCCCGGTAGCGCAGCGTCACCGACTCCACCTGCCCCGCCGGGACCACGGTCGCCTCGATGGGGATCGGGGCGCCGGCCGTGGCCACCTCCGGCGCATCCGGCATGATCTGAACCTGGAGCGCGCGGGCAAACGGCATCAGGATTCCGGTCCAAAACGACCAGGACCCGTTCGTGGCGACGCCCTCCGAAGTCTGGCCAATCGAGGCGATCCCCGTCGTCGTTCCCGACCCGGCGAAACCGCCACCGGCCACGAAGACGCCGCTACCGGGCTCGAATGACTGCGCGCGCGCGGAAGACAGTCCGGCGTGAACCGACATCGACAGCCCCACGACCACCAGCCACGCGCGAGGCGGAAGGGGACGGCACGGTCCAGATGCGGATCGCCGAAGAACCCTGTCCGCCGCGCCGGTGGCGCTCATCCGCACCCTTCTCGGAACATCCGTACCACCTGGCCTCCTCCGCACCCTCCCCGGCGCATGCGCATCGACTGACCCGTTCACGACGCGCCTCCTCACTGCAGGGTCACGAAGACGTGGACCAGTTTCGACTCGCTCTGAACCGGCTCGAGTGCTTTGGCGAACACCGTCCCGGGCTTTGTCATGTTGCCCCATGGGGTGGAGAGGATCGGAGCCTTCGCCGCCTGGCCCGCCGGACCGGCGCTCGAGAGCAGATCGCCGGGCTCGATGGCGCCGCCGACGGTGCTGACCTTCACCTCCGCGGTCCCCTGCACCACGATGAGGAGATACTCACCCGATCCGATCGGTCCGGGCCGGGTGTCCGGGACCACGCTTCCCTTCGCCGCTGCCCCCGTCGGGTCCGGATCCTCGACGAACCAATCCGAAGAGCAGCTGGAATACACCACGCCGATGACGCCGGTGCTTCCCGCGGATCGGGCCTTCTGCACCTGGACGATCGGAGGCGCGTCTACGCGCGGAGGCGCGCCCAGGCCGGCGATGACGACAACGTCGCCGCGCTCCAGAGGGTCGGCGTCGGTGCTCTGCACGATCTGCATCATCGCTCCGGACTTGTGGTAGTTCAGTGAGAAGAGGTTGTCGGCGGTGTAGAACCCGTAGTTGTGGTCGCCCCGGGCTGTGCTGCCGTACCCTCCATAATAGGTGTTGCTGCGACCGTACACGCCATAGCCGCTTTCACTCACGCCATAGACTCCGGATCCACTGCTCGCCTGTGATCCCTGCACCCCGATCCCGCTCGTACCGGAGCCCTCGCCCGAGACTCCGGTTCCCCCGGCGGCGGCGCCGCGGATGGCGCGACTGGCCAATAGCCCGGACGCGTTCGTGACGTCGAGCGCGGCGCCGCCATAGGTGACCGGCTTCTCGTAGGGAAGCCGCAGGCCGTCATCGTCCGGCTCCCACGCGCTGCCGCTCCATTTGAGGACGTCGTCAGCGGACGGAACTGCGCTGCTCACGGATCGCCCTCGCAGACCATCCACCGTCGGGCTGGGGTAGGTGCCGGTCAGGTCACCTCCAGCAGTCGCGCTCTCGTTCACGAAGCGGCTGTCATAGGCGGACCCGGTGCTGTACGCGTCTGTGAGTTGCACCTGGTCGCCGGTGACTTCGAGGCCGGTCCCCGTCCGCACCAGCAGGTTGTTGGAGCCATCCTCGCCCAGGCCGTCTCCCGCAAGGTCGGACACGTCAATCGAGACCTCATCCGCGGCCACATCGATCCCATCCCCGGCGCCGACATGAAGGGTCACCTCGGGCCCGCCCGGGTCCGACTCCGTGAGACCGGCGCCGCCGTGCACGCCCGTCACGTCGCCGCCGCCCCCTCCGGTCGCGGCGATCGTGATCGTGTTGGCGGCGTCATCAGCGGTGATTATGATGTTGGCGCCGGCGACGAGCTGCACGTCGCCGCCATCGTTCATCACCCCGGAGATGCTGCTGACCACAGAGGGAGCAATCATCGCCGCGGTCACCGCATCCTCCTGGCTCTCGTTCACGAAGCGAGCATCGAAAGCGCTGCCCAGGTAGTGTCCGTCGGCAAGTCGGACCTGATCCTCGACGATCTCCAGGCCGGCGCCGGGGTTGACCTGCAACGTCACTTGGGGTCCACCGGGATCCGTCTCCGAGAGGCCCGGACCGCCGAAGACGTCGGTAACATCTCCTCCCCCGGTGCTTCCAGTGGCGGCGATCGTGATCGTGTTGGCAGCGTCATCCGGTGTGATGGTGACATTGTCCCCCGCGACAAGTTCTACGTCGCCGCCGTCGTTGACCACCCCCGAAACGCTGCTGACCACGGCCGGAGCGATCATCGCCGCGGTCACCGCGTCCTCCTGCCCTTCGTTCACGAAACGGGAGTCGTAGGCGCTGCCCGTGCTGTAGGGGTCCGTGAGCCGCACCTGGTCGCTCGCCACTTCAAGGCCGGTGCCGGCGTTGACCTGGAGGTTGTTTCCGCCGTCGTCGCTCAGCCCGCCCCCGGCGAGGGAACTCGCATCAACCGAGACGGCGTCGGCAGTGACTTCGATCCCGTTTCCCGCGCCGACCCGCAGCGTGACCTGCGGGCCACCAGGATCCTGCTCGGTCAGACCCTCGCCGCCAAAGACGTCGGTGACGTCTCCGCCCCCGCCGCCGGCGGTGATCGTGATCCGGTTGGCCGCGTCGTCGGGTGTGATCGTGATGTTGGCCCCCGCCACCAGATCGATGTCTCCCCCGTCGTTCGCCACGCCATCCACGCTGCCGACGATGTCCGTCCCGATGTCGGCCACGGTGAGGCTCCCGTCGAGAACCACCTCTCCGTCCACGGCGCCCGGCGCGATGCGGTCGGCCGTGGTTGCCCGCAGCGCGTAAGGAGCGCTGAGGAGCGGATAGCGAGGCGAGAGCGCAGCCCCGTTCACCGAGACTTCGAGCCAGTACGGCTGGTCGAACGCCAGGGCGGGAAACGGCCCCAGCGTCGCGGTGTAGAGACCGTTCGTGACCGGGGTCTGCTCGTAGTCCTGGGTCCAGAGGGCCGAGCCGCCGGATGCGGTTCCGAAGAGCGAGAAGCCCAACTGCGCCGAACCCGTGAACGGTTCGTTCTCCACCATGAGGATGCCCTGGAACGTGATCCGATCCGGCACCGCCGATTCGGCGGGCGACCAGCAGGCGGCAAGAGAGAGAGCCGCCGCCCCCGCAAGGGCCGCGACGGCGGCAACAGACGCGTATGACCAGAGGCGCTGGATCCGGAACGCCGGGGCGGTCCCCCGGGTCCATCTCGACGACATCGTTGACCTCCCTTCTCGGTGCGTCATCGTGCACTCTCCTGCCCGGGCGCGGGCGAACCCGGATACAGCGGTCGTGGGAACGAGGACCTCACGGGTTCCAGGGTCCTATCCTCCGGTCAACACGCGACAGGTGCAAGAGCGATCTGGATCCGGCTGACCGCTCGCGCGCCGGCGAAACCGGGCCGGGGCCTCCGGACGCTGCGGTGTCGGTATTGTCGGTGACGGCACCGGGGTCCTTGCGGTCCCGCGTCCGCGCGCTCCGCCTTCATCGACATGAAGAGATGGCTGGACAGAGGGTCCCGCCGGCCTGTACAAATCCGGTCGACCGGCGGAGGGCGATCACCGGCCCCGCGCCTCACGGAAAGCGCTTGGAAGGCAAAAAGATGGGCGTTCGCAGGCGGCCGTTCAGAGGACTCCGGCCGCGCATCATCGCGATGGATGGAGGGTCTGCCAGTGCCTGACCGCGAGCGGCCGGTGCCCACCATCCTGGCGGTCACTCCCACGCTGTGCCGCCTCTTCGGGATCACTCCACCCGCGCTCTCCTCGGTCGCTCCCCTTCCTCCGGTCCTGGAAGCCGCGCGCGAGCGGCTCGGCAATCGCTCAGCCGAGCGAGGTCTGATCTACGCGCCGGACGCCATCGGAGATCACCTGCAGCCCGCCTGCCCGGCGCTCTTCGCCGAGATTGCCCGGTTGGCTCCGGTGCGAGTCCCCTTGCACGCCGTCTACCCGTCGAAGACCCCGGTCTGCTTCGCCTCCATGTTCACCGGCGCGCTCCCGGCGGCGCACGGCATCCGGAAGTACGAACGGCCGATCCTGTCCTGCGACACGCTCTTCGACGCCCTCATCCGCTCCGGCCGGCGGGTCGCGATCGTGGCCGTGACCGATTCGAGCATCGATCAGATCTTCCGCGGGCGGAACCTCGACTACTCTTCGGAGCGGTACGATCCCGAGGTCACCACCCGCGCCCGCGCGCTGATCCGGGAGGACCGGCACGACCTCATCCTGGCCTATCACCAGGAGTACGACGACCGGCTCCACGAGACGACACCGTTCTCCGAGAGCGCCCTGCGGGCGTTTCGGCACCACGTCGCCGCCTTCCGGGAGCTGAACGAGGCCGCAGAGCGGTACTGGCGGCACCGCGATCGAGTGGTTCTCTTTGCCCCCGATCACGGCGCGCATGTCGATCCCGAAAGCGGGACCGGCACCCACGGCGATGACATTCCCGAGGACATGGAACTCGCCCACTTCTACGATATCCGCAGTCGGGACCGGAGTCGGCCCGATCCGCCGGGGGGAGCCGCAACGATCTGATCGAAGGGTGCGGCGCTGGTTCGCGGGTCTTCCGCACCGGGCGTCGGAGCCGAACCAACCAGCCGCCCCGCGGGGAGGAGAAACCGAAGATGCTGCCCTGGGTCGACTACAAGTTCGACTTCGCCTTCCCAGTGGAGATGGCGCCATTTCTGCTCGAGCGGCTCCGCGGCACGCCGGCCCGCCTCGAAGACCGGATCGGATTCCTTCCGCCCGCCCGGCTGATCCGGCGCGATGGCGACAAGTGGTCCATCCAGGAGCACGCGGGGCACCTTGGCGATGTCGAGATCCTGTTTGCGGGCCGGCTCGACGACTACGATGCGGGCGCGCCCCGGCTGCGCGCGGCAGACCTTTCCGGCCAGCGGACTGCCCAGGCAGATCACAACCAGAGGGAGATCGCTTCGGTCCTGGCCGACTTCCGGACCGCCCGCGGAAGACTCATCGTTCGGCTGGAAGCGCTCGACCAGGCCGGCCTCTCCCGCACGGCGCATCATCCCCGTCTCCATCGACCGATGCGCGTCTGCGACATGATGCTCTTCGAAGCCGAGCATGACGACCATCATCTGGCGGCGATCACCCGGCTCATCCGCAGCGCTTGAGCATCGACCGGATTGAAGGCGCGATCTCGACCGGGCCTGGGTCAAGGGCCTCGCCGACGCCGGCCCATTCTCGCCTGAAGGCCGGAACCTGCACCCTGGCCTACGGTACTGGGTTGCCGCCATCGGGCCGCGCCCGACGGCGCCGGCATCCGCATCGGCGCGGACAGCCCGGCGCGCCCCGTCCGGTCGCAGACGGAGGGAGAGGAATGGACGAAGCCGGTCATGACCCGCTATCCTCAGGCACCATGGAGATCGACGATATCCCCGATCGTGCCGGCCAACCGGGGCCCACGCGAACCTCCGACTTCAAGGCGCTGTATCGCAAACTCGAGCGCACGCTCGACCGGATCGAGCGGGTGGAGGAGAGCACCGTTCTCCTGGAGACGGTCGTGCAGATCCTGGTGCGTGACTTCCGCCACGACCTCGGTTTCGAGATGGGTCGCCTCTATCAGCGCCAGGGGATGGACTACTATCTCTGCTGCGCCTTCGGCGGGTCGCGCCAGGTGCCGATCGGCTACCGGGTGCCGCGCGACTACCCGCCGCACGTCCGGACCCTGGCCGAAGGGCTGCTCATCATGCGCAAGGGTGACCCGGGGTACGATGGGCAATTCGAGTGGGCCATCGGAGTGACCGACACCTTTGCGGCCATCGCGGTCGGTCCCGGCAACTCGCACGTGCTGGCCTTCTCGGTGAGCGGCGAGATCCAGGAGGAGCAGGTCCTCTACTCCCTGTCGGCCGTGCGGCATGTCATCAACCTGAAACTGCAGCAGTCAAAGCTGGCCGGAATCATCGAAGAAGCTCGGATCATCCAGGAAAGCCTGCTGCCCGCGGCCCCTCCGGATTTCCCGGGGTACGAGGTCTACGGACTCTCGCGTCCCGCGGAAGTCGTGGGGGGCGACCTGTACGACTACCTGCCGCGCCCGGACCGGCTTCTGGGCGTCGCCATCGCCGACGCCTCCGGCCACGGCCTTCCCGCCGCGCTCCTGGCTCGGGACGTCATCACCGGACTACGGATCGGGATGCACGAGCGGTCCAAGGTGAGTCGGACGGTGGAGCGGCTCAACCGTGTGATCCATCGGGCCGCCCTGTCCAGCAAGTTCATCTCTCTCTTCTATGGCGAATTCGGGCCGGGGGGAGCGCTCACCTACTGCAACGCCGGGCACAACCCGCCCCTGCTGCAACGCGGGACTTCGCTCCGGACGCTGGAGAAGGGCGGACTCATCCTGGGCCCCAACCCGGCCGCGCACTACACGCAAGGGCACGCCCGTCTCGCCCCCGGAGACGCCGTGATCATGTACACCGACGGACTCGTGGAGCTGGGCGATGCCCAGGGAAACCCCTACAAGCTCGGCGGGCTGAAGCGGCTTCTCCGCGCGCTCGCCGCCACCAGCGCACGCGAACGAGTCGAGTCGATCTTCGCGGACGCCGACCGGCACTCCGGAGGCGTCCGCGGGACGGATGATGTGACCGTGGTCGTTGTACGGCGGATCTGACGCATCGAGTCCGCGCCGCGTGAGCCGAGATGATCGCGCGGCCCGGCGAGAAGGAGGAGAGCGTTGGGCATCCCGATCTATCAGGTCGACGCCTTCACGGACCGGCCCTTCCGCGGAAATCCAGCCGGCGTCTGTATCCCGCCGGACGCCCGGGATGACGCCTGGATGCAGGCGGTGGCCAAGGAGATGAACCTGGCGGAGACGGCGTTCCTCCGACCGGAAGCTGACGGCTGGGGCCTGCGCTGGTTCACCCCGGCTGTGGAGGTCGACCTCTGCGGTCATGCCACCCTGGCCAGCGCCCACATCCTCTGGGAAACCGGGCGGCTCGAGCGCGGGAGACCGGCTCGCTTTCACACCCGCAGCGGGCTGCTCCTGGCCGAGGCCAAGGGCGAGGAGATCGAGCTCGACTTCCCATCCACGCCGCCGGAGTCCACCGCGGTCCTGCCGTGGTTGGGCGAGACGCTCGGCGTCGAGCCCCGCTATGTCGGCAAGAGCCGATTCGACTACCTTGTGGAGGTGGCGGCCGAGTCCGAGGTCCGCGCGGCCCGGCCGGACCTCTCCCGGCTGAAGGCCCTCGACTCCCGCGGCGTCATCGTGACCAGCATCGCCACCACCGCCGGCTACGACTTCGTGTCGCGCTTCTTCGCCCCCGGCGCCGGGATCGACGAGGACCCGGTCACGGGCTCCGCCCACTGCTGTCTGGCCCCGTTCTGGGCCGCGCGACTGGGCAAGCGGGCCATGGTGGGCTATCAGGCCTCGGAGCGGGGCGGCGTCGTGCGCGTGCGGCTGGAGGGCAACCGGGTCCGATTGGGCGGTCGGGCCACGACCACGATCCGGGGCGAACTCACCGTGGATTGACGCCGGGCAGGTCGGATCGTGGCCCGAGCCGTTGTCGGGTCGACCCGCGGAAGCCCGCAGTGGACGGAGTCGATGCGGCATTAGAGCTTGTGCCGGCGCGGGAGGCCGGGGAAGCTGTCGGGACCCGGGGATGTGTCGGGAGGAGGAGGAGTGCCATGACAGAACAACTGGCGAAGCGGGCCAACGCCGGCCCGCTCGGGCTGGTCGGATTCGGGCTCACGACCGTCGTACTCAGTTCCATCAACGCCGGACTGCTCGCGCGGGACGCCCTTCCGGTAGTGGTCCCCCTGGCGTTCGCATTCGGCGGGCTGGCCCAGATCTTTGCGGGCTTCATGGAGTTCCGCAACGGAAACACCTTCGGGACCGTCGCCTTCTCCGCGTACGGCCTCTTCTGGTGGTGGTGGGCCTTCCTGCAGTGGACTGTGGGTGCCGGCGTGCTCAAGCCACCGACACCGCAGGGCCTGGGAGTCGTTCTTCTCCTCTGGGGCGTCTTCACCCTCTACATGTGGATCTCGACGTTTCGCTCGACCATCGGGGTCTGGAGCGTGTTCCTGCTGCTGTGGATCACGTTCTTCCTGCTGGCCGGGGGCGACCTCGGACTTGGCACGGGAAGGTTGGGCGGTTGGGTCGGGCTCTGCTGCGGGCTCGATGCGATGTACGTCTCCTTCGCGGAGGTCACCAACGAGACGTTCGGACGGCAGGTGCTTCCCCTGGGAAGACCGCTCGTCCGAGCCTGAGCGCAGCGGTTCCGCCCCCGGCGGCAGGACTCTCACCGCCGCGTCGACCGGCGCGGCACCGACCGGTGCTCGACGGAGTTGGGCTCGGGTGCGTTGCCGCGCGTCGCCGACCGGCCAGAATGCGTTTCGGCTGCCGGCCGCGCTGCCGCGCCGCCCGGACCAGGTGCTACGATCCCTTCATGGATCCTGTCCGACATCCCCGGGTCAAGATCTGCTGCATCATGACCGAGGCCGAGGCCCGGCTCGCCGTGCAAGCGGGCGCGCAGGCGATCGGCCTCGTGTCGCACATGCCCAGCGGGCCGGGCGTCATTCGAGACGAGGAGATCGCCCGGATCGCGGCGGCCGTCCCGCCCGCCGTGTCCACCTTTCTGCTTACCAGCCGCCGGATGGTGGGGGACATCATCGTCCAGCACCGGGCGGCCGGGACCTCGACCATCCAACTGGTCGACCGCCTGGAGCAAGGCACCTACCCGGAGCTACGCCGAGCCTTGCCGGGGATCAAGCTTGTCCAGGTGATCCACGTCACCGGACCAGACTCCGTTTCCGAAGCCATCGCGGTGTCGTCGGAGGTCGATGCGCTTCTGCTCGACTCGGGCCGCCCCGACCTGCCGGTGAAGGAGTTGGGGGGGACCGGTCGCCGTCATGACTGGGCGCTCAGCCGCCGGATTCGCGAGCTATCGGCGAAGCCGGTGTTCCTGGCGGGGGGCCTGCGTCCCGAAAACGTGTCCGAAGCGATCGCGGCGGTCGGCCCGTTCGGCCTCGATGTCTGCTCGGGGGTCCGCACCGCCGGGAGGCTCGATGCCGACAAGCTCTGTCGGTTCCTGCGGGCGGCCGGCCTCGGCACGAACTCGAACGACCTCTGAGCTCGGGAACCCGGTCTCAATGCGGCGCGGATCCGCGGCGCGCGGAGGGAAGCCTATCCAGTGGCCGCGCGCGCGGATCCGAGCGGATCTGTCGCCGGGCCGCCCCCCGGGAGGATGTCGGGCCGGCCGTCGGGCGCAGAGACGCCGAGGCCGCAGGTGGCCACCAGGATCACCATCGCGACGATGCGGGTCGAGCGCCCGTTACTCGATCGCCGCACGCTCGATCCGATAGAGATGGAGCCCGTTCTGGGCCTTCAGGTGGCGGAGCATGCCGCCCCGAGCGACGGCCGCGAAGTCCTCCTCCCCGAGACGATCGGCCCGGAATCCCTCGCCCGCGAGCACGTAGGCTCCCGCGTGGGCCAGGACGCGGTTCATGGCGCCCGGCTCCTTCCGTCCCGGCACCGGTTTGGCCGGACGACCGGCATGGAGCGCAACCAGCTCCCAGACGTCGCTGATGATGACCGCATCCGCAGGCAGATCGGCAGTGAGCGCGAGGGCCGCCTCCCGTTTCCAGTCTGATTCGCTGATGCTGACCGTACGCCAATAGGGCCAGCTCAGACTCCGGTCTTCGCGAGGCGCCAGCGCCCAGTGGGTCGAAGCCAGCGTGTTCAGGGCGAGCATCATCATCCCGGCGGCCAGCGCGCCGCGACGCTGCCACACCGACGTTCGCGGGTCCGTGTACGCTCCCCGGAGAAGTCCGGCGCAGAGCAACAGCACGGCCGGGTAGACGGGAGCGAGCAGGCGCGAGTCCAGCGGGTCGAACTGGATCATCCCGGCCGAAGCGATCATCACCAGCACATAGAGCAGCGTGAAGGTGGTCAGGAGCCCGGACAAAGTCAGCCGGTCGCGCTGGCTCTCCATCGTCCAGGGTCCGTGGCGGTGCAAGGCGAGCCCGGCCATCCATCCGATCGCTCCGAGCCCGAGCAGACCGGTCACGCGAGCCGCCCCACTCTCCGGAGAGAGCAGCGGGCAAACCCAGTCCCGGGCGATTGTGCGCAGCGTGCTCAAGACCACCCGCTCCGGAGCCAGTTCCGCCGCCGGGCGAGGCGCGCCGAACGCGTCCCCGGTCGCCAGCAGGTTGCGCGCCAGCCAGATTGCGATGGGGAGAAGAGCCGGCAGCAGAAACAGGAGCAACCTGCGCAGGGTCTGTCGGGCACGGACGGCCTGCGTGCGCGAGATGATCACGATTGCGCCCGCGGCGGGGATCGTCAGGCCCACGTAGCGCGTCACGACCGCCGCCGCCGCCAGGAGACCCGCGAGCACGAAGATCACTCCCCGCACCGGACGCGAGGGAGTGCGGTGCATCGCCCAGGCGAGCGCCGCCCAGGAAAGGAGCTCGAAGAGGATGAACAGACTCTCGGACCATCCGAAGGAGTTGACGAGCTGGATCGGTCGGAAGACGGCGTAGAAGGCAAGCACCGGGGCGACGCCCCGGGGACCGGCCATGATGGAAGCCAGCGCCGTCAGGGGGATGAACGAAGCCGCCAGCGCGAGCAGGTTGAGCCAGCGCGCCCAACGCAGCGGCGCTGCCGGAAGCACACCGTCCGCGGCCGGAGCGCCCGCGCCAAGCGAGAGGAGGATCGGGTACAACGGAGGCCAGTCGGCAAACAACAGGCGGGCTTCGGGGGCCTCCAAAGGCGTCACCGAGGTGACGAGCCCATTCCCCGCGGCCAGGCTCTGCGCCGCGCTCAGATACTGCACGGAGTCAGGCGTCAGCGCCGGGATCGGGTCCGTGGCAATCCAGGCAAACACGACGGCAAGCATCGCGAAGACGGCCGGTAGGAGGACGTACCTAACCAGCGGCGCGACACGGACCTGCGGCGTATGGCGAAGCGACACGGAAATCGCCGCGCCTCGCAGGCTGGGCGCTAGAGGAGATGTTCCGGCATGGTTCAAGAGATCGATGTCCCTCCTGCATTCAACACTGCCGATCGTGCTCCAAATCCTATCGGCTTGCCGCCCTGGCCCTCTTTAGCGGGTCGCGGGAGCGTCCGCACCGCGTCCACCCCTCCGACAAGGAATCTGACGTTCCGGCATGCATCAACGCCTGCGCGCACGGGGTCGCGGATCTCCGAGGCCTCGGCGTCCCGGGCGGTCAGGACTTCGGTCGCCGATTCCAGCACCCAGTCACAGGATGTCGCAGGCCCTCGCCGGGCCGGCGAGGGCCGGGAACACAAACACCCAGCGGGCCACCCGCATCCCCACCACGGATCACCCGCGGCTTTCCAGATAGAGGCTTTCTTCTCCCATAGGTGATCCAGGCCCCTGCAGAGCTGGGGCGGCGAGATTCTCCAGCGCATGAGTATCTCCGGAGGCGGCTCCGCCGCGGAATCCGAACTTCGCGACCCGCGCCCGGCAGGGTGCGCCTATACTGGGCCCGGCGTGACTCCCCCGGGGCGTCCGGGGCTTTCGGATCACCGGGTCTGGGGCTCACGCGGAACAGAGGCGCCTCCGGGCGCGAGGAGCCAGTGAAGGAGCGCGTCCCCATGCCCCAGAAAGTCGACGCACCCGCGATCATCGAAGCCGCCGGCAACCTGCCGAAGCGAATCGAGGAGTTCGTCGGGCGGGTGAGCACCGGCACGCAGGCAGTCAGCATCGCGCGAATGAAGAGCCCGAGCGGCTGGCAGGAGCCGGGACAAGCGCCCGAGTTCGATGAATTCACGATTGTCCTGCGCGGTTGTCTGCGCGTGGAGTCCCGTGAGGGGATGTTCGATGTGCACGCCGGTCAGGCGGTCGTCACGCGCCGCGGTGAGTGGGTGCGGTACAGCTCCCCCGGCGCGGATGGCGCCGAGTACATCGCGGTATGCGTGCCGGCTTTCTCGTCGGAGACGGTACACCGCGATGCCTGAAGCAAGCTCCCTCCTCTGCGGGCCGCACCGGTCGCAGACGCAGGGTCGCTTCCGCTCCTGATGGCGATGGAGATCTGCCGTGCGGCATGAAGTCCAGATGATCCCGGGACGGCGGGTCCTGCTTCTCTCCACGCAGGAGGCCGACCTTCCCGCCCTCCTGCGCCTCTGGAACGACGGCGCGGTCATGCGGTGGGTCGGGTTTCCCGACGGTCTCGGGTACGACCTGGAGCGGATGCAGGAGTGGCTACGGCGTCTGCGGGCCGACCGGGATCGCCACCACTTCACCGTCTACGCCGGCGACGGCATGTTCTGCGGCGAAGCGTATGGCGCCGTCGATCGGGAGCGCCGGCGCGCCAGCCTGGACATCAAGTTCGTCCCCGAGGCCTGGGGCAAGGGACGGAGCCGGGACGCGCTGCAGGCGCTCATCGATTGGATCTTTCGCGCACGGATCGAGGCCGACACCGTGTGGGTGGAACCGTGGCCCGACAACCTCGCCGCTCGCACGCTCTACTACTCGTGCGGCCTGCGGTCGACGAGCCGTCCGGCGGACCTGCCCGAGGGACCGTCCTACTGGGAACTCACGCGCGACGCCTGGCACCGTCGGTCGGGGGCCGGTCCAGGGAAGTCGGCGCCGTGAACGCCGGCCACGGCCGGCTCCGTCGCTCCGTCGCCCCGTCGCAGCGGGAGGAAGGACATCAGGTCCCGCGGCGTTCGGTTTGGGAAACGGATCAACCGCCCGGGAGTGTCGGACCCCGAATCGGGAGGTTTCGGAACATGAGTGAGATCATCGCGCGATGCGGTTACCGCTGCGACCTCTGCCTGGCCTACGGTCCCAACATCGATGCCAGCCCGGCCAATCGCGCGATCCTGAGCGACGGCTGGCATGAATACTTCGGCTTCCGCATCCCTCCCGAGGGAATCCGGTGCGACGGCTGTCTGGGAGACCACCCGCACCTCATCGACACCGAGTGCCCGGTTCGCCCGTGCGTCATCGAGAAGAGGCTCGACCACTGCGCGGCATGTCCCGCCTACGGGTGCGAAAAGCTCCGCGAGCGTTTCGTGGTCTATGAAGAGATCGCCGCCCGGAGGGCCGTACCAATCCCACCGGTGGATCGAGACCGGTTCATCCGGCCATATGAGAACCGGATTCGCCTGGACGCCATGCGCCGGGGCGAGCCGCGGGGCCGCGCTCGCCGCCAGGCCGGATGAACCGCGGGGCCCCGCTCGTCGCCAAGCCGGACGAACGGCGGGGCTGAGCTCGCGGCGAGGCTGGACTCGCGCCGTCCCGCGCCCTACGATCCGCACTCGGGATCCGTACCGACCGACGCGGATCCTCGGACACTCATCTGCCTGCGCCAGGCTTTCTCGGCGGGGCACCGGCAGACGAATGGGAGATGGCCCCGTGACGATCCCCGCAGCCATGCCGACCCCACGGCCCGCGCCCGTCCCCGCTTCGCTGGGACTGATCGGAACGGACAGACCGCCGCGCGGGATCGAAGCGATCCATCGCGAAGTGGACGAGAGGGCGCGCGCGTTGGCGGTGCTCCATCGCGACCGGCTTCTCTGCCGTCGAGGCTGCTGCGCCTGCTGTGTCGACGAGATCACGGTGTTCGAGGTCGAGGCGGACCGGATCCGGCGGCATCACGCGGACCTGCTGGCCACGGGCGACCCGCATCCCCCGGGAGCCTGCGCCTTTCTCGACGGCCCCGGTGCCTGCCGCGTTTTCGAAGACCGGCCATACGTCTGCCGGACCCAGGGACTCCCGTTGCGATGGATGGACGTCGGACCGGAAGGACAGGAGGTGGAGTTACGCGACATCTGTCCACTGAACGTCCCGGGTCCCGCCATCGAGGAGCTTCCCGCGGATGCATGCTGGGAGATCGGCCCGATCGAGACCCGGCTGGCTGCGCTCCAGGCCAAGCGCGACGGCGGACCGATCCGAGTTCGGCTGCGCGATCTCTTTGCGGCCCACCCGCGCGGATCCGCGGAGCCGGAGTCGGCATGAGTGAGCCCGAGATCATTCTCGCCCTGGACTACCGTGAGGACGAAGTTGTCCCCGCGCAGCGGACGCGTCTTCTCCGCGGGACTCGCTGGCGCCTCGGTCTTCTCTTCGCGGGCGTGGCCCTGGCGCTCCTCGCGATCGTCCGGCTGACCGGCGATTCCGGCCGACCGGGCGGCCCGGCCGCGCTGGTTCCGGCTTTCCTCCTGCTCGCCTGTTTCGCCGGGGTGCTCCTCTTCTCCTGGCGCCTCGCCCCCGTGATCGACTTTCGGACCAACTCCGTCTGGAGGCGGAAGCACCGGCTTCGTCTGACCTCGGAGGCACTCTTCCTGGAGCCGCCGGACGGAGGCGCAGGGACCGGGCTGCCCTGGCGGGCATTGCGCCGCGTGCTGGAGACCCGGCGCGCGTTCGTGCTGGTGTACCGCTCGGAGCGGGAGTTCCTCATCGTGCCGCACCGGGTGCTCGGCGTGCACGAGGCGGAATTCCGGCGTCGAATCACCGCTACTCCCGCCGAACCCTGACGTCATGGGCCCGGATCTCCTGGTCGTCGCGAACCCGGTGTGGGAGACCGCCCACCTGGTCGAGCGTATCCCGGAGGATGAGGATCTCGAGATTCTCCGCGAGGCCCGAAGTCGCGCGGCCGCGGACGGCCGACGGGTTTCCGATGGCGGCGGTAGCGCCCTCAACAGCGCCTGCGCCCTCGCCGTGGCCGGCCGGCAGGTACTGGCCGTAGGCCGCGTGGGCGATGACGAGCCGGGGCACGCGTGCCTCGAGGCGCTTCGGCGGCGGGGCGTGCAGACGGCGTGCGAAGTCTTGCCCGGTCGAGCCACCAAGCGAAACGACTGCTTCGTGGAGCAGGGAACGCACGCCACCGCCTTCGTCGTCGAGTTGCCTTCTCGCGCGGTCCCGCCCTGGGAAGAGACCCCGGGGGCCCTACGCGAAGCGCGAGTTCTCCTTCTCGACCGATTGGCGGTCGGCGCGCCGGCCTGGCTCCAGGCGCGGACCCGGACGCTCGGAGAAGTCCCCGATGCGCTCCCGGTGAACGCCCTGGTGCGAAACACGGCGATCCTGCCGCCGGCGGCGCGAAGTCGGTTCGAGTCCGCGTTGCCCGACCTCGGCTACCTGCAGCTTCCCGAGGACGCCGCCGGCGACGCTCCCCATTGGACCTCCGGCCCGTTTGCCGCGACTGTGAGCGTCCCCGGCGTACCGCGATCCGCATCTCCTTTGGACGAGGCGTTCGCCGAACGCCACCGGGTCCATCGCCCGCGCCCGCTGCCGCCGTTGGCCCCTGCGGAAGTCGCCGCCCTGTTCGCAGCGGGTGTGCACCTTCTGGCGCGGACACGCGGAGCCCAGGGCGTCATCGTGCAGACGTCAGGGGGACCACCCATCGAGCTCGCCGCCGTGCCGACCGAGATCGTCGATCCCACCGGAGCGGGGGACGCTTTCGCGGCGGGCCTCCTCGATGCCCTGCTGGACGCGCTCGACCCTGTGGCCGCCGCGCGGCGGGGCCTGGACTGGGCCGCCCGCGCCTGCCGTCATCTGGGTGCGCGGTCCTGGCTGGACCTCGAGCCGCCGGAGCGGCGATGATCGGCTCGCGGATCTTCGCGAGCACGGACCGGAATGGCACCGTGCCGTTCGAGCCGCAACGGATGCCGATCCGGCACGGACTCACCATCGGAGAACGGAGATGCCCAGGCCCGGATTCCTGCTTCTGAACGACTGCGCCCGCGCCGGTCTCGTGGCCGGTGTCGCCGCCCTCCTCCGCGGCGATCATCCGCTTGACGTTGTCGAGACCGCCCTGCGCGAGGCGGAGGTGGACCGCACCGAGCGTTCGGTCGGAGGCAACGGCCGCCCCAACCTCCTGGGTCAGGTCGAGCTCGACGCCGGCATCATGGACGGCCGGACGCGCCGCGCCGGCGGCGTGGCGGCGCTCTCGGGCTTCCGCCACCCGATCTCGGTCGCCAGGCAGGTGATGGAGCGACTCCCTCACGTGCTCCTGGTCGGCGCGGGCGCCGCCTGCTTCGCGCAGGAAGTCGAAGCCGAAACCGCTTCGCCCCTGTCCGATGAGGCCGTGTCGGAGTGGCAGGGCTGGCTGGCCGAGAACCTCTCCGCCCCCGACCGGGTGCGGTTTCCCGAAACCCCGCTGGCGCCGATCGCCTGGCGCGGTGCGGTCCCGGAGGCTTCGCGGCGGTATCCGTCTCCGGATCCCTTACGCGCCGAACCACGGGAGGCGAACCCCCGCGACACCGCAATCGCACTGGCCGGCCGGGGCGAGGAGTGCGCCTCCGCAACCAGCACCAGCGGCTGGGCCTTCAAGTATCCGGGTCGCGTCGGCGATTCTGCTCTGCCCGGTTGTGGCCACTATGCCGACGCGCGATCCGGCGTTGCCGCGTGTACCCACACCGGCGAGATGGCGATCCGGGCCGGCACCTCCCGCGCCGTGGTCTTCCACCTGGCGGCCGGACAATCAGTCGCCGAGGCCTGCCGGGCGGCGATCGTCGATGTGCGGTGCCTGGAAGGCGGATTTCTCGACGAGCTGGTCATCCATCTGGTAGACCAGGAAGGAAGCCACTGCGTCGCCACGACCGGTATCGACGCGTTCTACTGGTGGTGGCGCGAAGGGATGCCGGAGCCCACCCGGCTCCCAGCCCTCAGGATGTGACGGTCGGTCTCTCCGGCCGACGCCGGCGCAGCCGCATTCGCGACCAGCGCTGCACTCGTGACCCGCCCGAGCGCCCGGCGTCGGGACGTTGAGCGCCGCGGGATCCGGCGGCAATTCGAGTGCGCGTTGTCGGCCGCACGAAGTTCCCGGATGCGGGCCGCCCATTCCATCGGCTACGCTCGCTGGTTCTCGGCGCCGCCGGTCCGGACCCTGCCGGCGATCCCGGCACCTGCGCCGTGAGGCACACGGAGGGCACGCCATGCTCCGATCCCACGAGACCATCCTGGAAGCGATCGGGCGCACACCGCTCGTGCACCTGCGCGGCGTGAGTCGCCGCCTCGCCTGTCCGATCTACGGCAAGGTCGAGTGCATGAATCCCGGGGGAAGCGTGAAGGACCGGATCGGCTGCGCCATGCTCGAAGCCGCCGAGCGCGCGGGCATCATCAAGCCCGGGGCCTCGGTCATCATCGAAGCCACCGCCGGCAACACCGGAGTCGGGCTCGCGATCGCCGCGGCGGTGAAGGGCTACCGGTGCATCTTCGTCCTGCCCGACAAGATGAGCCGGGAGAAGATCGATCTCCTGCGCGCCTACGGCGCGGAGACGGTGATCGTGCGCACCGACGTCCCGCCCGATTCGCCCGACAGCTATGGCGGCACCGCGAAGCGGCTGCTCCTGGAAATTCCGGGCGCGTGGAATCCCGACCAGTTCAAGAACCTCGGCAACCCCGAGGTCCACTATCTGACGACCGGCCCCGAGATCTGGGAGCAGACCGCGGGGAAGGTCACCTGCTTCGTGGCCGGAGTCGGCACGGGCGGCACCATTTCCGGCGTCGGCCGCTATCTCAAGGAGAAGAACCCGGCGGTGCGGGTGGTCGGCGCCGATCCGGTCGGCTCGGTGCTGAGCGGCGGCGCCCCGCAGCCGTGGAAGGTGGAGGGAATCGGCGAGGACTACGTTCCCAGGAATCTCAACAGCCAGGTGATCGACGACTGGATCCGGGTGTCCGACGGTGAGTCGTTCCGCGCCGCCCGCCGGCTCGCTCGCGAGGAGGGGCTGCTCGTGGGCGGTTCCGCCGGAACGGCGGTGACCGCCGCGGTCCGCTACGCGGAGCGTCTGAAAGCCGGCCACCTGGTTGTCGCGATGCTCCCGGACACCGGCCGGAACTACCTCAGCAAGTTCTACAACGACGACTGGATGCACGAGCACGGCTACGCCGGCCCGGATCACCACGCCGCCACCGCGGGCGATCTCCTCGCGTTGCAGGGTCCACGCGACCTGATCTCCTTGTCTCCGGACGACAGCCTCGAAGAGGCGGTCCGTCTCTGCGCCACCCACGCCGTCTCCCAGCTCCCGGTCCTTGAAGAGGGCCACAACGTGGGTTGTATGGCGGAACTCACGCTCGCCCGGCTTCTGCGCGAGGCGCGGGACCCCCGGGAAGTAAGCATCCGCGCCGTAATGGCGCGCCCCCTGCCGGAAGTCCCGGCCTCCACCTCGCTCGACGAAGTGTACCGGCTACTGCTCTCGGGCTCGGCCGCCGTTCTGGTGCAGGGCGCCGCCGGCACGCGAGGGCTGATCGCCCGCATCGACCTGGTGGAGTTCTGGAATCAAGCGTCCAGGAGGATCGACTCGTGAAATTTGCGACTCGGGCCGTGCACGCGGGCCAGGATCCCGACCCGTCCACGGGAGCGACCGTACCGCCGATCTATGCCACCAGCACCTTCACCCAGACCTTTCCGGGGGAGCACAAGGGATTCGAATACTCGCGAACGGCCAACCCGACTCGCGCCGGGTTGGAGCGCTGCCTGGCCTCCCTGGAACGCGGCGAAGCGGCCTGCGTCTTCGCGTCGGGACTGGCCGCAACGGACGCGGTCTTCGCTTCCCTGCTCCGCCCGGGGCAGTCGATCGTCGCCTACAGCGACCTGTATGGCGGGACCTACCGGCTGCTGGAGCGGGTCTACCGGCCCTGGGGCCTGAATGCGCGCTATACCGACGAGGTTGACCCGGACGCCTTCGCGAGACTCGTGGACGAAACCACCGGCATGGTCTGGCTGGAGACGCCCACTAATCCGCTCCTGCGCGTCCTCGATCTGACCGAGATCGCCCGGGCGGTACGGGCCAAGAAAGGGGACGGGCTCCTCTTCGTCGTCGACAACACGTTCGCCACTCCGGTCCTGCAACAACCGCTGGCGCTGGGGGCCGATCTGGTCGTGCATAGCATGACGAAGTACCTGGCCGGGCATTCGGACCTGGTGGGAGGCGCGGTGGTGGCGGCCCGGGAGCAGACCCTCTTGCCAGTCCGCTTCCACCAGAACGCGGCCGGGGCGATTCTGGGCCCGTTCGACTCGTTTCTCGCCCACCGCGGGATCAAAACGCTCCCCCTGCGTATGGCGCGGCACTGTGAGAATGCCATGCGCGTCGCAACCTGGATGCGATCCCGCCCGGAATTCACGCAGGTGATCTACCCGGGGCTGCCGGATCATCCCGGCCACGCCGTGGCGAAGCGCCAGATGTCCGGCTTCGGAGGGATGGTGAGCGCCGTGCTCGCCGGCGGCGTCACCGCGGCCCGCAGGTTTCTCAGCTCGACGCGGCTCTTCGCCTGCGCGGAGAGTCTGGGGGGCGTGGAGTCGTTGATCAATCACCCGGCAGTGATGACCCACGCCTCGGTGCCCGCCGAAGTGCGCCGGCGCATCGGCATCGACGAGGGGTTGGTGCGGCTGAGCGTGGGAGTCGAGGATGCGGACGATCTGATCGAGGATCTCGCCACGGCCATCCGCCCCCTTTGACCGCAACCAGGTCGGACTGGGTGAATTCCTCGGCCCGGACCAGCGGTTCGGATCCGGCGACGAACACCGCCTTCTTCAGCTGCAGGACATAGGCCTCCAGCAACTCGTCGCCCCGGCCGATGGCGCCCCACACATGCCGGTCGGGCTCGATCAGGAACTCGCCGGCGTATCCGTAGTCGATTCCCTCCGCGGCGATCCGGACATACCCGGTGTCGGGCTGGGCGGAACGGGCGACCCGGATGCGACTCCCAGCACCGGTCCAGAACAGGTAGAAGTACCCTCCCTGTTCGACCACATACGGCGACTCGGCGGTTGCGCCTTGCGTCACCGGCACGGGGGAGACCCACACCCAATCCCGGAGGTTCTGCGAACGAGCCACGGCGATCGCCATGGGGCCGAGCGCCTCTCCGACGTACAGGCGAATGGCTGCGAACAGCAGGTACCTCCCACCGGTCTTCAGCACAAAGGGATCCCGGCAATCGTTGCGCCACGGGCCTTCGGTGCCGTAGGCGCTCCAGGCATACTGCTCGTGGTGGGGGCCGTCCAGCACCAGGCCGTCTCCGGTCAGCCGGGTCCAGATGACGAGGTCCGAGGAGAGTCCCAGGCCGATCCGCTGCCAGTTGTAGGCGGCCCCGGGATGGTCCGGATTCACGTCCGGACCCCACTCGACTCCGGTGTAGAACATGTAGTAGACGCCACCCTCCACCAGAATGGACGGCGACCATAGATTCGTGCGGGACCAGTCCGGGTGGCGCAGGTCCACGCGAGGATGCCTCGTCCAGTGAAGAAGGTCGGGAGACGATGCATGGGCGAGCTGGGTTTCTCCGCCATTCGTCCAGCCCCGACGAGGGTCCGCATTGTGGAAGATGTGATAGCTGCCGTCTGCGGCAACGAGAGTGAAGTCCTTCACACCTCCGGAATCCGGATCCGCGTACTCGTCGCGGTAGAGCACCGTCACCACCGGGTCCGCCTTCGGGCGCGCGGGATCCTCCCCACAACCGATGACGAGGAGAGTCAGGACGATCAGAAGGAAACGCCCGGTCGACATCTGAGACTCCGACCTCCCCCGCCGGCCCCTCAGGCCCGGCGAAGCTCCGCCATCGCCGTCTTTCCCCCAGAGCCGGGGCCCGCCCGCGACCGACGCCCGGGGCAGCCGAATGTCGCGGCGCCATCCATGTTCCCGATCCGGGCCACTCCGGCAGCCAACTGGCTGTTGGACGATACCATGCGTCGCGGCCCGGGATGCGGAAATCGCTGCACGGAGCGGCGAGCGGCGCCGGCGCCAAGACCTCGACGGGGGCATGAGTCGGCCGGGCCGGCGGACGGCCGGGAAAAACGATCGCGCGGAGCCTATCGACCCGGCAATACGGTGAGACGAGCCGACGATTGCCGGGAACCGGACCGGCAGACGACGAAATACGAACCGGCGGCCAGTCTCGGGCCACCGGGTTCGGTCAGGTCGAGTGCCCACACGTTGGCCCCCGGCTGCCCCAAACCCAGGCGCCGGGTGCCCACGCATCGGCCGGACAGTTCGGTGAACCAGACCTCCACCGGGGCGGGCGCGTCGAGAGAGAAGGCGACACGCAACCGGCCTGCGGTGGGGTTCGGGAATAGCCCGAGCGGCACTCCACGCGGGGAAGCGCGAGGGATGGTGGTGGACACGATGATCGCGGCGTCGCAGCCCGGGGTCTCACCCGAGCGTCCGTCCGCCCGGACGGAGTAGGCGTAAACCGCCAGAGGCACGGCGGTGGTGTCGCGCCATCCGAGCCCGAAGACTCGCTGGACCTGTCGAACGGAATCGTCCCGGTCGAGCCTCCGGCGATCCACTTGATAGGCGACGGTCTGAGAGTCGGGGCTGGCCGGCCACCGCAGGATCACGGCCTGACCATCCCACTCTCCCCAGAGCGAATCGGGAGACGCCGGCCGGAACCGGTCGGCCCGGCCCTGGGCCTCGATCCGAAACACCCCGTCCCCCTCGCAAGAGAACCCGACGTGGCCGGCCGCATCCGACTGCAGGAGCTCCGCCTGGCGCGAGCCGTCCCGGGAGAGATTGTAGGTTTCAGAGGGCACGAGCCCGAACGCGGCATGAAACGTCCGGGCGAGCGTCAGCCCTGCCGGCACAAGACACAGGTGTATCACGGCCACACCCGCCATGAATATCTTCATCAACATCCCAGTCGGGCTCCCAAGCGTGGCGGCGATGATACCACATGCCGGCCACTCCGGAAAGCCGATACTTGCTTATCGTTGGAACAAGTCCGTCGCATCCGCAACCAGTTCGAACCGAACCGCGGACCGTCCCATTCGATCAGGCTGGAGAACCGGAGTCTTCGGTCACAGGTTTCACAAAAACAAAGGGAAGGAGAGAGACACCGCCGCTCAGGAGCTCCTGCGCGCGCGGGGCCGAGCAAGTCCGACCATCCAGGCGAGTCCGAAGGAGAGCGCCAGGCTCGGGAGCGAGGCTCCGATCTGGCGGGGCGGCGGCGGTACGCGACTGATAAGCTCAGTCCAGAAACCGAGACTCGGAGATTGGGCGAGCCATTCGTAGAAGAGGAACCCGGCGATCCAGGCCGCGATCATACCGGGGCGCACCGCCGGACCGTCGAAGATGTCGGCTCTCCGGTAACGCCGGCCATGGCGCAGCCAATCCGCCAGCAACACCCCAAACAGCGGGACGAAGAAGGCGCCGAGCAGATACAGGAACTGCGCGTATTGCGTCAGGTCGAACACCAACGCCCCGACCACCGCCACAACCGAGCAGCCCACGATCAAGGCTCGCTGGGGAACGCGCGGGAGCAGATTCTGCAGGGAGATAGCGGTGGAGTAGAGGTTCGCAAATGCCTCATCCGTTTCGTCGACCGTGAGAGCGAGCAGCGCCAGGAAACTGGCCAGACCGGCGGCGGCCACCGTGGTCAGGATGTCGGCCGGTCCCTGGATGGACGGATGGGACAGCACCAGCACGGCGCCGAAGCCGAACTGAAACAGCGTGGGGAGGAGGTACCCCAGCCCGGTGCCCCAGAAGGCAGCGCGGCGGCTGGTCGCAAACCTCGTGTAGTCCGCGCACAGGGGAATCCAGGAAACACTCATGGCGATGACCAGGTCGGTGCTGGCGACGAACGAACCACTGCCGCCCGTGTGCCAGAGCCGCGGCAGGTCGGCGTGGGCCGGAATCCACCACGCCAGGTAGGCGATCGACGCGGCGACCGCCCAGATCAGCGCCTTGCGGACGAAGCGTCGGACGAAGACGATCGGTCCGAGAATGGCCATTCCGGTCGCGAGCGCGCCAAAGACCAGCTTCCAGATCCACAGCCCCTCAAACCCGAACGCCCGGCTGCTCATCGCCGCCGCCGCGGTCGCTATGATGATCAGCTCGAACACGGCCCAGCCCAGGCACTGCAGGACGTTGAGAACGGTGGCCAGATACGAACCGCGCCGCCCCAAGGGCGCCCGCTGCAGCACCATGGCGGGCACTCGGGCATCGGCGCCGATCATCCCGGCAAGTCCGAGCATCAGGTTGCCGATCAGGCCACCGATCAGGGTGGCCAGCAGCGCCTGCTTCAGCGAAAGGCCGAAGTACGCCGCCGAGACCAGGACCAGAATCGAGATTCCGAAGCTGATCCACAGCAGGAACGAGTCGAACAGCCCAAGCACGCGCAGCCGCCGCGGCACGCGCTCCACGCCCCAGGATGGCGTCTCTCTGGTCATCCAAGCTCCTCTCTCATGATCCGGCCGGTCAACCCGGGCCCGCGAGATCGCGCGTCGGCCTGACGCATCACCCGCGCGCCCGCGGAAGCTCCGACGGGGACCGCACGCCTCGACGCCGGGCTCATGTGTCACCCGCGCGTGAGCGGCAGCTCCACCCGGACGCGAGCGCCGCCTTCGGGCCGGTTCTCCGCGGTGACCCGGCCCTCCTGGCGTCTCACGATCTCGCGCACGATGGCCAGCCCAAGTCCGGTTCCGCCGACTCGTGAACTCCCGGCCGCGGAACGCGCGCGATCCGCCCGATAGAAGCGATCGAAGATCCGGGGCAGGTCCTCCGTCGAGAATCCCGGCCCGTCATCTTCGACCCACAGGTGCGCGGTATCACCGGCTCGATGCACATCGACCCATACTGTTCCGCCCCGCGGCACGTAGCGTAGCGCGTTGAGCAGGAGATTCTCGAGGATCTGTTCGAGCCGGCGCGGGACGCCGCGGACGAGCACCCGATCCGGCGATTCCGAATCCGGCTCCGCGGACGCCTCTCCCCCGTTGCCCGGGCCATGCAGCGCCAGCCCCGCCTCGCGATACGCCGCGCCGAAGCGCCGGACACATTCCCGGGCGAGGCCTCGCAAGTCGACCTGTTCGGGCGCCGGTTCCAAAGCGCCGGATTCGAGCCGCGCCAGGTCCAGGAGGTCGCGCACCAGGAGATCCATCCGCTGCGCCTCCGCGAGTATGTCCCGCATCGAGGCCTGCCGGTCCTCCGCAGCCAGCGGCACCTCCGGATCGAGGAGGGTCTCGGTATTGCCGCGAATCGTGGTCAAGGGCGTGGACAGCTCATGCGCCGCGTCGGCGAGAAACCGCCGGCGTTGTTCCTCTGCCGCGGTGACCTCGCGCCGCGCTTCCGCCAGCCGGTCGGTCATGCGATTCAGGCTCTCTGCCAGCCGGGCCACTTCATCTCCCCCCAACCCCGGGACCCGAGACTCAAGGTCCCCCGCCGCCACGCGCTCGGCGTGTTCTTCGAGGCGGCGCAAGCGGCGGGAGAGCGAGCGGAACAGAAAGTAGGCGGCCGCTCCTGACAGCACCGCCGCAATCGGCACGAAGAGCAGCGACGGCCGAGGCATCCCTTCCGGCCAACCGAGCGTGGCGATCGGAGGCAGGATCGCCAGTACCTCTCCCGACGGAACGCCTCGCACCATGACCGGCACGCGAGCGGCGATCTCCGGGGCGTCCCGGCCAACACCGAATTCGGGAAATGGTCGCGCCGCGGGAAGTCGCCCCCCTCCGAGCCGCTGCGGAGGAACCCGCCCGGACGTCGCGTTCGGGGGAGACTCCGGGAACTCGTCCGGATCATCCGGTTCTGGCGGCGGGGGACTCTCCGCAGGCGGCCCGGCGCTGACGTCCGGCGTTGCGCGGTTCGTCCTGGCCCCCGGTTCCAGCGCCAGCCTCTCGGACCGGCCGCGCGAACCTCTCCAGGGGCGGCGAGGTCCCCCGAGTGGTCGATCGGAGCCTCCCAATCGTCCCGCGGCATCCCGATAGGCCAGCAACACCGGGCCATTTCGGTTCGTCACCGCGGCGAGTACCTCGGAAGCCCGGGCCGCGGGATCGCGATCCCATGCGGCCCCCAGCGCATGCGCGCCCGCCCGGGCCAGCACCTCCCCCTGGCTGCGCATCCACTGGCGGGCGGCGGGCCGAACCACGCCATACACCAGCGCCATCTGCAGGAGCGCCCCCAGCACCAGGACCGCCAGGAACGCCCCGGTGAAAGTCCAGAGCAGGCTGATCTGGCGAAACGGGTTCCCGATCCGGCGCCGATGTTCGCGCGCCGGCGCGCCGTCCACGGCCCGGTTCACTCCGCCTCCGCGAATCGGTAGCCCGCTCCCCACACCGTCTGCACGTAGCGGGGATTCGCCGGGTCAACCTCGATGCGGCGGCGCAGGCGGCTCACGAGGCTGTCGATGGTTCGGCTGTCGACCACCCGGTCCTCGCCCCAGACATACTGCAGGAGGTCATCCCGACTGAAGACCCGGCCCGGCCGAAGCGCGAGGAAGTGGAGCAGGTCGAACTCCAGGGTGGTCAGGTCGCAACGCACTCCGTCCCGTTCCACGACCCGCCGCGAGGGGTCGATCAGAAGCCCGCCTCGACGGATCGGTTCCCCCTTCTCCACTGCTCCCGCGCGGCGCAGGAGCGCCCGGACGCGCGCCACCAACTCGCGCGTGGAGAATGGCTTGACCAGGTAGTCGTCAGCCCCGAGTTCAAAGCCCAGGACCTTCTCCGCCTCGTCGCCGCGCGCGGTGAGCATGAGCACCGGCACGTCGCTCACGCGGCGGACCCGCCGACACACTTCGTAGCCATCCGGCCCCGGAATCATCACATCCAGAACGAGAAGCGCGGGACGATCGCGCTCGAACTCGGCCAGAGCGGCGTTCCCGTCGGCCGCCACGCGGCACGCCAGTCCCGCCGCCTCCAGGTTCTGGCGCACGAGTCGTGCGATGCGGGCATCGTCTTCCACGATGAGCACGGATGCGGGCATGATGCGCCGAGGGTGATGTCTCGCGGCCGTTCCGTCAAGACTCCGTCGTCCCCGGGTGGAGACTGCCCCGCGCCCTCACCTCCGCCCGCGCGTGGGGGGTTCGCTTCCAGCCGGAGGACAACGGTCCCGCGCCCTCGCCTCCGCCCGCGCGCAGCCGGGTCCGCGTCCAGCCGGAGAACGACGGTCCCGCGCCCGCGAATTCGCGCCGGACCGCAATCGCCAAAGGCTCAGCCCGCGGACCGGGCCCGGGCGCGCTGCAGAAGCGCCTCCAGTTCGCCGGCGGGAAGCGGTCGGGAAAAGACATACCCCTGCATGGCGTCGCAGCCTTCGCCGCGCAGGAACTCCCGCTGGGCCGCCCGGTCGACGCCCTCGGCAACCACCCGCTGATTCAGGCTGTGCGCCATGGCGATGATGGCGCGAGCGATCGCGGCATCGCTCGGATCGCGCACGGAGGAGTGCACGAAGCTCCGGTCCATCTTGAGGGTGTCGATCGGCAGCCGCCGCAGGTGATTGAGCGACGAGTAGCCGCTGCCGAAGTCGTCCAGCGACATGCGCAGACCCGCCGCCCGGAGCTCGTCCAGAACCGTCCGGTGCGACCGCACCGACTCGATCGCCGCACTCTCCGTGATCTCGAGATCCAGCGTCTCCGGCTCCCGGCCCGTCTCCTGCAAACACTGCTCCACCTCGCGCCGGAGATCGGGCTGCTGCAGCTGTCGCAAAGAGAAGTTGACGGCGAGCCGGAGGAGATTCCCTTCCGCGTCGCGCCAGGACGCCGACTCTCGACAGGCCTTGCGCAGAACCTGGAGTCCGATCGGGACGATCAGCCCGGTCTCCTCCGCCAGCGGGATGAACTGCCCCGGATGGACCAGCCCGCGCTGGGGATGCCGCCAACGTACCAGAGCCTCCACGCCCTCCACCCCTCCGCGCTTGAGGTTGACCATCGGCTGGTAGTAGACGATGAACTCGTCCCGGAGAACCGCATTGTGCAGATCTGCCTCCAGACTCAGCTGCACCGACGCGCGCCGGTTCATCATCGGGGTGAACAGGCGGCAACAGTCCCCGCGCGCAGCCTTGGCCCGATACATGGCGATGTCGGCGTTGCGAAGCAGGGACTCGACGTCTTCTCCGTCCTCCGGGAATGAGCTGGCGCCGATGGACACCGTGACGAACACCTCCCGGCCATCCAGTTCAAACGGCTTGCGGAGGATGTCCCGGACCTTGCCGGCGACGCGCGCGGAGTCCTCCGGATGGGACACCTCCGACAGGAGGACCACGAACTCGTCACCGCCGAGGCGGGCCACGGTGTCGCCGTGGCGCACACACCCGGTGAGACGCTCCGACACGAGCTGCAGGAACCTGTCCCCGGCGCTGTGTCCCAGGCTGTCGTTGACGACCTTGAAGCGGTCGAGATCGAGGTAGAGCACGCTGAGACGCTTCTGATTCCGCCGAGCCTGGATGATCGCCACCTCGAGCCGGTCCCGAAACAGGGTGCGGTTGGGCAATCCGGTCAACGGGTCGTGGTGCGCCAGATACTCGATCTGCTCCTCTGCCCGCCGCCGCTCCGTCAGCAGCGCAAGGGAGTTGGCGAGGCTTCCGCACAGATGGACCAGCTGCTCATCCCGGGGTCGCACCTCCTGGTGGGCCAGACAGACCGCCCCGATCGGGCGGTCCCCGATCTTCATCGGGCTGCAGAGCAGCGTGCACACGCCCAAGCGCCGGAGCGGCTCCTCGGCCGCTTTCCAGTCCCGATCCGGACGGACTTCCAGGCGCGTCCGACCGGTCTGTACCGCCATCAGGCCCAGCGAAACCGAGCCTTCACCGGCCGCATCGGCGGGACCGGGTGGTCGGTCCCAGCCGCAGCAGCCCTTCACCTGCATGCAGTTGGTGTATGCATCGTAGAGCTCCACGGTCACGATCGGGAATCCGGTGGCTTTGCAGATCTCCTCAGAAACGCTCTGAAATGCCTCATCCAGCGAGGTGGCGTTGAGGGTGATCTGGGAAACGCGATGGATCGTGGAGAGCTCCCGGGCCCGGGCGCTGAGCTCCTGTTCCGTCCGGCGGCGCTCGCTGACGTCCTTCATGATCCCGAGCATGCGCGCGGAAGTGCCGTCCGGACCCGGCAGGAACACTCCGTGGTCCTCGACCTGGACATACGAGCCGTCCTTGCGGCGGAACCGGTATTCCACGTCGTACTCCGACACCGCCCGTTCCGCGGCGTCGAGCAGACGAATGGCCACTTCCCGGTCTTCCGGGTGGATCCGGCCGGCCCAGGCCTGGACATCCAGATCAGCGTATTCTTCCTCGGACAGACCGGTGCACTCCGTCATCGCCCCGTTCCAGACGATTCCTCCGGTCTTCACGTCGTAGTCATAGAAGATCTGTCCCGTCTTGGCGGCGGTGATCCGATAGCGCTCCTCGCTCGCCTGCAGTGCCTCACCCACCCGCTTGCGTTCCATCAGACGCCACATCCCCTGCAGAAGGAGCGTGAGCTCCTGTACGTCGGTGTCGTCGTAGGCGTCTTCCTTGTTGGCCAGTCCGGCCACCATCACAATGTGTGGGCCGGAGAAGATCGGCAGATTCAGGAACCGGCGGATCTGCGCATGCCCTTCCGGATATCCCCGCTTCACCGGATCGGGCGCGGCATAGTCGTTCGTGATGACCGGCCGGCGCCGGCGGACGGCCTCGCCCAGGAGACCGGTTTCCGCCACCACGAAGAAACGAGGCTTCTCGTCAATGGCGCACTCTCGCATCGCCTTCTGGGACCAGGCATGCATCGTCAGGATCGTCTCGTCGTCATTGAGGAGGGCCAGGTAGCCGATCTCGCTGCGGGTCAGATGGACGGCTTCTTCCATGGCGAAGTTGGTGATCTCGGGAAGCGGCGCATCCGACATCTGATAGAGCTTCAGCAGGGCAGTCGTCCGCCGACTCCCGAGGCGCAACCGCTCCTCCGATTGGCGACGCAGCGTCACATCCTCGAAGACCGTGGCAAACATCCCGGGCTGAGGCGAGATCACCGACACCCGGAAGTACCGGCGGAGGGACGCGTAATAGGTCTCAAACGTCAACGGTTCCCCACCGCCGGCCACGCAATTGAACTCCGCCAGGAATGGGGGAGGAGCGGCCCTGTAGATGGCGCTTCCCAGGGCCCCGCGGGCCTGCTCGAAGGGAATGCCGGTGTGCATCGTGTAGGCGGGGTTCAGGTCGATGACCCGGTAGTCGACAGGTTGACCGGCGTCGTCGTAGACCACCTCGTACAGAGCCACCCCTTCCACGAGGCTTTCGAATAGCGTGCGGAACTTGCGCTCGCTGTGCACCAGGGCCCGCTCGGCACGCTTGCGGTCGGTGATGTCGACGGCCGAACCCTGATACCGGACTGTCTGGTCAAGCGGATCGACAACTGCTGCCGCATCCAGCGCCAGCCAGACTGTGCCTCCCCGCCGGCACCGCAGTTCCGCCTCGAAATTGTGCACCACGCGCTGCGTGCTCAGGAGCCTCTTGAGCTCTTCCCGGCGCTCGGGGTCGACGTAGACATCGGTCCCCAGGTTGACCACTTCCCGACAGAGTTGCTCCGGCGAATCGTATCCGAGCATCCGCGCGAATGCGGGATTCGCCTCCTCGATCCTGCCCTCGGGAGTGGTCTGGTAGATGCCCTCCACCGCGTTCTCGAAAATGGCCAGATAGCGATTCTTCGCCTGCCGGAGGGCCTCGTCCGCCCGCACCCGATCGCCGATGTCCACATAGGTGACCACGGCTCCGCCCGCAGGTCCGGACAGCGGGGCCGCCGACACGCTGAGCCAGATGATCCCGCCGTCCGGGCGTCTCACCCCCAGCTCCGCGCCATCGACGAACCGCTGCTCACGGAGCGCCTGCCAGGCGGGGAACTCCTCGACGGGCATGAGAGTCCCATCCGGTCGGACGACACTTCCGGCCGCGTCGAGGATGCTGCTCTCTTGCGTCTCCGACTGCGACAAGCCGAGCAGTCTTGCCGACATCGGATTGGCGGCGAGGATCTTCCCTTCGGAATCGCAAATGGAAAGCCCGATCGGCAGGTTCTCGAACAGGTCACGGGCACAGAGCTCACCAGCACCGACCGGCTCTAGCCGGGCAGAGGTTGCGTTTCGATCGGCCGCCTCGCCCGGTGCGCGCGGCGGGTCAAGACCCCGAGGTCTGGGGGCCGGCTTCTCCGATTGCGTCCGCCCGTTCAAAGACGAGCTCGGTTGCAGATCTCCCTCTTCGCTCATCGATCTGGTCATGTTCTCTTCCTGTCGAGCCACGCCAGGCTGCGAACGAACTTGGAAAGGATCTCTACAAAGCGCCTCGCTCTCGCCTCCCTCGTGTGCGGATCCCGCAGTTCGCCTTGGAGGCGGAGCCGGGAACACCGGAGCGGGCCGCGGGCCGGTTCAGGCCGTCGCGGACGCGGCGACGCCGTGGCGCGGCCGCTTCATCAGGATTCGACACCGATCCTACTCGAACTTGAACCTCCTGGCGGCCAGAAAACCGAATCCAAGCGAGAATCCAGCCAGCGCCCCCAGGGCCGGAACCGCCGCGCTGAAACCTCGGTCCAGCTCCATCAACCGGTGCACCCCCTGCATGGCCCATCCTGTAGGCAGAAACAGCGAGAAGGTTTGCATCGGCCGGGGCACGATCTCGATGGGCCACCAGCAGCCGCCCAGCGCGGCCAGGAGTATCGTCGAGACCACCCCCAAGCCGATGGCCTGTCCCACCGTCCGCGCCAAGGTGGACAGGAGGACCGCCAGACCGGAAGCCGCCAGACCGTAGAAAACAAGCACCAGCAGCACCGCCGGCCACCGGGGTCCCCAGTCGATCCGGAACACCGTGGCCCCGAGAAGGAGCGCAAAGACGGTCATGAACATACCCACGATCGACCGAGACACGATCCGTGAGATCACAATCTCACTTCGGGTGGCACGCGAGGAGGCCAGGCGGCGCAGCAGTCCCTCCTTCCGATCGACAAAGAGACGTTCGATGCCTCCGGTCACCAGGACCATCAGGATGAACATGACCAGGGTTCCCGGCACCGATTGGCGCATGCCGGTGGCGATTCGGGGCGCGGGAAACGCCAGGCGGCTCTCGAGGGTCACGGCCGGAGCACGGGTCGCCAGTCGCGCGAACCCGGCGTCGGTCCAGCCCGAGTCGGCTGGAGCGAGCATCGCCAGATCTCCGAGCGTCCGGATCACGGCCCGGCGAACACGGGCTTCGTGGAGTTGCCCCGACAGTCCATCGTCGCCGCCCCGCCGCAGAGTGAGAGGCGCCCGCTCTCCCGCCAGCACCCGCGACTCGAAGTCGTCCCCGATCGACAGGCGCACCGCGGCGGCCGGATCCTCCTCACCAGGCGGCAGGATGCGAACCCGGTATTCAAGCGCCTCGAGGTGCCGCGCCAACGCCCGCGCCACCGGGCCGGGTTGGGCCGCGCCCAGCGTCATCAGCGGTCGCTCCGCCGGCCGCCGGCCGCCGCCCGCCGCTAGACCCGTGACCCACATGAAGAAGGGAGGCATGAGAAACATCCAAACCAGGTTCGACCGGCCGCGAAGGAAGACGCGCACCTCGTGCCTCGCGAGAAACCACATTCGGCCCGTCATCTGCTACTCCTCCGCAAACCGGCGCGGCGCCAGACGATGCGCCAGAAGCAGGAAGCCCAGACCCACGGCCGCGCAGGCCCCGACGGAAGGCAGAAGCACTTCCCACGCCCCTCTCCGCGCCAGGAGCAGATCCTTCAGCCGATCGATCACCCAACCGCTGGGAAGATGCACCGCCAGCGAATGGATCGGACCCGGCATCGCCTCGGTCGGAAAGAAGCCTCCCCCCAGCATCAGTAGCGGAAGGACCACCAGGTTGGTGAGGACCTGCGCGGCGCGCGAGCTCTTTGGCAACAACGCCAGCACGAACAGGACTCCCAGAGTGGCGAACGCCGCGGCCGCGAGGAGGGCCCAACCGGCGAGCAGCCGCGGAGCGGGCGTGCCGGCGAGCCAGTGTCCGAGGAACAAGATCAGCCCGATCGCCGGAATGACGATGGCAAGCCCGGCCAGAATCTTGCCGAGGAAGAGATGCCCGGGATCGACTCCCATGGCGAGACTGCGGCGCAGCGTGCCGCGCCGACGCTCCTCTCCGGTGTCCAGGGCGATCGATTGGGCGAGGAAGACCAGGCCCATGAAGACCAGGCCCGGAAAGAACAGCTCGATCAGAGACAGACGCCTCTTGCCTTCCGGGACCTCGACCGTCAGCGATATGACCGGCGGCAGCAGGTACTTCCCGGATCTCGCCAGCGCTCGCTGTACCGCCACCGACGTGGCCGCCACGGCCGACTCGGGCGGCGCGTCCCGCTCCTCCATCATTCGTGAGATCCGACCCAGCGGCTCGGCCAGGAGCGCCTGGGCAACGCCCCCGCCGTCGGCCATCGTGGAAAGAACCTCCTCGAGGATCGAGGGCAGGATCCGCTCCGACGGGTTCTTGTACAGCAGCAACCGCGTCGGCCGCGCCGCCAGGAAGTCGTCCCCGAATCCCGCGGGTATGAAGAGCGCCCCGGAGGCGTTTTCCCGGCGCAGGCGGCGCATCGCCGTGCTGGAATCGACCGCCTGCGCGTCGACGATCCTGGAGATGCCCCCTTGGGAAAACGCTCCCATGATCAGATGCGACACCGGACTGCGGTCGGAGTCCACGACCAGGAGCCGGGCCCGCGGCGTGCGCTCCTCCGCCGCAGTGCCGAATGCGAACCGGAACACCACCAGCAATCCGACGGGGATCGCCAGCTGCACCAGAAGCCCCACCGGGTCCCGCCAGCGGCGGGCCAGGTCGCGACGGACCACCTCTCCCAGCGCCGCCACACCTACTCCCGCATCTCGCGGCCGGTGAGGTGCAGAAACAGCCGCTCGAGGCTCGGTTCCGGGACGCTCTGGCGACGAATCGCCTCGCCCGCCTGGGCCAGGAGCTCGTCAAGTGTGCCCTGCGAGAGGACACGTCCGTGATCGATGATCGCAAAGCGGTGGCAGAGGCGCTCTGCCTCCTCCATGTAGTGCGAGGTGTACAACACGGCAACGCCCGCGGCGGCGCGGTCCCGGATGATCTGGAGCACCCTCTGGCGGCTCTGCGGGTCGATTCCGACCGTCGGCTCATCCAGGAGCAGCAGTTTCGGCTCATGGACCAGTCCGGCCGCAAGGTTGAGCCGCCGCAACATGCCGCCGGAAAACCGGTGCACCGGCTCGCGGGCGCGGTCCGCCAGGCCGACCTGTTCGAGCATGGCCGGCACGCGGCGCTTCAACTCGGAGCGCGGCACCTCGGCCACACCGCCCCAGTAGAACAGGTTCTCCGTAGCCGACAGCTCGCGGTACAACGCCAGCTCCTGCGGTACGACTCCGACCCCGCGCAGGATCGCCCGTCCGTCCTTCCGGAGGTCCCCGCCGCAAATCCTCACCGAACCCGAACTTGGGGTCAGCAGGCCCGAACAGCAGGAGATCGTGGTGGTCTTGCCCGCTCCGTTCGGCCCCAGAAGTCCGAAGATCTCACCCGGATTCACCTCGAAGGAGATGCCGTCCACCGCGGTGACCGTGTCGAAGGTCTTGCGCAGTTCCCGAACCTGGATCATCAGATCTCCCCGCCTCACGATCAGGCGTCATCGCCCCACTGCGCGCCGGCCTTCCGGGTCGACACCTCGACCGCGTCGATCAGCGCGATCGAGATGCCACGCTCCTGCAGCTTGGCGATCCCGTCGATCGTGCAGCCTCCCGGTGTCGTGACTTCGTCCTTGAGGGACGCCGGGTGCCGGCCGGTGCGCAGCACCAGTTCGGCCGCGCCTTTCATTACCTGGGCGGACATCCGCTGCGAGACCTCACGGGGGAGTCCCACCTTCACTCCCCCCTCCGCCATCGCCTCGAGGATCTTGAAGATGAACGCGGGGCCGCATCCGCCCAGGCCGGTGGACGCGTTCATATGCCGCTCGTCGAGGATCTCTACCGTCCCGGCCGTCGCGAAAAGCGATTTCGCCAGCGCCAGATGCGCTTCGCCGGCATAGCGCCCTCCGCACAGCACCGTCGCCGACTCTCCGACCAGCACCGCAATGTTGGGGTTCGCCCGAATCACCGGGAGCCGTATCCCGGCCATGCGCTCCAGCCGGGCCGTGCTCACCCCGGTGACAATCGAAATGAGAAGATGGTCCTCCCGCAAGGACGGCCGCAACTGCTCCACGGCGTCATCGGCCTCATCCGGATGCACGGCGAGAACCAACACGGCCGCGTCGCGCGCCACCGCGGCATTCTCGATCGCCGGCCGGGCGCGAATCCCTTTGGCCCGAAACGACTCGAGCGAAGCCGGGTGCCGCATGGTGACAGTCAGATGATCCAGGGTGAGGAGACCCGCCGCCACGAGCGCCTCGGCCAGGGTTCCACCCATCTTTCCCGCCCCGATCACGGCGAGAGTGAGCTGATCGTGGTTCATCGCGCTGGTATCCATTCTGACTCCGGTGGCTTGGAGGCCCGCAGCGAGAAGAGCAGCGGCACCCGGAGCATTCCCGCGGGCAGGTGCCAGTGGGAATCCTCCCTCCGCTCGAGAAACGGAAACTGCCGGTAGACGGTGAACGGGTGCTCGTGCAGGTACTCGAGGCGCAGACCGGCGCGGATCAGCTCGCTCACCACCGCGCCCAGCGGGTGCATCCACTCGTACGATCTGTTGTTTACCACCGACGCCGTGGGATCGGCGTAGTTCCCTTGGTCCTGGTACGCAGCCACCTCCTCGCGGAAGTAGTCATACCCGACGCGCCATTCCGGACTCTTCACGTCCTCCGCGAAGAGCATGGACGCAGGATGAATCTCGGCAATGTAGAAGATTCCGCCCGGCCTCAGGTAGCCCGCAATCAGCTCGGCCCACCCGCGCAGGTCCGAGAGCCACGCCAGCACCCCGTAGGAGGTGTAGACGATGTCGAACCGGTCTCCCAGGTGGTGCGGCAGGTCGTAGAGGTCGCAGCAGACGAACTGAGACGGGATTGACAGCTCTTCGGCGAGCGAACGCGCCAGAGCGATCGCTCTCTCCGAAAAGTCCACGCCGGTGACGCGTGCGCCCAACCGCGCCCATGACAGCGTGTCCATCCCGAAATGACACTGCAAATGAAGCAGATCCCGGCCCGCAACGTCCGCCTGAAGCTCCGACCGCTCGAGCGGGTGCAGTTTGACGGCTCCCGCTTTGAACTTCTCGAGCTCATAGAGCGGAGACGCGGCGTTGATCCCCGTGTACTCATCCCAAAGTCGCCGGTTGGCGGCCCGGTACTCGTCCATTCGTCTCCCTCCAGGCCCCCAGGCGTTCGCGCAGACGCGGACCGGAGGCTGGGCCGAATCGCCTGGGGCGAATCGTCTGGGGCGAATCGTATCCGCGTCGGGGCGATTCTGCTAGCATCAGCGCACAGCATCCCGGAGTCCCACCCAGCCCGGAAGGGAGCCTGACACCGATGAGAGACGGAGGCTTGCAGGAAGATCCACCTCCTCCCCGAGGAGCCCGCACGGGGACGCCGCTTGCCGTTGCGCGCCGCCCGCTCGCCGCATTGCTGCTCGGCATCGCGACGACCGCGGCAGCTCTGTGCGCGGCGAGGGCACTCGCCGGGGCAGGGCTTGCCGCCGAAGCTCGTGCGCCCGTGGTAGCGGCGGCCGGCCCGACCGAAACCCCCGCACGGTCGGGACCAACCGTGGCCGTCGGAGGCTCCGGACGCGCGGCGACGGACCCGCGCGGGTTCCTGCCGGGCAAAGGCGAAATCCCAGGCTGGGAGCCCAGCGAGGAGCCGCGGATCTTCAACGGCAAGGATCTGTTCACCCACATCGATGGCGGCGCGGAGGAGTTCCTCGCCCAGGGGTTCCGCGCGCTCGGCGTCGGCGCCTACCGCGCGGACAGCCTTGAAATCGTGGCCGAGATCTACAACCTGGGCTCGCCCAAAGGCGCGAAGGCGATCCTGGACGCCCGAGGAGGCGCCGAAGGAGATTCGAACACCGGGGCCCCGGCGGGGGCTCGGAACGGCAAAGGATCCAACCGCGACTCCTCCGATACCTCCCCCCCCGAGTCCGTCGGCGCCACGCCGGCGGCCCACCGCGCCACCGCTACTCTCGTCGGGGACGCGCGCGTTCTGGATCCGGTCCAGGTCCTGTTCCGCAGGGGTCGCTTCTACGTTGCGGTGACGGGATTCGAATCCCGACCCGAAGTCGCAGCGGGGTTGCGTCGCCTCGCAGATTCCATCGACGTGCGGATCCGCGCGGCCATCCGGCCCCGGGCCGTCAGGTAGATTCCCCTCTCTCGCGGTGCACAACCAGGCGCCCGCGGCGACCGGCCGAATCCGACCGGGCCCCGGGCCGGCGTTGGCAGAGAGGTAGACCCGGAGGAGCGCGAGGGCACACCGCAATGATCTTCGAGCAGATCAGCGTCGGGGGCGACCGGAACCTCGCCTATCTCGTCGGCCACGAGGCGTCTGGCCAGGCTGCAGTGGTCGACCCCGGTTCCGAACCGGAACGGGTCGTCCGCCGGGCGGCCGAACTCGGCCTCAAGATCTGTTTCGTCCTGAACACCCACGGGCACTCGGACCACACGCACGGCAACGGGGTTGTGCAACGGCGCACCGGCGCTCGGATCGCGGCCTTCGCCGCCGGGGACGTGCCGCTTCGTGACGGCGACCGTCTCCGCCTGGGAGAACTGGAGATCGAGACCGTGCACACGCCCGGCCATACCGTCGACAGCGTCTGCTATCGGATCGGCGAGAACCTCGTCACCGGGGACACGCTCTTCGTGGGCAAGGTCGGCGGGACCCACGATCGCGAGTCCGCCCTCTCGGAGTATCGCGCGCTCAAGGAGCGCATCGGCCTGCTGCCGCCCCAGACCAAGGTCTGGCCCGGTCACGACTACGGCACGCGACCTTCGTCCACGGTGGGCGAAGAGCTGGCGTCGAATCCATTCCTGCTCTGCCCCGACTTCGAATCGTTTCTCGAGTTGAAGAACAACTGGGCCGAGTACAAGCGGATCCACGGAATCCGCTAGCCCGGACGGTCGACAGAGCCCGTCGCGAGGCGTCCCCGGCGCGGTCAGGAGAAGCGGGGGCCATTCAGGTTGGAGCGGCCGGCGGACGCTGCTCCCTCGTTGCCGCCGACTCACGGTTGGATGCCCAGGGCCTCCAACCCTCGTCGCGCCGGAGCATGGTTCGGATCCCGTTCTAGCGCGCGCCGGAATTCCGTGACCGCCGCCGCCCGGTCGCCGGTCCGGGCCAGCGCCACTCCGAGATCGGACCGATAGGCCGGTTCGAACGGGTCGAGCCGGACCGCTTCGCGGAACTCGGCCAGAGCCGCCGCATCATCGCCCAGACGCCCGTAGACCGCCCCGAGGTTGTAGTGCGTCACGGGGGATTCCGGGAGGATCTGCGCCGCTCGCCGGTAGGCCGCCGCCGCCTCCGCGAGTTGGCCGGTCTTCGCCAGCGCCGCGCCCGCGCTGTGCCACGCCTCGCCGGAGTTCGGGTCGATCCGCAACGCCTCGCGATAGTGACGAAGGGCCGCCTCTGGATTGCCCCGCCGGGCCTCTCGCATCCCGAGCTGCGTGCAGTCAAACGCCCGGGCCGCCTCCACCGGATAGCCGGGAAGCAGCAGCTGCACCGCCATGACCGCCGGCACCAAGGCCAGGCGAACGGGAAGACGCGGCGCATGGGCTCCGCCGACGTCCGACCCGGCACCCGCCACCGCGCCGGGCTCGGCGGAGCGATTTGTTCTTGCGGCGAAGGCCCGCCACGCAATCTTCGCCAGGTCCGACAGGCCGAGTCCCGCGAGCCCCAGAAACCCGGCCAGGAACGGGATGCGATAGCGGCCGGTGGCGAAGAAGAGGATCGTACTGATCCATCCGATGGCCACGAGCATGAGCCAGGGGGCGAGGTGCACCCCGCCCGGGGGGCCGCTCCGGAGCATCCGGCGCGACCGCGCGGCCGCCACTCCCAGCACCGCCAGCGGCAGCAGCCACCGGAAGTCCACGAACGCCACGCGAAGCGGCCGCGTGTCCTTCCGCAACATCTCGTAGTTCTCGATCTGCGGAATCTCCCTCGGGGCGAGGTAGAGCAGAGCCTTGCGCGCCACCAGCCAGACGGCGCGGCCGGGCTGTCGCCGCACGAACGAGCCCGCCATCGCCGCAAAGGTGCGATCGGCCTCGACCGGCGTGAGCTCCCGCCGCGTTCTCACCGACAGCGAACGAGCCCCGGTGAGGTCCTTCTCGAGATCGATCCCGGCCGGGAGGCTGTAAAGCCCGCGCGCCGCGGGGTTGTTGCCAAGGTAGAGGTTCAGCCCACCATTCAGGGTCAAGAGCTGCAGGTGGCCGGTCGCCCGCGTCTGATGCGTCGCCAGCGGCATGAGAGCCACCAGCACGCCGCCGAACACGAGGATCGTCGGCCGCACGAGGCTCCCGGCCCTTTCGGGCCAGCGGCGTCGCCGGAGCATCCAAGCGATCCAGGCCCCCGGCAAAAGCAGGAACGTCCCGCGCCCGAGCGCCAACAGACCGCACACCACGCCGAAGACCGGCGGCGCCCAGATCGCCCGGTGCCGGCCCGGCCAGGTCCAGAGCGCAGCCGCTGCCAGGAAGAGGAGCAGTGACTCGGTCAGCACGAGGCTTTCCATCGCCAGTACGGGGCCGCAGAGGACGTAGAGAACGGTCGCCCCGGCCGCGGCGGGAAGGCCCAGATCTCGTCGGGCGGCCAGGAACAGCAAGCCGGGAGTCGCCATTCCGAGCAGGGACTGGAATAGCTGTACCGCGCCCACGCCGCTCCCGACGAGGCGGAAGACACCGGACAGGAGGAACGGATAGAGCGGTGTCAGGAAGATCGGGCCCGTCGGCCAGTTTCCACCCTGGGCCAGATGGGTGGCGAGGTCCAGGTAGAATCGTCCGTCCAGCGTCGGCTCCGCGATGCGCAGATCGGCCCGCAGCGATCCGGCCGTCCAGAGTCTGAGCGCGGCGGCCCCGATCACGAGCGCAATTGCCGGCCAGCAGCACCGGCGCGGGAAGTGGTCGGAAGCCTCGCCGCCGGCCGCGGTCCGGCTCGGCGACCCGCTTCCAGTCCGCGCACGCGGGTGTCGCTTTTCGGATTCCTCGGCTTGCGCTATGGTCCGGTCTCGTGCCATGCCGCGAAGGGTACGAGGGGGCCGGCGGGCATCGCAAGAAGGCGGCTCGTCGGGAGGTGGGGAGGCAGGGAGGCAGGGAGGCACCATGGTCCGAATCGAGGCGGTCTACCAGGGCGATCTACGGTGCGAAGCGATACACGGTCCTTCGCGTTGCGTACTCACCACCGACGCTCCCACCGACAATTTCGGCAAGGGCGAATCGTTTTCCCCGACCGACCTGGTCGCGACTGCCCTGGGCACCTGCATGGCGACCATCATGGGCCTCTATGCCGACCGTGAGGGGATCGACCTCGACGGGATGGCGATACAGATCGACAAGGAGATGAGCCCGACCCCGCCCCGCCGGATCGCCCGGCTCACGGTGGCGTTTCGGATGCCTCCCGGAATTGATGACGCCGCCCGGAAGGCGCTTGCCGCCTACGCCGACCGGTGTCCGGTGAAGCTCAGCCTCCATCCGGAGACCGAGGTGTCGACACGGTTCGACTACCCCGACTGATCGGAAACGGGAGGCGAGCAGGATCACCCGGCTTCGCGCGCGGCCCGCCAGGCGATGAGAAACGGCCGCAGGCCATCCTTGAAGCACGCCGGGTGATAGCCACCCTCGAGCACCAGAAGCGTCGGTACCGCGAGGGCCCTCCCCAGCTCCGACAGGAGCTCGCCCAGGCGGGCGAAGTCGGGTCCCGCCAGGCGGAGCCCGCCGAGCGGATCCGCGCGGTGACAATCGAAACCGGCGCTCACCAGCAGCAGATCCGGCTGGAACGCGCTGACCGCCGGTAGCGCTTGTTCCGTGAGGGCTCGCAGCCAGGGCTCCCCGCTTGTCCCGGAGACAAACGGCAGGTTCAGCGTGGTCCCCAATCCCGGTCCGGCCCCCCTCTCATGGGTGAAGCCGCTCCCGGGATACTGCATCCGCGGATCCTCGTGCAGGCTGCAGAAGAAGACCGATGCGTCCTCCCAGAAGATCTCCTGCGTGCCGTTGCCGTGGTGGACATCGAAATCAAGGATGCCGACGCGGGGCCGGCCCCTCTGCTGTCCGTACCGGGCGGCGATCGCGACGTTGTTCAGGTAGCAGAACCCCATCGCGGCCCGCGGAGTCGCATGGTGGCCCGGCGGGCGCACGAGGGCGAGCGCCGCACCGTCGGGCTCACCCAGGACCTGATCGAGGGAATACAGCGTCGTGCGGACGGCATCCAGCGCCGCCTCGGGCGTGCCGGGACTGACCGGGCATTCCGGCGTGTCGATTTTCGCACGCCACGGAATCGCCCCCTCCGCGAGGCGCCTCAGCCGGTCATCGGTGTGAACCCAGCCGACCCCGGTGGCCGCATCGTAGCGCTCGAACTCCGCCGGGGTGGGTCGGTCCGGCGGCGCGCCGGCGTCCCGACAGGCGGCTTCGGCCCACTCGAGCCGCTCGGGAGTCTCGGGAAAGCCCGCGGGCACGGTGTGCAAGGCGCTGGAAGGGGTGATGATGACTCGCATGGGGCGAGTATCGCCGATCGGGTCTCCCGGTTTCAGCAGATTCGAGCGCGCCTGATTCCCCGGCCGCTGACGGACCGTACGAGACGCGAACCCGGCCGCGCCCCTGCTCGGACCAGCGGAAACCCCGCCCCTCACGTGGAGGAGCGGGGCCTTGCCTTTTCCGCGGCCCGGCCGCGGACCGGTGCCGTCAGGTGATGCCCTTCAGGCTACCGGTAGATGTTCTTGATCTGCCCCCAGCTTGCGCGCTCGGTCGGGACCGGCGGCTCGCACGTCTCCAGGTTGCACGGCACATCCACGCCGAGCCAGTCGAACGCGCAGTCAACCTGCGTCGTGATCGTGCAGTTGCCGGTGGCATGGTCGCAGCAGGCGCCCGTCGGCGGAGGAGGCGGCGGACACGTCTCCAGGTTGCACGGCACGCCGGCGCCGAGCCAGTCGAACCCGCACCCGGCCTGCGTCGTGACCGTGCAATCGCCGGTGGCGTGGTCGCAGCAGGCACCCGTCTCCGGAGGCGGCGGCGGGCAGGTTTCCACGTTGCACGGCACATCGGCGCCGAGCCAGTCAAACGGGCAGTCGATTTCCGCTACCACGACGCAATCGCCGGTGGCGTGGTCGCAGCAGGCGCCCGTCGGCGGCGGCGGCACCGGGCAGGTCTCGAGGTTGCAGGGAACGTCCGCGCCGAGCCAGGTGAACCCGCACTCGGCCTGCGTGGTGATCGTGCAGTCTCCGGTCGCAAGGTCGCAGCAGGCTCCGGTGGGCGTCGGCTCATAGGTGTAGGTGACCGTCAGCTCGGCGGCGGCCCAGGTCTGGAATTGCGTGATGAGGTTCCCCGCTCCGGTGGCGTGGGAGGATCCGACGGCGCGCACGGGCAGCGAAATCGTCCCCGGACCTGTGAACAGGACCAGGTCGCTCAGTGGCGGCGGGCTGTCAACGGTCTCGGAGTCCTGCGCGGTCAGGCCGAGATAGGTTCTCCCCGAGGTTCCACCGAAGTCGATGACTCCGTCGAATGCCGTCACATCGTCGTACGTGTCCGCGATCGGAAGCGTCACCGCGATGGGCGTGAAGTCGGGCCGAGACAGCGTGACCTCAGCCGTCGACACGCAGTGCACCGTCGCCGGCTGGGCGTCCAGACTCTCGAACCGCACGTTTCCCTCTGCGCTCCCCGCGAGGTAGAAGTTGATGCCGGTCAGCGTCCCCAGGCTCGGGTCAAACAACGTGATGTCCAGCGTGTTGCTCCAGTTCGTCGCGACCATCGGACACGAGTCGCTATAGGAGATCGTCGCAGCATGCGCCGGACCCACGGCCGTCAGACAGAGGAGCAGGGCAAGAGCCCCGAAAACCTTTGGCCAATGTCTCATCTCTGTATCCTTCCCTGAGTCCAGGATCGCGTTGGCGACCCGCTGGACCTCTCCAACACCTCAGCTGCCTTCGTCGCCGAGCGCTCCCGCTCCGGCAGCAGCATCGCGTGGCACAACAGCAGAGTCCTTTCGCAGTGCGCTTCCGAGCCGGCACCCCGAATGGGAGCCCTTGGTTCACATCTTACGCCATAGAGAATCATCGGTCAAGCCAACGCGGTGGCCCACTTGGTGCCGGAATGTCTCGCCCCGGCACCGGAACTCAGTGGCGACTAGCGCACAAGCGGTCGTATTTCTGGCCACGACTCGGCGGGCTGCCTCTTGAGACTGAGAGTCTGTCATCGACGATGGCGAAACTTCATTTGACAGGAGGGATCGCTGCGATGTATCCTTGCTACATCGCAAACCTCTGTTGCGTTCGCGGGGGCGCCCGACGGCGTGCTCGCGGTGTCTTGTCATAGAGGCGGATTCGATTCCTGGGACCTGGGTCTC
Source organism: uncultured bacterium (assembly GCA_964473865.1). GTDB lineage: Bacteria > Eisenbacteria > RBG-16-71-46 > CAIMUX01 > CAIMUX01 > CAIMUX01. The sequence goes on along the minus strand of CAYYQN010000006.1, from coordinate 55,349 downwards.
CGCCTATGTGGTTTGGCGAGAAGTCAGGGGATCATCCCCAGGGTCTAGCGGTTATTCGGCAAGTCTCAAGGAGAGAAACATGCAAAAGAAGCTATCGGTGATCTGGGCGTTATGCCTCGTGACCGCCCTGGGAGCGGTTGGCCCGGCGCAGGCCGGCACGATCTTCTTCAGCGACACGTTCGCAATGTCCACGACGAACTGGAGCGGGCAGCTGGAGATTCCGCTGTTTGACCCGAGCCTGGGGACGCTGACCGGCATCCACTTCTTCCTGGAAGGGAATGTTCTGGGGAACGTCCAGTTCGAGAGCCTGGATGCGGAGCCGACGACGGTGGAGACCTATCTGCAGGCGGAGATCACGCTGTCCCGTCCCGACCTTTCGACGATCGTGGTGACCACACCCGTCGCCGACAACAGCGACGACGTGGACGCGTTCGACGGAGTCATCGACTTCGCCGGACCCTCCGGGAGGAGCTACTTCGGCCTGGCCGCCTATGCCTCGACGGGGGTTGACAGCCCGCCGCCGGCGAGCGACCTCGCCCTGTTCACCGGCGTGGGATCGATCTTCCTGCCGATCGCAGCCGCCGGGACGTCCAGCGCCACGGGCGCCGGAAACCTGATCACCATCTTCAACACCCAGGCCGAAGCCACCGCGACGGTCACCTACACCTACCGCGAGACTCCGCCGGTTCCGGAGCCGACGTCGCTGGCGCTGCTGTTCCTGGGCGCCGGCGTCCTGGCGATCGGGGGCGGGATCCGGAAGTACCGCAAGTAGGTTCCGCAAGGAAGCGTCGCTCGGTTCGAGATCTTCGGACTCGACAGTAAAGCCACCGCTACCAGATCGTAGCGGTGGCTTTCGTATGCGGGGGTGCCGGCATCCGCCCGCATCCTCCGACATCCGCCCGGGGCCGCCTGCGGCCAGGCTCGGTCCACGGGCGGCAAAGACTGTCCCCCGTTCTGCCGGCTGCTTCCCGGTCGACAGACCGATCTCGGGGTCAAGACTCCTGAGAGTGTGCCGCGGGGAAGGGTGGCCGGCCCGCGGAAGCGCGAATCAGATTCCGATCGGCTCTCCCAGACGCCAGTGCATCGCCTGCTGCTGCAGGATGAACGCGTAGGCGGGCGTCAGAGCCAGCAGCGCCAGCCCGTGCTGTACGCCGCGCTTCACAGCCCGCGGCCCCATCAGGGTCTCGTTCCCCAGGATGGCGCAGGCGATCGCGCGCGCGACCGGCTGTTGCTTGAGGAAGGTCCGCTTCGGCGTGAAGGCGTCCTGTTTCACCAGCACCAGATCGATGGTCTCGATGACCTCGCGCATGAACTCGCGGAACGAGGCGTCGTGAGGGACGGCGCGGCCGCGTCCCGCCCGGATGTTCGACAGGTACTCCGCGGGGGTGTCGCCGGGAGCCTCCGTCCAGGCCTTGCCCACCTGGCCCGTATGCGAGTCGGATGTGGCCACCAGCTCGCGTCCGAACCGCTGGGCGATCTCGCGGGTCCGGCCATTGAGCTGCGGAATCCGGCCGGCGTTCAGCTCGGTCACCGGGAACTGGGCAATCAGCTCGGTGATTCTCCCGAGATCGCCCCGCTCGCCCCGCTCGAACCAGAACGGATGGTTGTAGGCATGGTAGAGGCCGCGATCCCGGCAGTAGGCGAGAAAGTCCGGCATGCAGCGGCGCCGGCGCGCCAGTTGCCCCAGGTGGGAGCGATCAAGCCCCAGGACGTTGACATGCACGGTGTGGCGGATCTTGGGGTCGCGGACCTTGATCTCTACCCCGGAGATGAGCGGGATCGGCGGCTGGTCGCCGTATTCCGCGTGGAGCTCGCCCTGCAGCGCCTCGTACCCCCTCAGGGTCTCGTGATCGGTCAGGCAGAAGAACCCCATCCCTCTGGCGATCGCCTTGTCATAGAGGGCGCGCGGCGACAGCTCGGGCAGGTTGAGCACGTCGTATGAATAGTTGGAGTGAAGATGGAGGTCTGCTCGCCGTAGAGTCGTTTCCGGAGCGAAAGCGCGGCCCTCGATGGTCCTCGGAGCCTGGTGTCTGGACATCCGCGTTGCCTGTCTGCTACCGAGCGTTGAAGGTAGGGACCCTGACCAGTGTCGTGCCCGGCGCTCCACGCGCCGCCGTCGCCGCCGGTCCGCCTCAGAATCGGACTCAAACCGTAAGGTTCGTGCCCGGTTCCGGCCGACGGCGTTCCCGCAGTGTACCAGACGTGTCAATCCCGGCCGGCCAAGCCGCCGGAAACAGTCTATCGCAATGTCCGGGAATCGGTTATCCGATGGTCGCGCGGGACCGTGCCGATTGCGAGGCTCCGCCGCTTCGGCGGCGCGAGAGCCGGGCCTGCGCGGCCGTATCGGCCGTTTTTGGACCGGGCGCGGGTGTGAGCGGCCAACCCGTCGACCCCGGAAGAGACGGAGGGTCGTGCGGTCTGCACGGCCGGGGAGCGTTCCCGTGCATCCGGCACGGCCGGCCTGGCTCCGCGAAGTCTCGCGCGCCGGGATCGGACGGCGCATGCTGCGCCTCCGGCCACCTTCGAGGGACCGATCGCCGGCCCGCAGAACACAGACCCCGGGAAGGCGGAACCGCCTTTCCCGGGGCCCACGTCAGAACGGCCCACCGCGCCGGAGCGGCGGGCCTGCCGCTACCGGTAGCTGGTCAGGACCTTCATGTAGTTTGCGCGCGCATAGGACGCCGGGTCGGAGACGTTGCGCTGGCTCATGGAGCCTCGCATCTGTTTCACCGACTCGTACTCGTGGGCAGTCATCCACTCGCGCAGCCCCTTCTCGATCTCGGTGAGCCGCTTCGGCCCGTGGGTGAGGATCGTCGAACAGACCTGCACGACATCCGCCCCGGACATGATGAGCTTCACGACGTCTTCCGGGGTGTGCACCCCCCCGGTCGCCGCCAGCCCGGCCTTGATCTTCCCGTGAAGGACGCCGATCCACCGCATGGCGAAACGGCTTTCCCAGGAGGTGGAAAGCACAAGGTGGGGGGTGACCTCCAGCGCCTCGAGGTCGAGATCAGGCTGGTAGAAGCGGTTGAAGAGAACAAGGCCGTTTGCCCCGGCTTCGTCCAGACGCCGCGCCATGTTGGCGATCGAGGTGAACTGCTGGCCGAGCTTGACGGCGACCGGGATCTTCACCTGCGCCTTCACCGCGCGGACGATCTCCAGGTAGCGCTCCTCGACCTGCGCGCTACCCTCGGTCGGATCCGTCGCCATGAAGTAGATGTTGAGCTCGAGCGCGTCCGCTCCCGCACTCTCCATCCTCTTCGCGTACCGGGTCCAGCCGCCGGGGGTCATCCCGTTCAGGCTGGCGATGACCGGGATATGCAGGGCCTTCTTGACACCCTCGATCTGGTGCAGGTACTGCTCGGTGCCCAGGCGGTACTCCGACTGAGCCGGGAAGTAGGAGAGCGACTCCGCGAAGCTCTCCGTTCCCGCCTCGGTGTGCCTGATCAGCTCGTGCTCCTCGTGGCGGATCTGCTCCTCAAAAAGCGAATGCAGGACGACGGCGCCGGCTCCGGCCTCTTCCAGCGCCTTCGTGCTGTCCAGCTTCTCGGAGTACGGACCGGCGGAAGGGACGAGCGGGCTCCGCAGGGCCAGGCCCATGTAGGTCGTGCTGAGATCCATGGTTCCTGTCTCCTTCCCGGCTTACTCCGCCTTCTCGGCGGTGCCCGCGGTTTCCACGCCCTCGGTCTTGCCGTAGTGCAGCCTGGCCATCTGCTCATAGAAGTGCCAGCGGGACCGGACGTCCTCCTGGGCCAGTGAGAGCAGACGCGCCGCCTCTTCCGGCTTGCTCTTGGTCAGCATCTTGTACCGGGTCTCCCGGTAGGCGTACTCCTTGAGCGGAATCTTCGGAGCCGGGGAGTCGAGCTTCAGCGGGTTTTCCCCCTTCGCGGCCAGCTCCGGGTTGTACCGCATCAGAATCCAGTAGCCGCTGTCGACCGCCGCCTTCTGGTTCTGCATCCCGGTCGTCATGTCGATGCCGTGGGCGATGCAGTGCGAGTAGGCGACGATGATCGACGGTCCGTCGTAGGCATCCGCCTCCAGGAAGGCCGTCAACGTCTGCTGATCGCGCGCCCCCATCGCGACGCGCGCCACATAGACCGATCCGTAGCTCATCGCCTGCAGCGCGAGGTCCTTCTTGGCGACCGGCTTGCCGCTCGCCGCGAACTTGGCGACCGCTCCGCGCGGCGTCGACTTGGAGGCCTGTCCTCCGGTGTTGGAGTAGACCTCGGTGTCGAGGACCAGCAGGTTGACGTTCCGGTTGTTGGCGATCACGTGATCGAGTCCGCCGTATCCGATGTCGTAGGCCCAGCCGTCCCCACCGACGATCCAGACGCTCTTCTTCACCAAGAAGTCGGCCAGGGTGGAGAGATGGCCGGCTTCCCAGCCGGACACTCCGCGCAGCTTATCGCGGAGCTTCGCCACCCGCGCGCGCTGCTCCAGGATCCCCGCCTCGGTCTTCTGGTTCGTCGAGACCAGCGCAGTCACCAGATCATCGCCGATCTTCCCGGAAAGCCGATGCAGCAACTCCGTGGCGTACTCCTTGTGCTTGTCGATCGTGAGGCGGAAGCCGAAGCCGAACTCGGCGTTGTCCTCGAACAGGGAGTTCGACCATGCCGGCCCGCGTCCCTCGGCGTTGACCGTGTAGGGGGTGGTGGGCAGATTCCCGCCGTAGATCGAGGAACAGCCGGTCGCGTTGGCGATGATGGCCCGGTCGCCGAAGAGCTGGGTAAGGAGCTTCACGTACGGCGTCTCCCCACATCCGGCGCAAGCTCCCGAGAACTCGAAGAGGGGCAGCAGAAGCTGGGATCCCTTCACCTGGTCGACGCGCACCTGGCCGCGATCCATGTCGGGAATCCCCAGGAAGAAGGCGAAGTTGTCGCGCTCCGCCGCGCGCAGCGGCGGCTGCTCCCGCATGTTGATCGCCTTGTGCTTGACCTCGGTCTTGCTCCGTGCCGGGCAGACGTCCACGCACAGGCCGCACCCGGTGCAGTCCTCCGGCGCCACCTGGTAGGTGAGCACCATCCCCGGATACTCCTTCCCTTTGTACGCGGTGCTCTTGAAGGTCGGCGGCGCCTGGGCCAGGATCTTCGGGTCGTAGATCTTCGGCCGGATGGCGGCGTGCGGGCAGACCAGAGAGCACTTGCCGCACTGGATGCAGACCTCCGGATCCCAGACCGGGATCTCCAGCGCGATGTTCCGCTTCTCCCAACGCGCCGTGCCCGTAGGGAAGGTGCCGTCCGCCGGCATCGCGCTCACCGGTAGGGTGTCGCCCAGACCACCCATGATCGGCGCGGTAAAGTTCTTCACGAACTCCGGCGCCTCCGGCGAGACCAGCGGCGGCCGCGTGATGGCGCTCGAGACCTGCGCCGGGATCCGGACCTCGTGGAGGTTGGCCAGGGTCTGATCGATCGCCTCGTAGTTCTTCCGGACGATCTCTTCGCCCTTGCCGCCGTAGGTCTTCTTCACCGCGTGCTTGATGGCGGCGATCGCCTCGTCGCGCGGCAGGACGCCGGAGATGGCGAAGAAACAGGTCTGCATGATGGTGTTGATCCGCACCCCCATGCCGGTCTGGCGCCCGACCTCATAGGCGTCGATGGTGTAGAGCTTCATCTTCTTCTCGATGAGCTGCTGCTGCGTCTCGCGCGGGAGCTGGTTCCAGACCTCGTCCGGCCCGTGGATTGAGTTCACCAGGAACGTCGCGCCCGGCATGGCATTGGCCAGCATGTCGTAGCGCTCGTGGAAGACCCACTGGTGACAGGCGATGAAGCTGGCGCGGTTGATGAGGTAGGTCGAGCGGATCGGCCGCGGTCCGAAGCGCAGGTGGCTGACGGTCACCGCCCCGGCCTTCTTGGAGTCGTAGACGAAGTATCCTTGCGCCCAGTTTGGGGTGTCCTCGCCGATGATCTTGATCGAGTTCTTGTTTGCGCCCACGGTGCCGTCCGAGCCGAGCCCGTAGAAGAGGGCCCGCACCACATCGTCCGGCTCGGCGGAAAAGCCCGGGTCGTAGTCGAGGCTGGTGTGGGAGACGTCGTCGTTGATGCCAACGGAGAAGTGGTTCTTCGGCAGCTCCTTGGCCAGCTCGTCAAAGACCCCCTTGACCATGGCCGCGTTGAACTCCTTCGAGGAGAGGCCATAGCGGCCGCCGACGACCCGCGGTTCCGTCTTGAGCGGCCAGTTCCCCGCCACGCGCGCCTCCGCCAGCGAGGTGACGACATCCAGATAGAGCGGCTCGCCCGTGGCACCCGGTTCCTTGTGCCGGTCCAGAACGGCGATCCGCTTCGCCGTCGCCGGCAGGGCGCGCAGCAGCGCGGCGCCGTCGAACGGCCGGTAGAGCCGGACCTTCACCACTCCGACCTTCTCGCCGTGGGCATTCAGGTACTCGACCGTCTCGTGGACGGTTTCTGCGCCGGAACCCATGAGGATGATGACCCGCTCCGCGTCCGGCGCCCCCACGTAATCGAAGAGGTGGTATTGACGGCCGACGACCTGGGCAAACCTGTCCATCGCCGCCTGCACGTGCTTCGGACACTCCGCGTACCAGGGGCTCAGGCGTTCCCGCGCCTGGAAGAAGACGTCGGGGTTCTGCGCCGTGCCGCGCAGCACCGGGCGGTCCGGCGAGAGGGCCCGCGCGCGATGCGCCCGGATCAGCTCCTCGTCCATCATGGCGCGGAGGTCTTCGTCGGTCAGCTCCTCGATCTTCTGGACTTCGTGCGAAGTGCGGAAGCCGTCGAAGAAGTGGATGAACGGCACGCGCGAAGCCAGAGAGGCCGCCTGCGCGATGGCGGCGAAGTCGTGGACTTCCTGCACCGAGTTGCTGGCCAGCATGCCGAACCCGGTGGCCCGGGCGGCCATCACGTCGGAGTGGTCGCCGAAGATGGAGAGCGCATGCGTGGCTACCGTGCGCGCTGAGACATGGAAGACCGTCGAGGTCAGCTCGCCCGCGATCTTGAACATGTTTGGAATCATGAGCAGGAGGCCCTGGGACGCCGTGAAGGTGGTCGTCAATGCCCCGGTAGTCAGGGCCCCGTGCACGGCGCCCGACGCGCCGCCTTCGCTCTGCAGCTCGACCACCGTCGGAACCGTTCCCCAGATGTTGACCCGGCCCTCGGCGGACCACTGATCGGCCCACTCCCCCATGTTCGAGGACGGCGTGATCGGATAGATCGCGCACACTTCGTTGATGCGATGGGCGGTCGAGGCCGCTGCCTCGTTGCCGTCGATCGTCACCATTCTGCGCTGGGACATGCGACTGCCTCCGTCTGAAGACACACAGCGGGATCAGCCTCCGCGGCCACCCCTCCCGGCCGCCACCTGGACGGTCCACACGGCACCCCGTGCTGGAACAAACGCTACGCCCCGGACGCGTACAAGGGCAAGCGATCATTCCCGGACATTCAAGTTCACGAGGATGATCATAAGTCTCGATGATGACAACCGGCGGGCAAACCGGCGCAACTCGCGCCCCCCAAACCGACTGCCGCCAGGGCGCCGGCCGGCGTCGCTTCCACCTCTGTCTTCCCCGGCGCCCTTCTCCCCCTTCTGGGGCCCGCGGCGGTCGGAGCCCGCCGCCGTCCGCACTCGGATCAGCTTCCTGTCTCAGCGAAAGTGAGAGAGAAAGATCCCCAAGGAGTCCGGCCGGAGGAGCAACGTGAGGAGCAGTCCACCGAGCGCCCCGCCCAGGTGCGCTTCGTGACCGACCCGCCCCAGCTGCCGGCGCATGCCGAAGATCGAGAAGAGGACATAGCCGATGGCGAACAGGAACGCGGGGATCCCGATGGGCACGAGAAAGATGTAGATCCTGGACCACGGCTCAAACAACACGAAGCTGAAGACCACGCCGCTGATCGCCCCCGAAGCGCCCAGCGCCCGGTAGTTCGGCTCCCGCTGGTGCGCCAGGAGGGTCCACACGCTTCCCGCGAGCGTGCTGCCCAGGTAGAGAACCAGGAACCGCCATCCCGGAAGCGCGTGCTCCACCAGCGGACCGAAGAAGTAGAGAGTCAGCATGTTCAGGAAGAGGTGCCCCAGTCCGGCGTGGAGAAACGCCGAGGAGATGAGCTGGTACCAGCGCCCGTGCCTCACGATCTCGTAGGGAGACTCGGCAAAGTCGCGGATCGCGTCGCGCGACATCCAGCCGGCCACGCTGGCGGCGCTCGTAAGGACGAGTATCAGAAGGGTCAGCGGTGACGATACGAGTGACACAGACGGAATCCCTCCGCCGGCCGCGTCCGCGCCGGCCGCAGTGATCGGCTCAGGATGACCTCGTCCCCTCCGCGCCCCGACCATAGACCTGCCGGGGGCAGAGCTGCAGGGGAAACCGGTCGATCAGTCCCCGGCGGATGGAGTAGCAGAGGTGACACGCGCTCGCGTAATCCTCCCCATCCGGCCGGCCGTAGACGCGCGCCAGTTCCGCGGGCCCTCCCCGCAGCAGAGGCCCCACGATCGGATGGTCGGCCGGGCGATACGCGCGCCAGATCTCGCGCACAGGCCGCTCCCGCACGTTCCCGATCGACAGCCCCTGGCAGACGAAGACGTGGCCGTACGGATCGAGGTGCACGCGCGCCGGCCGGGCCAGATCTTCGTCGGGGCACTCGGCGAAGCTCGTGTAGGGCCGGCGCGGAATGCCGTCGAGGAGTCTCTCGACCGCGCGTCCGCGGAAGGAGACTTCGCCGCCCATGACCGGGGCGCCCCGCCGAGCATCACCGCGCGCGGGCAACGGGTGCTCGATGCAGATCCGCCCGACCGGGAGCCCCAGGCGCTGCGCCGTCTGGTAGGCGGTACGGGCCGGGCTTCGATCCGGGTCCTCGCAGTGGAACAGATCCTCGGAGACCGAAAGGTCCTCGACCCCGAGGTCCAGGAGCGGCTGCAGCCAGAGCGCGGCGTCTTCCTCGGAGGTGGCCCAGTACCCGTTGGTGACAACACCGCAACGCAGACCCGCGCCGCGAGCCTGGTGCAGGGCCTCCAGCAGGAGGGGGTAGAAGAGGAACGGTTCGCCTCCTTCGAGATAGAGCCACTCCACGCCGGCGTCTGCGGCCTGTCGGATGGCGTCCCGCAGGTCCGCCCGCGTGAACGTCCCGGACGCTCGCGGCCCGCAGAAGAGGAAGCAGTGATCGCACTCCTGGAGGCACTGGTACGTGAGCAGGATGTGCAGTCCGCCCAATCCGACCCCGCCCATGACGGCTCCCTCGCCCGCTCACCCGGTCGCGGCCGCCCCTACCGGATCCACTCGATGACCGCCGGCCGGCGATCCGGCAGTCCTTCGGGATGCCGGTCGGGATGACCGATGACCGCGGCGGCCAGCAGGTTGTGCCCTTCGGGCACGCGCAGCAGCCGCCGGACTTCGGGGTTCTCCCCCGCCATCAGGAGAAACCCCATGTAGCAGGTCCCCAACCCGCGCGCGTGCGCGGCGAGGAACAAGTTCTCGGCGGCGAGCTGGCAATCGATCTGGGCCGTGGGCGCCTTCCGATCACCCGATATCGCGATCAGGGCCGGTGCGTTGTAGAAGATGTCGAAGTCGGGCCGTTCGAAGATCTCCCTCAGCCCCTCGTTCGCCAGGAGCTTCTTCACCTCGGGACCCCGGAGCATCTCCACGACGTTGGAGTTCAGTTGCCGCATCACCTCCCGGTCGGTAACCACACTGAACGACCACGGCTGGGAATTCATGCCGGTCGGCGCCATCACGGCGAGCGCGATGAGGTCACGAAGGTCGTCTTCGCTGACCGGATCGGCGGTGTATGAGCGGATGGAACGACGCGTCTTCAGCACGTCCAGGAATTCGGTCACGACATCCTTCCCTTCTGGCGGCGCCGGTGCTGGTACCTCGGAGCCCGGCCGGACGCAAGCGCGGGGTGCGTGCGGCGGAGCGGTGTCCGGAGAGCCGGTAGTGTCCTGGGAGACGGTAGCCGCACTCAGGGCCTGCCGCAACGACCAAGGGTACCGCGGGCCCTTCGGCATCCTCTCCCGGACCCGGAGCGGGGTGCGCTTCCGCATCCGTTGCCCGCCTTTGACTCGCGTGCTAGCCTCGCGGGAACCATGAACCAGTTCGAAACGCACGCTGAGGATCTCCTCGCCCGCGCCCGCGCCGCGGCCGAGATTCTCCGTACCTTCGACCAGGACCTGGTCGACCGGGTGGTGGCGGCCGTATTCAAGGCCGCGTTCGACGCACGCATCACCTTGGCTCTGCTTGCCTTCGACGAAACCGGCATGGGACGGATCGAGCACAAGGTGGCCAAGAACGCCTGGGCGAGCCTCTTGATCCACGAGCACATCCGGCGCCAGCGCACCGTGGGAGTCCTCTCTCATGACCCCGACCGAGGGATCACCGAAATCGCCCAGCCCATCGGGCCGATCCTCGCCTTGACGCCGGTCACCAACCCCACGTCGACGACGATCTTCAAATCGCTCATCTGCCTGAAGACGCGCAATCCGGTCATCTTCAGTCCCCACCGAGGGGCGCGGAAGTGCTGCCAGGAGACGGTGCGGATCCTCCACGAGGCGGCGGTGGCGGCCGGCGCTCCGGTTGACTGCATCCAGATCCTGCACAAGGCGCAGGTGCAGTACCTCGACGCCCTGATGCAGCATCGGCGGTTGGCGCTCATCCTCGCCACCGGCACCAGCGGCATCGTGCGCCGGGCGCAGCTGTCCGGAACCCCGACCCTGGGGGTCGGCCCGGGAAACGTACCGGTCTTCATCCACCAGAGCGCCGACCTGCCGTTCGCCGCCAAGATGATCGTCCACTCCAAGACGTTCGACAACGGCACCGTCTGCGCCAGCGAACAGGCGGTGGTCGTCGAGCCGGAAGTCGACTTTCGCCTGCGACCGTTATTCGTCGAGCACGGCGCGTACTTCTGCACCCGGGAAGAGATGCTTCGCCTGGGGGCGATCTGCTATGACGCCGCGAACGGGAACATGCGACCCGACATCGTTGGGCAGCAGGCGGAGCAGATCGCCGCCCGGGCCGGGATCGAGGTCCCGCCCCGCACGAGGCTGCTGATAGCCGAGCCGGACGGCGTGGGGCGCGAGCACCCGCTGTCCTACGAAATCCTGGCCCCCGTCCTCGCCTGGTACCGGGTGCCGGACTACGCCGAAGCGCTGGCCGTCTGCCGGGCGATCACCCGTCTGGGCGGGATCGGCCACACCCTGGGGCTCTATGCCAACGACGAGTCCGTGGTCACGGACTTCGCGGGGATGGATGCGGCCCGCATCCTGGTCAACACCCCGACCACCGAGGGCGCCCTCGGCGGCATCTTCAATCACCCCCCGCCCTCCCTCACCCTGGCCTGCGGCACCGGCGCGGGAAATGTCACCACCGACAACATCACGATTGATCATCTGCTCAACATCCACCGGGTGGCGCGCATGCGGCCGAATCTGCGCTGGCTCGACATCCCGCGCGACACCTGGCTCGACCCCGCGGTCGATGGCGACCGCATCCGCGAGCTGTACAACCGGAACTACTGAGCTCCGGCGCCATTCCCGGGCGGCGGGTCGCTCCGCCCCCGCGCATGAGGTAAACGATGCCTTCGACACGCCGGGAAGCGCTGGCGCGTTTCCAGCGGGACTTCCCCGACAAGTTCGTCCCCGAAGAGCGGATCTTCGCCAACATCCGCCCCGGCGATCGGATCTTCCTCGGCACCGCGTGCGCCGAGCCGCAACATCTGATGGCCGCCCTCACCGAATACGTCCGCCGGAACCCGAAGACGATCTTCGACACCGAGATTCTTCAGGTCTGGACTCTGGGGGTCGCTCCCTACAACGACGACCGGCTTCGTCCGCACATGCGGTACAACTCCTTTTTCATCGGAAACAACACCCGCACCCTGGTCAATCGGGGCCTCGCGGACTACACGCCGATCTTCCTCTCCCAGGTTCCGGCCTTGTTGCGACGCCGCCTCGTTCCGATCGATGTGGCGCTGATCCAGGTCTCGCTGCCGGATGAGCACGGCTACTTCAGCCTGGGTCTGAGCGTCGACATCGTGAAGGCGGCCGTGGAGAGCGCCGCCATGGTGGTGGCCCAGGTCAACCCCCGGATGCCACGCGTGTACGGAGACGGGTTCCTGCATCTCGACAAGATCGACTTCGCCGTGGTCCACGAGGAACCGCTGCTGGAGTTCGAGGCCAACGTCCCGGACGAGATCGCCCGCCGGATCGGCAGCTACGTGGCGCGAATCGTGGAAGACGGCGACACGATCCAGGCCGGCTACGGCAGCATTCCCAACGCGGTTCTCTCGGCGTTAGGGCGCAAGAAGCACCTGGGCGTGCACACCGAGTTGTTCTCCGACGGAATCGCGGAGCTGATGCAGAAAGGAGTGATCGACAACTCGCAGAAGACCGTGAATCGAGGCAAGGCGGTGACTTCGTTCTGCATGGGGCACCAATCGACCTACGACTTCATCGCCGACAACCCGGCCATCGAGTTCCGGAGCATCGAGTACACCAACGACCCTCTGGTCATCGCCTCCCACGAGAAGATCGTGGCCATCAACTCGGCCATGGAGATCGATTTGACCGGCCAGGCCACCGCCGAGTCGATCGGGACGACGTTCTACAGCGGGATCGGCGGGCAGGCCGACTTCATGCGCGGCGCGGTCCTTTCCAAGGGCGGAACGTCGATTCTCGCGCTGCAGGCCACCGCCGAGAAGGGCGAGGTGTCGCGGATCGTGCCGTTCGTCAAACAAGGAGCCGGCGTGACCCTGAACCGAGGTGACATCCACTACGTCGTCACCGAGTACGGCATCGCCCATCTGCACGGCAAGAACATCCGCGAACGCGCCATGGCATTGATCTCCATCGCCCACCCGCGTTTCCGCTCCTGGCTGATCTGGCAGGCCAAGGAACTCAACCTGATCTACAAGGACCAGGCATTCATCCCCGGGAAAGCCGGCGAGTATCCCGAGCACCTGGAGTCGCGCAAGACCACGCGCACCGGCCTGGCCACGATGCTCCGGCCGGTCAAGATCACGGACGAGCCGGGGCTCAAGGAGTTCTTCTACTCGCTCTCCGACCGCTCGATGTACACGCGCTTCATGACCGTGCGCAAGGAGATGCCGCATGAGGCGCTGCAGGAGTACACGGTCATCGACTACACGAAGGAGATGGTGATCCTGGCCACGGTGGACCAGGACGGGCAGGAGTTCGTGATCGGCCTGGCCGAGTACTACCTCGACGAAGAGAGCCTCGGCGCCAACGTGGCCTTCACCGTGCGGGACGAGTACCAGAACCAGGGCGTGGGGACGGAGCTGCTCCAGTACCTCGTCTACCTGGCCAAGCGCGAGGGGCTGCACTCCCTGACCGCCGAGGTTCTGGTCGAGAACAAGCCGATGATGCGGGTCTTCCAGAAGCTCAAGCTGCCGATGGAAGTCACCACCCGCGACGAGATCCACGAGTTGGTGATCCGGTTGAAGTAGGGCGTAGCCTTCGGGGCCTTCAGGCCCTTCGGGGCCCCGTCCATCCCCTGTTCCCTTTCCCAGTGCCAGGACCGCACCCCTTCGGAGTCCTCGCCCGATCTGCCCTCGCCGGCACCGCACCTCCGGGAGGTTGCGGGCAGCGGCTTCCCGTGCGGGCGATGCATCGCTCGGATCGGCGGACGAGGCGCGCCCCCAGCACACCGGCCGGGTCGGGCTTCACTTTCCGGTCTCGATTCGCGCCAGGACGAAGCTCGTGTGGGTATTCACCGGCAGCACCATGCCCGGTCCGAGCGGGACCAGCACCGGCCCGCGGTCGTAGCGCTCCCGGAATGTGTAGACGGGCGTGGACTCCTTGCCGGCCAGCACGCCCTTCATCAACCGCTGCCAATCACTGAACCGAAACACGCCGTAGACCGGCCGCCCGGCCTGGAGGTGGAAATCGACCAGGGCCGGAAAGTCGCGGAACTGGTCGCGGTCGGGAAAGAGCAGGCGCACCTCGGGCACCTCCACGAGGGCGTAGAACGGGTCCAGGTACGGGGCACTGAAGAAGGCCGCGCCCGGGGGGATCAGCGCCTTCACGACCCGAGCCACCTCCAGGTTGGAAATCCGCTGCCGGCGGTGCCGGGGCAGATCGTAGAGAAAGGAGACGGCAAACGACCAGGCGACCGCCGCCACCAGCACGACCCCAAGCCCTCGGCCGGCGAGGCTCCGCGCCCTTCCGCGGGCAAAGACCACCAGCAGACTCCCCAACGCCACGAGAGCAGCCAGGAGCAGCGGCCAGCGCATGAGCAGCAGGTCCTGCTGGTCGGCCCGAGGTACGACTCGCCACACCAGAAACAGAAGACTCCCCAGGATCAGAACCGCCAGTGAACCGGCCCAGACCGGTCGAGGCCAGCGCATCCCGGCCAGGACCAACCGGTCCAGGGTCCAAGCTCCGAGCAGCGACACGAACGGCAGCGATGGAAGAAGGTAACGCTGGTTCAGGGCCAGGCCCCCGTGGAACTTGGCCAGGGCCATCAGCGCCACCAGCGTGAGCACGGGCAGGAGCAACAGAGCGATCGACGCAAGGGGAGCGAGGGCCGAGAGGACCGGCGCAGGTGTCCGCTCGGTTCGCGGCTTGGAGAGCCCTGATCCCTCGCTCGGGCTGTGCGGAGTGTTCGGGCGTTCGCCGGTTCCAGCGACGCGCGCCGGCTCCGCCCGGTCCGGCGCGCTCGGCCCGCGCCTCGCGGTCGGGTCGACCGTCGCCTTTGCGCCGCCCGCACCGCCTGTCGCGCTCAACGCACCCGACACGTCCAGCAAACGTCGCCGCACCCCGCCCGATCCGAGCGCCAGGACGGGCACCACCAGCACCGCCAGCCACGGCATCTGCTGCAGCCAGGCCTTCTTCAGAGATTCCAGGTATACGAGCCCGCCTCCGGGAGCACGCCGGAGTCCCGCGCCCTCGTAGGCCCGATCGAGGCTCGAGGCATCGATGTACTTGCTGTTTAGGTTGCCGGAGAACTTCGCCATCGTGGCCCGTGTGGAAGGCACGCTGAGAGGAAGCGCCAGCAACAAGACCGCCCCGCCGGCCAACGTGCGGACATGCCGGCGGGTCCAGAACCAGGCGCGTCGCCGGGTCAGAACCCAGAGCACCACCGTCCCCAATCCCAACGCTCCCAGCAGAGGGGCCGGCAGGGAGGAGACCTTGGTCCGGTTGTCCGGACCATAGCTGAACGGCGACCAGGTCCCGAACTTCCACGAGTTTGTCAACGCCAGGAGCGACAGGCCCGGAAGGCAACCGAGCGCCAGCGCCGCGGCTTCCCGCGGACGCCAAGGACACGCAAACAGAAAGACCAGAAGCAACGCCACCAGGAGTGTCCCGTTGTCGATGCGAATCCCCAGACTGAGCCCAGCCACGAGTCCGGCCAGCCCCGCCCAACGAAGTCGCGCGCGCCGGTCCGCCGCCGACAGAGCCCGCGCGCAGAAGTAGAGACTCGCCGCTCCAAGAAGGACCGACACCACTTGGGGCCACGCGGCCAGCGAGTACTCCCAGGCGTATCCCCCGAACACGAGCAGACCGCAGGCCAGCCCTGCGATCCGTTCACTGGCGAAGAGCAGACGCGCCAGCTTCCAGGTCAACCCCAAGAGCAGGGGAAAGGCCACGAAATTGAGCAGGATCAGTCCGGTGAATCCGAATGCGCGCACCAGCGGAGCGGCTAGGAAACCCGTGAGATACGGGTACTGCGGCGCCGTGCGCCCGCGGTGGACCGGCAGGAAGTTGTGCGTGTACTCCGGCGAGGGGAACTCCGAGTAGTAAGTCTCGACAGCGAGTCCGCCGGGTTGGGGCGCGTCCAGCGCCATCCAGTGGTAGATCACCTCGTCAATGGCGAGGTAGCCGGGCACCGCCAGAAGCGCGGCCAGGATCGCGTGCGCCACGCAGAAGAAGAGGAAGAAGCGCCGCGGGCGACTCACCCGCACCACCGCTCGCCGGGATCGGCCCCGCCCGTGGATCCGACATCCCCGGACCCGTCGAGATTCGCGCCGTCGCTCATGTCCTCAGGTTCCTCCCACGTCGGGCCGCACCATCGGGACGATAGCAGACGCCCGATTCGCGAGGCTATTCTCCCGGCATGCTCAGCCGGCAGCCGAAACGCCGCCTTGCGGCCCTCCTCCTGTTCTGCCTGGCGTTCATCTGCCTCGTGCCCTTGCGCCAGCGACACGGGGAGGTATTTGCGAGCCTTGGGGTGCCGACCCTCTTCGGCGCGCTTCCCTGGCTGGGAGCCCTCGCCCTGGTCCTGCGCGACCCGGATCCGGCCTTTCGACGGCGGATGGGAGTGCTGCTCGGTCTGGCGGTCCTGCTGGGCCTGGCCCCGATTCGAACCGGCACCGACACCCGCCACATGATCGCCCTGGGACTGTGCTTCCTGGCCGCCATCCTCCTCCCGGCGCTGCTGCTGCGTCGCTCGGACCCCGGAGTCGTTGCCTGGCGGTTCCTCCCGCGGCGCCTGCGCTGGCGGGACCTGGTGTACGTGGGCGTCTCGTTCCCCCTGGCGCTGGGAGTCCTGCAGCTCTGGTTCTTCCGCATCAATCCCTGGATGCCGACTCACTGGGTCCTGCAGGCCGCGCCGGACGACGGCGAGATTCGCCGCCTGATCCTGGGCATCAATCTGGTGGGCATCTGGGACGAGCTGTTCTTCATCAACACCGTCTACGGAATCCTGCGAACGATGTACCCCCGCCGCGTCGCAAACGCCGCCCAGGCCGTTGTCTACACCTCCGTGCTCTACACCATGGCGTTTACCGGGATCGGCCCTCTGGTCGTCTACCTCTTCGCTCTCACCCAGGGGGCCATGTACGAAGGCTCGCGATCCCTCATCTGGGTCTTGACCGTACACTTGATCGTGGATCTGTTCCTCGTCGCCGCAATTCTCCACTTCTACTATCCCGGAATGCGCGTCCCGGGATTCTAGCATTTTTCGCTATTTGGGAACTCGCAGCTGTTGTACCATGAGGGGAAGGACATCTGCAACCGATACCACTGTCAAAACGGAGTCTCAATGATGCGCAAGGTTCTGAACACCGGAAACGGGATCGGCGAAGGGCTTCGAATCGGCGCCGCTATCCTTATCTTTTGCATGGTGATAGCTGGATCTGCCGCCGACCGGGCCGAGGCCTTCAGCGGACTTCTGTCGAGCGCCACCGGCGGGATCCAAGGGACCGGAAACTGGATCGCCAACGGTCCGACCACGATCTCCTGGCTGGTTACGCAGAACGGAGATGGTTCCTGGAACTACGCCTACGACTTCAGCCACCCGGTCGGAGAGACGAGCCACTTCATCCTCGAAGTGTCCAGCACCTTCACCCTCGAAGACCTGCTGAACGAGTCCGGGGATTTCGACGCGGTTCAGCTCGACACCTGGAGCGCGGGCGGCAGCAACCCGAACATGCCCGGCTCGATCTTCGGACTGAAGTTCGATGGCGCGAACGGACTGCAAACGCACATCTCGTTCGATACCTGGCGAGTGCCGGTCTGGGGCGACTTCTACTCCAAGGACGGCAACGCCGGCGGTCTCGGTCCGAACGCAGCCTGGAACTCGGGTCTGACCGCCGAGGACATCGATCCGTCGGACCCCGCCTCGGATGGGTCGGTGCAGTTTCACCTGCTGGTTCCCGATACCCAGGGAGGCGGAATACCTCCGGTGCCGGAGCCCGCAACGCTGCTGCTGCTGGGAATCGGCTTGGCGGGTACGGCGATCGTCGCGCGGAAGCGCCGTTCCTAGGAGATTGGCCCGGCCGGCCGGATTCGAGATCTAGACTCGAGCGACCGATTGCTGCAATCGGGTTCGTGCGATCAGGCCACTCGACGAAGACCGTTCCTCGACGACCGAACGGCCCAGACGACAGGGCGACCCGGATGTCAAGGCGGCCCCGATCCAGAACGGATCAGGGCCGCAACGCTACCGGCCAGCGGCTGGATGCGGATCCAAAGAGCAGCGAAGGGCGGACCACAGGCCGGTCCGCCCTTCGCTCGTCACGCATTCGGCAGGCTGCTAGTGGTAGCGGTTCTTGATCTGCCCCCAGCTCGTGGGCTCCACCGGCAACGCCGGGCAGGGATTCGGATCGCACGAGGTGGCCTGGTAATACCAGTTCGCGGCCGGATCGCACGCCGCCTGCGTGGTCACCGTGCAGCTATTCTCCAGCGTGCAACAGGCGCCCAGCGGAAGCTGGCACGGATTCGGATCGCAGGCAGTGAACTCGGGACGCCAAACGCTGGGCTCGATGCAGTTCACCCGTAACGTCATCGTGCATTCCGCCTGCAGAGTGCAGCACGGGCTCTCCTGGTCGGGCGGCGCGGGGCAGAGGTTCGGTACACACGTCCCGGAGAGTGTCCAGTCTCCTTCCGTGCAGGCCGCCTCGGCCGTGACCGTGCACGCTCCGTTCGGGGCGCAGCACGAACCAGTGGGAGGGGCCGGACACGGGTTCGGCGTGCAGCTCGACCACTCGGCGTGCCAGATCCCGGCGAGGGTCGTCGTGCAGGCGGTCTCGGTGCGCACGAGACAGCTTCCGCTCTCCAGACAGCAAGCCGCGATCGGTGGACACGGGTTCGGGTCGCAGACGGTGAAGTCGCCCTGATAGACGCCACCACCCAACAGGCACTGGGATTCGCGGGGCATCTGGCACCTCCCGTCGGAGTAGCAGCAGGCCCCGGTGGGCAGCGGGCAAGGATTCGGGTCGCAGACATACCATTCGCGGTGCCAGGTATTCGGTGCGGTACACGCAGACTCCTTGGTCAACATGCAGCCGCCCCCGGGCGCGCAGCAGGCGGCGTCAGGATCGCTGGTCGGACACGGGGCCGTGCCCGCCTGTCCGAAGCCCAACGAGCCATAGCCCATGATCGGGTCGGCGTTCTGCGCGGGACTGGCATCATCCAGGAAGTACCGGTTGTCCGGGTTGGCGGTCTGGGCCACGTTGAACGAAACTGGCGTGGTGGCGCCGGTGGTGGAATAGGCGAATCCGGAGAAGTAGTACAGCTCCACAACCGTCGTGGTCCGGGGGCCGGTGGGGAAGCTCTGCCCGATCTCGCCGCCACTGTCGGTCGGGAAGCCCTCGGTGGGAATGGCGAAGTCGGTGCCCGGGCCGTCTTCATTCGGAAGGCCGCACCCGGGTTCGATCATGGCCACGTAGGGATCGCCGACGCCGGCCTCCGGAAACTCGATCCTCCAACCAAGGCCCTTCAGTCGCGGGCTGCTCCCCGGCGGGAAGGCCGCATAGACCTTCCAGATCCGCTGGGTTCCGTCCAGCGGTTGCTCAGTGTCCACCGTGGCGCAGTCGGTGGGAGGCGCGCTCACCGGTGGGAGCGTCATGTCGCCGGTGTACGCCAGGCCGGTGTCGTGCACCCAGAGCACGCCGCCCGAGTTCGGTCCGGCGATCGCCACCGACGCCATGCCGCACAGGATCGCCAGACAACACAGAAGTTGTTTCATCGCGGTTCCCCTCCACGGGAGATCTGATCTCCCTCGACCGGCGCGCGCCGGTCTCCTGCCAACTCCCTCTGGCTGCCGGCCCCTTCGCTCTGCCGGACACCGCCTGATCGGAATGCCAAAATCCGCGGCCGGCTCCGCCCGGACCCGCGGTCTCGCCCCGATCCCATTTGCGCACGGCCGAAGAATACAGCGACTTCCCCCCACTCCGACAAGCATCGTTTTTGGGGGCCGGCCGGCGGGTCAACCCAGTCGTTTGCCCCAGCGACTCAACCGGAACGAGCCGATCGGGTCGCTCCAGAATCTCGAGGGTGAGAACGATGCCGCCACGAGTCGCGCCCGCCCCACGATCTGCCTGGCCGGCACCGGACCGAAGTAGCGCGAATCGGCCGAGAAGTCGCGATTGTCGCCCATGAGGAAGACCTGATCCGCGGGCACGCGGTAGGGTCCCCAGTTGTCCCGGCTCCCGAGCGCAGGGGGGACTCCCGGGAGCGCGGCCTCGCGAGGCAGGATCCGCGAGTCGCCGTGCCGGATCACCACGGTATCGTCCTGGGCGATCCCGTTCACGAAGAGCTGTTTGTTCCGCACTTCCACGATGTCGCCGCCCAGGGCTACGACCCGCTTCACATAGGGCGTCACCTTCTCGACCGGCACCTCCACGACGACGATTTCGCCGCGCTCCACACCGCGCAGCCCCGGTAGTTTCAGCGCCGGCAGGTGGACTCCGGCTCTCGTCCAGGGAATGCCGACCCACTGCGGGGTGCGGGGACCCAGCGTGACTTTGTCGGCGACGATCAACTCGCCCGCGAGGATCGTCTTCTCCATGGAGCCGGTCGGCACCACATACGCCTGGACAACTCCGATCTGCACAAGGACAAGAAGGCCGAGCGTCAAGAGCAGGTCTCGCACGAAACGAAGGAGCGAAGAGGAAGCACGGATACGCATGATACCTCCAGTGCGGCCAGAGCCCGACATCGGGGCGGGTGCCGACTCTCCGGAAACCGCGGACGGCCTGGCGGGTCTTGCAGGCTCGGCCCCGCGACGCCCGGTTCCCGCGCCGGGCAGGACCTCGGACGGCCGCCGGGCTCGCCCGATGCAACGCAACCCCGGACGGCGGCCAGGCCCACCCCAATCCAGGAACTACTGACAAAGCAGCCCGAGGGTTCCCTGGCCCCCGGAGGAAATGTCATGACGGCGGCGTACCTGAACCAGCACGTCGGGGAGGCGGCGCGAGCGCAACGCCAGAGCTGCGGGTAGATTCGATTTCGGAGCCGAGCGCTCACGAATCGTCCGGGCTGGCCGGGTCGTTCGGAACCCCGCTAGGGTCCCTCGATCTCGTCTTCACCCACCCCGATCGCCGCCCGGCGCGACAGGGCAATCCGCCCTCCTTCCACGCCCAGGACCTTCACGACCAACGTGTCCCCCTCCGCGGCCGCCGCGCCGGTGCCCCGACCGGGTCCCTCGGACAGCTCGCTGGCATGGACCAACCCTTCGATCCCTTGGAAGAGGCGCACAAACAGCCCGAATTCCTTTACGCCGGTCACCGTCCCGCGGTAGACCTTCCCCACCTCCGGCTCGCCGGTCAGTTCCCAGACCCGCCGCCTGGCATACGGCAGCGACCCGGCCTCCGCGGCGTAGATCCGCACGGTTCCGTCATCCTGCACATCGATCTTCACATTGGCGTCGGCCTGCAGGTCCTGGATGTGGCGTCCCCCCGGGCCGATCAGGTCGCGGATCCGGTGAGGTCGGATCTTCATCACCTCGACCCGCGGGGCGAAGGCCGAAAGCTGCTTGCGCGGAGCGGCCAGCGTCTTGGCCATTTCCGCCAGGATGTGGATCCGCCCCTGGCGCGCCTGGGCCAGCGCGCGTTCCAGCAGTTCGAGCGGCAAGGAGCCGACCTTGTTGTCAAGCTGCACCGCGGTCACGCCATCCGCCGTACCCGCAACCTTGAAGTCCATGTCCCCGAGGTGGTCTTCGACCCCCAGAATGTCGGAAAGGACGGCGATCGACTCCCCGTGCTGCACCAGCCCCATGGCGATGCCCGCCACCGGCCGGCGCACCGGCACTCCCGCGTCCATGAGAGCCAGACAGCCGCCGCAGACAGTGGCCATGGACGACGAGCCGTTCGACTCCGTGATCTCCGATTCGACCTTGATCGTGTACGGAAACGCGTCGGGCGACGGCAGGACCGCCTCGAGAGCGCGCCGCGCCAGATTCCCGTGCCCGATTTCGCGCCGGCCGGGGCCGCGCAGCGGCCGGACCTCGCCCACCGCATAGGGCGGGAACGCGTAGTGCAACTGGAACCGCTCTCGGAAGCTTCCGTAGATCGACTCCGTCTCCTGCTCGTCCCGGCCGGTACCGAGCGTCGTGACCACGAGCGCCTGCGTCTCGCCCCGGGTGAAGAGCGCCGAACCGTGCACGCGGGGTATCAACCCGACTTCGCCGACGATGGGCCGGATCTCCGCCGGCGAGCGGCCGTCGGCCCGCACACCGTCTTCGAGGATGGCGCGGCGCAGGAGTTCGTGCTCCAGGCGGGAGAATGCCTCGGTCGCATCAACGCCGAGCCCGACACCGGCAGGGGCCCCGCCGCCTGCGGCCGCCTCATCCGCAGCCGCGCGCTCGGGCAGTCGGCGCGCCAGCTCCCGCCGGACCTCCTCGCGCACCGCCTCGATCGCCGCCTGACGCAGGTGCTTCCCGGGGGTGCGCAGCGCGGTCCGCAACGACTCTGTGGCCAGCGTGCGCACCAGCGGGTCAACGTCCGGATCCGGGACCGGGGGCGCGAACTCCCGCTTCGGCTTTCCCGCCGCGGCGCGAGCTTCGTTCATCAGCGCGTGCAGCGGCGCTATCGCATCGGAAGCGACCTGAATCGCCTTCACGATCTCGGCCTCGGGAAGCTCCCGCGCCTCTCCCTCAATCATGACGAGCCCCGTCGGACCGAGCGAAATCACCAACTCGGCCCGCGCGTTCTCTCGGTCTTCCTCCCCTCCGAAGACCACCCAGTCGCCATCCGCGGTGCAGGTCAGGCGCAGTCCCGCGACCGGTCCGTCGAAGGGGATCCCCGACAGGTGAAGCGCGGCGGCTCCGCCCGTGATGGCGAGCACCTCCGGATCGGTCCCCGGTTCGTAGGACAAGACCGTCGCGAGGACTTGCACCTCGCAGCGATACCCTTCCGGAAAGAGCGGCCGGATCGTCCGATCGGTCAACCGGCAGGCGATGATCTCGCGATCCGAACTGCGCCCTTCGCGCTTGCGATACCCGCCGGGAAATCGACCGGCGGCGGAGAGGCGTTCCCGGTACTCAACCGTGAGCGGAAAGAAGTCAAATCCCTCACGCGGGCGAGGCGCGGCGGTGGCCGTGGCGAGGAGCACCGTGTCGCCCTGGCGAATCAGCACCGCCGCATCGGCCTGCCGCGCGATCCTCCCGGTCTCGATTCCGATCTCGGTCTCGCCCACGCGGACCGAGCCGCTCCACGGCCGCATCTGGGTACCTGCCATCGATTCCTCCAGATCTCTGCTCCCGCCGCACCGGCCCGAACCGGCACATTTCTTCTTTCGCCGCGCCGGAGATGCGGCCAGGATACACTCTGGCTGCAGGAGGGGGACACCAGGATCGGCTCAGGGAGGAAATCCTCGCCTCGATCCCGGGAGAGACCCCCGGGGAAGACCCGGTTCCCCGAACCGACGAGAGGAGGAAAGCGCATGAAGACCTGGTGGATCCTGGTCGTGGTGGCGGCGGTCGCGCTCGCCGGATGCTCCGGCGGGAAGAAGGACACCAAGGCCACCGAGCAGACGAGCACGCAGGTTGAGCCGCGCCACACGGAGACGCCGCCACCGATCGAATCGGCGCAACCGGCGGAGACGAAACCCGCGGAACCGGCAGCTCCGAAACCGGCCGAGGTCAAGCCCGAGACCAAGCCCGAAGCCAAGACTGAGCCAACTCCGGCCCCCCAGACCCCACCCGCCGCCCCCGCAACCCAGGTGGTGAAGCTACCCGCCGGATATGAGTTCCAGTGCGTGCTCGACGGGAAGGTCTCCACCGAGACGCACAAAGCCGGAAGCTCCTTCCAAGCCCACCTGGTCAAGCCGGCGATCCTGAAGACGGCCGGCGAGATCATCCCGATCGGATCCAGAATCCGCGGGGAAGTCACCTTCTCCAAGCCCGCGGAACGGGTCGGCGGCAAGGCCGACATGACCCTGGAGTATCGCGAGCTGGTGACTCCCGACGGGAAGTCGTATCCGATCTACGCTGAGCCGCTGGTCCTTCAGGGCGAGGGCACGGCCCGGGGCGACATCGGCAAAACCGTAGGCGGCGCCCTGGGCGGCGCGGTCGTCGGCGGGGTGCTGGGTGGCCGCAAAGGCGCGGCCGAGGGCGCCGCCGCCGGAGCCGCGGCTGGTGCCGCCTGGGCGATCGCCACGCGCGGGAACGACATCGTGATCGACCCGGGACAGGCGATGCAGGTCACCCTGACCCGCGCGCTGCACGTGACCGCCAGGACGCCCTAGGAGGTCGCGGGAGCCGGTCCGCGCACCTCGAAATCACCGGAGTCCGCGGGACGAACGATCAGCGAGCCGGGCTCACGATCGGTTGCGGCAAATCCGCAGACCGTAGCCGCTGTACAGGTCGTCTGGGGGAACGCCGGCGCGGTGGGCGGACCGGCAGCGCCGGGCATCCGTGCTCCAGCCGCCTCCGCGCATGACGCGGTCGGAGCCGGCGGCGGGACCAGTCGGATCGGTCGCGTCCCCGCCATAGCTCTCTTCCCAGTAGTCCCAGCACCACTCCCAGACGTTTCCGTGCATGTCGGCAAGACCCCAACCGTTCACAGTCTTGCCCCCGACATCGTGGGTCATGCCCGCGGCGTTCCCGCAATACCACCCCACCTGGTCCAGCCGGGGATCCGCGCAGAGCGTGTCGGTGATCCCGCCGTTGCTGAATGCCGTGGTGCTGCTCGCCCGACAGGCGTGCTCCCACTCCGCTTCGGTCGGCAGCCGATAGCCGTTCGCCGCCGGATTCCAGACGACCGTGGCGCTCACCAGGTGGTACCCCTCGGTCTCCTCCTCGGTGATCGTGTAGACGGCGGTGAGGCCCTCGGCGGCGGATCGCTGGTTGCAGTAACTGACCGCGTCATACCAGGTGACCGTATCCACCGGCCGGCTGGGGCCCGCAACTCGAGAGTCGTTCCAGCCCATGCGCTCCTCCCACTCCGCCTGCGTCACTTCGTGGATGCCGACGTAGATCGCCCGGGTCAGCGTCACCTGGTGCGGGGCCTCGTTCGTGCTCCACCGACCCAGCTCCGTCGGCGGGCTGCCCATCGTGAAGGTGCCGCTGGGGATCAGACGCATACCTGACGGTGGATTACACGGATTCGGCGAGCAGTTTGCCTCCGGTATGAAGACGCCCGAACAGCCTGCCTCGCTGGTCACGGTGCAGGTGTGGTCCGGCATGCAGCATGCGCCGGACGCCGGGCAGGGATTCGGCGTGCAGACCTCGTCCGCAATCCAGGTCCCGACGCAATCGGCCTGCGGGGAGATGGCGCAGGAACCGCCCGCATCACAGCAGGCGCCGTTGGGATCGGCACAGGGATTCGGCGTGCACACCCCCCCCAACGTCCAGCTCCCGCCGCAGGCCGTCGGCGGCGTCAAGGTGCAGGTCCCGTCGGAGGCGCAGCAGGAGCCGAGCGTCACCGGCGTGGTCGGTTCGTCATCGTCTCCGCATGCGAAGAAGATCAGCGCCGCCCAGAGGGCGATCATCGCGAGTCTCTGCATGGCCAAGCCTCCCTCGTCTCCGGCCGTCGGATCTCCTGGTTTCTCCCGCGGCCCCGGCCCTCTGTCCAACCGCCCCACCCCCTCGCAGCTCGCCGCCGGACCGCTCCAACCGGTCCCGGTCGGCGGCTACTGCTCCCGCCCGGTGAAGAGCCAGTTCACGGCCGCCGTCCCGGCATCCAGCAGGCGATCTTCCTGGAACCACCAGGGCTGAATGTCGATCCAGAGCACCCGCCCGTGCTGCCGGCCTGAGAGCGTGTCCGCCGCCGTCGACTGGTACCGCGCGGAGATGATCGCGCCCTCGACCGGTGAGGGCTCGACGCCGCATTGCGTGCGGACGGAGCGATTCCACGTCTCCACCGTATACAGGGTGTCGAGCCCCGCGTACGGCGTCGGCTCTTGCCCAAGGCTCGCCATGTTCCCTTCCCAGCGAACCCCTCCTTTGTAGTCGCCCTCTTGAATAAGCTCGGGGTCCCACTTCGCGGGATCCAGGAAGAGATCCGGAAACGCCGGGTGCGCCGAGCGCGCGGCGACGAGACCGCTCTTGATCGCATAGCAGGCGTCGCCGGAGCTGCGCGTGCCGGATACGATCTCGTCTCGCATGTAGAGGAACCGGAAGTAGAGCCTGGACTGTCCCGCCGCGGTCTCGGGCGGACCCAAGGGGTAGACCAACTCCTTGCGGTTCATGCCCACGATGGGAGTCCCGAACATGAAAAGGCGGCCTCCGGCTTTCACATAGGAAGCCAACGCCGCTTCATTCTCCGCAACCCCCAGTCCGTTGTGCACGCTCGCCCCAAGATTCAGGCTCCAGACAATCGCTTGATAGTCCGCCAGCTCCTCGAGCCGGAGCCTGGCCGGCGCGGTTCCGGCCTCCTGGTATGCCCGCCAGATCGGGAGGTCGTCCACGGGGCCGAGACTGCGCAGCCGGCGCAGGACGGTCCGGTCGAGAAACGCGTCATGGTCGGCGTCGTGAATGACGGAGGTGAAGCGGGCATCGTCGACCACCAGGGCCGTCTTGGTGAAGGTGAACGGAACGATCTTCATCCTGACCACACACCGACGGGTGGAGGATGGGTGTTGGTTGATGTCGCGCATCAGGATGCAGAGATAGTGCGTAGTGCCCCCCTGGTCCACGCCGTACGTGACCGGCCGTTCGGTGCCCCGGTGGTAGCCCCAGCCGATCCACCCGCCGATTCCATGCGGATCATGGAGCGACTCGTCCCCCGGGTCGGGGATGTCGAATCCGTAGTTCACCATTCCGGTCCGGGAACCGTAGTGACTGGCGTCTCCGGTCCACATGAACCGGAGCGGAACGCCCGAAGGCACGTCGGTCTGCCAGATCTGACCGTCCACCGGGAACCGGAAGGTGCCGAGCGACCCTTCGCGGACTTCGATCAAGGGGATCTGCTCGGCGCAGCAGGCCAGCACAAAGTAGTTCCGGCCGTAGTCGAGGACGGGTTCGATGACCCCAGCCTCGTCCACCGCCTGTACCCCGAAGACGTAGGCGCCACTCGAGGGGAGACTCGGCAAAGCAAGCTGCGTCGTCGCGGAAGGGACCCGGATCCACCGGGTTCCGGCATCAAGCCCCAGACTGTCCAGGAGGTTCCGGCCGTGGCGCAGGGAGTCGAGATAGCTCTCCACCGGGGCCGGAACCATCGCCAGCCGCGCCAGCTTGTACTCGTAGGCCAGCGGTTTGGCATCCGGGCGGGAGGAATCGAGATCCTCTCCCTCCCAGCGGGTGGTGACGGCCGGCCAGAGCCCCACCGGCGATCCCTCAGACAGAATCGGGAACGTGATCCGCGAAGTCGGTGCGATCGTCCAGGCATTGAAATAGCGCTTGTCCGGCTCGGAGCACCCGGAGGCATCGTCGATCGCCCGGATGTAGAACGTGTGCCACGCGGCCAAGGCTGGATCGCGCGGCGTCCCCGTCCGCAGCTCCTCCACCGGAACCCGGAACCGCGCCACGTTCGCGGTCGTGCGGTGCCAGGCGCCGTCAGCGTGTATGTCATCGACGGCCCATTCATAGAAATCGATGGCACCATCGACATCCACTCCGCTCCAGGAAAACTGAGCCACCTGGCCAGTTCCGTCCGGGTCGGCCGTAACCGTTCCCCCGTCGATGCGAACCGAGGGGCGAAGATTCGCCGCCGGCTCCGCCGTCACCGGATCGTCCGGTACCAGCAGGCACCCGGTCTGCCCCAGGAGAACGGAGGACAACGTCAAGACCAGAGACCACGACGCAGTGGTTCGTCTCATGGCTGGTCTCCCCGGCCCGGGGTTGGCGGGCCATCGGCAGGAATCCGACCGGATCCCCTTCTCGGAGATGAATGCCCCCGGGAATCGCTCGCCCCAACCCTCACGACCGCAAACGCTCCCGGTCCCCTGACGCCAGTCTGCTCGCATCACGCCGCCGAGGCAAGGTCCATCTTCGTCCAGAGGTCATCGACCGGGCCGCGCCGCCTCCGACGCGGCCTCCCGGGTACCGGTTTCGACGGTCATGCCGGACGGCACCTCAGTCTGGGGCCAAACGAGTCAGTTCCGCCCCCCCCGCCGCAGATCAACGCCGATTGCCGCATGGTCGGACAGGGCGCTTCCGTCGGGTCTCGACGCGGACAGGGTGACGGGAGGGCCCGCCACTTCCAGGCTCCGGGCGGCAATCCAGTCGAGGCGCATCCGCAGCACCCTCTTTGACAGACCGAATGTCCGATCGACCAGGCGGGCGAGGGGCGGGGGCAGGACCGCCAGATCCTCGACCGAGCCCAGATCCTGGCTCACCGTCGCGGCCGACTCGTTGCAGGGCGCAACCGTGAAACCCGCCCCGGTGAGCAACTGGAAGAGAGGCTCGCGGGAAAACGGCGCAACGAGTTCTGCGGCGAGGTTCTCAGGAGGGGTGGTGATCACGCGCGCAAACTCGACCAACGCCCGCGGGAGGGTGCCGCGGCGGAACGTGTTCGTGTTCCAGTCGCCACCGAGAACGACCGGAGCGCGACGAGCCGAGCCGGCGGTTGCGTACCCAGCCCCCTCGGAGCGGGAAGACAGGCCGCCGCCCAGCAGGCCCTCTGCCCTCCAGGCTTGCAGCGACTCCTCCAATCCGCGCAAGAACGCCGCGAACTGCCGCTCCCGGCAGCGCGGTGTGCGGCGAACCTCCAGGTGGGCGGTAGCAGCCACTATCGGCCGATCTCCGGCGGCGATCAATGCGAAGAGCCCGCGTCGTCCGCCGATTCGCTTCTCGGCAAAGTCGAAGTAGTCATGGCAGGATGGCAACACCGCCGCCCGCGCGGCCAGGATCGGCCAGCGCGAGAGGATCGCCAGCCCGTGAAGGCCAAGGGTGTTCTCGCCCTTTGCTACCAGGTCCACGCCGGTTCCCTTGGTGAGCTCGACGAAGGTCGGGAGCCAGGCATGGTGCAGGTGCAGGGCGTCGGACAGCCGTCTCGCCTCGTCGACATTGCCGCCCCGGGCGGTCCCGCAGTCGACCTCGCTCAGCAGCAAGAGGTCGGCCCTACGCATCCAGGAATCCTCGCGGAAGCGGCGGATGATTCCGTCAAGGTCCCGGCCCTTCTCGATGTTCCAGGCCAGGACCCGGATCGCTCCGGAGTCCGATCCGCCGGAGTGAAACGACAGATCCGGATCGGCTGGATCTTCTGGATCGGCCCGATCAGCGGCGCCGTCTCGCTCGGCCGGGTCCGCCGGGGTCGGGCCGACCCCCGGAACCATCCGCCCCTCGTCGTCGGTTCTCTTCTCCGGCGCCGCCACCCGCGGTCTGCGGAGGAGTTGCTCCAAAGTCGCGCCGTGCTCGCGATAGAAGGCTGAGCCGCGGAACGACACCTCGGTGCGGTGGCGAGAAGCCGTGGCAACCAGCTCCCCGTAGGTGACTCCGGGGATCAGCTCCGGGCTCGGAGTGTCGGGGAGCGCCCGGTCCCGGTTTGAATCGTCATCTGTCATCCCGGGGCGATCCTCGAGTGCTGGCGCGTGCCGCCGGTGACGTCAGGCTGATCCCCGCGCGACAGCAACCGCCGTCCGAGTCGACCGGTGCACGACGGGGCCGGGCGGCCGATCGACGGGGAAGCGAATCGCCGAGGTCTCACGTGTTCTCTTCTCCCGGCCCGGGCCGATCCCGCGCCGCCCGCATCAGCGCCACCGAAGTGAGTGCCACCGCTCCGAGAAAGCAGAGAAGGAAGAGGCCGATGACTTCCCACCGGGCCTGGACCGTCGCTGAGGCGGCCGGTTTCGCAGACGCCAGGTAGACCTCACGGAGCTGATGGCGCGTGACCACCATCAGGATCGACGCGCCGACGATGACTTCCACGGCGTGGCGCACGAGCCTCGGCCTGGCGAGCGGCGAGAGACAGAGGGCCAGCAGCACGATGGCGCCCACTCCCATCAGGATCCCAAGCGTGAGCGGCATCATCGCGACGGCGCCGCCCTTCATGAACCCGATCAGCACACCGCGCGGAAGCGCGAAGAGCAGCCAGAAGCCGACCGGAAGCTGCAGCGCCGTGGCGCCGAGCGCCGCCTGGACTCCGAAACGCGCCTCCGGGTCCGAGGTCACCATCGCACCAGGCGACGTCCTTCGCACCCGCCACCAGGCGAGCAACGCGCCCGACATCGCCACCGCGGCACACACAAAATGCAGGTACCGCGGGATGAAGGCGGGATCGCCGAGCACGGACCAGGGCCGGTCCGATACCGTGCCCCAGGTATCCGGCCGCTGGTGGAGAAGGTTGACCGCTACCTGGATCCCCGCGACCCCCAGGAAGAGAACCGCCTGGATGAGCACCGGCAACGATGGGACGCCGCCCGCCCGGAGCTTCTGCTTCACTAGGTAGTTCAGGTAGTACGCCGTAAGGAGCAGGCCGAGCAGAGTCAGCCAGGCTCCCGCCAGCAGGATCGTCGCGCTGTAGAAGAACCGGCCGTAGAGCAGCTGGGCGAAGAGCAGCGGCGCGATGGCGAACGTGATGGCGAAGGGGATCGCCCAGCTGTTGACGGAACCGAACCACGCGGCCGACGCCCGTCCGGCGCCTCCGCGCACCAGGGCCACGGCGGAGAGGATGGTGCCCCCGAGCACGACGTTGACGAGGAGCAGATGGATGGTGAAGGTGACGATCCAGAGTACGTGCAGCAGCCAGACCGGACCGGGCAACGGCAGCGGATCCACGGCGGGCACGAGGGGGTTCATCGACCACTTCCGATCCCGGCCCCCGCGGCCGCCCGGCTCACCAAACCGCTCACCAGACCACCGGCCGGGAGAGGCCGGACTTCCCGCTCCCTCAGCGCCAGCCCGCCCCCGGCGGCGCGCAACAGGTACTCTGCCAGCGCCGCCGCGTCCTCCTCGGTTCCCACCAGCGGCGGCATGTAGGGATAGACGAGCTGATCGCGATCCACCTTCAGGTCGGCCGTCCCCGCGCCGGGCCCGGCGCTCACCCTCTGCGTCCGGACGGCCTCAGCCCAGACTTCTGCATCCGCGCGCATGAACCCGATCAGGCCCGCGATCCGGTCGGGATCCGCGGCACCGAGCCTTTCGCGGATGGAGTTATAGCCGTCCCGCGTATGACAGGCCGCACACTGGATGCGGAAGATCTGCTCCCCGGCTTCGAGATTGCCGGACGCGGCCGCCCGCGATGCCCAACCCGAGACCGCGAGAATCCCCCGCTCGTTGAGTCGCGGCACGTCCGACAGGAGAATGCCGTTGCTGAACATCCAGTCGCGAATGACGAACGGCTTGCGCGCGCCCTCCCGCACGCGTTCGAACGCCCCGAAAAAGAGGAAGGCGGCGAGAAGCGTAACCACGGCTGTGGTCCAGCGATGCCACCGCGGCCGGAAGAACGCGAAGAGCGAAAGCGCCAGGGCCACAAGCAGGCCGGCGCGAGCGAGCGACACCGTCCACCGCATGCTCTGGGCGGTCGCAGCCGCGCCCGCGAACACCGCCGCCAGTCCGCCCGGAAGCGCTGCCTGCAGCCACCACAGGTAGGACGCTCCCCCCAGCACCGCTCCCACGATCTGAAACCCGGCCAGCAGCCGCACCATGCTTCCGCGCGCCGCCAAGTCTCGCTCCCGTTGGGCCGCCAGGGCCAGATAACAGCCAGCGAGAAGCAGACAGATGCCGGTGCGCAGGACGAGGCCGGGCAGGTAGCTCGGGTTCAGCAGACCGTCCCAGAACTGGTGTGTGACGAGCCACCGCCCCGGGGTGAGCATGAACGCCAGGATCCCCTGGATCACCACCAGCGACAGGAAGGCCGCCGCGGCATAGAGCCAGATGAGGAGAAGATGGGTGCGCGGGCGCACGCGGTCCCAGGTTGTCGCCCACGCCAACGCCGTGGCCACCTCCACGATGAAGAAAGTCCACTCGATGGCCCAGGCCCAGGCGAAGGTGCGGATGAGCGCCGAGGTCGCGGCGGGGGCGACGAGCCCGATGCTGAACCAGATCGCGACTCCGGAGACCGCTCCGAACACCGTCGAGATCAGGATGAGCATGATCGAGCTGCGACGGGCCAGAGCGCGAAGCGAAGGGTCGCGCCGGCGAACGGAGAGCGTCTCCAAGACCGCCAGGGCAATGCCACCCCCCACGGCGAAGTGCGACACCAGGACATGGGCGACGGAAATGATCGCGATGACGACCCCGCCGCCGATCCCGGGCCCCCAGGTCGGGTAGTCCATGTAGCCTCCCAGGTAGGGTGAGGGAACGAAGGGAGCGCCTTGCCGGCTCAGGCCTCAGGGGTTTCGGACTGCTCGTCGTCCGGTGGCACCGGGGAATCGCCCGCCTCGAGGGCTGGCCGTACCGTCGACTCCCGGCCGGCTCGGTGGAGCAGCCGGCGCCAGGCCGCAGCGAAACCGGCCCGGATCGCCCGCGCGCGGCGGTTGTCGACCCGCACGGACGCCGCCGTGGCCACGATCGGCCGCACCGCGTGCTCCACCAGCACCGTCATGTCCCCTACCGCGGCAAGCGCGTTCTCGAAGCTCCGACCCACCGCCCGAGCCTGTTCCGAGGTCGCTTCGAGGTCGCGCAGCGTGGAGGTCGTTTCTTCCAGGATCCGCTCGGTCCGCGGAAGGACGCGGTCCTCCATCCGCCCGCCGAGCCGCTCCAACTCGGCGCCGGTGCGCGCGAGCTGCCGACCCATGCGCGCCAGGGCTCGGGCCGCCACGACCGCACAGACGAGAAAAACCACCGTGAAGAAGAGGACTGGAGCCAACATTGCGCGCCCCCCGTGCCCGGTCCGCCGGAGCCGGTGACCGGGCGATTGAAACGCCGGGAGGGAATCAGGTCAAGGAGATGCCGACCGGCGCAGGGCAAACCTTCTCGCCGCAGAGAAGGGCGCCGACGCGCGGGCCGGCAAGCCCGTGCATCGGCGCCAGGAACCGCAAGCCTTGGCCCAGGCGATCGATGAGCGCCCGAGACCTGACCGGAATCCGCTCCCGGTCAACGCAGACGAAGCACCTTCTGGACCGAGCGGTCGGTTCCGGACTGGACGTGGAGGAAGTAGATACCCGCGGGCACCGCGGTGCCATCGTCCGCCCGACCGTCCCACACCACACTGCCGGTCCGGACCGGATCCGCCGCCAGAGTCCGCACCCAGCGACCGGCCAGGTCGTACACCCTGACTGCAGTCGGACTGGTCGCGGACCCGGAGACGCGCAACTCCATGCTGTGGTGGAACGGATTCGGGAAGGCGGCGGCGTCCACCAAAGATACCGGCGCCCGCAGCACTGGCCGCAACGGCTCGGCCAGGTACCCATCGGTGAGCGTCATCATGAACGCCACGATGTCGTCCACGTCGGAGTCGGTCAACCCAAGGTTGCCCAGCTCGTCGGTGTTGACGTTCTCCGGATATTCCGGAGGCGGCCACATTCCGACATCGCGCGTGTTGTAGAAGTCGACCACTTCGTGAAGGCTCTTGAAGACCCCATTGTGCATGTAGGCCTGTACGAACCCCTCGTAGGGCCGCATCCCGACGTTGCGCAATGTGGGAACCTTCACTTTGCCCATCTCCTCGGGAAGACCGAGGATGCCGCCCAGGCCGAGATCGATCCAGTCCTCCTGGTCCGGGTTGAAGGACGGCGGCATGTCGTACCAGGGGTTCTCCATGTTCTTGGGAACCCCGAGGTTGTCGTAGGTAAAGTCGGTGAAGAGCGGCGGCTCTCCGTTGGGCCCGACCTGGCTGGTGTGGCAGGCCGCGCACATGCCCGCCCCCTCGAAGAGCACGAGCCCGCGCGCTTCCTGCTCCGTCAGCTCCGCCATCCCGGCCAGGTAGGCGTCGTACTTCGACGAGAACTGGTTCACCTCGGGGGATCCCTCATAGGCGGCAATCGCCTGGGCGACGTACTCGTAGGCCATGTCGATGTCGGCAAACGCTTCGGCTCCGAAGACCTCCCGGAAGAGCATGGCGTAGTCGGAGTGGCGGACCTTGTTGATGACCTGCTTCTTGTGCGGATTGTTCTGCTCCACGGGGTTCAGGAAGGGCCCCTTCGCCTGTTCGACCACGTTCAGGGCCCGTCCGTCCCAGAACATCCCCCCGACGTAGAGACCTTCAACCTCGTCGTAGTGAAAGTCGGGGCTGAAGGTGGCGTAGGCGGCGCTCGGCGGCTTGCGATTCCCGAAGCGTACGTGCACCGCGCCCGGATAGACGGCGCCGTGCGCGTTGATCTGTGAGTCGGGCCCCACGAATGCCGTCGCCGGATCGTGACAGGTAGCGCACGACTGCCCGGGTGGGGTCGAGAGGTCGGTGTCGAAGAACAGGAACTTCCCCAGCTGTTCGAGCGGTGTGAGCTCGACGGCCCGTGCCGAGACGGCCGCCACCGCACACAGCAACATTCCGAACACCAGGATTCGGCTGGCGATACGCATCTTGTCCTCCTCTGTTTCGGTTTCCCTGTGCGTGGCCCGCGCTTTCACGCGGCTCAGCTTCCCGAATCCGACGCCGGCCCGCGCCGTCGCACCTCCCTGGCACGATCCAAGCGCGGGCGGGCATCTATCATTGCCTCAGCGAATGCGCACGATTCTCCGGGTGAATGTCTCCGTGCCGGCCTGGAGGCGGATCCAGAAGATTCCTGACCCCACGTCCTGGCCGCTGTCATCCGTGCCGTTCCACACCAGGTGCTGCGCGCCGGACCGCAATCCGAATCCGGCCGAGCGCACTCGACGGCCTCCGATATCGAAGACCTGCAGGCCGACCGGACAGGCCTGCGGAAGGAAGACGTTCAGGGACAGCGCTTGCTCGAAGGGGTTGGCGCCGACGTCCACCTGCAGATCGCGACCGGACTCACCCTCGGCGATCGCCTCCGGCACCAGCAGCAGAGAGTCGGAAACCATCGCTACGGGCGCCGCCCGGCCGTTGGCGGCCCAGAGGTCGTACATGAACTGCCCCTGGCTGTCGGTGTGGTTCTCATCGCGCAGGAAGGTCATGTATTCGCGAGAGGTCGTCTGGTAGTAGAGCGTCGCCTTCACCTTCCGCGTCGCCGCCGGCAGGCCGTAGGTCGGCGCGTCCCAGTTCTGTCCGTCCGCGTAGCGTTCTCCCGGGTGCTCGGGGTCCACCGGACTCCCGCCGAACGTGGCGAATGCGGCATTGGTGAAGCCGGCCGGCGGGATACGGTTGTCCTTGTAGAGCGTGTCGTTGAGAACGAAGTGGAACGAAACG
Organism: uncultured bacterium; assembly: GCA_964473865.1. Lineage (GTDB taxonomy): Bacteria > Eisenbacteria > RBG-16-71-46 > CAIMUX01 > CAIMUX01 > CAIMUX01. Next base: position 20,598 of record CAYYQN010000006.1, on the reverse strand, counting down.
CCGGCGGACTGGCCGATCGCTCCCGCCAGCCCCGGCGAGATCCCGAGCTCGGCCTCGTAGAGCGCGATATCCGCGTCGTGGTGCAGCTCGCCGGTATCCGGGTCGTACAAACCCGAGACGTAGATGGGCTGATCGACCGCGTCGTAAGCGACCAGGTTCAGCCACATCCGTCTGCCTTCCGGATAGCCGGTCGGCAGTTTGTGTCCCGACCGATTCGTGATGGTCGCTTCCACGCGATAGCTGTCGGCCTCGGCCGCAACCGCCAGGGAGAGAAGAGCTGCCTTCTCCAGCAGCGACACCGCGCGGGCCGAGCCCGCCGCCAGAGCCGCCGGATCGACCTCCCCGGGAACAACCTGGTTCAGCACCATCGGGATCCAGCTGTTGCCGCCGGTCATGTCGTGCAACGGGAGGTCCGAGCGCATCGGCGCGGCGGCGTCGTTGCACCCCTTCCCCACCACGTCGCGCAGATGGCAGTCCTGGCAGCTTCGCACGACTCCATCCGGTAGGGTCCCGGCGAAGTCGGGGGCATACACGCCGGCGGGAAACGCGCTGTTGGCCCACTCGCTGTAGGTGCGCTCCACCGGGTAGAGCGACTGGGAGTCCACGACCTCCACCGCCTGATCGAGCGGGCCCGGGGCGTAGTCCTTGGGGCCGGTACGGTCAAAGGCGGGGTTCGAGACGTCGTGGCAGGTGCCGCAGAAGTTGCTCGAGCGGTGGAACGGCGAATAGAGGAACGGATGCGGCGAGGCCGGATCGGTGAACGGTCCGCGGCGCCGCAGCTCGGGATCGTCCACGTGCTGGCCGTTCGAATAGCTGGAGGGGATCTCCGCGAGCGCGGCGAGGATCGCTTGGTCCGCGGCGGGGCTGACCCCGACCTCGTAAAGCGGATCGACCATGCGATGGCAGAAGTCGCACGAAACGCCGTCCCGATCGAGGGCGGTCAACTGCCCGCCATCGGTTGGGGTGCTCCGACCGGACAGCCAACCGAACGGGGTGTGGCAGCGGAGGCAGAGATCGCCCGAGGAGGACGCATCCTGTTCGGCCACAATCAGCGCGGCCTTGAAAAGCGGATCGCGCATCGCCTGGGCCATCATGCTGCCCTTCCAGTTGAAACCGGGCTCCACCGCGGAGTCGTAGCCGCCGTGGCACCCGGTGCAGGCGGTGTTGTCCTGGAAGGCGCCGGACCCGAACGGCTGGGTGCCCGGCTGATGGAAGTCCCGCAGCGTCGTCGGCACGGTTGAGCCGGTCTCGGCGAGAATCGTGAAGTCGCCATTGCTGGTGTCCTCGCCGGAGTTCCCCGCGGTGTCCCGCGCCACCACCCGCACGCGCGCTCCCGGGGTAGGCGTGTTCTGCACGAACCATGAGAACGAGCCGGTATTCGTGAGATCCCGGGCCAGCATGGTCCAGGGCTCGCTTGCTCCATCCCGGTAGTAGATGTCGAGCAGGCCCACGCCCACGTTGTCGGTCGCGGTCCAGGTCACGGTCTGCGCGACCCCCGCCTGCCAGCTCTCCCCCCCGTTCGGCGCCAGGACCGTCACCAAAGGGAGCTGCGTGTCGGCGCCGGACGGCACCAGGTACGGGAGGATGTCGTTCAGCGAGACGCCGGAGACAGAACTCACGTTGGTGGAGTTGAGACCGGGGAACGTCGGCGTGTTCGCGTAGTTCACGAGGTCGGTGATCTCGACCAGTTGGCTGAAGCCGTCGGCATCCGAATCGAGGTTCGCGATGCTGTTGACCGCCTGCCTCCGGCCTGCGTCATTGTTCGGGAAGCCCGGCAGGGCGGCCTCGAGCGCCAGGCCGTATGGATTGCGGGGGCCGGCGCCCGTGAACTGGTAGTGACAGACGCCGCAATGCGTCTGGATGCTGGGGAGATTGTCGAGCCGGCTGCCGACGGCGGCCGTGTAGACGCCGAAGAACGCCGACCGGATGTTGACGCGGGCGTCGGCCTCGCCCGCAGCCAGGAGCGCGAGCGCTACCGCGACGCCGGCTGCGACGCGGAAACGAAACGGGGCCGGTGAGGACATGAGGCACCTCCTTCTGCGTTCCGGCCACCCGGCGGCGTTCGATGAAGGTCGCTAATGTCCGCTTTGAGCCGGAAGCAGTTCTCCTAATGGCACAGACAAACAAAGCCCGACGGTTGGGGCGAATGTTCACCGGGGTCGGCGATCGCTCCCCGGTCCAATCAGACGGCACGATTATAGGCGAACCCGTGACGCACGGGTATGCCGAAGGCGCCCCCGGGACTTGATTCTCGTCAAGTCCAGGGTTCGAGCGAGGCCGCCGCGACCAGACGGCCCGGGTTCAGCACGCAGATCTCGGTCCGGGTGACGTGAATCACTCCCTGAGATGCCATCTGCCGGAGAGTGCGGGAGAAAGTCTCCGGCGTCGTGCCGATCATCTGCGCCATGTCGGCCCGTCGATACGCAGTCGGAACGCGCGCGTTGGCGCGCATCGGAACCCCCGCCGCCCTCAGAGTGAGGACCAGCAACCGAGCGATCCGACGTCGCACCGGCTCGCTGGCGATGCTCAGGAGTTGCTCTTCGGAAATCCGGAGCTCCCTGGCCATCTTGGCCAGGAGGCGAGCGGAGAGTTCCGGAGAGCCACGCAGACCTTCGAAGAGATGCTCCCGCGTGATGACGCAGGCCGTCGTCGGCACGATGGCCTCCGCGGTCGCGGCATACGGCTCACCCGACAGAACCGGGCGGTATCCAAGCAGCTCGCCGACCCCCAGCACCCGGAGGATGACCTGCCCCCCTCGCAGGGCGTTCTTGTAGACCTTCGCGCCGCCTGAGGTCAGGCAGTAGACCGCCAAGGAAGGTTGTCCCTGGCTGAAGATCACTTCTCCCGCCGCATACCGGGCCACGGTGCGCCCGGTCTCGAGCCCGGTCTTCTCGCTGCCGGCCAGTTCGCAGAACGGACCGGGGCCTTTTCGCCCGCAGACCGGGCAGCACCGGGACGCGCGCGCGACCACTCGTTTCGGACGGGTCATTCGTACCCTCGGGGCCTCAGCCATCGACTTGCCCGGCGGTTGCGGCAGGTGCGCCCGCCGTCTCCGCGGCCGCGTGGCAAGACCGCCAGGTCGAGACGATCGTCGCCGCAAAAGACCGTGACGCTGCGCAGGGTTGCCTTCTGGAGGCGACATGGCCAGGTCGTGCCGGCACGAGCCCGGAATCTCCAGGGAGATTGTACTCCACACGCCCCCAACCGGGGATCCGGATGCAGGAGTCCGGCGGCGGCTCTTGGCGGCGGGTATCGCCCCGAGACACGCAACCGCCGGCGGCGGCATTCGGCGGCGGGCCGGGCAGCCTGCTAGCCCTGCTCTACCGACACGACGCGCTCGACCGTCTCCAGGAGCGTCTTGCGTTGGAGGGGCTTGGCCACGTATCCGTCCATGCCGGCTTCCAGGCACTTCTGCTGATCGCCGGTCATGGCGTGGGCGGTCATGGCGACGATCGGCAGGTGCCGTCCGGTGCCCCGCTCGCGCTCACGGATGCGCCGCGTGGCCTCGAATCCCCCCATTTCGGGCATCTGCACATCCATGAGGACCAGGTCGAACGACTCCCGTTCGAGAGCGGCCAGGGCCTCGACGCCGTTGCCGGCGACGACGACGGTGTGGCCGCCAGCCTCCAGAAACCGGAGGGCCACGAGCTGGTTCACGGGATTGTCCTCCGCCATCAGGATGTGCAGCGAGACGCCGGGAGTGCCTGGCCCGGCATCGGGTCTTGCCGATCGAACCGCCGGGTCGGGCTGCGATCCCGTTCGCCGCGATCGTTCCGGACCGGCGCCGAGAACCGTTCGGATCGCATCCAGCAGTTCGGAGGCCTTGACCGGCTTGGTCAGGTAGTGCTCGATCCCCAGTTGCCGGCACCGGGCGACGTCGGCCTGACGCTCGATCGAGGATAGGATCATGATTGCGGTGCCCGCCAGTCGCGGATCCCCGCTGACCCGGGCCGCCACCGCGAAGCCGTCCATCCCCGGCATGAGGGCATCCATGATCACCAGCCGATACGGGTCGCCCGCGGCCCGAGCTCGATCCAGTTCCGCAAGCGCCGCTTCCCCGCCGTCGACCACCGCCGGCCGCAGGCGCCAGCCCAAGAGAATGTCCTGGAGGATGCGCCGGTTGGTCGCGTTGTCGTCCACGACGAGCGTCCGGACTCCGGCCAGCTCCGCCGGCGCGAGCCGGCTCGGCCGGACCATCGCTTCGTACTTCACTCCCAGGCACGCGGTGAAGTGGAAGATGCTACCCCTTCCGACCTCGCTCTCCACCCAGACCCGCCCGCCCATCATCTCCACGAGGCGCTGGGAAATCGTCAACCCCAAGCCGGTTCCCCCGAACTTGCGGGTCGTCGAGCCGTCCGCTTGGGTGAACGCCTCGAAGATCTTCTGCTGCTTGTCGGCGGGAATGCCCAGGCCCGTATCCCGCACGCGGAAGTGCAGCACACAGGTCTGCTCCGCGGCCGGATGACCGATCGCAGCCGGCGGCAACTCCGCGAGCGCCGGGGGGCCCGAGTCCTCCCGGGTCACGGCTACCGCGACCTCGCCCTTTGGCGTGAACTTGATGGCGTTTCCGAGGAGATTGATGATGATCTGGCGCAACCGTCCGGCGTCCCCCACGAGCGTCGACGGGACCTCAGGCGCGATCTCGCACGCGAGTTCCAACCCCTTGTCGTGCGCCTGCAGCGCCATCGCCTTCATGGTGTCGCCGAGGCTCTCGCGGAGGTCGAACTCCATCGGATCCAGATCGAGCCTCCCGGCCTCGATCTTGGAGAAGTCGAGGATCTCGTTGATGATGTTGAGGAGGGAGTCCGCCGAGCTCTTGACTGCTCCCAGGTAGTGGCGCTGTACCGGGTTGAGGTCCGTGTCCAGGGCGAGTTCCGTCATGCCCAGCACGCCGTTCATGGGCGTGCGGATCTCATGGGAGAGATTGGCGAGGAACTCGCTCTTCGATCGGTTGGCGGCCTCGGCCGCCTCCTTGGCCTTCTGCAGGTCCAACTCGGCCCGCTTCCGCACGGTCACGTCGACGAAGCTCCAGACCCGCCCGACGCTCTGCCCGCCGATCCTCTGCGGCTGCGAGTAGCGCTCGAAGGTCCTCCCGTCGACCAGTTCCACGAGATCGAAGCTCTCGGCCTCCGGAGTGGCATACAGCGACCGAACCTTGTCGAGAAACGCCTTCGGATCCCTGAGCTGGTCGATGACGTATTCCAGGGCCCGATCGTCGTCCTGCGTCGCCAGCACCGACTCCGGAATCCGCCACAGATCGGCGAACTTCCGGTTGTAGCTCACGATCCTCGATTCGCGGTCCACGACCAGGATCCCGTTGGCGGACGACTCGAGGGTCGCTTGCAGAAGGGAGAGGGAACGCGCCAATTCGTCGGCGGCGGTCTTGCGGTCGGTCATGTCGCGCACCAGCACAATGCTCTGCCCCTCGGAGAGCGGGAGCAGCCGCGCCTCGAAGTGGCGCGTCTGGTCCTGGATCGGAAGGGCGTACTCGATGCTGGTAAGCGAGCTCGTCGCATGCACCCGCTGCAGGGCTTCAGTGATGGCCTGACGAACCGCGGACCACGGAAGATCGCCGACCCGCCGCCCCACCAACTCCTCCGGGGCGAATGGGAGATCGCTCGCCGACCCTCCGCGGCAGTCGAGGATGGTTCCGTCCGCATCCACGCGGAAGCAGAGATCCGGCATGGCCTGGAAGACAGCGCGCATCTCGAGGTTGGCCTGCAACAGCTCCTGGGAGCTAAGCTCCAAGGCCCGCTCGAGCATGCTGCGATCCGCGTCGAACTGGGAATAGGCGTCGTTGACGGCACCCAGGAACTCCCGCCAGTCCGCGGACGGAGGGGCGGCGTCGCCCAGCAGGCGCTTCAACTGTCGCTTGAGGAGGCTGTGCATCCGCTCCATGACTCGAACTCTACCCACGCTCCCCGGGGGTCACCCCTGAACGCCGGCCCCCGCCCATGGACCCGGCCGCCCGCTTCGGGCGATCATCTCTCGGAGAAGGTGGTGATGGTCATCGTCTGGTTGTGCAGCTCGCACCGGGTATTGGGCCCGAACGGGGAGATCTCCCCGTAGGAGTAGAAACCGGTGAGGGCCGGAGCGCTCCCCAGCACCTCGCGCACTCCCTCCACCTCCTCCTCGACCCGCTGGTTGAGGACGATCTTCCGTCCCACGCAGCTGATGAGAAGGGCCAGGTCGGTGGAGATCGAACCCAGGGCCTGCTGGCTTGTGCGGGCCGCCCCCGTGGCTCCGTCGATCAGACGATCGAAGTTCGCCTTCATCAACCGGGCGTACGCGCCCTCCGGCACGTCGCCGGCAAAGGTCATGCTGTGTTCCGCCTCATCCACCGCGAGGATGGTACGCACCACGGCGGTGGGGCGCTCTTTCGTCCGCAGGCAAAGCGGGAAGAGGAGGCCCGTGGCGGGCAGGCCTTGGGCATGGTCTCCCAGGTACGTCTTGTACAGGTCCAGAGCCGATCGCCCGTCCATCTCATAGAGGACATTGCCCTGAGATCGGGTGATGAGCCTCTCCGGACCAAAGGGATCCCAACCACCCAGGGAACCGAAACCGATCTTCAGCCGGTCACCGTACAGCCCCAACACAGCGATCGTGTCCGGCTCCGGATCACCGTCCCACAGGACCACAGTCTCCTGGAATCGGGCCCCGTCCCCGGAGAGACCGCCGGTGACCGTGACGCCCGGCGGCAGGACCCGGGTCAACCCCCGGACCAGATCGCTGCCGTTGATCTTGAGTCCGTCGGAGAGGACGAGCACGTGGACCAGCCCTTCCGGCGGCAAGGATCGGCCCAGACGCTCTCCCGCCTCGAGGCTGTCGGCGACATCGCGGATGCACACCCGCTCGCCGCGCAACCGGGTGTACTCGAAGTGGACGGCGGTGGCCACCAGCGAGTCGTCCGCCACCTGCGTGTCGAAGATCTCGCCGGCGGTCGAGCAACCGAACAGGTGCGCCCCGGGATAGGCTCGCCGAATCTCATCCCGGCGTCCCGAGTCCTTCAGAATTGCGGCACTTCCAAACAGCAGGACCAGGGAGGCCTGCCCCGGAAGCTGGCCGGGCGGGTGCGGCTCCCAACCCTTCGCCGGAGTCCATCGACATTGCTCGGTCTTCATCGCTTTGCTTCCCATCGCTGAGGATCCGAAGTCCGTCGTTGCGCCAAGCGGAACACCGGCAGCCGCGCCGGACGGCGCGGGTCCGAGGTCCGCAAGCTTCTTCTTCAGCTATCGGTTCCGGATCCGGATACGTTCAGCGGTTTCGCGTTTTCCGGGCCGGGGGAGAGAGCGGCACAACTGAAGGCATGGCAACAGACAACGCCGCTTCCAGGTCCGGGCGAAGCTCGATGAGCCACCGCATCACGGCCCGGTTTGCGGCTGGGACGAAGGTGTCCACCCGGTTGTTCGGGCGCGGCTCGGTCACCCGATAGGTCTTCTGGAGGACCACGGTCTTCTCCACGGTGACCGGGTCGATCTTGAGCACCGTCAGCTCCATCTCGAGAACCGCCGCGTGGCGCTTCTTGCGGTTGTCGGCGTAGAGCGCGGTCAGCCGCCCCAGGATCTCGTGCGTGGGAACGAGACCGGCATCCGCGCGATGCAGCCCCTCCCCGAAGATGCCCCAGCGGGTCACCTCCGTGGCCAGAAGATCCTCGATCATCCGCTCCGGCGACGCGATCCACCGGTGGTAGTAGTAGTACTCCAGCTGATCCTCGTCGGAACGGAACAGCATCCGTTCTCCCCGCTGGCGGGCATCGGCGGTGAAGGGGGACAAGAGCACCCGCACCGGCAGGACGGAGGCCCGGGCCGCGGCGCCCGGGAACTCGGTGTCCGGCGGCTCCGGGATCGCGGGCGCCTCGAGCGAATATCGGCGAATCTCGAGCCGCTCGCGCGGGATCCGCATGCATCCCGCCACCGGCAGCAGCACCGCCAGGGTCAGCAGCGCACGCAGGACTCCGCGCCGCGATCGGCGAAAGGACCGCCTCGTTCCCGGCATGGCTACTTCTCCTCCTTGGGCGGGGCCGTGTACAGGATGTTGGACGGGTAGCTCTCCAGCGTCTGCAGCAGGGAGTTCAGGCGGTCGAGCGTCGCGTTCAATTCCCGCAGAGTGATCTGGGCGCCGGTCAGGAGTTGGGTCGAGGAGTACTGGGTGCGCCGCACGAGTTCCCGGCTTCCCTCCACGGTTCCCTGGGCCGCAATCAGGATGGAGTCGACGCGACCCCGCAGGTGCATCCCCTCGGTCTCGTCGTCCAGCCGCGTCATCACCCGCTGGAAGCGGAGCGAGGCGATGTCCAGGCGCTGCAGCGTCGAATCGAGAAGGGTGTTGTAGTGCGCGACGTCGAATGCCGCCAGGAGCGAGTCCGCCCGCCGTCCGACACTGGTGAGCGGCTGCGCCCACCCGGTCAGCTCGCCGGAGCGCAGCAGGCTGTCCAGGGCGGCCGTGGCGCGCAGCCCGGTGTCCATCAGTTCCTTTGAGGACTCCATCACTCCTTCGATGTCGAGCGCAGAGAGCCGGGCATAGAGCGCGCGCAGCGACTCTTCCACCTGCTGGAACCCGCTGGGCACGCTGGGGATTACCGGATGCGGGGGCCGGAATGACAGCGGGGGGTGGCGGTCCGCCAGGTCCGGAGTCGGGACGTTCAACTCGAGGTACTTCATGCCGGTGATCCCGGCCAGGGTCAGGCTCACCCGCAGGTCGGGCGTGATCCGCATTTGCGGCTGCATCTCGAGGACGACCTCGACAAGCCTTCCGTCCGGCGCGATCCGCATTTCCTTGACGCGTCCCACGGAGACCCCGCGGAACTTCACCTCCGCGTCGATGGTGAGCCCCTGCACCGACGTGTCGAAGTAGGTGACGAAGAGGTTCTTTCTCCGCATCCAGTCCGCCGAACCGAGGAAGATCAGCCCGCCCACCGCGATCGCGATTCCGGCGAGCACAAACGCGCCAACCCAGAACGCCCGCGTGCGCTCGGCCATGACTCCTCCATCCATCTTCCCGCCCGCGCTCGCGGCCGCGGGCCGCATCGTCCCGCGGGCCGGCCCACGCCGGCACCGGCTTGAATCTACGCCTCCGCCACCCGCTCGCGCCGGAAGAACGCCCGCACCTTCGGGTGCCGGCTGTGGTCCCGCATCTCCGCCGGAGTGCCCGCGGCGATGATGCCTCTCGCCTCCGCATCCAGCATGATCGCCCGGCTCGCGATCTTGTAGATACTCTGCAGCTCGTGCGTCACCACCACCATGGTGGTGCCCAGGTGCCGGTTCAGGCTCAGGATCAGCTCGTCGAGCTCCACCGAGGTGACCGGATCGAGCCCGGCTCCGGGCTCGTCGAAGAACAGGATCTCGGGATCGAGGGCGATGGCCCGGGCCAGACCGCCGCGCTTCTGCATCCCGCCGCTCAGCTCGGACGGCAGCAGATCGGCGGCATCTTCCAGGCCCATCATCGCGAGCTTCATCCGGGCCATCTCGCGGACGAACGGCTCCGGAAGTCCCGTGGCCTCGCGCAGCGGCAAGGCGACGTTGTCCTCGAGCGTCATCGACTTCAGCAGCGCGCCCGTCTGGAAGAGCACGCCCGACCGGCGCCACACCGCGTCCCGCTCCGCATCGCCCGCCCGGGCCAGGTCGACGCCGAGCACCCGGATGGTGCCGCCTTCCGGCCGGCGCAACCCGATCATGTGCCTCAGGAGGGTGGTCTTGCCGCAGCCACTGCCTCCGAGAATGACAAAGATCTCGCCGCGGCGCACCTCCAGTGAGACCCGCTCCAGGATGGGGCGGGCACCGAAGCGGACCGTGAGGTCCCGCACCTCGATCACGACCTCTTCCGCCATCCGCTACTCCAGACCCAGGTAGTGAAAGAGGATGACGAAGATCGAGTCGGCCACCACGATGAGGAAGATCCCGCTCACCACCGAGGCGGTGGTGCTGCGCCCGACGCCGAGCGCTCCCCCCTCGGTCCGCAGGCCCCGGTGACAGCCGACCCCGGCGACCAGCAGGCCGAAGACGACCGACTTCAGAACGCCGGACATGACATCCCACGGCTCGACGACCTTCCGCAACTGGCCGAAGAAGGCGACCGGGGTGAGGTTCAAGCTGAGCCCGGCGATGGCCATCCCTCCCGCGATCCCGGCCAGATCGGCGTACAGCGAAAGCAGAGGCAGCGCCAGCATCACGGCAAAGATCCTCGGCATCACCAGATAGTCAAGCGGCCGGATCCCCATCACCGTCAAGGCGTCGATCTCGTCGGAGATCCGCATGGTCCCGATCTCGGCCGCAAACGCCGATCCGGATCGACCGGTGAGGAGGATGGCCGCCATCAATGGACCCAGTTCGCGGGTCATCCCGATACCGACCAGATCGGCGATGAAGATGTCGGCCCCGAACTGCCGGAGCTGTACGGCGGCCGAGAACGCCGTCACGAGCCCTACCAGGAGACTCAAGAGCGTCACGATCGGCAACGCCTCCGCGCCCGACCGCTGGACGAGGATGCCGATCTCGCCCCACCGCACCCGTCGGGGGTGTCCCAGACTCCAGATGATCGACAGGGCAACCCGCCCGACGAACGAGATCGTCTCCACGGTCTCGTGCCACGAGTCGAGGCATAAGCGCCCCAGGGCTTCCGCCAGTCCGATGCGGGAGAGTGCGGGCGGGGGGACGGCAGGGGGCGGCGGTCCGGCCAGGTCGAGGAAGTTGCGGGTCACTGGGTCGAGATCGCCGGTGGCGCAGGCCAGGCCGCGCGCGCGCCCAGCCTGCAGGAACTCCAGAACGAGTCCGGCGGCGGCGGAGTCCTGTGGCTCCGCCGCCGCCGTGTACAACACTACTCGGGTGCCGGACGGAATGCCGGCAAGGGCCGAGAGCATCTCCGCGCGCCGCGCCCGCACCGTGCGGAAGTCGACGGCTCCGCGCAGGTGGAGCGTCAGCGTACCGTCCGGGGCGCGTTCCGAGGCGAGCGGACTCACGCCGGAATCAGCTCTTCTCCAGCTCCCGGCGGTACGCCTCCTTGCCCTCGGCGACCGCGGACTTCACCGCTTCGACCTGGCTGCGGGCAACCGCGGCGGCATCCCCGGCCTTCTCCTTTACCCACTCACCAGCCTCGAGCGCCTTCTCCTTGGTGCGATGACCCGTTTCGCCGGCCAGGAGCTTTCCCTTGCCGTACAAATCGCCGGCACCCTGGCGGATCTTGCGCCGGGTGACCTCTCCCTTTTCCGGCGCCAGCAACAGGGCAATGACCCCGCCCGTCACCGCTCCCAGGAGAAACGCCATCGCCGTATCCGAACTCCTGCTCATCGCGACTCCTTCCTCTTTTCAGCAGACAGGTCGCCGGCCCCCGCCTAGCGGGGGGACCGACGCAGGGCGGTGAGGGCGGTCTTGAACCCCGCCGTCAGCGCCGTGACATGCCTCATGGCGTCCCCGACCTCGCTGACCGCGCCGAGAATCGGCGAAATGGCGTCGCGGGCGCCGGTGGTGATGTCGCTCACCGTCTCGGCCGCCCGGTTCGCCGCCAAGGTCATCTTGCGTGCAGCCTCGGTGGCCGAACGCAGCTCGACCAGCTCCGCTTGCGCCTGGTCCAACACCCGCTCCGCGCGCGGCAGGAGCCCCTCATTCAACGAGCGTGCGAGTCGCTCGAGTTCGCCGCCGGAACGCACCAGCTGATTGGCCATCCGCACCAGGACCACGGTCACCACGATGACGGCGAGCGAGCAGACAACCAGAAAGACGGCCAGCACTGGATTGCCCATCGGACGATCTCCTTCCACTACCGAGCACGCCGGTCATGCCGGATGCGGATTCCCATTGGAAGGGCTTGGACCTCGCATGTCAAGGGGGGAGTCGCTCCGCGGGGCAGGGCTCCTGTGCCCCACCCCGCGCGGGGTGCGGATTCCGCCCGCCCGGCCCGGCGACTTCATCAGCGAATGATGGTCAGGCGCCGGCTCGTGGTCCGACCGTCCGCCGTCACGACTCGCACCAGGTAGATCCCCGAGGGAGCGGGCGCGCCCGTGTCAACTCGGCCATCCCACCGAATCAGGAGGTCGCGCCCGGCGGCGGGCTCGACCGCGAGCGCCCGCACCCGGGCGCCGCTCACATCGTGGACGGTAGCCGACACCGCCGCGGGCCGTCCGAGCGAGAGGCGCAAGACGGTTTCGCCCCGGAACGGATTGGGCCCGGCTGAGGTGAGCTTCGGCCCACCGGCCGGCAGACCCGGGTCCTCGACCGCGAGAGGCATCTCCGTGCTGTACTGGTAGGAGACGGTGGTGGTCCCGTCGCTGACGCAGTTCACGACCATCACCACCTGATCATAGGCCGTCCCGAATTCCGGAAGGGTTACGGCGCCCGCCTTGGTGGTCGGGTCGAGGACCATGTCTTCCACCGACAAGGGAACGCCGGCGAGGTACTTGACCAGACGAACATAGAAGTTGGCCGTGTTCAACCCGTCGAAGTTGACCTGCTGGGGCTGGCCGTTGGTGAACTTGATGTAGTCCGCCGCCCAGCGGCTGACGGAGGCGCTGGTCAGCGGCACCGGGTACGAAGACTTCGTCACAGAGGCGAAAACGGGCAGATCCTCTCCCTCGTAGTTGTAGAGCCCGCCTCCGACCGTGGGGTCGTCGAGGTAGTTGGCGGTGACCCAGTCCCGGACCAACTCCTCAAACGTCGTGGCATAGCCCATGTCGAGCAACGATTGCCGCACGCCGGCGATGCTGTTGGCCGGCTGGCTGACCAGGTTGCGCACCATCGGCCTCCCGCCAAAGTGCTCGTAGAGGTAGAGACTCCAAAGGTAGACCTTGATGTAATCGTTGTAGTTCGGAGTGCTCGGCCAGTAGGTGAGCCGGTTGTCCGGGCTGCTCGGGAAGCCGCTGACGACGTCGGGAGTGCCATAGAGCCACATCGCGAGCTCGCTCATCCCCTCTTCGATCCAGCTGTCCTCGTCCGGATCGGCGTACCAGGTGATCATGTGCTGGAATTCGTGGCTCATGACCGAGGTCAGGTACGGGCCCCCCGGGCCACCCGGGTCGGTGGTGCTCGCATCCACGTAGACCACCTCGCACTCGTTGGAGCGATAGTCGGGGTCCCAGCCGTCATAGTATTCGTCATAGACCCAGAAGAAGCCATCCACGCTGGAAACGTCGAAGTCGTACAGGAGGGTGTAGATCTTGGGATCGTGGTCCAGCATGTCGGGGGCTGGACCGAACGTCTCCGTGTTGATCTGGTAGAAGCCCTGGTCGGGCCATAGTCCGTAGGAGTGGTTGTCCCACGCAGCCACGATCGCGTCGACGTCCGCCTGGACGACGTTTGTCCCCCACTGTGAGTCCTCCACGACGATATAGCAGGTACTCCCCACGCCGCGGACGGTGCAGGAACGGATCACGTAGTGGGGCGGGCCGCCCGCGAAGTACCAGATGTACCAGTTCCACGAGTCGCCGACCTGAGGGTTGTCCGGAGGAGTCATCTGAGGGCCGGGCACGCGAGCGCGGGCTGCCGATGGGGACGGCGCCGGAAGAGCTCGTTGCCGGTACTCCTGCAGAATCCGGGGCGTCATGCTTCGCGATTGGCGATCGGTGGCCACGTCCGGGGGCGTCGCCGGCGCGCGTGGGGCGAGGGACAGAAGCGCCCCGACGGCCAGCGCGGCCGCGAGAACTCCAGCCCGCCGGTGATCCCGGCCTGGTGCGTGAAGCTTTGTGAAACAGCGCATCGTATCCCCTCCTCGTCTCAGCACGGAAGCGCGTCCCCGGATCCGGATCGGCGCGCCGAACACAGTTCCTTGGGGGCCGCCTGCAGGGTCCGGCTGTTCCGGACGACGATCGCGATTCTACCACACCCCGGTCGATTCGCCGGCAGAGACGGAGCCCGTTGGATCCGGCCGCAAAGCGGCCCAAAACCGCCGCCGCACCTTGACGAGACGCGCATTCGCGTCTTTGCGCGCGACCGGTGAGGTAAGCTCCATTCGGACGCGCTTGTTCGCGCCGGCCGGGCCGCGGTTGGACACCGGCCGGGTGGGCCGTACCGGCCCGGCACGCGCTCCAGGTTCGCGGCCGCGCCGGAGGCGTCGTGGACACGGTTCTGCAGATGGCAGCGCGCGACGCTCGGATGTCGCTTCTCACCCTTGGGGCCGGCTCGGTCGTCGCCCAGGTGGTCCTGCTGCGTGAGATTCTCGCCACCTTCGGCGGAAGCGAGATCGCGGCCGCGGTGGCCCTCGGCGTCTGGCTGGTCTGTACCGGACTGGGCAGCATGGGCGGAGCCCGCCTGGATCGCACCCCTGCGGACACCGCCGGGCAACCGCACCGCGTCCGGCGGACTCTGGCCGCGGCCCATCTCGCACTGGCGCTGGGTCCCTTCGTCATGCAGGCGTCGGTCCGCGCCCTTCCGCTCGTAGCCGGGACGCGCGGATCGGCCCTCAGCCTGTCGGCGGCGCTGGCCGGCAGCCTCGCGATCTTCCTCCCCTATGGACTCGTGTCCGGCGCGATGGTGCCCGCCCTCGGCCGTCTGTCAGCCGGCTCCCGCCGCACGCCCGGCTCCGGCGCCGGGGCAGATCGCGCGCGCTGGGCGTATGCGCTGGACAGCGCCGGGTGCGCCGCGGGTGGCCTGTTGCTGAGCGGGGCGTTGGCGGCGGGAGTGCCGCACGGGATCATCCTCGCCCTGGCCGCCGCGGCCCACCTGGGGATGGCCGCGCGCCTGGCCGGAGTCTGCGTCGGGCCGTGGCCAGGCCCGATCGGCGCGGGTCCGAAGATCAGGTCCCGGAACCGCGTCCTCGCGCAGATCCTCCTTCTCGCCGGGCTGCTGAGCGTCCTGCTCTCTCTCGGGCACGGAATCGACCGCGCTACCCTCAGGTGGCGCTATCCCGGACAGGAGGTTCTTCTCGTCCGCAACACCCCGTTCGGGCAGCTCGCCGTGACGCAGACCGGCGCCCAGCGCAACATCCTCCAGGACGCCCTCCCGATCACCGCTACCGGCGACCTCTCCGCGGAAGCGCGCGTCCACCCCGCCTTGTGTCAGGTGCCGGTCGGAGCGAGAGTGCTGCTCCTCGGCGGCTCCATCGATGGATCGCTGCGGGCCACCATGGAGCACCGGCCGCTCCAGGTCGACTGCGTGGAGACCGACGCCGTCATCTTCCGCCTCGGTCGAGCCGCCTCCGGCGGGAGCGCGCTGTTTCCCGAACACGCGCTCGACGGGCCCGGCGTGAGGACGCATTCCGGAGATGGGCGGGCATTTGTCCGTCGCCACCGCGCCGTCTACGACGCGATCCTCCTGAGCACGAAAGGCCCCGAAAACGCCCAGCTCAACCGCTACTGCACCGAGGAGTTCTTTCGTGAGGCGCGGGCCGCCCTGCGTCCCGGCGGGGTCTTCGCCTTCCTGCTCCCCTCGTCTCCGAACTACCTCGGCGCCGAACAGATCGCCCTGGAACGCTCCATCGCCAACGCCCTGGTCCGCTCCTTCACCGAGGTCACGATTCTCCCCGGAGAGTCGCACCTCTACCTGGCGGGCGCGCAACCGGCCGACCTGGAGATTGAACCGATCCTGGAGACGCGCGGAATCGTCACGCAGCGGCTTCTGGACTACGACTGGGCCGAGTTCTCCGATCCGTTCCGCCGCGACGAGCTGCGCCGGCTGCTGCTCGGCGCCGGCGCTCCAGGCAACCCGGAACTGTCCGGCTCGCCGGCGACCGGGCCGGAGCCCGGGCCCGCGGGTTCGCGCCGCCGTTCTCAAGAGCTCTTGAATCGGGATCTCGTCCCGGTTGCGCTTCGTCACTATCTGGACCGGCACGCTCGACTCAACGCCGGCGGCCCGGCATGGTTCCACGCGATCGTGACGATCAGCATCCTCGCGGCCCTCCTGGCCTGCGCGCCGGCTCGACGATCCCGATCGGCGGGAGACGTTCCGCCGGAGATTCTGGGAGCGGTAATGACCGGCGGATTCGCGGCCATGGCCCTGGAGCTGGCCGTACTGCTCCTCTTCCAGGTGATCTTCGGGAATCTCTATCTGCGGCTCTCGCTCCTGGTCACCCTGTTCCTCGCCGGCGCGGCGATCGGCGCGCTGCTGGGCCCCCGGCTCCCCGGATCCGCCCGGGTCCAGATTCGGGTCGCCGATGTCGCCGTCGCCGCGCTGGCGCTGGCGCTTGTGGCAATCGGAGCCGTCGGAACCGGCGCCTGGCCTCTCGGGGGTTCGGATACCGGGGCGGCGGCAGCCGGGCGGTGGCTCGCGGGGGCCGCGCTGCTGCCGGCGCTCTCGCTGCTCGCGGCGGTGCCGATCGGCGTCCAGTTCGCCGCGGCCGGACGGGTCAGTCCCGGCGCGGCGTCGCACCTCGGCCGGCTCTACCTGGCCGACCTCGCCGGCGCGGCATCTGGTACGCTCAGCGCGGGCCTGTGGCTGCTGCCCCGCGGAGGGATTCCCGCAGTGCTCCTCGCGGTCTGCGCGCTCAAACTGGCCAGCCTGGCCGCGCAACTCGTCAGATCTCGCGACCGCGCCGCCACTCCCGAGCCTCGGAGGACTCGATGAACGCAGAGCGCCGCCGCTTCCTGATCCGCGCCGCCGGAGCGCTCTGCGGTCTGTCCACGCGGCCCGGGCTGCTCTACGCCCAGGATGCGGTGGCGCCCCGTCGCGCGCCGCGGCCTGCACCCGGGAAGGCGCCGGGGAGCCGGGATCCGGACGCGCGCGTGGCGGAACTGCCCGGACCCGATAGCCGTTTCGTGAAGGAGGCGTTCTTCTACGAGAAGCTGGACCGCCGCCGGATCCGCTGCGGCACCTGCCCGCACGGCTGCGTGCTGGCGCCGGGCGAAACCGGATTCTGTCGCGCCAAGGCGAACCTCGATGGCCGCCATTTCTCCCTCTCCTGGGCCAACCCCTGCTCCGTCAACGTGGACCCGATCGAAAAGAAGCCGTTGCTGCACTTCCTGCCCGAAAGCCAGACGTTCTCCCTCGCGGTGGCGGGCTGCAACTTCCGGTGCCTGAACTGCCAGAACTGGGAGATCTCGCAAGTGTCCCCGCTGCAGGCGCGCCACTACGAGCTCGATCCCGATGGGGTGGTGGCGCAGGCGCGGCACTATGGGTGCCGGTCCATCGCCTTCACCTACTCGGAGCCGACGAGCTTCTACGAATACGCCGTCACCATCGCCGAGCAGGCCCGCGCCGCGGGCCTCCGCTCCGTCTGGGTGAGCAACGGCTACATCGCGCCGGCGCCTCTGGAGCGCCTGTGCCGCTCACTGGATGCGGCGGCGGTGAACCTGAAGAGCTTTGAAGACCGGATCTACCGCGAGCTGAATGGCGGAGAGCTCCAGCCGGTGATGGACACGCTCGTGGCCCTGAAGCGGGCCGGCATCTGGCTGGAGGTCATCAACCTGGTCATCCCCACCTGGACCGACGACCTGAACATGGTGAAACGGATGTGCGGCTGGTTCGTGAGCTCGCTCGGCCCGGACACTCCGCTTCACTTCTCGCGATTCTCCCCCCTGTACAAGCTGACCCACCTGCCGCCGACGCCGGTGGAAACGCTGCTGGCCGCGCGCGACATCGCCCGGGCGGAAGGGGTGCGCTACTCCTATGTGGGCAATGTCCCGGAGGTGGGCGAGGACACCGCCTGCCCGAGGTGCGGAAAGAGCGTGCTTGCCCGGCGCGGGTTCCGGGTGCTCGAGCGAAACCTCCGGGACGGCGCGTGCGGCGCCTGCGGAGCCCCCATCGCGGGCGTGTGGAGCTGACGACGAGACCTCAGCGCCCCTTGACACCACGGCTTTGCTGTGGTGACATCGCCCAGGTCGTTGTCAGAGGCACCGTTCCGGCCCCGAGGACCGCAGGGGCCGCGGGGAGCGGCCCGCCGGGGCTCTCCCACCGCCGGGTTCGCGGATTCACTCGCCTGGGGTCTCACCTCAGGAGTGTTCCGACTTGCCGGCGGTGCCGGAGGCCGCAACGACCGGCGAGGCGGTGCGGCCGAGATCCGGTCGGCGTCGCTCCAGGGACTGGGAAAATCGGGGAGGAAGACGTATGAAACGCTTTGTCGCTCTGGCGCTCGCCGGACTCTGCCTGATCGGTTTCACGGGCGACGCGCTGGCCAACCAGAACAACACCGGCTGCGGACTCGGATCGATCGTCTTCAAGGGCCAGGAAGGGCTCTTGTCGCAGAGCTGCGCCGCGATCTTCAACGGTATCTACGGAAACCAGACCTTCGGCATCACGACCGGAACCAGCAACTGCGAGAAGGCGACCTCCTTCACTTCCAACGAGAAGCTCAACAAGTTCGTCTCCGACAACATGGACAACCTGGCCCTGGACATCTCCAAGGGCAGCGGAGAGTACCTGAGCACACTCGCGGTGCTGTTGGAGACGCCGATCGAGCAGCGGGCATCGCTCTACCAGACGCTGCAGGCGAACTTCTCCCAGATCTACACCTCCGCCGAGGTCACCCACCTCGACGTTCTGAACAACATCGAGAAGCTGCTGCACCAGCCGAGCTGAGAACCCGGCTCGAGTCGGGCACCGAGGGGGGCATGCGAACGGTAACACGATTTCGCCTGCCCCCCTTGGCTTGGACCCTGCTCCTGGGCCTCTCCCTCCCCGCCGCGGTCCGCGCCGAAGAGCCTGCCGAGGCAACCACCGGGCCCGCCGCACAGACCGAGGAAGAGACCTACGCAGACCGCCTGGTCACGGAGGCCGTGCGGCGAGAGCTCTACCGCGATCGCTACTGGCACATCCTCCTCCATTACAAGCGCAACCTCTTCGGCCTGCGCAGCCTGGTGGACGACCCCGGGTTCTTCGCCGATCCCAACGGCAAGCACGATCCGCGCGCGGAGCTCGAAGCCACGATTCGCTCGTTCTTCCAGCCGCTCCGCGCCGAGGAGAAGCACCCGGTGTGCCGATTTGCGGCCCGGTATCAGTGGCTGAAGGAAGCGCTGGGGATCGACGAGAGCCGGCTCCCGGTCTCCGCCTGCGCGGCGTTCGAGGATCTCGTTTCCCAGATCCGACCGGAATCCGTGACCCTGATCTTCCCCACTTCGCACCTGAACAGCCCGGCCTCGATGTACGGACACACCCTCCTCACCGTCGAAACCGCTACCCACAGCAAGCTCCTCGCCTACGCCGTGAACTACTCGGCCGTCACCCCGGGCGGGACCTTCGCGCCGGCCTACATCGTCAAGGGCATCTTCGGCGGTTATCCCGGGTACTACTCCATCCTCCCCTATTACGCAAAGCTGCAGGAGTACAGCGATGTCAACGACCGGGACATCTGGGAGTACCCGTTGAATCTCGATGCCGCGGAAATCCGCCGGCTCCTCCTGCACATCTACGAACTCGACGGGATCTACTCGAACTACTTCTTCTTTGGCGAGAACTGCTCCTACGGCCTGCTCTTCCTCCTCGAGGCGGCGCGCCCCTCCCTGCATCTCACCGACCAATTCGGCTGGTGGGTCATACCGCTCGACACGATCCGGGCGGTCCGGAAGAACGGGTTGATCCTCGACGCGGTCTATCGTCCTTCCAAGTCGACCAAGGTGAACTACCTGGCACACTCGCTCCCTCCGCGACGCCGTCGCCAGGCGTGGGAACTGGCCACGGGGAGAATCGAACCCGCCCCGGCGCTTCCCCCGGACGCGCCGCGGGAGGAGAGGATCCGCGTCGCCGACCTCGCGAGCGAGTATGTGCAGTACATCTACACGAAGGGCGAGCTGGCGAAGGAAACCTATCAGGCGCGGTTCCTGCGTCTGCTGGAGGCGCGAAGCAGCCTGGGCGAGTCGGAAGAACCGCGCTACCCGATCCCCCCGCCCGGCCGTCCGGACGACGGCCATCGGTCGAGCCGCCTCGCCCTGGGCGCGGGCGTCGCGCGCGAGGAACCGTTTCTCGAAGTCCGGCTCCGGCCGGCCTATCACGAGCTCCTCGACTACGGGAGCGGCTACAAGCGCGGGTCCCAGATCGTCTTCCTCGACGGCACCGGACGTTACTACTGGCGGCGGGAGATGGCGAGGCTGGAAGCCGTCGATCTGATCGACATCGTGTCGATCGCGCCGCGGAGCCGCTTCTTCAAGCACACTTCCTGGAAGGTGAGCACGGGCTTCCTTCGCCGGAATCGACAGAGCCCCGATGATGACTTTGTCTGGAGCTTGCGCCCCGGGGCCGGGCTGGCCTGGGAGACCCGGGCCTTCGGGCTCTTCCACGCGCTGTTGGAGGCGGACCTTCGGGTCGGCGGGGCGCTGCCGCGGAGCGTCGCGCTGGGCGGCGGCGCAACCGTGGGCGCAATCGGGGAGCTGACCCCGCGGTGGAAGGTGCAGATCCTCGGCCGGTATCTGGGCTATGCGCGAGGAGACGAGGACCGCCAGCTCCGCGTCGGGCTCGCCCAGAGCGTCGCGCTATACCCGAACCTGGGGGTGATCGCCGCGGCGGAGCGGAGCGCAGAGCGCGGCGATCCCGAGTGGGAGGCCCGCATCAGTGGCAATGTGTTCTTCTAGCAGAGTGCCGATGCCGCCGTGCGGGCGCCGGCGGCTTGCGCCGCGGCGGCTGCTGGGCGCGCGGTTGTGGATCGCGCGGTTGTGGATCGCGCTGGGGGTGGCCTGCGCGGCGCCGCGCGCCCCCCGGCCGTCGCCGGAACCGCCCCCCCCGCCGGAGTCGTCGCACCGGCTGCAGGACAGGA
>CAYYQN010000005.1:40252-157847 GCA_964473865.1 uncultured bacterium | reverse complement strand
GAATCGCGGAGGTATCGGCGCTGGAGTCGCTGCTTCGGCCTGACACCCGGATCGTTTCCGTTATGGCCGCCAACAACGTCACCGGAACGCTGCAGCCGATTCGCGAGCTGGCCGAGATCGCGCACCGGCGCGGAGCGCTCTTCCACACGGATGCGGTGCAGGCGGCCGGACGGATTCCGCTCGACGTCGAGGCCCTGGGGATCGATCTGCTCTCGATCTCCGCCCACAAATTCCATGGTCCGCAAGGAGTCGGCGCTCTCTATGTCCGCTCCGGCCTCAAACTCGCGCCCATCGTCCACGGCGGAGGACAGGAACGGGGGCTGCGCTCGGCCACGGAGAACGTGGCCGGGCTGGCTGGGCTCGGGGTGGCCGCCGAGATCGCCCAGGCGGAGATCTCCTCCGAGGCGGCGCGCGTGGTCACGCTGCGGGAGCGGCTCTGGGAAGGCATCGAGAGCCGGGTATCGTCGGCCTACCTGATCGGTCATCGATTTCGGCGCCTCCCCGGCCACCTCTGTCTCGGCTTTCACGGGCTGGAAGGTGAGGCGATCAAGCTGCTCCTCAGCCTGGACGAGCAGGGTGTCATGGTCTCGACCGGCAGCGCCTGCAGCGCGCACCATGCCGGCGAGCCCTCCCATGTCCTGCAGGCCATGGGTCTGGACCCGATCCGCGCGCGTGGTTCGCTGCGTGTGACCTTCGGACGCTTCACCACGGAAGATGAAATCGACCGCTTTGTCCGGATCCTGCCCGGCGCGGTCGCCGATCTCAGGCCGCTCGTGACCCAACGGCAGCCGACCACCCTCCACGCCCGAGGCTGAGAGGAGCCCGCCATGCCTGACATCACGAAAGAGGACCTTCCCGGACTCGACTGCGGCCTCTGCGGCTGTCCGACCTGTGCGGAGTTTGCCACCCGCCTGCTCACGAAGCCCGACCTGATCAAGCGCTGCATCCATCTGGACGCCGACGCCAAGGGGATCGCGAGAACGGTGCAGCCCGCGGCCGCGCCGGGAGACGCCTGCGGCCCCTGCGGCGGGTGCAGTGGAGCCGCCACCGAACTCCTCACGGCGGCTCCGGCCACCACGTCCCGGCCCGCCGCTCGTACCGCCCCTCCCGCCGGCCGTCGCTGGCACGACAGTCTCGGGCGGGAGTTCGACTTCGTGCTCCAGCACTTTCCGGAGGAGCCGGGGCCGCGCGAGATCATCCTTCCGCACAATCCGATGATCACCCGCGAAATGGACATACGCCGCGGAGACGTGCTGATCGGTCGTCCGCTGGGGATGAGCTGTGGGTGCCCGATCACCCACTGCGGCGTGGTCACGGAGGTTGACCACCGAACCGGCGTCATCACCTGGTGCGTGACCGGTCCGCTTCGGCCCCGCCAGGAAGGGTTCCGGGACATCGGCTACTACATCGCCGAGGCTTACGAGGGGCTGATCCTCGACGCGCGGGTCGATATCCGCATCGGCATGCGGTACTTCTTCCAGCCCGAGATGTGCATGCTGCAGTGGCGCCACAGCGGCCTTGTGAACTACCTGAATCGCACCGGAGATGTTATGCAAGTTCGCGTAGAGGGGCTGTGGATCGGCTGACCGGGGACCGGCCCCGCATCCTCATCAACGGCGGGGGGTGCAGCCGCGCCTCGGTCGCTCCAGGTCGCGCGCACGATCGCGGATCTGGCGCGCTCCAACACGATTGAGACGGAGCACGTGGCGGAGGCCGTCCAGTACTAGGTGCTCGACCGCACCGGGGATCCCCGCTGATCCTTGGTTCAATCGATCGACGGTGGCCGATCGCAAAGGCAAGGACGCGCCTGCGCGAGCCTCCGCCGGGCCGCCCGGTCCCGGTCACCGAGGGCGGATCTGGTCTCCGTCGGGTCGTATCCGAGGAAGGCGATCACGCCGGGCAGAACCCGGAGGTTCGGACTGGCCGCGACCTCCCGGCGGAGGAGTCCGAGGTCCTGCCGGTGCTGTCGGACGTGGTCGCCGATCGACCGGACATCCGTAGGATACGCCCTGTCAATGGGTTTCGCCGTTCGGAGCACAAGATCACAAAATGGCAACGCAGGGGTGCATGTGTGGCTTCCTGGGCCACCCGCGCCGTCCGTGTCGTTGTACACCGCACCAGATCCGCACCTACCGCAATCGGTTGAGTGGGCCTTTGCTCGACCGGATCGACATGCATGTAGAGGTGCCAGCCGTGACGGCGAGAGAGTTGACCAGAGGGCTCCGGCGCAGACGGACGAACGCGGACGGAACCGCCCGCCCCGCACCGGGTTCCGGAAGCGGCACGGACGATACAGGGGCAGATTCCTCCGCTTCGATCCGTCACCGGGTTGTGGCGGCCCGCCGCCTGCATGTACAACGGTTCGCGACGCACCCGGCGGCAGCCGACCAGCGAAGAGTCAACGGCCCCATCCACTCGAATGCCCAAATGACCGTCACGGAGATCGAGAACGTCTGCCGAGTTGACGACGCCACCCGGGCGCTGCTGCATCGGGCCATGGAGACACGGTCGATGAGCGCCCGGGCGGTGCATCGCGTTCTGCGGGTTGCCCGAACCATTGCGGATCTCGCCGGGGCCGAACACATCCTGATGGAGCATGTCGCCGAGGCTGTGCAGTACCAGCATCTCGAGCGGGCCGGGGAGTCCCGCTGATGGCGTGATCGAACCGTCGGTGCGGTCGACTCTCGGCGCACGAGGCCCCGCATAAGTCCGACTGCTTTCCTCTATCAGACCAAATCGTTTGCCCCCCCCCCTACAGATTTGCGGCATGATTGCCCTGCGCTGGAGCACGGAATTCGTACTCATCGCAGGTGAGGCTGATTCAGGTTCGTTCCTCATGGGGCAAGAGGAACTCCGGAGTCGAGTATGCGTCACGTGTCACCGAGACCGCCCCGCCCGCAGAGAGGGTTGCGCCAGGCCGCCGATCATGGCGGCGGATCCGACATCCCGCTTGACCGACCTACCGCGTCCGGGGCACGGAGGGATCCATGAATCCACTGAGGTTCGTTCTTCCTGCCGTTCTGGTTCTGATCATCCTCGGGGTGTTTCCGCCGGTGGTCATGGCGGGCCCCAATGCTGGCGGCGTCCTTCTGGTTCACGCCAACACGTCTCTCGTCTACACGACGGGCACGACGAGCTACTGCGCCCAGTCGGGGCTCGAAGCGTGCTCCGAGGCCGTCACGAGCGTGCCCTGGGATCCGGGGACCACGACAGTATTCTACGTGATCGCAGCGTTTCCGGATACGGCGCAGCCGCGTCTGAAGGGTCTGAGTTGGGGCGTGGAGTGGGACGACGCCAAGCTCGTCATCGTCGACCATGGGAGTTGCGCCGACTTCGATGTCGCCGATGGTGGATGGCCGGCGTCCGGGAAGGGGATCGGGCAGAGCTTCCTCGACACGCGCACCGGACTGCTCAGCGAACTGTACTGGTTCGCCGGATATGCGTACGGGGACGAGTCAGATTCCACCTCGTTTGCGCTCATCCCCCATCCGCTTCACGGCGGGCAGATGGTGGACGATGCGGTGCCGGCGATGGTGGACTCGATAGCGGCATACGGCAGACTGGGGTTTGGTAACGAGGGCCACCCGGTGTGTCCGGCGACCCAGGACCCGGATAGCCCACCCGAACCTGATGGGTTGGAGACTCCTCTGCCGAATGCCTCGGAATTCGTCTCCGTTTCGATTGGACCTGGGCAGATCGACATCGGGTCTGACCCCTATCGGGAGGTACCTATCGAGGACATTCGCTATCCGAACGCGGCTCTGCGGCACGCGCTTGGTGCCGTAGGTGCGGTCAGCCTACGACGGGCCTGTCCGAGCGCGACGTCGGAGGACCTGATTGGACACGACGCTGAGGGCCGCCCCTTCCCGCTGGCCGATCTCACCCAGTTCTATCGCATTCGGTTCAGGAACCCGGAAGCCGCGATTCATGCCGTCGGCTCTCTTCGCCGCCTTTCACTGTTCGGTACTCCCAGCGTCGTGCCCCGGTTCGAGCTTCCGGTCTCGACCGTTCCAAACGACTCGCTCTTCGATCAGTACGAGACATGGATTGCGGCCGACGCCCAATGGTTCCTACGCAACGACGGGCTCCGCGGACCGGATCTCCACGACTGGGGTTGTGCGCATTCGCAAAGTACGTTTGATATCCGGGCCGAAGCCGCCTGGAGTCTTCTGCCGACCTACGGGGATTCTACGGTGGTTATCGGACTGGTGGACACCGGCATCCGAGGGGGAAACAGCGAGCAGCCAGCCGTCCTTCACCGCGACCTGCGCGTGATTCCGCTCACGTCGAGCCAACGAGCCCTCATCCAGCAGCATCCGACGGTAGACTGGTGCATTCCCCATGGGACGGTCATGTCCGGGGCCGCCGCGGCAAAGACCGACAACGTCTCCGGCGTTGCGGGGGTGTGCGGCCAATGCTCCCTTCTCGACATTGAAAACGCACATTGCGAAATCCCTTGGTGCGAAGCGCACCACGACACCTGCGGCGCGTTGGACGGTCACTGGCTGGAACACGCGTACGCCGCGGCCCACCTCTCCTTGCCATACAATGCGAAACTCGCGGCGATGCTCATCTCGGGTGCCGGCTGTAGCCCGCAAGGTAACGCCTTCTACCCACCCGACGATGTGACGACACTCTGGCATCTCTTTGCAGCCCATAATATCGCCCTCGTTGCGCCCAGCGGGGACTATTGCTGGAACAGGCCATGGTCCTGCGCCCCGGCGAACATTCCATTTGTGTTCGGCGTGAGTGGATTCACGTGGGACGGCCGGTTCTGGGACGGACCGACGTCCTGCTACGGCACGGCCTTGGGATCGACCGTAGGCTGGTCAGAATATCCGTTGCGGACCGCCTCGTTCACTGCGGTGACGGGGCCGGCGAGCGGTACCATGGTGAGCACTGGGCCTGACTCGGCCAATTCGTACAGGTGGACGCGTGGAGAATGCTCTTCGGCCGCGGCTATTGTCGCCGGTGCGGTTGGTTTCCTCCAGTCCCTCTCGAAGGCCCAGACCGGGGCGGAGACGGACGTCGAGGACGTGCTCGGCCTGCTCCGGGCCACCGCCCGGGAGTATCGAACTGATCCGACCAGCGGAGCGACCTGTCCCGCCGATTCGTGTCCGCGCGAGGTTTACGGCACCGGCATGATTGACGTCGGCGCTGCAGCCTACATGCTCATGCAGAAGCACGTATGGCATCAAATCTACTTCGACGAGCACACGGTGACCGAGAACTCGTATGGCTGGCAGTTTGACCCCGTCGCCACGTTCGTCGACACCTCCGGTGTGATGGATACGACCTGGGTCCAGTACCGAGCGTCCGCGACCGTGTCGCTCACGCCTCGGTCCGAGGACGCGGACGGGCGCGAGATCCCGCACTACCTCGCGTGGGCGCGGAAGAAGTCGGCGAATTCTCTTGCAGCGTACCCGAAGTACATGATGGATCGCGTGCAACTCGCCCGGTCGGGCGTCCGCGACTGCTATCTCTACCTCATCGACACGGCTGGCCAAGCCCGAATCACCGGGTACACGTACGCTTGGCGGATCGGCGCCGGGCCGCTGCACTTCCTGATTCCGGAGGACCAGATGCGGCTCACATACTGCAACGTCCGTGGGCAGATCATCGGCGTGGACGGTCCTGACGGATCGCGTGCGGTCCTCTTCCACGTCTCGCCGAATCCGGCGCAAGGGCACATTTCGCTCTATCTTCCTGGACAGCGCCCCCGGGATCTCCGGCTGGAGGTATTCGACTCGGGTGGCCGACTGGTACGTTCGTTGCCGGTGGATGCCCTTCAGGCGACCGGGCGGGTCGACTGGGACTGCCATGGAATCGATGGTCACGCTCTCCCGAGTGGAGCATACTGGATCCGGGCTGCTTCGGGACATCGAGCCGTGGCGGAACGTGTCGTCGTCATCCGCTAGGATTCGTGGCCCCGCGCCTGGTCAGATTGGGCGTGGGATCCGAGGAGGTTCTCAATGTCTGATCGCGTGATGGGTACGGGGGACACGAACGTCATCTGGAGGCGATTCGCGCTGTTCCTGGCGCTGGGACTGGCTGCCTGGGTGTCCCCTGCCATCGCCCACACTTGGCTCGTCGATGCGGATCCCGCGAATCCGGTCGACCGGATCGGGCAGGTCGTCCTCCAGGCTGTCGCTGGGGATACTGTGCTTGTCGGTCCCGGCACGTACTTCGAACACGTGCCGTTAGACGGGAAGTCCCTCGTCCTACGATCCACGTCGGGCGCCGACGCAACAGTCCTGGATGGAAGCGTCCCGATCGAAGGTCGCGACGGCAGCATCGCGTACCTGCGCAGCGCGTCGGCGTCAGACCAAGTGACGATCAGCGGATTCACCCTGACCCATGGGCAGGGCACCGTGGATGACCTGGACCACCGGGTGGGAGGGGCGCTCGCGCTTCTCGACTGGATCGGCTCCCTCCGAGTCGAGGACTGCGTCTTCGCAGACAATAGGATCTCCGGTGGAAGCGCGACCGGTGGCGGCGCGATGTATCTCATGGCTTCCGAGGCCGCGATCACCAACTGCCGGTTTCAGGGCAACGCGCCGGGAACGGGGGGAATGGGCGGCGATCTCCTGCTGAATGGTGGAATCACCATCGACCACTGCGCCTTCGATGTCGCGTCCGAGGCCCAAGAGCGTGGCGTTTGCATCTGGTCGCGGGCGCACGACTTGACGATCACGGACTCGGATTTCCGGTCGACTGGTGGCACGGACGAAAGCATCACCAGCTGGGGGACCAACGTCTCGCTCCTACGGAATCGGTTCATCGCGACGGGCGGGCGGCTCGCCACGAATGTGACTCTCTCCACGGATGCGGCCGGCATCTACCACCAGAGCTTCCGTATCTCAGAGAACCTGTTCTGGAACGAGGGGCCGGACGAGGCCGGATGGCAGACATCGGTGACGATGGGCGGACCGAACGTCCACATCCAGATGGACCACAATGACTTCGTTGGATGCGGCATCTCCTGTTACTTCGATGGCGATCCGCTCGAGTGCCACCACAACATCTTCTACAAGTCACGCTTCGACAACCTCGTCCCGCCATCGGTCGCTACCTGCAATTGCGTGTCCGACAGTGCGTACTGGCAACCGAGCCAGTATAGTCAGCTCGAGTACGAAGATATGGTGTTCGCCGATCCTATCTTCTGCGGACCGGACACGGGCAACTTCTACATTTCGATCCACAGCCCATGCGCTCCCGGGAACAGCCCGGACGGCTGCGGGCTCATCGGGCTCTATCCGGCGGACTGCGACATCACCCCGGTTCAGGAGACGAGCTGGGGGAGGATCAAAGCGAGGTTCCTGGCGCGGTAGGAGGCGAGAGTTCAGGTTCGACCACGAGTACGAGATGTCGTCGTTTGGCACGGGTGTGTTTGCCATCTTGGTGTCTCCGGGTTGCGGTACGCGAGGCCACCTGGGAGGGCTCAAGGCGCTGTTCCGGGAATAGCCTGCGGGCCTGGCCGGCTCTGTGGCCTGCTGATCAGGAGCCGGGTCGTCCTGGGCGGATAGCCGCCGGGAGGAACTCCGCGATCCGGTCGCGGCACCTCTGACTGGGCCGGTGTCTTCCAGTCTCCCAGTCCAGCACCGTGCTCGGGTCCACCTCGAGCCGTTTGGCGAGGTCGGCGTGGGAGAGGCCGAGCCGCCGCCGGGCGGCCCGGATCCGTTCACCGAGCGTGGATCCGGTCTCGATGGGGTCGTAGCCGAGGAATTGGAGCACTCCGGGGATCGCCCGGAGGTTCGGTGTAGCAAGGCCGGCCTCCCAATTGAAGACCGAGGTCTTATCGATCCCGATCCGCAACGCAACCTCCCGCTGGGTGAGTCCGAGGTCCAGTCGGCGCTTTCGGACGTGGTCACCGATCGCCCGAAGTTCCGTAGGGTACGCTCTATCAAGGGGTTTCGGACTTTTCAACCTCAGATTGCATAATGGCAACGCAGGGGTGCCCCTGCGGCTTCCTCGGGCATCCGCGCAAGCCGTGCAAGTGCACGCCGCGGCAGGTGCAGTTGTACAGGGCGCGGTTGAGCGGGCCGCTGCTGGATCGGATCGACATGCATGTGGAGGTGCCGGCCGTGACGGCGCGGGAGCTGTTGCGGGGCGTGCGAGGGGCCTCGCGGTTGGAAGGAATAAGATCGCCCTCCTTCCGTTCGGGGCCTCGACCAGTGCGGGGAGAGTGTCCCATCGCGAAGTCCGGTCGCGGCGTGGGGGCGGAGCGTGTTCCGGCGACCGCTGGGACGCACCGGGAGGCGACGGAAAGGATGGTGCTGAGCGGCGACGGTTCCGCGGCGATCCGCGCTCGCGTCGAGGCTGCCCGCGCGCTCCAGCACCGACGCTTCGAGGGCCGCCCCCGCGTGCGGGCCAACGCCGACATGGGCCTCGCCGAGCTGGACGCATTCTGCCGGCTCGATCTCGAATCGACCGCGCTCCTGCAGAGAGCGGTGGAGTCGTTCTCACTCAGCGCGCGGGCGGCGCACCGGTGCCTGCGCGTGGCGCGGACGGTCGCGGATCTGGCGGGCGCGGCGGAGATCGCGTCGGAGCATGTCGCGGAGGCGGTGCAGTACCAGGTTCTGGAAGGGCGCGAATAGGGGACCCCCGGGGACCGGTCCTGGATGTCCACGATGGGCCGCGTGACCCGCAGCGCAGCAAGCGCAAGGCGTGAGGGAGGGGCCGGCCCTTCGCTCCCGCGGTTCAGGCGATGAACTCCGCGGGGTCGCGAGCGAAGAATTCTGCCAGCGGAACTCCGCCGGAGCCCACGAGCAGGGTGTGGGCGCCCGGGTGCTGTCGGAGGAACGCCGCCACGCCTGCCGCCTTTCCCGGTCGTCCGCTCTTCACCTCGATGGCCCACACCCCACAGGCAGAACGAACCACGAAATCGACCTCGTCGTTGCGATGTCGCCAGTAGGTCACCTCGTACGGCAGCGCTTGCAAGTTGTTCAGCAGGTGAGCTCCGACCGCGTTTTCGACCAACCGTCCCCAGACTTCATGTGTTTCCCGTGCTTCCGCGAAGGGCTGCAGCCGGAGTGCGCTCACCAGAGCGTTGTTCCACGCAATGAGCTTCGGGCTTGAACCGCGCGTCCGCGCCTCTCCCGCCGAGAACCGCTCCAGGCCGGTGAGCAGGAATGCCGATGCCAACAGGTGAAGGTAATGCGCGAGGGTCGTCGTGTTGCCGGCATCCTGCAACTCCCCGAGCATCTTGTTGTACGAGATGATCTGCGCCGGATGCGAAGCGGCAAAGCTGAAGAGGTGACGTAGCAGTGTCGGCTTGGCGACCTTCTGCATCGCCAGGACATCGCGGGCGAGGACTGTCTCCACCAGCGAGTCAAGGATGTAGGACCGCCAGGCGGTTTGATCATCCGCCAGTGGAGCGGCCCCGGGATAGCCCCCGAAGAAGATCCACTGATCGAGCTCCCAGCCGAACGCCTCGCGGCACTCCGGCCACGACCAGTGCAGGCAGCGGTGCAAGAAGAAGCGGCCGGCGAGGCTCTCCGTGGCACCGCTGGTCAGGAGCAGAGCGGAGGAACCCAGCAGCAGGACGCGAACCCGCCGGCCAGCGGCACGGTCCTCGTCCCAGCACGCCTTCACAACCTCACTCCACCCCCCGACCTTCTGCACCTCGTCGAGAACGAGCAGGGAAGGCCCGGACGCGCTGTCGCGTCGCGCCAGCTCCCACTGGTTTTCCACCCATTCCGGACCCGGAGGAAGAGGAAGATCTGCGGCGGCATACCGGACCGGCCCGCTCCAACCCGTCCCGATCGCTTGGGCGGCGGTGGTCTTGCCGACCTGCCGAGGGCCGATGATCATTTGGATCAGGTCCGGCCCGCGCGACAGTCGCTCCAAGACCTCCGAGACGATTGGCCGATTGATCTGCTTACCCATGCGGCAATTAGGACAGACCGGACCTTGGGGTTCAATGGAATACTCAGTCGTTGAGTAAAAATACTCATCGACATCCGACCGTCCGGATCGTCATCGTAACAGACTGTATAGTAAATAATTACGTCATTCCAATCACGGCCGGGGCAGGGAACCGGTGGGCTGCGGGTTTCTCGGGCATCCGCGGCGGCCGTGCAGGTGCGCGCCGCGCCAGGCCAACTGCGCGAAACGCGTGTGACCGGGCCCGCCGCCGGCTCGGATCGCGATGCACGTGGAGGTGCCGGCGGTGCCGGTGCGGGAGCTCACTGCCACGATCTGCCGGCTCGATCTCGAGTCGACGGCGCGCCGGCAGAAGGCGGTGGAGTCATGATCACTCAGCGCCGCTTCGGGGAGCCCCCGGATGCAGGGAACGCTCGGCCGTCACCGTCGTCTCCTTTCGGGGGGCG
Source organism: uncultured bacterium (assembly GCA_964473865.1). Lineage (GTDB taxonomy): Bacteria > Eisenbacteria > RBG-16-71-46 > CAIMUX01 > CAIMUX01 > CAIMUX01. Next base: position 147,516 of record CAYYQN010000005.1, on the reverse strand, counting down.
CGGGGACAGGCAACCGCCTCGTCAGGTGCTCCCTCAACGTTGCGGTCACCTGCGGCCGGCCTTGGGGGGCCGGTCAGCTCAAGGCGGGCACGAGGTAGAGCGCGATGCCGACAAGCATGACGACAAAGAACCCCGTCGATACGACGCGAGTGGACATGCGACTGACCGGCGCCGGGAAGTTCAGATCGGCGACCTTGATGTTCATTCGGTCCGCGCGCGCAAAGCCAAAGAACTGGACCTGCATGAACGCGCGAAACGCCCAGTAGATTGCCATGAACACCAGAACGCTCCTTCCGACCTTCGTGTCCAGCAATTCACTCTGGAAGAAGAACGAAAGGACCGCGACGTACAGGTAGAGCAGCACCAACAGCCGGCTCAGAATGTAGAGCAGACTGCGGTTGATGTCGTCGAGCGGCGCGAGAGTCCGCTGAATGGGCTGATGCTTCCGCTCACACTCGATCGGGCCCGGGCGCGGCATCATCCGGGCGGCCTCCGTTCACGAATGCGGCACCACGAGGGGGCGACCGCGCAATTCGATGACTTCCACCTCCATGCCGTAGGTCGCGCTGAGCAGCTCCGTGGTCAGCGCCTCGGCGGTGCGCGCGGCGGCCAACACGCGCCCTTCCCGCAGCAGCACCACGTGATCGGCGATGGCTGCGGCGAGGTTGGGGTCGTGCGTCGTGAAGACCACCGTCCGGCCCTCGCGGCCCAGCATCCGCAGGACGTCCAGGATGCGCCGGGTGTTCGCGGGGTCGAGGTGGGAGGTCGGTTCGTCGGAGAGCAGGATCGCCGATTGCTGGACGAGCGCGCGGGCGATCGTTGCGAGCTGAGCCTCGCCGCCGCTGAGCGTGGTCACGGCCCGGTGCCGCAGCGGGGTCAATCCGACGCGCTCGATCGCGGCCGCCGCCAAGGCGCGGTCCGCCTCACCGGGCAGGTCGAGCAGGCCGAGGTGCGGGGCGCGGCCCAGCAGCGCAAACTCGAGCACGCTCAGCTCAAACGCCACGGGCTCCGACTGCGGCACGAGGCCCACGCGCCGGCTCAGCGTGCGGCGGGAGTAGTCGCGCTGCGGCCGGCCCTCGACCTCGATGCTGCCGCTGGTGGGTTGAAGCAGGCCGAGCAGCAGTCGCAACAGTGTCGTCTTGCCCGATCCGTTGGGGCCCAGCACCGCGGTGATGGAGCCGGCCGGCGTCTCCAGCGAGACGTCAGTGAGAACGGCGGGGGCGCCGGGCGCATACGCAAACGAGACGCCCCGGACGGCAAGGGCGGGCGCGCTCACGGGCGTCCCTCCGCCCGCCGGCGCAGTACGACGCCCAGGAAGAACAACGCGCCGGCAAACGAGGTGAGCAGACCCAACGGGATCTCGCCGGTCAGCAGGGTGCGCGCGATGTCGTCGCAGGCCAGCACGAAGAGCGTTCCGAGCAGCATGCTTGCCGGCAGCGCGCGCCGCGCGTCCGAGCCGACCAGCCGCCGCGCGATGTGCGGAACGATCAGCCCCACCCAGCCGACCTGCCCGGCCTTCGCCACCACCGCGGCCGTGGCGGCGACCGCCGCCACCACGATGACCAGCCGCTCGCGACCCGGCGCCACCCCGAGCGAGAACGCGGTCTCATCGCGCAGCGAGAGCACGTTGAGTCGCCAGCGCATCAGGTGAAGCACCGCTAGACCCGGCAGCACCACCGGCAGCATGTGAAACACATCGCGCCAGGTGATCGCCCAGAGCCCGCCCAGCATCCAGAAGGTGATGTCGGGGAGCTGCCGCAGGGGGTCAGCCAGGTACTTGAGGGCTCCGGTCGCCGACGAAAGCGTGGCCGAGACGATGATCCCCGCGAGCACCAGCCGCAGCACCCAGTCGCCAAAACGGATCCGCTGCGCGATCAGGTAGCTTGCGGCCATGCCCAGCATCGCGAAGGCGGCGGCCGAGGCCTGCACCGCAGCCGGCGCGCCGGCCAAAAACACGATCGCGAGCGAGGCGCCGAAGGCGGCGCCCGGCGAGACGCCCAGGAATCCCGAGTCCACGAGAGGGTTGCGGAATACCATCTGCAGGACCGCACCCGCGCCGCCCAAGGTCGCGCCCAAGAGCAGCGCAGCGAGGATGCGCGGCACGCGCAGATTGAGGACCAGGTTACGGGCCAGCTCGTCGTGGAAGAGCGCGGACGGTGGTGTCAGGACCGGTCCGGGGTAGCGGCCGAGCGCCGCCGAGGCCAGCACGCTTGCGAGCAGCAGGCCGGCGATCGCCCACAGCCGTCCCGCGGCTTGCCGCTCCTCCCTGGCCTGTCGTGTCTCAGCGGGCATCCAGGCGGACTCTGGTCATGATGTTCCGATCGATGGCGGCTTCGCTCAGCCCGTACAGCGTGTGGAAGTAGGTTCGCACTTCGACCGCCACGTCCAGGTCCGGGAAGTTCCCGGGGTGCAGGGTTGCCGCCATCCACATCAGGCCGAGGATCCAACGCGGATCCGGCGTGTCCCAGCCGAAGTAGTCGGACGGGAACGCGCGCAACGTTCCCGCTCGCACGGCGCGCAACGCCCGCCATTGCGGATCGGCCTCGAGCCGGGCCACGACCTGTGGCGGGTCGAGATCGTAGGAGACCGCGAGGATGATCTGGTCGGGGTCCCAGCGCGCGATCTGCTCCAGGTTCGTTACCGTCCAGCCCCCGGCCGAGGCGGCCGAGTCGAGCCAGACCGGAAGCCCGCCCGCCGTCTCGACCTGGATGGTCTGCATCCAGGCTTTCGCCGGCACGCGCACCGCGGCGGCTCCTCCCCGCTCGGTGTACTGGGCCACCAGGACCCGCGGCGGTTGGGCGCCGCGCGTCGCCGGTCCGCCGTCGCGGATGCGGTGGACGCGCGACTCGTAGTAGGCCGTGATCTCGCGCGCCCGATCGGGCTGTCCCAGCAGCACCCCCAGGTTGGCGACATCACGATAGAACTGCTCCGGCGTTTCCAACCCCAGGTAGACCACCGGGACATGGATTGCGTCCAACGCCTTCGCGTTCTGGTCCAGCCCTCGGCTGCCGATCAGCACCAGATCGGGGTGAAGCGCCGCGATCTGTTCGGGGCCGGGACTCTGCAGCGCGGTCTTGTCCTGGAACGTCGGGTCCAGGAGTGGGAGGAACTCGTTGACCGAGGCGCCCCGCTTTTCCACCCCGACGAGCCGGCGCGACGCGCCGGGAAACATGTAGAGCAGGTCGAGCACCATGTAGGGGCCGTGCCCCAACACGACGATGCGCTGCGGGAGCCGCTCCAGTTGCACGGTGCGGCCCGCCGCGTCGGTGACCCGGATCCCGGGCGGATCGCCGCCGGCAGGGGCGGCGGCCGGCGCCGGGTCGCAGCGGCCGGGCAGGGCGAGTCCGGCGGCCAACGCCAGGACGCCCAGACCAGACCTCGATGCTCGCGTGTGCATGCCTCCTCCTTCGTCAAGGCTGGAGACTGAATGTACCTCAGCCGGTCGACCGTACCGACCCCGAAAAGACTCCCGCCCCGGGGCCGGTCCGCGGCCAGACGACGGAACGAGAGCCGGGGTTCTGTCGGCCCCGCCTTGCGACGATCTCCGGTGCGCGCCTACACTCGCGCCCAAGCAGAGGACATCGGATGAGGCGAAGACCAGGCAGATCGCGGTCCCGCCGGAGGTCCTGGGCCGTGAAGATCGGTCTCCTGGCTCTGGTGGTGCTCGTGGCCGTCCCCGTGTTCGTGCTGGGGGCGCTGCGTTGGATTCCGCCTCCCATCACCGCGTTCATGCTTCGCGATCAGACTGTCGCCTGGCTCGCCCGCGACCGGGGATACTCCCTCGACTACCGCTGGACTCCGATGCGCGCCATCTCTGCGCAGGCCGCGATCGCGGTCATCGCGGCCGAGGATCAGAAGTTCCCGATCCACTCCGGGTTTGACGTGGAAGCGATCCACGACGCGCTGGAAACACGTGAGCGGGGCGGGCGGCTCCGCGGGGCGAGCACGATCTCCCAGCAGGTCGCGAAGAACCTGTTTCTCTGGCCGGGCCGGAGCTTCGTGCGCAAGGCTCTGGAGGGCTACCTGACGGTGCTGCTCGAACTGCTGTGGCCAAAGCGGCGGATCCTCGAGGTGTACCTGAACACGGCCGAGATGGGGCGCGGCATCTATGGAGTGGGGGCGGCCAGCCGCCGGTTCTTCTCCAAGACGCCCTCGGAACTCACGGCCCACGAGGCGGCGCTTCTGGCGGCGGTTCTGCCTAGTCCCCGCCGGTTCAGAGCCGATGCGCCATCGGGTTATGTCCGAGGTCGCGCCCGGTGGATCCAGGATCAGATGGAGCAGTTGGGTGGAGCGGCCTGCCTGAGGGGGATGTGATCGGGGTCGTCCCGTGCTCGGCGGATCGTGGTTCTCCGCGCGGCCGGCGCCGGCGCAGTCGATGCTGCGGGCTTGGAATCTGCGGTGAGCGAGGGGTAGACTGGTCAGCGGAGTCGATCTGGATTCGCACGAGAGGAGGACGGATATGGCTTCCATCCTGGAACAACTACAGCAGCAACTCGGCGGTGGCGTGGTGGACCAGATTGGCCGCCAGCTTGGCACCGATCGGTCGGCGACCGGGCAGGCGATATCGGCCGCGCTTCCGCTTCTCCTGAGCGCGCTGGCCCGCAACGCTTCGAGCAATGACGGCGCCGGCGCGCTGCATAGCGCGCTGGTAAAGGACCACGACGGCAGCATTCTCGATGGGCTGGGCAGCTTCCTCGGACAAGGAGACACCAGTCCGGGGGCCGCGATTCTCAAGCACGTGCTGGGCGGACGCCAGTCGCGCGTGGAGCAGGGACTCGGCCAGGCGACGGGGCTGGACGCCGGTCAGATCGGGGGCCTTCTCGCCACGCTGGCTCCCGTCGTGCTGGGCGCGCTCGGCAAGATGCAGCGCCAGAAAGGTCTGGACCCGAGCGGTCTCGGTTCGGTGCTGGGCCAGGAGCAGCAGGCGATCGAGCAGCGCGCTCCCCGGGAGATGGGCATCCTGGGTTCGCTTCTGGATGCCGATCGGGACGGTGACGTCGATCTGAGCGACCTCGCCAGGAAGGGGCTGGGCGCGCTCTTCGGGCGTCAGTAGGCCCGCGACCGCGGCCGGAAGCAGAGACCGGAGTGGGCGGAAACCGGGTGAGTCCGCATTGGGCCCGCCCGGTCCGCCGGCGGCTCTCGGTCTTCGGTAGGGACCGACCCATCGGCGCCGGGACTCAGCTCGGCCTCGCGGCCGAGGCTCCGCTGGCCCCGCCTCGACAACCCCCACCCCCTCTGTTAGTCTCGACCGCGCCATGCCGCGCGCCGCCATCATCGGGACTGCCGGTCACATCGATCACGGTAAGACCCTGCTTATCAAGCTCCTGACCGGTGTTGACACCGACCGGTTGAAGGAGGAGAAGAAGCGCGGCATCTCGATCGAACTGGGGTTCGCCTCCATCACGCTGCCGTCCGGCCGGCGCTGCGGCGTGGTCGATGTCCCAGGGCACGAACGCTTCATCCGCCAGATGCTCGCCGGGGCGGGGGGAGTCGATTGCATCCTCTTCGTCATCGCCGCCGACGAGGGGGTGATGCCGCAGACCCGTGAACACATGGAGATCCTGGAGCTTCTGGGGGTCGCCCGGGGAGTCGTGGCCTTGACCAAGGTGGACATGGTCGATGCCGACTGGCTGGAGCTGGTCACTTCGGAAGTGGCCTCCTGGCTGGAACGGACTCCGCTTCGCGGCGCTTCGATCGTTCCCGTCTCTTCCATGACGGGGTTGGGCAAGGATGAGCTGCTGGGCCGCCTCGATGCCGAACTGAGCCGGGTGGATGAGGGGCAGCGTGGCCGCTTTACTCGTCTCCCCATCGATCGGGTCTTCACCATCGAAGGGTTCGGCACCGTCGTGACCGGGACCCTCTGGGGCGGAGCGCTGACCGAAGGGATGCGCCTCTGGGTCCGGCCCCGCGGTCTTGAGACGCGCATCAAGGCGCTGGAGGTGCACGGAGAGAAGGTGGAGCGGGCGGGAGCCGGCCAGCGCACCGCAGTCTGCCTGCACAACATCTCCCGCGCGCAGGTGGAGCGCGGCGACTGGCTCATTGCCGAGGAGGGGCTGCAGCCGGTGGACAAGATCGATGTCCGGCTGCGGATCGTGCCGGACGCGGCGAAGCCGGTGGCGCACCGCGCGCGGATACGCTTCTATCTCGGCGCGAGCGAGATCCTGGGACGGCTGGTGATCCTGGATGCCGAAGAGGTGGCGCCGGGCAAGGAGGCGTTCGCCCAGATCCAACTGGAGTCGCCGGCGGTGGCGGAGCGGGGCGATCGTTTCGTCCTGCGCTCGTACTCGCCGATGCGAACCATCGGCGGCGGCCAGGTGCTCGATGTCTCCGGAGCGAAGCGCCGCCGGTTCCGCCGCGAGGACTTAGACGCGCTCCGGGTGGCCGAGGAAGGATCGCTGGAGGATCGGGTGCGCGAGCGCGTGCGCGCAAAGGGCGGACTCGGCCTTCCGGAGGGCGACCTGACGCAACAGCTCGGCCAGCCTCCTGCCGAAATCGCCGCGACCGTGCAGGCGCTCCTGGCGGCCGGGGCGCTGCACCGCGTGGGGCGCACGCGCCTGGTGGAGGACCTTGCTCTGCGTACGGCCGGCGACACGCTGGCGCGATACATCCTGGAGTCGGAGAAGTCCCAATCGCTGCGTTACGGACCGATGAAGAGCGAGTTGAAGAGCCGCCACGAACAGAAGATCCACCCCGAGGTCGCCGAGGCCTGGATCCAGAAGGAGCTTGCCGCCGGGACTCTCTTCGTGCGGGGGGACCGCCTCCGCCGGAGCGGGCCGGCCTTGACGCTCGCGCCGGAGCTGCAGGCGCTGCGAGACCGGATGCTGTCCGACCTGCAGGGCCGCGGATTCGCCGGCCCTTCCCAGAAGGAGTTTCTCGAGGGCTACGGATCCCAGCCCCATGCGCCCGAGCTGCTCCAGCTCTTGCTCTCGGAGGAATCGGTGGTGCGGTTGCCGGGAGACATCCTTCTCCCCGGGTCCCTGGTCGAGGAATTGCGGCGCCGGGTGCGCGCCTTCTTCGAGACCAGCACCGAGATGACGGTGGCCGGCCTGAAGGAGATCCTCGGCGTGACCCGGAAGCAGGGGGTTCCGCTGCTCGAGTTCCTGGACACGCGGCACTGGACGCAGCGGCGGGGCGACCTGCGGGTGCGAGGACCGAGACTCGATGGTTGAGGCGGCGCCGTTGCCACGATCCCGATCGCGGGTCGGGTGGCGCTGGGCGGCCGCAGCCGGGGGTGCCATCGCGGCATTCTGCTTCTTCCTTCCCTGGGGCCGCTTCTCGTTCCTGGCCGTGCACCGGTCCGCCGCCGGCCACACGATGGGAGGCGCGACCTGGGTGATCTTCGCGCTGGCGGTGGTGGTTGCGGTTGCCGGGCTGGTCAGCCTGCGAGATCAGCGCCCGATTCTCCCCCGGTTGGTGCTCCTGGGCGCGTCTCTCGTGGGCCTGGGCTGCTTCTTCTGGAAGATGAACGAGATTACGCGCGGATTCTGGACGCCGTTCGGACACATCCGTCCGCAGGACCTGGGCGTGAAGCCCGGCCCCGGGTGCTATGGAACCGCCGGGGGGTTTCTCATCGCAGTCGTGGCTCTGCTCCTGGCGGAGCTTCCGGTGGCCGGCCCGGTGCGTCAACGCCGGACGCGCGGAACCTCGCCGGCAGGCGGAGGAGCGGATACGACATGAGAGGCGCGCTGCGCGATCCGATCGGGCTCGCCGGCGCCGGGTTGGCGACGCTTCTCGCCGCGGTGCTGTCGGCGGTCGTCTTCGGTCGCGTGCCGCACGTGCAGGACTCGATCGCGCAGCTCTTTCAGGCGCGAATCTTCGCCCACGGCCGACTCTGGATGCCGAGTCCGCCGCTGCGGGAGTTCTTCGAGTATGCCCACATCATCAATGACGGGCGCTGGTATGCGCAGTATCCGCCCGGTCACTCCCTTCTGCTTGTGCCCGGCGTCTGGCTGGGGGCGCCGTGGATCGTGAACCCGCTCCTGGGCGGACTCTCGGTGCTGGGGGTGTTCGTCCTGGGCCGCGAGGCCTTCGGGACGGTCGTGGCGCGTGCCGCGGTCGTGCTGGCGCTGCTTTCGCCCTTCCTGTTGCTGATGGCTTCCGAGTTCATGTCCCACGTGGGCGGGCTGTTCGCCATTACCTGGTTCCTGGTATACGCTCTGCGGACGCTGCGCGCGGGAGCCGGTCGTGACGCCTGGATCGGCGGCGCTTTCCTGCTGCTCGCGACCCTGGTGCGGCCATACACCGCGCTGGCCTGCGCCCTGCCGGTCTTCGTCGCCGGCGCGTGGCGGTTGGCGTTGCGGCGTCCGGTCCCCTCACGGTCGACTCGGGCCGGATCGTCCGCGGATTCGCCCGGGTCCGCTTTCTTCTTGTGGCGCCCGCTGGCGATCCTGGCCGCGGGCGGAGCCGCAGGGATCCTGCTCTATGGCTTGTACAACTGGGGGACGACCGGGGATCCCCTCACGCCCGGCTATATCAAGCTCCATGGTCCGTCGCACGGATTGGGATTCGGAAAGGGATCGTGGGGGCCGCCGCATACGTTGATGCGCGGTCTGCGCCATGCGGGAGCCAACCTGGCGGCGCTGAATCGCGATCTCCTTGCCTGGCCCTTGACCTCCCTCTGGCCGCTCTTGATCGGGCTGCTTCCCGTCGGTGCCGGCCGGCCTCGTGCGGTCGCAGGCACGCTCCCCGGAGTGACCGCGCTTCTGGCGGCGGTTCCCGTCTCGCTGCTGGTGCTGTACGTCTTCTACTGGTATCACGACCTCTGCTTCGGGCCGCGCTACTTGTACGAATCGTTGGGTCCAATCTTCGTGCTCAGCGGATTGGGCCTGGTGCGAACCGCAGGACTCCTCCTGGGGGGAGGTGCCGGCGCCGCCCGGCAGGCGCGGGGAGAAGCGAAACCTGCGCGGCCCGGCGCCCGCCCTCCGCGAAACGAGGCGTCGCGCGGGTCCGCCGGACGATGGCGTTGGGTTCTGCTTGCGGCGTTGGGTGGCGTGCTGGCTGCCTACGCGGGCCTCATCGGCTGGTCGCGTCTCTTTCGCGCGACGCCGGAGGCGGCCGCGGCGCCGCCCGCGTCGCCTGTTCGCATGGGTTCTTACTTCCAGCACTACGGCCGCGAGTTCTGGGGCGTGAGTCCGCGGCTGGGCCAGATCGTGGACAGCCAGGTTTCGGGCCGCGCCCTGGTCTTCGTGCGCTTTCTCGAGTTCGAGCCTCGTAGCCCGCAGGTGCGGCACCTCTGGTTTGGTTCTGCATTCGCCCGTCTCGACCCGGACCTTCGTAACGCCCGCATTGTCTACGCCAAGGATCGAGGCGACGAGAATGCGCGTCTGGCCGCCCTGTTCCCCGATCGCGCCTCCTACCTGTACACTGGCACGATCGAAGGCGGGACGGTCACTCCCTGGCGACCGGGGCTCTGAACGGAGACCCGGGGTTCGGTGGGAGGACGCCTCGGGATGGGGCAGAGACGAAGAAGGAGTGCCGTGTTGCGAACACGCGCCGGAAACGGAGCCGACATTTCGGTGATCGTGGGACTCGGGCTGGTGTGCCTGGTTGCGGCAGCAGCCTCGACGCGGACGGCGGCAGCGCAGACAGCCGGGGCGCAGACGACCGCAACGCCGGCCGCATCGCCAGGAGAGACCCCGCGGGTCCGGATCGTGGTCACCACGACGATGCTGGGTGCGGCGGTGGCGGACCTGGCGTCCGATTGGGGCGCGGCGGTGCCGCTGCTGCCGGCGGCCGGATGCCCGAGTCTCTTCGATCTCACTCCGCGCGCCATGGCGAGCGTGGAGGATGCCGATCTGGTGCTCATCCACGACTATCAGGAAGCGGTGCGGCCGCGGATCGCCGGCGCCGGGCGGCCCTGTCGCACTCTTCCTTCAGCCGGCACGCAGGCGTTGCCCGGACCATACCTTGATCTCTGCGCCGAGGTGGCCCGGGCGCTGGCCGCGGCGTTTCCGGCCCATGCGCCCGCCCTGCAGCTGCGGCTCGACGCTCTGCGGCGAACGCTGCCGGCGGCCGCGGAGCAGCACCGGCGGCGGGCAGAGTCGGCGGTTCGCGGACGCCCCTACCTTGTCGCGAGCTACCAATCGGATTTCGTGGCCTGGGCCGGCGCTCGTGCGGCAGTGACGTTTGACCGCGCCGAAGAGATCTCGCTGCGGGAAATGGACCGCCTGGCGCGGGAGTCCCGCGCGGCCGGCGTGAGAGCGGTCGTGGGGAATGAGCAGTGGGGAGATCGCGAAGCGCGCGCTCTCGGCGCCGCGCTCGGAGTGCCGTGGACCCTCTTGAGCAACTACCCGGAATCCGTGGAGCCGGGCGCCTGGTTGCGGCTGGTGCAGGCGAACTGCGACCGGCTGGTCGAGTTGGCGGGGGACCAGTGACCGAAGCGAGTCGGGCGGCAGAGAAGAGGTGCGGGCGATGGCGCGCCGCAGGGGCGGTTCGGGCAGCGACGAAGAGGCGCGCGTGATGTCGTACCGGAGGGACCGCACCGCGACCGCTCTCGCGAGCGGGCCGGCCGGAACCGGATCGCGGGGCGCCCGGGATCCGGACCCCACGGGCAACGGCTGGATGTCCGCGCTCACGGCGCCGCTGGCCTGCGCGGGACTGGCCCTGTTGATTCGCGCGGCCTACCTAATCGAGTCGGCGGACAACCCGTTTCGCTCTTTCATTGGCCTCGACATGACCGGCTATCACCGCTGGGCGGTTTCGGTGCTGAAGGGACAGGGGCTGGGCGAAATGCCGTTCACGCAGGCGCCGTTCTACCCTCTCGCCCTGGCCGTCACCTACCTCTTCACCGGACAGGACTGGGTCCGGGGCGTCTGGGGCAATCTGCTCCCCTCGGCCGCGGCGGTCTTTTTCGCGGCGGATGCGGCGCGGCGCTGGCGGGGGCCGGCCGCGGCCTGGGGCGCGGGGCTCCTCCTGGCGCTCAGCAAGCCGGCCGTCTTCTACACCGGCGTCTTGCTGCCGCCCTCGTGGGTGCTGCTGCTGGCGTCGCTCTGCCTGTGGCTCTGTGTACGCGTGGTGCGCAGCGAGGGTCCGCCGGGGACCGGGCTGCTCGCGGGCGCGGGTCTTGCGGCCGGATTGCTGTCGCTGGCGCAACCGGCCGCCATCGGGGGGCTGCTTCCCCTTGTCGTATACCTCTGGCGCAGGGACCGACAGGATGGGGGAATCCGGTCGGGCCGCCGACTGCTCACCTGCCTGCCGGCCGCGGCAATCCTGCCGCTGGCCACGCTGTTGTACAACGGGGTCGGCGGCAACGCCTGGTCCCCGATCGCCGTCAATGCGGGGATCAACCTCTACATCGGCAACGGACCGGAGGCGAATGGCGGCTATGTCCGGCCGCCCGCCATGCGGGAGGACCGCGACCTGCTTGGAATCGGGGCGGCGCGCACCCTTGCCGGCAATGCCGGTCTCAATGCGGCCGAGGCGAACCGTTTCTGGACCGATCGCGCGAGCTCCCATGCCCTCGCGCATCCGGTCCGCACGGCCGGGCTTTTCCTGCGCAAGCTGCACCTCTTCTTCGGGCAGTACGAGGTGCCCCAGGTGGAGTCGCTGCCGTTCGAGCGACGATATGCGCGGCTGCTGCGCCTGCCGTTGCCGGGCATGGCGTTCCTGGCGGCGGCTGGCTTGTTCGGTCTTCTGGTCCGCCGACGGGACGGGCTGGCCCAGGGACTCGGTTGGACGGTTCTGGCCTCGGCGGTGGCGGTCTGCGCGTTCTTCGTGACCGCCCGTTTTCGGGTGCCGGTGGTTCCGGTCCTGGCCGTGCTCGGAGGGGCCGGGATCGCGGAATGGGTCGATCTGTCTCGCAGTCGTCCGGTCGCCAGTTCCGAGGGCGGCCCGGATGTCGGTGAGGTCCGCGGCGCGGGTGGGAGGCTCCGGTCGGGTCATGTGGCCGCGCGGCGCGAGACGGGCGCGGCCCCTCGTCCCTCCGGCTTTGCCCTGGCCTGGTCCGCGCTGGCGTCCGCGCTCTTTGCGGTGCTGCTGGTGCTCAACCTCTCCGGGATCCAGCGGCGCGCGAGCGACGGGCAGAGCTACTTCCGCCTCGGCATCGTCCTGGAACGGCAGAACAAGACCGCCGAGGCGATGCAGGCCTACCGTCAGGCGCTGGAGATTGACCCCACGCAGGGCAAGGCGGAGGTGAACCTCGGGCGCCTGCTCGCGCGCGCGGGACGGCTCGATGAAGCGAGGGTCCACTTCCAGCGCGGCGTGCGTCTCGACCCGTTGAGCGTGATCGGATTCTCCAATCTGGGGCAGCTGGAACAGCTCCAGGGGCGCCGCGAGGAAGCGTTGGCCGCGTACCGGCAGGCGCTCGCCATCGATCCCGGGCACCTGGACACGCAGCGTTTCGCGAAGCGGCTCCTCCTGGAGATGGGCCGGCCCGAAGAAGCGAAGCGTGTGGGGCCCGACCTGGAGGTGCCGAACTCTCCACCCCCTCCTTCGTTTGCAGAACCGTAGACTGTGGTCCGCAGAGGGGTGAGACGAGGGCACCGGCTCTCCGGCCGGCCCTCACGCGCCAGCCGATCGGGACGTGAGGATGATGGCGACGCTACGGCGCGTCGTGGACGGCGGGCGACGACGGATGGTGAGGTCGGGGCCGCCGACCCGAAGGTTTCGGGCGGCGTGCGGTCGGCGGCTACTCCTCCATCCACTCCGGCTCTCGGCCTTCACCCGGGTCCTTCGGCATCACCATGATCGACTTCTCGCGCTGGCACACCGCGAGGCCCGCCTTGGCGCCACGCGGCTTGCGTACGTACTTCCTGAGGGTGTAGATCACCGGGGCCTTCGAGGAATGCCGGGCCTTGCTGAAAAACGCCGCGATGGCAGCGGCCTCTTCGACCGTCTTGGCGCTTGGATTGTCCTTCCGTCCCTCGCGCCGCAACACGACATGGCTGCCCGGCACTCCGTGCGCGTGGAACCAGTAGTCTTCGGGGTGCGCCAGGCGGTGGGTGAGGTAGTCGTTCTCCTGATTGGAGCGGCCCACGAGCACGGTCCAGCCGTCCTTCGTCTGGTAGGAGCGTGGATGAAAGCCGCCCCCCTCCTTTCGATCGCGGCGCTCGCGGGGCGACTCGGGGATGGTCACGCCGCCGCCCGCGCCGGCTGAACCGCCCCCGCTGCGTCCCCGGGCGCCGGCCGGACCGCCCCGGCGTACGGCGGCTCCCGCGGGCTGGCCGCCGCGCTCTCTCCCACCAACGGCAGCCTCTCCTGGTTCCGCGGCCCCGGCCCGGCCCCGCCTCGTACCGCCGGCAACGCCCGCGGCCCGGTCCGACGCCGTTCCCCTCGCCCGGCGGAAGATCCCCAGCGCTTCATCGAGTTGACGCGCGAATGAGATCTCGCCCGGTGGCGCCGCGGCGTCCCGGATCTTCACCTCCAGGGCGGAGAGCCGCGCAACCGCCGAATCGATCGCCACGAGTCGACGCCGGCGATGCGGCTCGCCGCGGTCCCAGCGCCGGGCTCGCCGAAACGCCGCTTCGGCGTTTTGCACCGGCGTCCGGGCCGGGTCGAGCTCCACAACCAGCATCTCTCCATCGCGGACCCAGTCGGCACATTCGAATCGGGTGTCGCCCTTCTTCACCTCGTGCAGGTGCCCCAGGATCGCCTCGGCGCCCCGGCGCAGGCGCGGTCCGAACTCCGGATCGACGCGCTCGCGGAGCAGGTTGTCGCGCAGGCGCACCAGTCGCCGTGTCTCCGTCTGGAGAGAGCGCTGATAGAGGCGCCGCCGCTCGTCCGCCTCGGCCCGGGCGAGGGCCAACATATGGGACCGGGCCAGCTCCGCGTGAAAAGCCGCCGGATCGAATCCCGTCCCCGGCGCCTCCGGACCCGCGACCGGTCCCTGTTGAAGCCCGGACGAAACCGGACTCCCGGTCTCGGGCCTGACACCCACATCCCGGCGAGCTGCGCGGTCCGCAGGCCCGGTGTCCGTGCTCCGGCGGGAGGCCGAGGCCCCGGAGGCGGTATCGCGCCGGTGCGGCGGTCGCCAGGGTTCGCCGGGACGCGGCCCGCGGGGGAGGCCGCACTCCAGGACCGTGTCGTCCGAGTCGAGAAGACGCAGGTTTCCGCTGGCGCCGGTCCACTCGGCGACCAGGATGCGCGGCTCCGTCGCTTCCGCCCGCGGGGGAGGGATGAAGCGGAATCGCAGGAGCCGGGGTTCGCCCGCCTCCTCCACGGCCGCGAGGAACAGCCCCGGTAGTCCTCCGCCAAACCCGCCGGTCGAAGCCACCGCCGGCTCGCGACCCGCCGGGGTCAGGTGGAGGGTGGCATGGGCCGGGTCGACATCGAGGACCAGCCGCTGACGCGTGCTCGGCTCCGCCCACTCCAACAGCAGCGACAGCCGCCGCGGGGCGGCCTCCACCGCCGCCACGCGCGCCGGCGCGCGCAGCCGCCGGGCGAGGTCCCGGGTCGCCTGTTGCAGAGTCGCGTCGTCCAAAGCGCGCTTCCCTTCGTCGTCGGGTCGGGTCTGTCCGCGTCCGATGGAAGATAGCACGGACCAATCGCCGGCCCGCAGCCCACGGCAGCATCCCGCGAGGGCGCGGTTGTCGCTCCATCTCCTGCGCGTCCGCCCCGCCGGCAGTGTCGAACGGTGGCGCGGTCGTGGCTCGATCTCTCGCGGGGCCGCGTCCGCCCCGCCGGTGGCGTCCAAAGGAGGCGCGGTCGTGCGCCGGGCGAGGCGATCGATACGGTCGGCTTGCGCGTCCGCGCACCACGGTGGAGTGAGCGGTGCCTCGCCCCGGCGCCAACCACGGAGGAATCATGCCGCCTACGGTCGGACATCTGCTGTCGCAGGGTGAACGGGAGTTTGTCTTGCTCTACCATGCATCCATGCGGGACCCGAAACCGATCCGTACAGAACGACCGGTGGCGCGATTGTCCATGGTGCCGGGAGACGAACGCTTGATCGTGGAAACGGCCTCCTGGCATCCGTTCCTCGGCGCGCATATGTCGATTGCGGGCGGCTTGCACCACGCCTTGGAGGCCTCCGCCCGCCATCAATGCGGCGCGGTGCAGCTCTTCACCGCGAGTCCGAACCAGTGGAAGGTGAAGCCGCTCGATGCGGTGTCGATCCGGCAATACCTCGATGCGGATGCGCGCCTGGGGCCGTTCGCAGCCGCGGTGCACGACTCTTATCTCATCAACCTCGCCTCGCCCCGACGGCCGCTGCGGGTGAAATCCCGGCGGGCCTTCATCGATGAGGTGGAGCGCTGCGAGGCCTTGCGAATCCCGCGGCTGGTGTTTCATCCCGGCGCGCACCTGGGGGCGGGAGAGGCGGAAGGGCTGCGGTGGGTGGCCGAGGCGATGCGGGAGACGCTCCGGGCCACGGCCGGGTACCGGACTCGCCTGTTGGTGGAGAGCACGGCGGGACAGGGGAGCGGCCTCGGCTACCGCCTCGAGCACCTGGCCGAGTTGGTCGACCGCTGCGACGGCGACCCGCGCGTCGGCGTCTGTCTCGACACCTGCCACCTCTTTGCCGCAGGCTACGACTTCCGCACCCCGGAGGCGTACGCCGAACTCCGCGAGCAACTCCGCCTTCTGATCGGCCTCGAGCGGGTGGGATGGTTTCACCTCAACGACTGCGTGAAGGAACTCGGCTGTCGCGTCGATCGCCACGCGCACATCGGCCGGGGGCGGATCGGATCGAAGCCGTTCGGGTTCTTCCTCCGGGATCCGGCGTTTCGGGCCGTGCCAATGGTCCTCGAGACGCCGAAGGAAGGGAATGCCGACCGGCGGAACCTGGCGCTTCTCCGCCGGCTCTCGCGTCTGGCTCCGAACACTTGAACCCCGGCTGCCGGTCGCGCCTGACTCCTCGCTTGGGATCGGGCGCCTCGGATGCTATGACTCCAAGGATGGCTGATGCGGGCAAGGAGCCCGGAATCAGGCCGGCGCCGATCCCCCGGAGAGACCATGCGCCCTGCATCCAACGGCCACGGCGAAGGCATCGAACTCATTGCCTTTGACGTCGACGGCACCCTGGTAGACCACCCCGACGGTAAGGTCATCTGGGAGCTTCTGAACCGGCGCTTCATGGGCGACGATCGGATGAACCACCAGCGGTACCATGACTACCGGGCGGGTGTCATCGACTATCCCACCTGGGTCGCCCTCGATGTCGGGGGGTGGATCGAGGCCGGGGCTACGCGGTTCGAGATCATGGCCGAGGTGCAGGCGCTTCGGCGGGTGGATCACGCGGCCGAAGTCCTGCAGGAGCTGCGCGATCGGGGCTATCTGCTTGCCGTCATTTCCGGGACGCTCGATGTTGTCATCGACGCGTTCTTTCCCGAGCACCCGTTCTGCGAGGTGTACACCAACGGCCTCGAATTCGACGCCGCGGGACGGCTCACCGGCTGGCGCGCGACGCCGTTCGACATGGACGGCAAGGCCCGCGCGCTCGATCACCTCGCCCGCCGCCACGGCTTGCCGCTCTCTCGTTGCGCCTTTGTCGGAGACAACGTGAACGACCTGGGTGTTGCCCGCGTGGCGGGATTCACGGTGGCGTTCAACCCGAAGTGCGCCGAGCTGGAGTCGATCGCGCACGCGGTGGTGCGCTCGCCGAGCCTCGCTCCGGTTGCGGCGCTGTTTCCCGGTCGCGCGCCTCTCGGACCCGGTGGCGGCGCGGCTCTCCGTCCGTGATCCCCGCGGGACCGGTGGAGGCGTGGCTTTCCGTTCGTGACCCCCGCCCACCCGGTGGCGTCGCGGCGTCGCGGCGGCCGGCTTCTTCTGAATCGGTGACGGCGGGGCCTTCGCTACTCCGGCGGCAGGGCGGCCCCCCGCGAGCCTGACGGGCGGAGTCTGCGCGTGAGCACGCCGGAGCTGAGCGCGACCCCGGCCAGCGTCAGGGACCCGAATACCACCGTGCTCCAGTGAAACGCCTCCGTCTTCCAGAGGGTGCCGAACGCCGCGGTCAGAGGCGGATTCAGGAAGACGAACGCCGCGACCGTGGAAGCCGGCAGTTTCCCCAGGGCCCAGAAGAACGCGGCGAATCCCAGGATGGTGCAGAGTACCGAGAGGTGAATCAACGCAGCCCAGCCGGTGAGAGTGAGGTTGCGCAGGACTTCGTGCACGCCCCCGGTGCCCAGGATCATCGTACCGAGGAACGGCAGGCTGCCCAGGCCGGTGGCGACAGTGCTGAGGAGCATCGGGTCGGTGCGGGCCGTGGCCGGCTTGCCCGCCACGGAGGCGATCGCCCAGGACAGGGGCGCCAGGAGCACCACCAGCGCGTAGAGCTCATAGCCGCTCCCGAAGGAACCGCGCTGCTCGCGCACCAGAAGGTAGACGCCGAGAAACGCCACCAGGAACCCGAGAACCTTGTTCCATCGGAGGCGCTCACCCAGGAACGCGACGGCCAGAAGGAGCGTGAAGACCGGGTTCATCGCGATGATCAGACTCGCCGTGGCCGGCGGCACCCGTCCTTGCCCCCAGTTGAGGGCGAGGTTGTAGCTGGGGACCAGGCACAGTGCCATGAGCACGACGCGCAGGCCGTCGCGGCGGAGGATGGCGAGCGTCTCGCGCCGGCGCCAGAGGCAGTAGAGGATGCAGAAGAGCGCCACCGGGCCGAACCGCATCGTCACCAGGTCGAAGGCCGAGACTTTCACGCCGGTGCGGAAGTAGGTCACGGCGTGAAAGGAGTTCGACCAGACGACGAAGAGCAGGAACATCACGGTGAAGACAAGCCCATGGGAGGAATGAGGGGAGGCGGGAACCGGCTTTGCCTCGCCGGAAGCGGGTCCGGTATCCCGTCTCATCGCCGCTCCCTCTGTCTCACGCGGGGTCGCGCCTCATCAGGGCCCAGCCGCACCCGATCATCACGCACGAGATCGACATCGGCACCCAGACCGGCTGGTTCCAGAGGGGACTCGGGGGGATCAGGAAGAGCAGGTCCATCGTGCCGAGACTGGGCGGCCAATGCAGCAGGATCCGCAACGCTGCGTAGTAGGTGAGGTCCCACACCCCAAACGCCACAAGGAAGGCGCCCAGCCGGCCTCGCCCCGAGCGGCCGGCGAGCCATCCGACCGCGGCCAGCATGAGCAACGTGGCGGCCTCGCGGCCCTGCTCGGTGGACATGAGCCACGGCAGCTCGGCGAGCTTGCGCATCAGGAGCTCGGGCGGCGGCGGCGTCCCGCCGCGGGGCAGACCGAGCAGTCCCCGGATGTAGACGACGACGACCGCTTCCAGCCAGCCCATGGCGGAGGCGTAGATCGCCACCGGGAAGATGCGAGGCGGGAATGGCAACTTCATTCGCATCTTGCACCGGGGCCGCTTCGACGGCTTGGGAGAAGGACAGGTCTGCGGTTCATCGCCCGGATCATAGTCCAGGGGCCCGGGCTCGCTCCATCTCTCCACAGGTCACGCGCCGGACGGGCCCGGGCCGACCCCCACCCTGAGGAGCAGGCTCCGGCAACTCCGGCTGCGCCATGGCCGCCATGCGCCACGCGTCACACGCCGCGGCGGAGCAACCAGCGCCGCAGATGCGGCCGGCCGACTCCTTCACGGCCCGGCCGGACCGCATCGTACCCGGTCATCGCACGCGCACGATCCGAACGGCGTTCTCGCCGGCCTCGCCGGCCAGCTTCGCGAAGTACACGCCCGCCGTAACCAGGCGGCCATCGTCATCCCGGCCGTCCCAGAAGGCCCGGTGCTCTCCGGCCTCCCGGCGTCCCTGAATTACCTCGCGCACCTGGCGACCCGCAATGTCGCACATCTCCAGACGGACCTCACCCGCGGTCCGCAGGTCGAAGCGGAGCGACAAGTCGTTCCCGGACTCGGGGCGGAACGGGTTCGGCGACGCGTTTAGCGTCGGACCGCTCCTTGCGACATCCGCGGCCCGGTCCTCGGGCGGAAGTCCCGGAGTTGACGCGGGGGATTCCTCGATCGCCCGCAACAGCCGGTTGCGTCCGCCCCCGAGCACCCATCCTTCGCTCACCGGCGCCGCCGCGGTGCAGATATCCGAGGACCCGGGAAACGGTCCGCTCAGAGGGGGCTGGATCGCCTCCCAGGTTGCGCCGCCGTCCGCGGTGTGCAGGAACGCGCTGGTGTAGCTCTCGATCGCCACGGCTTCGAGTGTGCCCCGCCGGACGAAGCGAATGGGACGAGCCGCCAGGACCGGTGTCCAGGTGAGTCCTCCATTCGTGGTGCGAAGGACTTCCTCTTCCGGGTACCCCTGGGAGATGACCCCGATCTGGGTGTCGAACCAGGTCATCGCCCGGATCGGAGCGGTCAGCCCGGCGGGGGATAGCAGGGTCCAGCTGACCCCACCATCCAGCGTGCGGTAGAGACGCGGTTGCTGAGCCGCGTTCATCCCGCCGGCGAATCCGACTGCAGGCGACGGGAAGGCGATGTCGAAGAACGTCTCCGGGCCCAGGGGCAATCCTCCGCCGGCCGGATTCCAGATCAGGCCCCCGTCAGTGCTGCGGAAGACCGCGCCTCCGCCGCTGGTGCCGTAAGCCGCCGCGAAGTAACGATCGGCTGCCGGCAGGGCGAACCGGGAGAGCCGGTAGCCGGCCGGCAGCGTGCCCGGCACCCAGGTCTTGCCGCCGTCGAGTGTGGCGCGGGTCTCTTCGTACTCCCCGGTCACGCCGCGCAGTTGGTCATAGAACCCGCCATCGATGATCCAATTCAGGTCTGGGGACGCTGCCGGCGGAAACCAGGTGGCGCCACCATTGTCGCTGCGCAGCCAGGCGTTCGGTTCGCCGAAGTTCGACGGCTGGTTTGCCGAAAACAAGACCCCATCGGGACGCGCCACCAGGAGGAGAATCCGCGCGCCAATCGCCCCCGCGCCGAGATTCTCCGTCGCGTTCTCGATAGTCAGCCCCAGGTCGTCCGTCCGGTACAGATCCCCGGTGTCGGACCCGAAGTGTACCCTTCCCCCCGGGGCCTGGTGGATACACGGAAAGCCGACCGATCCAGTGAAGAGGTGCTCGGTCCAATCCGTGCCGGCGTTCGTGGTCTCCCACAGCTCGCCGCCTTCACCGTGACATACGACCAGCCAGTGCGCGGGCGAGAGCACGAGTGTCCGATACCGATACAGCGGCGGAGTCGGGTTGAAATCCTCCACCCAGGACCCGCCGCCGTTGGTCGTGCTCCAGGTGGCGAAATCCTCCACCACATAGCCGTGCAGCGCGTCGGTGAAGTAGACCTCGTTGTACCCGAAGAACTCCTCGGGGACAAACTGAGTCCACGTCGTTCCGGTGTTCGTGGTTCGATGGGACACTCCCTGGCCGACGACGTAGGCCTCCGTGGTAGTGCGCCAGGCGTGGTGGCGGATGGTGCCGGTGCCCGGTCCGATCGAGCTCCAGGTCAATCCGTCGTCACCGGAGAGCAGGACCACCCCGTTCTCCCCCGCCGCCGAGACGGCGCCGTCCGGCCGCATGGCCAGATCGCGCAGGCCGGCGGCCGGTGGGTGTGGGGGCGACGTCCAGGTCACACCGCCATCGGTGCTGCGGTAGAGCCCGTCGCCCGTGCCACATGCCAGAAGCGCGCCGGATGGCGTCACAACTAGGTCGAAGAGGTCCGAGGCGATCGCCCGCGGACCGTGTTGGAGGTCCCAGTGCTCGCCGCCGTCGAGCGTGCGGAGAACGAAGCCGCTCCCACCGACCGCCCAGCCATGAGCGGCGTCAGCGAAGGCGATTGCGAACACGGTGTTCCCCTGTGGGCGTGGATGTCCCCACGAGTAGGTGTAATCGGTGGCGCGGACCACCGCCGGCACCGTGAGCAACATCACGGTGAATGCCTGAAACCACACCCGGCGCAGTGACGAAACCGGGCGCCGGGTGGTTGGATGGGTCATGGACATATACATGCTCCTCGGGCGACATTTGTAAACTCACGACGCACGGCCAGGTGGCCGTGAAAGAATCCGCAGATTATTCCGGCCTGCGGAGGCGCCTGTCTCCGGGGTTATCCGAATAATGCGTTGCTGCGAGTTGCGCGAGCATGTGAGATGAGGGGTTGCATCCATGAGGCCGAGTCCGCCCGCGGCCAAGCGCGGATGAACGTGCCGCTGGTGGACCCTACGCCCGACTTGCGTCCGGCGGAAGGAGCGCTCTGCCTCGATGCCGATCGGGTCCAATCCAACACGCGCGGAAGTGAGATCATCGCCCGCAGGGTTCTCGCGGAATGGGACAAGCTCATGGAGACTTGATGCCGCGACCGTGATCGGAGTCCTATACGGGAAGAGATGGGGTCAGAGAAGCCGTCACCCCCGGGCGCGGCCGGTCGGCCGCGCCTTCACCCCCGCACCGGCTCGAGTCCGCGCTTCCCGCGCGTCCCCCGCCCCCCACGCACGGTCCGCAACACCTTCGCCCACCGGGTGAGCCGCGCCGCCGAATCCGTCGCGGAGGCGACCACGACCGGTTCCTCGCGCGTGATCTCGTCCACGGTCTCGTCCTCGGCCGGGACATCCGCGCCGTCGTGCACGATCCGCCCATCCTGGATCTTCAGGATCCGCGGACAGACCCGGGCCAGGCCGAGATCATGCGTGATCAGAACGACCGTCACACCTTCCCGCCAGAGCTCTCGAAAGAGCTCGATGATCCCGCGCCCGCTGCGGCTGTCGAGGTTGCCGGTCGGCTCGTCGGCGAGAATCACCCGCGGCCGGTTCGCCAGGGCGCGGGCCACGGCTACGCGCTGCATCTCCCCGCCGGAGAGCTGTGTCGGCAAGTGGGCGGCGCGCGATCCCAGGCCGACCCGTTCCAGCATTTCCATGGCCCGATCGCGCCGCGCGGGGCCCGACATCCCGCCGAAGAGGAGCGGCATCTCGACGTTCTCGCGCGCAGTGGCATGGGGGAGCAGGTGGAACGACTGGAAGACGAACCCGATGGATCGATTGCGCAGCTCGGCCATCTCCTCGGACGTGAGCCTCCCCACCTCCCGGCCGTCGAACTCGTAGCGCCCCGAGGTTGGGACGTCGAGGCAGCCCATCAGGTTCATGAGCGTCGACTTCCCGGAACCGGAAGGGCCGATGATGGCGGCCATCTCGCCGGCGGCGAGGCCGAGGCTCACCTCGCGCAGGGCAAGCGTTTCCACGGTGCCGGATCTGTATACGCGCGTGACGCGTTCCATCAGGATGATCGGGTGCTCACTCATGACGCAGGGCCTCCACCGGATTGAGCCGGGATGCGCGCCGGGCGGGCAGAGCGCCGGCCAGACAGCCGATACCCACCAGGACGAGCACGGTAACCACACCGAGTGGGACGGAGAGACTGGGCTTGCCGAGGAATTGCATCGCTTCATTCTGGATCGGCAGGCGCTGCACCCCTTCCACGAGGAGCCAGGCCAGGGCGATACCGACATACCCTCCGATCCCGGCCAGGATCAACGACTCGCCGACCGTGCGGGCGGTGACGACCATCGACTTCGCGCCGATGGCCATCTGCATGCCGATCTCGCGGGTCCGCCGGTGGACGAGAACGAAGAGCATGTTGGCCAGGCCGACCCCGGCGACGAGGAGCGTCATGCCGCCGACGAGGCCCAGGAAGATCTGCAGGCCGATGACGATCTTGTCGGTGACTTCCCGCATCTTCACGGTGTCCCACACGTGGACACAGCCCTCGTCGGTGGGGTCGAAATGCTGGCGGGCCGCCAGGACTTCCCGCACGCGGGTTTCGATGTCGGCCGGCCGCGCCGGTGGCGTCACGGTGTAGAGAAGGTTCTGGTAGGGGTTGTCGCCAAACATTGCGGCGAAGGTGGTGATCGGGATCGTGGCCTTGGCGACGTCCGGCCCGCCGTACATCCCCATCTGGCGTTTCTCGATCATGATGCCGATGACCTGGAACGGCACGCCCCGCACCAGGATCGTCTGGCCCACGGCTTCCCGGTCGCCGAAGAGCCGCGTCTTCAGCTCTGGTCCGAGGAAGATCACGCGGCGCCGCATGCGCATGTCTTCGTCGTTGAGGAACCGCCCGCCCGGCTGGGCAAGGTGGGAGCGAATCCCCTCGTAGCAGGGGAACACGCCGTTGACGCGGGCGCTGATCGCGTTGCGGCCCCAGGCCAGGCTGGTGGACCAGGAACTTCTCTCTCCCGCCACCTCGTCGATCTCGGGGATGCTGCGCTTTAGCGCCTGGAGGTCCTCGTCCCAGAAGCGGATGAAGCGCCCCGGCTTCATCCCCTGCCACGGCTTGGTGGTCGTGCCCGGCCAGAGGACCACCAGGTTGGCTTCGGTGAGGGCTCCGCGTCCCTCCGCGAACGCCTGTTTCAGCCCCTCGCCGAAGGCCAGCAGGATCATCATGGAGAGCGTGCCCCAGGCGACCGCCAGCACCACCGCCGTGGGGCGGCTCTTGCCGCGGCCGAGGAACTGCCACATCAGGAAAAGGCCCTGGCGCCAGGAAGTCATGGCTACCTCAGGTTCGAAGCGCTTCGGCGGGGTTCATTGCCGCCGCGCGCCGTGCCGGACCGAGGCCGGAAAGGATGCCGCAGATGCCGAGCATCGCGGCGGTGAGGATCGCCGTGGAGGCCGAGATCTGGGGGACCCCGACATACTGCTTCCAAGGGAGGAACGACGCGCCCCAGACCACCAGGGCGGCAAAGGCCACGCCCGCGACGCCGCCTGCGGCGGTGAAGCAGACGGTCTCCAGCAGGATCTGGCCCAGGACCCAGCGGCGACGAGCTCCCAGAGCCATGGAGATACCGATGTGCGGGGTGCGGTCCTCCACCACCATGCTCATGGTGTTGGCCACGCCGATGGCGGCCACCGCGAGCGTGAACGAGCCCAGGATCGCCAGGAAGGTCCGAAACCCAAGGAAGATCGTCTGGAACATGACCAGCATCTCGCCGACGTCCCAGATACTGATCGCTTCCTCGTCGGCAGGATCGAACCGGTGCCGGCGGGCCAGCACGCCCCGGATCTGGGGGATGACCTCCTTGCCCTTGGTGCGGTCCGTCAATTCGATGACGAGGTTGTCGGGATCTCGCATCCCGAGCGATGCGACCGCGGTGGCCGAGGGGACAAAGATGTGCGAGTCGTCCGGGCCGTTGTAGTTGCTGTCCTGTTGCTTCTTGGCCAGTGTCCCGATGACGGTGAATGGGATGCCGTTCACCAGGATGGTCTGGCCCACCGCGGGCGTGTCGCCGAAGGTCTCCTGCTTCACCAGATGGCCGATCACGCAAACCCGGCGGCGCTCGGCCTCGTCCCGGTCGTTGATGAATCGGCCGCCGGCTTCGGGCTCCACCCGGCGCATGCGCCCATAGGCGGGGCGGATGCCGGAGATCTGGACTCCGGATTCGCCCTTGGGTCCCTTGGCGCTGGCGCCGGCGCCGTACTCGGGGCTGATGGCGCTGATGCGCGGCACCTCCCGAACGATGGCGTCGGCATCGGTGTCCTCGAGCTGGATGTAACGGCCGCGCGGGAGTCCTTCGAACGGGACGGAGGTCCGCGACCCCCAGAGCAGGAGCATGTTCCCGCCCAGGGAGTCCTGCTGCCGGTACATCTCCACCTGCAGCCCTTTGCCGAAGGCGAGCATGACCACTACGCAGAACGTTCCCCAGGCCAGGCCGAACAGCGTGAGCCCGCTGCGGAGGCGGTGGGCCTTCAGATCGCGCCCGAGTTGGAGGAGGACGATGCGGAGTTGCATGCTCGTGGTCCTAGCCCGGACTGGCTGGCTGCCGAGCCCTCCAGCGTCCGGCGGCGTCTACTTCGTGCCCGGCTTGCTTGCGGCGGGTTCGAGGACCTTGTCTCCGGCCTCCAGGCCGTTCTTGACTTCGACGGTCAGGCCGTCCGAAAGACCGGTGGTGATCTTTCGGTCCTCGGGCTTGCCGTCCTTGCCGGAGAGGCGGACCGTGGCGTCGGTTCCCTCGTACTTCACACACCGTTCGGGGACCACCAGCACGCTTTCGGCCCGCGCAATGGCGATGCGAGCGGTAGTCGAGTATCCCGCGCGAAGCACCGGACCGTCCTTCACGGAAGCCAGATCGGCCTCCACGTCGAAAATCGTGGCTGATTCCTGCTTGCGAGCCTTCGGCGAAATCCGGCGAAGCAGGCCGGTGACCTCCTTGTCGGGAATGGCTCCCACGGTGAATCGGACCGGCTGGCCCGGGTTGAGCTTGCCCACGTCGACCTCGTCCACCGTGCCCTTGAAGACCAGTTTGCCCATGTCGGCCATGGTCATCAGCACCGTTCCCTCCTGGTAGGAGGTGAGCGGTACCACCGGATCCCCGGGGTTGACCTCGAGGGTGAGAATCGTGCCGGTGGTGGGGGCGACGATGCGGGTGCTGACTTCCTGCCCCTCGATGCGGGCCCTTCCGTTCTTCAGGAGTTGGAGGCGCTCCGACGCAAGCTGGGCGCTGAGACGCGCGCGATCGTACGCCTGCCTTGCCTGCTCGAGTTCCTTGTCGGAGGCAAGCCCCTGGCTGGCGATCCCTTCCGCCCGTTCCAGGTCTTTCTTCGCTCCGTCCTCGGTGACGCGGGCGATCTGCAGGCTGCGTTCCGCCTCCGCGCGTTCCAGCGGAGTGGGGTCGGGACGGATCTCGATGAGCGGGTCCCCGGCGTGCACGAAGTCGCCCACCGCGACGTGCACCATGTCGACGATCCCCGCAAGCTTTGATTTTACCGAGACTTCCTGCTCCGGGACGATGCTGCCCAGGGCCAGCGCCTCCTGGGCGACGTTGCCCTTGACGACGGTCACGGTCTTCGGCAGGTTGGCCGCCCGGGCCTTGTTGCGGCGGCCGACATAGAGGACCGAGGCTGCGACAAGCACGATCGTGGCAAGAATGATCCAGCGCTTCATGGGCTACCCCCTCCATACGCGGCGGCCGCGGGACGGCCGGCAAGAACTGCCTACGAAGCCGGACGCGGAGGGGTTGCAGAAGGTTCGGTTGGGCTATCAACCTCCGGGCTGTTCCGGCTCGAAGAATTCGCCCTCCAGGTCCGTCATCTTGTCCTGCATGAACCCGAGGGCGTCGCGGATCGCCTGGTTGTAGACGGGGGGCCCGAGGAGCCTCACGAAGAAGTCCAGGAGCGTTTCGGCACGAAAGTCGCTTAGCTCCTCGTCATACTGCTCCGCGAAGAATCGTCTGATCGACACGAGCGCCAGCGCCCGCCGCTCGTCGGTCAGCTTGATCCGCATGGGTAACCCAGGTCGATCCATGACCATGCCGCCTCCTTTCGCGTCTCGTCGCTCCTCCAGTGTCTCGTCATCTCTCTCCCGCCTCGTCTCGTCTCTCGTTTCGTCTCCCCTCCCACTCCTCGTCTCGCCTCTCATTTCGGATCTTCTCTCACGCCTCGTCTCGCCTCCCGTTTCGTCTGTCCTCTCGTCACCTTGGCAACTCCGGCAGAACATCCGCACTTCCGGGTCACGCCGAGAAGAGGCGTGTCGGCCCCTGGTTCTCTTCGCTTTTTGATGCGAGGACGGTGCCATGGTATCATCCTAGCGGCAGACGTGTGGATCCCGTGCTTGGATTGGACGGAAGCAGGCCCGGCGCCGCTTCCGGCCGTTCGAAAGGAGCGCGACGTGAATTCGTCTCTTCGCTGCCACTTCTCCTCGCTGCCGACGGTGTTGACCCTGGTGCTGCTACCGGTGCTGGGATCGTCTCTCCTGCTTCCCGACGAAGCGAGATCCGGCCCCAACTCCGGCGGCGTTCTGGTCCTCCACACCCGAGCCGGCATCAACCCCACGTGCGATCCGATCCAGTACTGCGGGCTCTCGAATCTGACGCAGTGCGAGAACGCGGACACCCGCTCCGACGAAGCCTGCCTCTACTTCTACGCCATCGCTGCCTTCCCGAACGGCAGCACTCCCCGCCTCGGCGGCGTCACCTTCGGCCTCGACTATGACGACTCGGACGCCGGGTGCGACTTCTGGTGGTTTGGAAGCTGCGCGGACGGGATCGAGGAAGCGGACTTGGGCTGGCCCGCCTCCGGCACCGGCACCCGGGTGAGTTGGAGGACGCCAGCCACGACGCAGCTCACCGAGGTCTACTACTTCCTGGGTTATCAGTACTACGGTTCCACCAACCAGTTTCGCGCGACGCCCCATCCGCTCTCCGGAGGGCTCTTCTTCGACGATTCCTCGCCCGCGGTGACCGACACCATCGTCGACTACGGGATCTTCGGGTTCGGGACGGACGGCTACCTGCCGTGCCCGGCGGGGAGGTGAGGCCATGCGCAATCCTGTGTCCGGACCCGCTTCAACTTCGAACTCCTTCGCGAGGCTGTATTCGGGTGACGCCACGCTGGCGCCTGCGTCCAGGGGCGTTCTCCTCCTGGTTCTCGCCGCGGCGGTCCTTCTGGGCGTCCTCTGGGCCGGACCCTGCCAGGCCCTCGGGGACGAGTACTGGTGGGATGGATTCACGGATCCGACGGTGGACCCGGCCCAACTAAGCAACACGGTCCGCTGCGTCGTCGAGTACGATGGATCGCTGGTGGCCGGAGGCGACTTCAGCACGGCCGGGGGGGTGACCGTCAATCACGTGGCCCGGTGGAATGGCATAGCGTGGGAGCCGCTGGGATCCGGCATGAACAACGGGGTGTACGCCCTGGCGGTTTATCACGGCGATCTCGTTGCCGCCGGCTACTTCACCACGGCCGGTGGAGTGGAAGCCCTGTATGTCGCCCGCTGGGACGGCACGAGCTGGGCTCCTTTGGGGTCAGGCCTATCCAGTGTGGCGCGCTCGCTCGCAGTCTTTGGGGACGACCTTGTCGTGGGAGGGGAGTTCCACACCGCGGGGGAAACTGCCGCCGACCACATTGCCCGGTGGGATGGCGCCGCCTGGTCACCGTTGGGTGCGGGAACCAGCGGCCCAGTCGAGAGCCTCACGAACTACGCCGGCTCCCTGATTGCCGCCGGCGCCTTCTACTCAGCCGGCGGGATGTCCGTCGGGCATGTCGCGAGCTGGGATGGGGCCGCCTGGCACGGCCTGGGTGGCGGCATGGACGGCAGTGTCTACTCCCTGGCCGTCCACGAGGGTGACCTGTATGCCGGGGGCTACTTCACGACGGCGGGAGGGGTATCCGCCAACCGGGTGGCCCGGTGGAACGGATCGTCCTGGAGCGCTCTTTCGACCGGCATGGACAGCTGGGTGTACGACCTCGCCTCCCATGGCGGGCGTCTGATTGCGGCCGGAAGCTTCCAGCACGCCGGGGGGAGCGACATCCCGTGGATTGCCCAGTGGGATGGAAGCGCGTGGTCCTCCGTGGGCAGCGGTCTGGACTTGGGGGTGTCCACCTTGCTGAGCGATGGCGGCAGCCTCGTGGCGGGCGGTTCCTTCACGCACTCAGAGAAGGCGGCGGTCGGCCGGATCGCACGCTGGGACGGCACGTACTGGAGATCCATCGCCGCCGGGCCGACGGCCGGGTTGGGGCATTATACGTGGGCGTTGCGCCCGTTTGCCGGCGACCTGGTGGCGGGAGGCTCCTTCCTCTATTCCGGCGGACACCGGTCTCCGCACATCGCCCGCTGGGACGGAGCGCACTGGCTCCCTCTCGGCTCCGGATTGAACAACGACGTCTATGCCCTCGGTGAGTTCGACGGGGAGCTCATCGCCGGCGGCATCTTCGACCGGGCAGGCGACACGCCGGCCGAGGCCCTGGCGGCGTGGGACGGAACCGGCTGGCAGCCGCTCGGGTCGGGCGTCGATCGTCATGTCTATGCCCTGGCGGCCTTCGGAACCCGACTGATCGCCGGGGGCAACTTCGGCTCGGCGGGAGGCGGCCCTGCCGCCAACATCGCGGCCTGGGACGGAACCGGCTGGTCTGGCCTCGGAGACGGAACCGATGCCCCGGTCCATGCCGTGGTCGTGTACGAAGGCGACCTCGTCGCCGGGGGCGCCTTCGATCACGCGGGCGGAGTCGCGGCCGCGGGGATCGCGCGGTGGAACGGAACCGCATGGAGCCCCCTCGGTGCGGGGCTCGACGGCACGGTGCACGCGCTGGTCATCTACGACAACGCCCTGATCGCCGGCGGTCTGTTCGCCGGAGGCGGCCACATCGCGCGGTGGGATGGAGCCGTCTGGGTCACGCTGGGGAGCGGAACGGACGGTGAGGTCGATGCCCTGGTGGTGGATCACGGCCACCTGTACGCCGGCGGCAGATTCACGGCGGCGGGCGGCCTTCCGGCCCTTCACATCGCGCGTTGGGACGGCGCGAGCTGGGAGGCGCTGGGATCGGGCACGGATGATCCGGTGAATGCGCTCGCCGGCTACGGGGAGCATGTCTTCGTGGGGGGGAAGTTCCTGAACGCCGGCGGCCGTCCGTCGCGCCTCGTCGGGCGCTGGCTGGGAGAGGTCTCCGGGGTCAGGGAGCCGGTGACGGAGTCCGGGCTGTCGCTCCATCTGCCGAATCCGTACTACGCGAACCAAGGGATGCGGTTGCGCACCGCCGACGACTCATGGATCGAAGCCGCCGTGTTTGATCTGGTCGGTCGCCGTGTGCGCACGCTGTTTGCCGGCCCCGGAAAGAGCGGGGAACATGCTTTCGCCTGGGACGGCCGTTCCGAATCCGGCGCCCTGGTTCCCTCGGGAGTCTACTTCCTGCGCGCACAAGCCGGTGGGTCGCGCGGCCAGCGCACCGTGGTCTACCTCCGAGGAGTGCGCTGATCTCGGATCCAGGGAGCCGCGGGCTGAGGTTCGGTAGAGAGAGGAGCGGAAGTCTGGCACTCAGCGCCTTCGATGACAAGACCCGGCCGCCCAAGGAAGAGGAACTCGCCGTCACTCTGGGTCGGGCGTTTCCCCAGTGGAAAGAGCTTCGTCGGCGCATCGCCACTCGCTTTGCGCCGATCTCCGAGGAGTGGGGCTTTGCCAGCAAGAGCACCGGGTGGGGGCTTCGCCTCAGGCAGCAGAAGCGGACGGTGCTGTACATGGCACCGTGCCAGGGACACTTCCTGGCCTCCTTCGCGCTGGGCGAGAAGGCCGTTCAGGCCGCCCATGAGAGCGCCCTGCCCGCGGCCGTGCTGGAGGTGATCGACCGCGCGCAAAAGTACGCGGAGGGGCGAGGCGTGCGCCTGGTTGTCAAGACGGCCCGCGATGTGCGGAGCGTGGAGACGCTTGCGGCCATCAAGATGGCGAATTGAGCGGGGTTGGGAGACGACTGAGCCGACTTCGATTGGATGACACCATCTTGTCCGCAGCTGTTCCGCGTCCCCTTCTGCGCCTGCGTCACCGGCGCTCGCCCCCCGGTAGATCAGTCCCGTTCCACCCAGATCGGCGATGACCAGGCGCGCTCGCGCTCGCCGCTCACGCCCTGGCTCGACTCCCAGATCTTGACGCGATAGTAGGCATGGTCCTGTTCCAGCCGGTCCGGGAAGTCCAGATGGGCAGTCTCTCCCCATGTGGCATCGGACCGGTCCGCGAGGAGCTGGCCGCTCCGAAAGATCTGGATTCGCGTGATTGCCGCGCGGTTCGAGCCGGTGGCGCGGATGTGCAGATGGACCTGGGCGGCGGCCTCGGGGCCGAGCTCCTGCGAGTGACGGAGGGTCTGTCCCATCGGGACGAGAGTGGCGCCGAGCTTGGCCGTGAATTCCAGTCGGATACGGCTCCCGCTCGTGGCGTAGCACGCTTTGTCCTGAAGCGCAGTCCAGACGCTGCTACGAGTCTTGCCGGCGACCCAGACCGCGGTGAGCCCTCCGGTGTAGGGACCGAGCCGGGGATCCACGTTTGCCGCAGTCTCAGTCACATCTCCGGGATTCCCGTAGTGGGTGTCCGTCCCGCCGACGAGCCCGAGCTTGTAGCCCGGGTTCCCGGTCGTGAGCCACAGCCCGAGGGCCCACTCGACGGTGTGGTCCGCCGAGAGGAGGTTCACCGGCTCCTCGCATCCCGCGAACTCGGAGCTGCCGTGGCGGCTGTAGACCTCGACCAGACGCTGTGCCGGCTCCGACACGAAACTTTCTTCCCAGTCGGTCCAGAGGGGGATGTTGGGGTTGTCGTAGTCGCCGCCTTTGGCGGGATGGTGGGGGACGCAGAGGTAGTTGCCCGCGGCCGGGCTCTGGTTCAGAAAGGCCCATAGCTCGGTGGGACGGCCGAAGGTGTCATAGCCGAATCCGCGGAAAGGAACGGTGTCGAAGTCCCGGCAGAGGATGTTGCGATGCCCCGTTCCGGCGCGCCCGTCGCTCTTGGTGTACTCGAAGGCTGGGAAGACGATCGGGAGATCATGCTCCGCCTGGAATGCCTCCTCCTGGCTCATCAGGCTGTCCCATTTCGCCTTGGTGTACTCGCCCGGCGCCCCGTTCTCGGCGTGGTCCGTGATGGCGACGAAGTCGAGTGCCGCGCTGCGGGCCGCGTCCAGTGCCCCGGCCGGATCCACGTCACAGAGCTCGATCACCGCGGCATCATGGCTGAATCGAGTGTGGGAGTGCAGATCCCCCCAGACCGGGGTCTTGTCCGCATACCAGGAGGAGGCGCCGTCGGAACAGCCGTACCCTTCCGTGCTGATCGCCATCGTGGGCGGCGGCTCCATCCCCTCGTCCCCTCCGCAGCCCGCCACGGTCAGGCCAGTCAGCAGCAGCGTGAAGCAGGGCAGGATCCGCAGGACGATGCCGGCTGTGATTCGGTTCATGGCTCCTCCGGCTGTTCGCCGCCGGAGGGCCTCGGCGCCGACACGATGACTTGTCGCTCCCGCACCGGACCGCTTCCGAGGGCGCGAGACCGACCCCCCGGTCCGAAGGGAAGCCGGGCCTTTCGGCATCAATGGTCGGCCGAAGCGCGGGCGGGGTTCACTTTCCTCTTCTCAGTCGCGTGAAGCCGGCTACTTCCCGATGTTCGGCGGCGGCGGTGCCACCGGCGGTTCCGGGATGTGCTGATCTCCCGAGCCCGGCGTGCTTGGAAGGCCTCCGTCGCGCAGACGGCCCTTCCGGCCGTGCAGGGAGAACCGGAACGGGACTTCGATCCAGCACGCCACCGGAGCCCCGCTGGAGACCGCCGGCGCAACCTCCGACTGACGCATGGCGGACAGAGCCGCAGCGTCCAGATTCGGAAAGCCGGACGACTCCGCGATCTTGACGTCGATCAGGCGCCCCTCCGGCGAGATCAGACCGCGCACCAGGGCTTCTCCTTCGTCTCCGCGCTTGCGGGCCTCCAGGGGATAGACCGGCTCCGCCGCACGGATCAGACGCGGCGCCACCTCCGGCGGAGGCCAGCAGGTGTCGGTCTTCATTCTCTCTTCGTCCAGCCAACGGAAATTCCAGGCGGGAAGGACCTTACGAGCCAGGGCGAGGCCCTGGGGGTCGGTTGGCGCTTTGGAGCTGTCGAGCCAGGCCAGCGCCCGGGCGTTCTCCTCATCGTCCTGGAGCAGTTGGGACTGCTCCAAGTGCTCCCGCGCCTTGATGCGTTCTCCGAACGCCAGAAGGCCGAATCCGATCGTGCGCCGGATTGTCGCTTGTTCATTCGGATCTCGCACCGGCCGCCAGCCCTGGCTCAGGAGTGTGAGCGCCGCGGCGATCTTGCCTTCCCGGCCGTAGAGGTCAGCGAGCCGTCGGACAGCGGCGGGGTTGTTCGGATCGTCCCGCAGGGCGGCCGCCAGGTACGACTGTGCAAGCTTCAGTTCGCCCCGATCCGCATAGAGAAACCCGAGCTTGCTCTCGACGCCGGCATTGGCCGGCTCGAGCTCGTCGGCCACCAGGTAGGGCGAGATCGCCTCGGCGGGTCGCCCCATGGCGACATACGAGTCGCCCAGGGCGACGTGCAAGGACATCTCGCGCGGATGATCCTTGATTCCACGCTGCACCACCTCGATCGCCTCGCGCTGCAACGCTGCCGCGGAGTCGGGACTCGCCTGCTGCTCGGCGCACTCCAACAGCAGGCGTCCGAGCGCCAGTCGGGACGGCAGCAGCTCCGGCTCCACGGCCAGGGCCCGGCGGTAGGCGCCGATCGCTCGGGCTTGCTGCCCGCGGGCGCTGTAGGCATCTCCGTACATGTAAGGCGCCTGACCGAAATGCTTCTTCCTGGCCAGGGCGGCTTCGAGCTTCAACGTGGCTCCGGCGTCATCACCGGCCAGAAGCAGCAGGTAGCCTTCGCAAAACGATTGCACCGGCGCGGAGGGGCCGAGGCTCAGGATCTGGCGGGCGAAGCTGGCGCGCTGCGGCTCCACGCGGGTGGCGGCCATCTTCTCCAGAAGCTCCTCGACCAGGGAGTCCTCTGCCCGGGCCCCGGTGGCCAGGGCCAGGACGCAGCCGAGGAAGAGGAGGAATGGCAGGAAGCTGAAGAACCCAGTCAACCGCGTTCTGCTTCTCACGTTTCGAACCACGTGTTCCCTCCCGCGCGACGCCACCCCCGGCCCACACCCTCAAGTGTAGGTCCCGGGTGACGGCGCGCAAGAGGGGATCCGTCGCGCACCGTGGATCTGGGGGGGCGGGGCGCGGGTTCACGGGCCCGCAGATTCACGGGCCCGCGGGCCCGCGGATCCACAGAGTCACGGGCACCGTCCGATCGGCCCTACCGAGTCAACACCAGGCGCCGGCTGACAGTTTGCCGCGGGGTCGAGAGCGCCACAAAGTAGCATCCCTGTGCCGCCGGTCGCCCGGACTCGTCGCGGCCATCCCAGACTGCGAAAGAGGTCCCCGCGCTCAGCGGACCACGGGTGATTGTGCGGACCGTTCGACCCGCCGCGTCGAAGATGTGCACCTGGCCCGGTCCGCCTGAACCTGTGTCGAGCCGGACCAGAGTCTGACCGGAGCTGGGATTCGGAAACGCAGAGATCGCGATGGCCGACGGGGGCAGGCGCTGGTCGTCAACCCCGGCCACCTCGCACTGCAAGGGTGCGGTCCTCAGTCCGAAATCGGCCGCCGCCTCGCAGAGACAGCCGTCCGTTACAGCGACCGCTCCGCAGCCTCCAGGTGACCAGGTCATTCCGATGAAGGCGGGCGCCGCGGGATCGGACACATCCACCACGCTGGTCACGTGCTCGTTGGTCGCGTAGACAAACGAGTCCTGGACCGCGATGTCCGCCCACGCACCCGCGGTGGTGACTGTCGCCACGACCCAGGGCGCCGCCGGATCGGAGATATCGATCACCTGCACCTCCTGGCCATCGCCCAGTCCGAGGTACGCGTAGGTTCCCGAGACCGCGACGGCGGCCGCGTACTCATCAGCGCTCACGCTTGCGACGTTCTGTGGAAGAGCGGGATTCGAGACGTCGATGACGAGCAGTCCCCCATATGCATCCGCGACGTAGAGGTGTGTTCCCGCCACATCGACCCCCAGGGCGTCATACGTATCCATGCTCCCCACGACCACGGGCACCGTGGGAGTGGACACATCGATGACCTTGATCCCGCTGCTTCCGTAGGCGGCGTAGACATAGCCGCCCCCGGCGGTCAGGTCTTTGGGCTGCGCCGTGCTGGCACTCCCCAGAATCTGCGGTGAGGCTGGACTCGAGACATCGACAACCGCGATTCCCGCCTGATACGCCACGAACGCCAGCCCATCCGCGACAGCGACGGCGCGGGCCTGACTCAAGCCCGGTGCGCTGCCCTGCAGCAGAGGCGAGGCCGGATCAGAGAGATCCAGAACGAGGAGACTCTCTCCGTTGCAGAGATAGGCCTGCGAGCCCGAGGCCGCGATTCCATAGGCGCCGCCTGGGGTGTCGAGACTTCCCAGCATGGGGGGCTGGCTGGGCCTGGAGATGTCGACCACCAGCAGGTAGCCGATGTCCGCTACGTAGGCCATTTCTTCGCCGAGCGCGACCGCGCCGGCATGGGAGAAGGTGCCCACCAGCCCCACGACGCGGGGCGCCGTGGGGTCAGCTACGTCGATCGCGAAAAGGCCGCGGTGCATATGCGTCTGGTAGACCAGCGATCCGCGGACGGCGGCCCGGCCGAGGATCCCGCCTGGCCCCACTTCGACGCTGCCTACGATCACCGGGGAAGCGGGATTGAAGACGTCGATTACCTGCAGCCCCGAGACTTGATTCGACACATACGCATACCTTCCGGCCACCTCCACGCAGGTTGCGCTTCCGGAGGTGACGATCCAACCCGCCTGGGTGGGAGAAGTCGGAACGGAAATGTCGATGACGCGGAGGGTGTTTCCACTCACCAGGTACGCGTACGCGCCGGCAACATCCACGTCATAGGAACCGCTGGTTGCGAAGTGCCCGACGCTGACGGGATGGACCGGGTCGGACACATCGATGATGTAGAGTCCGGTCGATCCGTCGATAAGGTAGGCGTACGGGCCCGCCAGCGTGATTGCCCGGGCGTAGCCCGGCGTATTAACGCCTGCGACGACCTGCGGGAGCGTGGGATCCGAGACATCGATCACCTGAAGCCCGCGATTGTTTGCGGCCACGTAAGCATAGCGGCCCGATACGGCGACCGCGAGCCCGACGCCTGGCGCGGTCAGACTCCCGACCACCGTCGGCGAGGCCGGATTGGAGACATCGACCACGGACATCCCCGAGTAGCTTCCCACGAGATAGGCGTAGTTGCCCTCGTAGGCGACGTCCTCGGCGGCGGCGCAATAGGTAGAACCCTCCCAGTGGAGGTACGCGGAATAGTCAACGCATGCGCCCCGGGTCGTGCCGGGAACCAGGATTGCGCCGAGACACATGAAGAGGATCCAGACAAGCGGATGGTGCGCGGCAGTACGGGTGACGAGTCGTCTTCGGATCGGTCCCATGATTCCCTCCCAGCGTCAGATCCGTCACGGCAACCCCTGGGCCGGCCGCGGACGCCCCAGGGAAATGTCGGTTCCTCACGTTCCGAGCGGCGAAGTCACTGCTCGGACGGAGGCACGATCGCGGGAGACTCGATCCCGAGGCGCAGGCGCTTCACCATGCCCTGAGTATGGCAGGTTCGTGCAGACTGGGCAACCTGGAACGTATTGCGCGTGGCCGGACCCGCTGGTGATCATGGACCGGCGACGGCGCGACCAGGTTGTTCGCGACGACCCGCGGGAGCTTCTCGGCGTGGGCGGTCAAAACGGATGCGTGATCGAAAGACTGACCATCCACAGCCGGAAGTCGTCCGTGCTGACTTCGTGGAGCTCTTCGTCCCACTGCAAAAACGCCTCGGTCCGCACCCATGGCGCCGGCGCCCAATCGAGCAGCAGCGAGGTGTGCACGTAGGTGTAGTCGGTCGAGGCCAGACTCAGATTGAGCCCTTCGAAGACGAGGCTTCCGCTGCCCGCCTCGTTCCGGTAGTCGCGGCGGCCGGCCTCCACGCTCACGTCGAACCAGAACTCCTCGCTTCCCTCGCGAGCGATCCCCAGGACTCCGCCGTAACTGTCGAACGTCGAGTCGATGGCGAGCGTGTCGGTCGCTGTGGCCTTCGAGCGGAAGACCTCGACCTGTCCGCCGAGGCGCAACCGGAGGTCGGGGCTGTCATCGTCACGGCGAGAGCCCCGGAGACCCCGAGATGCGTCCCAGAGCAGCTCGGTACCGACCTCTCCGCTCCACCCGTGGTGATCCCGGAAGATGTCGGACGCGGCGTCGTAGGTCTGCCACTCGAAACGATGCTCGGTGTAGGGGCGGATCCAATCCCGGCGAGCTACTTCGTAGCGCGCCGTCACTTCGGCGAGCCGTGAGGACGGGATTCCCAGCGTGTCGGCGGCGTGGTTGCGATCCTCCGCCCGGAGCAGAAGCAGCACCCGATCGCTCCATCCCAGGGTCCCGTCCGACTCGGTCTCGGCGATCCACGCATCATAGGAGCCGATGCGCGACCCCAGCGCATCCTTGTGGCGGTATCCCACCTGGCCGCGCAGCTCGAGATCCCGGCCCATCGTCCGCCGCAGCTCGGCATGGCCGCGGAGGACCCTGGATTCGAGGATGGGTGCCAGATCCTCCTCCTCGGTGTGCGACCAGTCGGCCCCCAGCCGCAGCTGGGAACGCAGTCCGAGCGGCAGGCGGTTTCGGTCCCAGGTGCCGGCGAGGCGGGCATTCGACCCGGCGGCCGGCTCGTCCTTGCCGCCTTGGGCGTCCCACTGCCCCTCGAGACGAAGCCGATCGGCGCCCGCTCGGTAGCCGCTCTCCACCCGTAGGCTGTTCCGTCTTCGGGAGTCCCCGACCCGAGCCACATCGGAGACGGAGCAGGAGAGCGGTGCCAAGGCGTCCGAATCGAGCCTGAGCTCGAGCAGACCGAGCGCGCTCAGGCTCCGGGAGAGGACCGGGTCGGTCTCCAATACGTCTTCGATGCTTCCGTCCGGCAGAACCCTCTCATCGAAGAGGCTCGCGGCCTCGAACCGCTCGCCGAGTCCCTCGAACTCCGCGCCGACCCGTCCGCCGAAATCCCATCCCGCGGCGGGAGTGGCGAGGATCAGCAGCCCGAGAACGGCATGCCGAAGCGCCCGGGACGGCGGCGGGTCAAACGGGTCGGGGACGGAGCGCTCGGGCGCGCGCAGGTTTCGCAGACCCGACGCCCGAGGCGCGCAGCGCCGGCTCTCACGCGCGCGCGTGCGGCGGCAGGTGCGGCGCGGGGCGTATCGGCGCGTCAACCGCAACTCCGAACCTAACGTTCACCGGCCAGATCGGCGGCTCGATGGAGCAGTCCCTCGGCGATCCGCGCCGTGGCGAGAGCTTGCGGCGCATTCCCCTTCGCGAGCTGCTCCGCTGCTTCTGCATGGCGTTGCCGGGCCGACTCGAGCAGATTGGCCGCCTCAGGTGAGCCGCTGGCCTGGATCTCCGGAGCCGAGTCCTGGATCAGCTGTTCCACGATCGACAGGGCCCGCTCCACCTCTTCCTCATCCGGCCGGGTCGACAGGTTCAGCATCGCCTCCAACGCGGCATGGCGGGCTTGGGTCGTCAGGCGCAGCGCCAGCGCGGGCTTCTGCTCCCGCTGCATCCGTAGCGCGCGATCCTGCAGGCGCCGGGCCTCCTCGCTCAGCCGGATCGCGGGACGGTCGCTGGATCCTTCCAGGTTGACCCGCAGCTCATCGAGCAGGGCCTGGGTCCGGTCCAGCGCGGTCTCCACGGACGCACTTCCCGCCGGCACGTCGCCGCGCGCCCGCTGGGTCGCTCTCTGCACAAGATCGCGCGCCGTCGCCGCCAGCCGGATGGCGTTGCGGTACGCCGCTCCACGGTATGCCTCTTGGGCCCGCTGGAGCAGCCAGAGGCCGCTGTCGAGCAGACGCTGCGCCTCCGTGTCGCCGCGTTCGGCCACGAGCGAGGCCGCGTCCTGCGAGATCTCGCGCGTCGACTCGATGAGGTCCCGGACGGACTCGTGGGCCTTCACCTCGATTTCGGCCGTCTCGATCGCTCGGCGGGCGAAGTCCCGAGCCTCCAGCGTGAGCCGCAGGGCCGCCGGCCAGCTGGTGCGGTCTTGCGGTTTGTAGGTCGCTCTCGCCCGGGCCTGCATGTCGAGTGCGTAGTTGAGCAGCTTCGCCGCCCGGGCGCTGGGGGAGACGGCGACCTGGTCCCGCGCGCGCTCGAGGATCCGGTCGGTTCTCTCGATCTCCCGCGCCGGATCGGGCCCGGACCCGGCTTGCGCCGCCGCCAGGGTCGGCCCCAGGCCGGCGCCGAGGAGCAGCAGCAGGCAGATGAGCTTGCGTGACCGCATCGCGGATGCACCATCCTTTCCCTGACTGGCAGGCTGCTAGCCCATCCGGTACACCGGTTGTACCGGACGGGGCAACTCAGGGACGAATGCCGTGACGTTCCATCCGGGAATACAGGGTTCGCCGGGTCATGCCCAGGAGAACCGCGGCCCGGCTCTTGTTCCCGCCGGCCTTGGCCAGCGCGGACAGGATGTATCGACGCTCCAGGTCATCCATCGACACTCCTTCATCCGGAATCTCCGGCAAGCCAACCGGTTGCGCCGGGCCTGATCCCAGGAGCGACGGAAAGTGCTCCGGCCCCAGAGGTGAGTCCTCGGCCAGAATCGCCGCCCGTTCGATCAGGTTCTCCATCTCCCGGATGTTCCCCGGGAACGGGTGCCCGCAAAGGAGTCGAATCGCCTCGGGACGTACCCGGCCCGGGTCCATCCCCTTCCTCGTCAAGAAGTGTTCCACCAACAGCGGGATGTCCTCCGGTCGTTCCCGCAGGGGAGGGAGGGTCAGAGGGAAGACATTGACCCGATAGTAGAGGTCCTCGCGGAACGCCCCGGTCCGGATCGCCTCTTCGAGGTCGCGATGCGTCGCGGCGATGATCCTCACGTCGCAGTGGATCGACTGCGTTCCGCCCACTCTCATGAATCGCTTCTCTTCGATGGCCGCGAGCACCTTCACCTGCATGGCCAGAGGCAGGTCGCCGATCTCGTCGAGAAACACGGTCCCGCTTTCGGCCACCTCGAAGAGACCCACCTTGCGGCGGACCGCTCCCGTGAAGGCGCCCTGTTCGTGCCCGAAGAACTCGCTTTCGAGAAGGTTTTCCGGGATCGCGCCGCTGTTGATCTTGATGAACGGGGCATCCGCGCGGGGGCTGTGATTGTGGATGGCGGCGGCGAGCATCGACTTGCCCGTGCCGCTCTCGCCGCGGATGAGGACCACCGCGTCGGACGCGGCCACCTTCCGAGCCAGCGAGAAGATCTCGAGAATCGGCCGGCTTCGTCCCACGAGCTGCTCGAACCGGCCTTCCTCGAGGTCGGCTCCGGCAAGCCGCGAAGCCCACCGTCGCAGCCGTTCTCGCTCCGCCAGGAGATCCCAGCGCTCCCGAACGCGTTCGACCTTGACCAGGAGGTCAAAGGAGCTCACCGGCTTCGAGAGGTAGTCGAACGCCCCCTCCCGGATGGCGTCGCGGGCGCTCCGCGGGTTCTCGAGCAGCTCGCGCTGGCCAGTCAGGATCAGCACCTCGACCTGGGGCCGCTCCCGCTTCACCCACCGAAGAAGCTCGAGGCCGTCGGGAGACGGCATGCGCACGTCAGTGACTAGGAGGTGGAACTCCTCGCCTTCGAGCCGGTCGAGCGCGTCCTTTCCGGAGGCGACGGCGACGACGTCACAGCCGGCCCGGCGGAGCGCCGATTCGATGTCTTCCCGAAAGGTCGCCTCGTCTTCGGCCAGCAGAATCCGGAACGGTGTTGTGCGCTCAGGCATCGGTGGTTCCCTTCTGCTCCCGGGGCAGCGTGAGGATGAACTTCGCTCCGCGGCCGGGTTCCGATCGAACCTCAACCCGCCCGCGGTGGGAGCGCACGATCGAACTCACGACCGCCAGACCAAGGCCGGATCCTGCCGGGCGCGTCGTGTAGAAAGGCTCGAAGATCTTGCGGTGGAGGCGCGGGTCGATCCCCCCCCCGGTATCTTCCACTTCAATGATGACCCAGGCTTCGTCCGCGCGCACCCCGACGCGGAGCTCGCCGCCGCTCGCCATCGCCTCGCGGGCGTTCAGGAAGAGGTTCAGCAGGGCCTGCCGCAACGGGCCCGGACCCATCCGGGCTCGCAGGCTGTGATCCGGGGCGGTGCACTGCAACGTCACGTTCGCTCGCTCCAGATCCTTTGCCACCAGGTCCAGAGTCCGGGCCACAACTTGCGGGACGTCGCTACTCTCACCCGCCTCGGTGCCGCGAGCCAGAGACAGGTAGTTCGTCACGATCCGATCGAGTCGATGCACCTCCAGGGGAATCGCCTCGAGAAGGTCGGCGACGCCACGCGGATCGCTGCCCGCTCTCAGCTCCTCCTGCGCCCGCTCCGCGCGGGACTGGAGGGCGGCGAGCGGGTTGCGGATTTCGTGGGCGACGACCGCCGCCAGCTGGCCGGCGGTGGCGAGCGCCATCGTGGCTCTGAGTTCCCGCTCGGATCGACCGAGCGCGCGGAACACCCCCAAGAGAAGCACGGCCAGCACGCTTGCGATCACGGCCGACGCGAGACCGGTCCCCCACCAGATCCGGCGGAGAGCCGGCAGGATCGAGAAGAATCCCGATCCACCCTCGACCGCCACGACCCCGGTGACTTCCCCCGCCGCGTCCTCGATCGGCACGAATCCGGTCTTGAAGAAGGTACCCCGCAGCTCGGGAGTCTCGTAGAGCGAGGTCGCGACGGGGATTCCCGCCAGGGCGACCGCCACTTCGGGCTGGGCGTTCAGCAGCGGATCGCGCGCTCCCAGGGGAATCGCCTCGTCTGTTCCCGTGAGGTGCCGGCGCTGTCGATCGATCACCTCGATGCTGGAGAGCTCGCTCGCGGCCGCAATCCGCAGGAGGTCGGCGCGGGTTTCCCGGTACATCGCGGCCGAATCGGCCGTGGTGGGCGCGGCGCGTCCGGAGGAGGCAAGGCCCTGCGCGATCGTCTGCCCGACGGAAAGCAGGCGAGTCTCGAGTTCGCTGTCGACCTGCGCTCGCACACTCCGGTACGTGGAAAGCGAGGTGATGACGGTGAGGGCCAGCAGGCCGGCCAGAAGCAAGCCCATCGCCGCGACATAGAGTCGCTGCGACGCGTTGGTGGCCAGTCCGGAGGATCGACCCATCCCCCTCCCTCCGCCCCGAGGCCCGGATCGCCGAAGCGCCGGTTCCGGGCGTAGCTCGCGAGGTCATACCGGTCCCGGGCCCCGACCCTTGGGCGATGCGATCCCCGCACGGATCTCCGACGCCCGGCCGTCTCCGAGCATACCGGAGGCGCTTCGACGTGGCGATGCTTGTCGCCACGGGGACGCCGGCCCGGGACGGAGTGTACGATTCGGGGCACCTCGAGGTGGGAGTTGCCGAACGCGGGGACGGTCCGGCCATCCCTCGGGACCGGGCACTGCCTTGTGCGGCAGCCGGATGGAACGAGGCGGGCCGAGGCTCCCTCCCGTTGGCACGACTCTGGATGGCGATTCGCCCCGGAACCCTGCCGCATCTTTTCGCGAATCATCGGAACCGGCACTGTCTGGAAGTCTCAAAGGAAAGGGGAATGGGCATGTTGCGAGGACGATTCAACCCTTCCGTTTCGGCGGCGGCCGTGCTGCTCGTTGCGGGCCTGGCCGTCATGGGGTGCAGCGAAGACTCCACCCGGCCGTCGGACACGGTTCCGGCGGCCGAGATTCCGACTCTCGAAGGTGATACGGGCGGACTCACTTCCCGAAACGAGGAACCAGCCTTTGGCGACGAGGCGCTTGCCGCGAGCGCGGCGGCGGAAACGCCGATCGCAGATGCCGTGGCCGGCGACCCCGAGGTCATCCGCTGGTCGGAGGGGGACTCCGCGCGCACCTATGCGGTGACCCTGCTCTGGGGGATCCTGGCGTCCGATCCGATTGTGGACAGCCGCAACACCGACAGCGTGGATGTCGCACCCGTCGACTGGAGTGGCTATCTCGAGGTGAATCGCGGCGCGGTCATCGTCCGCAGCACGATCGATTTCGAGCGGGACGACTCGATCGTCCGCCCCCGGGCCAGCCGGACGCGTGTCGACTGGATCAGCCACACCGGACTGGGCTTTGACGGCCTGCGCATCCTGGTTCACCAGCCGATGCCGCTGGGCGAAACGGGCGAGCGGGACAGCGTGTCGATCGTGGCGGGAGGTCACACCTGGCAGTACGCGGTCAATGACCTGGCGGATCTGGATCAGGTCGAGGCGATCGATGGTCTCGGCAACAAGTTCTCGGTGCGGAGTTTTCTCGTCGGGCCGGGCCCGTGCACGCAGGGCTTCCTGGGTGGGGTCTGGTTCACGCCGCCCGAAGCCGACTCCATGGGGACGTTCCTGGGCCGATGGCTGAGCCGGACCGGCGAGGTGACCGGCTTCGTGCGCGGCCACTACGGCTCCAACGATCGAGGACTCCGGGTCCTGTTTGGCAAGTGGGTCGATACCTCCGGCAGCTTCCAGGGTTTCCTGCGCGGAACGTGGACTGAGGCTGGACGGGACGAAGGCACGCACTTCGGCGGAAGAGCGCGTCTCGTCGGGTCGTTCGGGGGCGAGATCCTGGATGGGGAGGAACAGCCGATCGGAGCCATCCGGGGACGCTGGCGATCGACGCGCGGAGGGTTCGACGGGGTCTTCGACGGAGTGTGGTCGAAGGGCTGCGCGCTGCCTTGACCGCCGGGCCGCGAATCTGAAGCCCGCCGCCGGGGCCTCTCCGGGGATTCCCCGGAGTCGCCCCGGCAGGCTCAGGGAAGGGAGGCCGCTGCGGCGACTTCCCTTCTTCTCTTGCCGAGCCTGCGGTTCAGTTGGGAACGTCGGCGGCCGATCCTTGGAGCAGGGAGGGCTTGACCATGCCGCTCGTGCGCGACTCGAAGTGGGCCACCCTGCTGCGTGATGGCAGGATCGACGAGTTCAACCGGCTGGCCGCCGCCGATCCCCCCGACCTGCGGAACACGGACCTGCGGATGCTCGACTTGCGGAAGGCGGACCTTCGCCGCGCCGAGCTCTCGGGTGCCTACCTCCGCAACGCCGACTTGCGAGGTCTCGACTTCTCTGCCGCGAATCTCGAAGGAGCCAGCCTGCACGACGCCAATGTCGCGGGGGCGTTGTTCCCGGACCCGCTCTCTGCGGAGGAGATCCGACTCTCGGTCAACCTGGGAACCCGGATGCGCTATCGCCCCTCTCGTTGACCGGGTGCGCGGAGGCCGGCTCTCACCTCTCCTGCCTTCGGCTGGCCCGGGAGCCGCTCCCAACCGGAGTGCGGCCCTTGTCCTTCCTGACCGCGCCGCCGGGTGTCACTGCACGATCACCCAGCGCAGGGTCCGGCGGATGGTTCCCGCCGCGCCGTGTCCGTCCAGACGCACGAAGTAGATTCCTGGAGACAGGATCCGAGCGTCGGGGCCCCGGCCGTCCCAGCGGAATGTCCACCGGCCCGGCCGGTAGACCTGCTTGCCTCCGAACGGCTCGCTCACACACCGGCCGGCCGCGTTGAACACGGAGAGACGCAGCGTCGCCGGCTGTTGCAGAGTCAGCTCGAGTCGCGCCGAGCCTGCCACCGACGGATTCGGAGCGATCACGCAACGGAGGTCTCCTTCAACGGCCGAACAGGTCGGACCGGCTCCACCTGGGCAGTCTTCGCCCGGTGATGCCGCCCGGAGGTCGACGCAGAGCAGCCGGTGGTCACTGGCCCCGGCGTCGCCGGCCTGCAGCCCGTGAGCGGCCAGGCTGTCGGCCGACATTTCCGACGGGTCGAGGACATAGTGACTCGCCGGCGACATGGCGGAGCTGTTGTACACAAAGTAGTCGATCCGCCCCGGCCAGAATGCGCTCCCG
Source organism: uncultured bacterium (assembly GCA_964473865.1). Taxonomy (GTDB): domain Bacteria; phylum Eisenbacteria; class RBG-16-71-46; order CAIMUX01; family CAIMUX01; genus CAIMUX01. The sequence continues at coordinate 103,590 of CAYYQN010000005.1, read as the reverse complement.
GCTTCGAGCCAGGTGTAGCTGACCCGGGCCTCGGTGTGGCGGGAGACCAGGTCGGTCAGCGGCCCGCCGTTCCAATCGGGGGCGAAGTCGGGTCCGAACGTGGTGTTGTCACGAATGTCGCCCGTCAGAAGAGACCGGCGTTGATCCGAGCTCCCGACGAAATTCGTGTCGCCCATGAGGAGCATGACCGTCCCGACCGGCAGATCGAGCGACCCGCCCGGGGTCCGAGCGTCGCGAATGAAGGAGAGGATCCGGTCGACCTCATCCTGGCGACCGGCATCGTTCGCGCAGCAAGGCAAGTGCGCGTTGATCAACAGGGTCCGCTTGCCGAGCGCCTCCTCGGTATCGAGATAGACGGCAAGATTGCCGTCCAGCGGCCACGAGCCGAGCACCGGGTAGCGGCTGACAGTGATGCAGTCATTGTTCCCCGCGGCATACCAGGTTCCGGGCAGCCAGGAGGCGATGAGCTGCCGCGTGGCCTCCGGCGAGTGGTGATAGATCTCCTGGAAACTGAGGAGATCCGGGGTTGTAGCCTGGATCTGTCGCTGAAACCTCGGCTGGAGCGTGCCGTCCCAAGGTCCGTCGGAAAGGACATTCCAGGTGATGATGCGCAGGTCGGTGGGATGCTGCCGCGCCAACGGCAACGGCTCCTCGGTGATCGCGGAACCCTGATCGAGCGCGTAGGAGAGGATCTGTCCCGCGTTCGGCAGAAGGTCTCCGGCGAAGGCGGCGTCGTAGAGCAGAACCCGGATGGTTGTGCCCGCCACGTTGGGGAAGAGAGGGTGGATTCCGTCGGGTCGCGCGTCGCGGCGAAAGGCGACCTCGAACGCGCGGTCACTGAGGGTGGGCAGACCGACGAAGCCGCAGTCGTCCCACTTCACCTCGGTCTGCATGGATCCGAAGCAGAAGGTTCCCGACTTCCGGCCCGGGCGCCAGACGAGGTCGGCTCCGATTCCGTTCCGCGGCTGTCCGGTGGTGGCGTCGGCGTCGGTATCGAAGGCGAGGCTGAGGCTGTTCCCGCCGTTCAGGAGCAGCTCCGGGCCCACTTCGAAGCGCAGGTAGAAGTTCACGGCATCGTCGGCGAGCCAGAGCCGGCCCAGGTCGATGCCGCTCTGCCCCTGGTCTCCAGACGGATCAGTCCACACTGGGGCCAGGCCGCTCCAATCGTCGAAGCTGCCGTCGAGGACCACCGGAAGTCTCTCGGCCCGGGCCGCGCAGGCGGCTGCAAGCGCCGTGACAAGGGTCAACACGCGGACGGCGCTTGTCCATCGGGGAGGCTGGTGGCGGATCTGAAGTCGATCCTCGATGAAATCCATCCGGCGTTCCGCCTTCCCGGGCATGGCGCATGGGCCGGAGGTAGTCCCGCATCGCCGAACGCGCTCGTCTACCCGGGTGCGAGTTCCGAGACCTCAGGGCTCCGCCGCCCCCGGATCTCCCTCCTCACGGTCCCGCTGGGGGTCGGGTCTTCGTCACCACCCGAGACGGTAGCCAGAGTCATGCCGGGTCGCGGCGGGAATCCTTGGTACCTGCGTTTTGCGGCCGTTACGGAATCGTGCCGCGCGGATCCGGTCAGTTTCGCCGGCCCGTGGCCAGGACTCCCAGGGAGTCCGACTCCGGCGGGTCGAAGGGATTGCCGGTGAGCCCGTCGACCAGCTCGATCCGGCTGAATTTCGGTTCCAGGAGCGAACGGAGCTCGGCAACCGGGACGTCATGATACTCGTGCGCGCGAACCTCGACCGACCACCCGGTCTCGGCGGGCCGCAGTTGGTAGGAGTGGAACCAGATCTTGTCGCCGGCCAGGAAATGGTGGCGCAGCCAGACCTCTCCCGTCCGGTCGGTGTTCCCCTTGGCGACCAACCGGCCGCGGGCGCGGATCCGCTCTCCGTTCAGGTACTGCAAGATCAGCAGTCCACCCGGGCTGGTGTGGGCGATGAGCGCGCCGAGTCCGCGCCGCACCGCCTCGGCGTCTCCGAAGGCCGGGACGACATTGCCGAGCGCCAGCACGGCATCGAACCGGCGGCCGCCGAGCGCCGTCGGGTCGGTGAGATCGCATTCGAGCCACTCGATGGCCGATGACTCCGCGGCGCCCGCTGTCCGCGCCTGGGCCAGCATGGCGGCCGAGGCGTCGGCGCCGGTCACGCGATAACCGGCGGCCGCGAGCGCTCGCGCGTGGGCGCCGGTCCCGCAGCCCGCGTCGAGAACCGTCGCGCCCGCGGGGATACGGGAGGTGAGGAACGGCATCTCGTTCTTCAGCCGTGGTTCCCAACCCACCCAGCGGTCATAGTTCGAAGCCACCGAGGCGAATCGGTCTTCCGCCGGCGGCGTTTGGCCGCCGGAGGGGGGCATGGCGCTCATGGATTCGTACCCCAGATCTCGATCTCCTTGACGGTTGCCCGATCGTCGGTGCGCAGGGCCGCCAGGACGGCCAGGGCGACATCCGCCGGCTGAATCAGCCGGTCGGGGTCGGGCGGGGGACCCAGATTCCGGGCCAGCTCCGTGTTCACCGAGGACGGGAACACCGTGGTCACCCGGACCCCGCTCTTCCTCGTCTCGTGGAAGAGCGATTGCGCGAATCCGTTGAGGCCGAACTTGGCCGCGCAATACGCAGTGCCGCCGGCAAACCCGCGGCGGGCGGCAGTGGACGCGATCATCACGATGTGCCCCTGCTTGCGCTGGAGCATTCCGGGAAGAAAGGCCCTGGTCAGGCGAAAGACCGAGGTCAGGTTCAACTCCAGGGTATGCTCGAAGTCCTCCTCGGTCATCTCGAGGGCCGGGCGGAGAACCCCGCCGCCGGCGTTGTTTACGAGGATGTCGATTCCGCCGAATGCGGACTCCACCTTCTGCGCCAGACCGCGGACTTCCTCGGGGCGCGTCAGGTCCGTGGGCAAGACCAGGGCGCGCACTCCGGCGGTGGTGACACCGGCGGCGATCGAGTCGAGTTCCGACTCGGTGCGAGCGGCCAGCGCGACGCGGCAGCCGCTGCCGGCGAGCGCCAAGGCGATGGTGGCGCCGATGCCACGGCCGCCCCCAGTGACGAGGGCTCGGGCTCCTTCCAGTTCCATCGGGGTCCTCCTCTCGACGGGGTGCCGGTCGAACCTGGCTCCGCCGGGATCATACGCCGACCGGTCCGGTGGCGGTGTTTCGTTCGATGCGCCGGTACCCGATGACGACGGCCCGCGTGCGCGGCGCGGAGGCCCGGGTCTTGATGTCGCCCCGGAGGATGGCTCCGCCTCCGCTCCGTTGACTCCGGCGCTGGCCTGGGGTATGATTGCGGTGCTGAGCGGGATAAGGACCTCTCGACCCCCACACCGGCGCCTGATTGTTCGAACCAGCAAATCCCGCCGGAGGTGTCCGATGAGACAACGTTTGCGGCAGTCTGCGGTTACAGTGATGAGCCTGGCCTGCCTGGGTTCGGCCTTCCTCCTTGCGACCCCGTTCACCTCGGTGTCCGCCAATCCGCTTCCGGGGCCACTGGCGGTTGCGTTCCACATGCAGCCGCTGAGCCCCTTGGACTGTCTGGTCGACCCGGTTACCGAGTGCGGCCAGATCGTTCAGTACTGCGGCGAACTCGGGAATCTGACCGTGGACGTCTACCTCTATGCCCTCCTCGAGCCGGACTATCCGGCCAGCGACCTGGATCTGGAGCTGCATTGGGACGGCGCGTGGTCTCTTCTTCAGTTCGTGAGTTGCGTGGATGGTTCGCCGGATGTGGAACCGCTGGCGGACGGAGTGCGAGTCGGACTGCAACTTCCGCAGCCGCTTGTGATCGGGATCGATCCGACACGCATCGGCCGACTGGAGCTGGCGGCCGCTTCCGCGGGGAGCTTCAATTCCTGGACCTTCGTCGCCGCGGATGGCGTGCCGTGCATGGTCCTGCCGGCGGCGGCCGGCGGACCCTGCTACTCCACCTATGACTGCTGGAACTGGTTCCCGCAGTGCTACACGAGCTACCACCCGCCGGTGCTCCAGGTGACCGTGCCCCAAGGAGGCCAGACCTCGGTCTCCCTGGAGGCCTGGCTGCACATGTCTTGCTTCACCACCTTCGTGGACGATCAACCATGGATGAGCCTCTCCGAGACAGATGTCGAACCCGACGTAAGGCGGATCGACGTCTCGATCGACGCCGCGGACCTGGCGATCGGAGTGCACGACGGGTTGATCGTCGCGATCACGGATGGATCTCACGATTGTGCCTCGGTTGAGCTCACCGTCACGCCCCCAACGGTGGGAGTGCCGGAGGCCGACGGAAGCGCGCGCCAGACCAGTTGGGGCGGAGTCAAGCGGACGTATCGCTAGCCGATTGCTGAAGACCCCGTCAGCCGCGCTCGAAGCGCTGATCCGTCGGACGGCCGAGCCGCAGCCGCGCGCCGGGCGAATCCTGCTTGATCAGATCGATGCCCGGTCGGAGAATCCCGCCGACAGGGGTGCCGGGAAGACCCGTGCCGGAGCGCCCCGTTGGCGCCGCAGGTGTCGCGCCTTGACACTGCCGTCGCCATGGTGCCCCGCCGCAGGCCGACCGAGGATCCGTTCACGTTCGGTGGGGTCATTGCATGACTTGCGAACGCGGAGGCCGACCGTCTCGTTCTGCCCCTGTCCCGGTCGGCCCGCGCTCGTCCGTAGGAGGTAGACCATGCGTCGCAGGTTCGTACTCGGGATCCTGGCCCTGTTCACGCTCGCGTTGCCTGCGCCCCCCACCGTCGAAGCCGGACCGGCGCGGGGCGGGCGGCGCGGACCTCCCCGGCGCGCCGCGGTGGTGGTTCGCCCGGGGCATCCGATTCGGCGCCCGATGCACCCGGTGGTGTTCCGGCGTCCGGCAGTTGTGGTTCGGGTCGCGCCCGCGCGGTTCCTGCCGGTCGTGGTCTGGGCGCCGCTGGTGGTAACCCGCCCCGCCCCGAGCGCGCTCATCTGGCAGGATGCCGAAACGCTGTTCAAGGACGACGGCTGGTCGGAGACGCTCTTCGACTCCAACCAGCGGGGACGCCGGCTCTACTTCGAGGTGATGTCGGGGAAGGTTCAGCTCGATTTCGCCGAGGTCGTGTTCGAGAACGGCGACACCCAGGTCGTCGACTTCTCCGAGAAGACCCGGGATCCCGGCTTCTACGCGCTGCTGGACTTTCCGGACGGCCGGCGCGTGGATCATGTCCGGTTGATCGCCCGCGCGAAATCGCGGGAGGCGCGAGTCGTTCTCGTCATGGAGAAGTAGCTCCGGGCGGGCCCGAACGGTTCTTCCTCGCTCCGCCCGGGTCGCCGGTTCGGTAGAAGTTCTTCGCCAAAGGAGGGCGCGATGCGGTTGTCACACTCTGTCGTCGGGACCTGCCGGCATCTGATTCGCGTGGCGCTGCTCGCCGCCGTTGCCGTGGTGCCCACTGCCGGGAAGGCGGTCCTGCCGTCTCCCGAGACCGCCAGGTACGAGGTGGATCGGCGCGGCGAGGAGGCGGCCTGGGGACGTCGTCCGGGCGACCCGGGCCTGCAGGCGGCGCTCTCTCGATCGCCGGCGTTCAACGAGTTCATCCTTCGTCATCCCGGGTGGGTCGCTCGCTGGGATGTGGCCTCGCGGGTTCCGGAGCGACTGCAGGGCCCGCCGCAGGCGGTGCCCGGCTTCGGCGCGGTGGACTCGGTGAACGCTGCGGATGCGGTGCGCGCGTTCCTGCAGGCCGAGATGGCGGCGTGGATACCGGTTGAGGATCTCGTCGAGGCGCGAACGATCGGCGATCGTGGGGGATTCTGGGTGCACTTCCAGCAGATCCATGAGGGCGTCCCGGTCTGGGACAGCCGGTTGACCGCACGCCTCAGCCGTCACGGACGCGTTACGCTGGTAAGCAACCACACGTTTCTCGGGCTGCCTGCGGGCTACGCCTTCCGGACCACGCCGGCGGAAGCCGTGGAGGCGGCGCGAGAGGGGCTGCCCGGCGCACCGGCGCCGCTGGGCGATCCGGCCCTGACCTACCTGCCGATCCGAAGGTCCGAGCACTATGAGTTGCGCGCGACCTGGCGGCTGGAGTTCCGCACCGTCGAGGTTCCGGGCGTCTGGGTCAGCTTCGTGGACGCTGCGGACGGGACCCTCGTCTGGCGGTTCAACAGAATCCAGTTCGGGGAGGTCCACGGGCAGGTCCAGGGCTCCGTGGAGCCGATCACCGCCGATGAGGAGTTCGAGGACCGGCCGTTTCCGCACCTGAACGTGCTGTGCTCCGCTCCCGAGGCCGACTCGGTGGACACCGTGACCGCCGCCGACGGTACCTTCTCGCTGGAGATCGGCGCCGGGACCGGCCGCACGGCGGCGGCGAGCTTGAGCGGGCCGTTTGGGGTGGTGTACGACGTGCGAACCGGCCAGGTCGCATCCATCAGCCAGCCGGTGCCGGACGGCGAATCCGCGCAGGTGGACTTCTACTTCGGCGAGAGCGAGGCGCAGGTTGCCGAGCGGGATGCCTATCTCAACGTCATGGTCGCGCATGACCACATCCAGACGATCGATCCCGGGTTTGACCTCCTCGACTACCCGATGCCGATCTATGTGAATGTCCCGGGGAGGTGCAATGCCTTCTGGGACGGCGTCGGCATCAGCTTCTACGAAGCGGGAGGGCGCTGCGTCAACGTCGCCCGGATTGCGGATGTGGCCTATCACGAGTACGGCCACGGAATCACGGATTTCCTGACGCGCCCCTTCTCCCTCTCCGGGGCCATGGCCGAGGGATTCTCCGACTACTATGCCGCGACCATCAGCGGACAGCCGGTGCTGGGCCGCGGATTCTACGGCCCCGGAACCAGCCTGCGCCGCATCGACGATGACTTCGTCTACCCAGAGGACTGGATCGGCGAGTCCCACCACGACGGTCTCATCATCGGGTCGGCGCTGTGGGACCTGCGAGAGACGCTCGGCGCGCCCCGCGCCGATTCGCTCTTTCACTTCGCCCGTCTCGGGTTCGCCGACAACTTCGACGACTACTTCTTCGCTCTCCTGACGTACGACGACGACAATGACGACGTGTACGACGGGACACCCAACCTGGACGCGATCTGCGGCATCTTTCGCGCTCACGGGATCGGAGACTACGGCATTCACGTCTCCCACACTCCGTTCAGCGACACCGAGGATACGCTGCGGACCCTCCCCTTGACCGCGTCCTTTCTCAGTGTCTTCGCCCTGGATCCGGAACAGGTTCGGGTCCACGCGACCCTGACGCGGGGAGAGGATGTGACCTTCATCGACTCGACAATGGCGCCGACCGGGCTATCTTCGCGGGAGTACACCACCGTCCTGCAGCCCCAGCCCGCGGGCACCATCGTCAGGTACTACTTCACCGCCGCCGACACCAGCGGGACCACCGTGACCTGGCCGGAGGCCGGAGAGGCGGATCCGTGCGTCTTCGTGGTCGGTGCGGACGTGACCGCCCCGGTCATCGCGCACGATCCGCTTCCCGATCAGCCGATCGACATCGATGCGATCCGGGCCCGCGCGGCGGTTCGGGACAACCTCGATCAGCCGCTGCGCGCGGTGACTCTCACCCAGCAGCACAACGAGAATCCGCCCATCGTCGGCTCCATGGCCGCGCTCGGCGGCCACGACTACCTGGCAGAGCTCAGCACCTTGGGGCTCGCCCTGGGCGACAGTGTGCGGTACCAGATTGAGGCTGAAGACGGAGCGGCGGTTCCGAACGCCGCCACGGATCCGGCGAGCGGCTGGCACTCCTTCCGGATCGTCCGGGGCTTTGAGCGGGACTTCGAGGCCGACGATGGCGGGGTGCAGGGCGACAACGACTGGGAGTGGGGGCACTCCACGGTGGTGGAGGCGGTTTCCGGTCAGAACCTCTGGGCCACGAGCCTGGACGGTCCCTATCAACACATGACCCGGTCGACCCTCTCGCTGGAGCCGGTTGATCTCACGGAGTTCGCCTCCGCGGCCCTGGTGTTTCGCCACTACCTCTCTTGTGAGGAGGCCTATGACGGCGGGTTCGTCGAGGTCTCCATCGACGGCGGTGTCACCTGGACACTGGCGCGTCCAGCGGGCGACTACCCGGCGCACGTCCTGGCCGCCCAGGGCAGCCCGGGGTATTCCGGCGAAACGGGCGGATGGGAGACCGCGCAGTTCGACCTGTTCCCGTACCTCGGGCAAGCGGATGTCCGCATCCGCCTCGTCTTCAGTTCCGACCAGGGCGTCACCGGCCTGGGCTGGTATCTGGATGACCTGTCGGTTGTCGAGCGGCAGGTCGCCGGGGCGCCCCAGCGCCTGCAGGCCCGCGACGGGATCGGAACCACGGTTGCGCTGCGCTGGGCTCAGCCGGCGGGTCTGTCCGCGGTCGGAGCGACTCCCGTCACCGGCTACAACGTCTATCGCTCCGCGGGATTCGGAGACAGCTTCATCGATGGCGGTGGGCGGAGCGCCGGCCGCGCGGAACGGTCCGCCGGGGCCGATCGCCTCGCGGGCCAGGATGACGCTCTCACGCTCTTGAACGCGGAGCCGCTGACTGCCCGGCAATACCGCGACACAACCGCGGTCATCGGCGAGAGCTACCGGTACTACGTCAGCGCGCTCTATGGGAGCGCGGAGAGCCCGCTCGCCGGTCCGGTTGCCGCCACCGCGTATCTGGCCACCTACGCGGCCGACTTCACTGCGATCACGGTCAGTATCGACTCCTCCGGGGTGGTGGACACCACGCTGGCCATCCGGAACACGGGGACGGGAGTTCTGGAGGCGAACGCCTTCCTTGCCGACACCGCGCAGACCGTCGACGACATGCGGATCGCGATCCGCCTGGACTCGGACGGGGCGCCGGGGGCGAATCGGGCGGCCGGCGATCGGAAGCTCCGATCGTTGCCGGTGCCGGCCGGTTCCGCGTCGGATTCCGGACCGCGCTTGGCGGAGCTGCTCCGGGGTCTCGCCTCGCCGCGCCCGAAGGCGCAGCCGGCGGTCGTGCCGGGCGGTTCGAGGAGGTGGCCGTCGGACTGGGACACCTTGGCCACAGATCCGAACGACCCGCCCGAGGCCGATCCGGACCTGGCCAGCCTGGCGAAGCGGCTGGTTGCGGATACGCTCTACCTCTCCGTTTCCGCCCATGAGTCGATGCTCTCGCTGTACGCGGCCTCGACGCTGGTAGTCGCCATGAACACCGACCGGCAGTCCCCCGGAGTGGACTTCCTGGTTCTGGCGGGGGCCCAGGCGATGCAGTACTTCGGCGCCGTCGTCGTGCTGCTGGACGGCGACCTCAACCCGGCATCGGGACTACTGGCGTTCGACCTTCACGACGACCGGATCACGCTGGGCTTGGATCTCGCGGAGCTCGGACAACCCTGGCGCATCGACCTGTTGGTACACGCGACGGCCGGTCCGGGCCCCGGGGAGTCTGACTCGATGCCGGACGGCTTCGATGCCGTGTGGATCGACTCTGATCCGGCTCATCTGTCGGTGGCGGCCGGGACCGAAGGAGAGCTGACCCTGGAGTTCAACTCCGAGACGCTGCCGGCGGGAGATCACCACGCGAAGCTGATCCTGGAAACGAACGATCTGGCCCGGCCGATCATCGAGATCCCGATCACCTTCGCGGTGCGAACGGTGACGCCGATTCAGGTGTCCGGATTGATGGCCACGGCAGGGGACCAAGGAGTGATCCTCTCCTGGCGGACGCCGCCCGATCTCGACTACGCCGGTTTTGAGGTCTACCGGCGGCAGGTACTGCCGGTGACGGAAGAGGAATTCGCGATCACCTCCGAACTGCTCGTCCCCTCCTGGAACGGCGAGTATCGGTTCGTGGACGCGAACGTTCTGCCCGGCCGGGAGTACGAGTATCGCGTGGTCGGGGTGGAGCGGAATGGAGAGCGGGAGTCCTTTGGCCCGATCACCGTGACCACGCCGGGAGCGGAACCGCCGCAATCCCTCCGGCTCTCGCCGTGCATTCCCAACCCCGCACTCCGCGGCACCCTCATCCGGTACGGAGTTCCGGACCGGGATGTGGTCCGCCTGGCGATCTACGCCCCCGATGGGCGCCTGGTGCGCACCGTCCTGAACCGGGATCGTCGGGAGGCAGGTTGGTACGTGGAGAATTGGGACGGGCGAGATGATCGGGGGCGCCGCGTCGGCGCCGGTCTGTATCTCATCCGCCTGGAGTCCACACGCCAGCGCAGATCGGAGAAGATTCTGCTGTTGCGATGATCGGTCGCCTCGTCACGGCGCACGGGGTGGCGCCTGCGCGCGGCGAGGCGGACGCACGGGAGGAATTCGCCCGACCTGAGACCGGCCTGGGGAATCAAACCAGGAGCGCGCCGGAGCGCGCCGGGGGAGGAACCGGGCATGAAACGACTCACGATGATACTGCTGTCGCTGCTGTGTGTTGGCGACGCCGCGGGGGCGGGAGTGAAGACCGAAGCCATCACCTACCAGCACGGCGATGTGACGCTGGAGGGCCACCTGGCCGCTCCGGAGTCGGTGCCGGGGCCGGCTCCCGGCGTGCTGGTGATCCATGACTGGAGCGGCCCCGGTCCCTACGCGCAAAAGCGGGCCGAGCAGCTGGCGGAGGCCGGGTTCGTCGCCCTTGCCATCGACATGTACGGCCAGGGAGTGCGGCCGTCGACCACAGAGGAACGGTCCAGGCAGGCCGGCATCTATCGAAGCGATCGGGCGCTGATGCGGGCGCGGGCACGCGCCGGCCTCGACCAACTGCTCCGGGACCCCCGGGTCGATCCCAGGCGCGTAGCGGCGATCGGCTATTGTTTTGGGGGCGGCACCGCCTTGGAGCTGGCCCGTTCCGGCGCCCCGCTCGCGGGAGTGGTCAGCTTCCACGGCAATCTCGACACCCCGAATCCAGCTGATGCCCGGGCCATCCGGGCGAAGATCCTCGTTTGTCATGGCGCGGAGGACCCCTTTGTCCCGGCAGAGCAAGTGGCCGGGTTCCAGAAAGAGATGAAAGACGCGGGGGTCGACTACCAGTTCATCGCCTACAGCGGAGCGGTGCACTCCTTCACGCATCAGGAGGCTGGCAGCGACAACGGCACGGGATCTGCGTACAACGAGGCGGCGGATCGCCGATCCTGGCAGGCCATGATGACGTTCTTCACCGAGATCTTCGGGTCCGGTCCCGCGCAGCCCTAGCTGGCGAGCGACTCCGGCGCCGAGCGCACCCGGCGTGAAACCTCTGTGTGGCGCTGAGCCTGCCCGCCGGGACTTCCCGGCGTGGGCCTTCTGCGCGGCGCCGGCTCTGCCGCCGGAAGCCCGGGGGCTGGGGATTCGTTCGGTCCGAAGCGCCTCCCTAATCGGTAGGCTCGTATGGCGCGGGACCGAAGCGCATCAGGTCGCCATAGTCGAAGGTCCACTCCGGCGTCCGCAGGACGCCTTGCGCCGCCGCCGGGTACCAGGGATCGGTTTCGTGGAAGCTCCTCAAGACATGGATCTCCTGGGCCGGCATGTAGCTCTGCGCGAGCAGAAAGACCCGCTCGCCCGCGGTGTCTTCCGCCACGTCCAGGACGATCACGGCGTGCCCGGGCGATCCACCCTGGATGAATACATCGCCGGCTCGCAGCTGCCGGGGGTCGTCCACCGGAAGTAGCTCACGGGAGAGGGAGGCCGAGCCGGCGTAAGTGAAGACGATGTCCAGGTAACGCCGAAAGCTTGCGTAGGTGGAGTCTGCCCGGGCCGTGCGACTCCAGGATACTCGGCGGCCACGCACCGAGGGCCGCATTCCCAGACGCCAGTCCTTCCAAGTGGCCAGGTCGCCGCTGGTGAAGCGGAACTGGATAGCATCTCCGGAGCCCCGGTGGAACAGGTACTCGGCTCGCAAGCGGATGATCGCGTCCGCGCACTGCTGCAGGTCCCGTGAACCGACCTCCATCTCCACCACCGCGTGGTGGGCCTGCTGGTTTCCCTTCAGAGTGCCATCATGGAGACGGACCGGGGGGCGGCCTGGCTTGAGCGGGAGCGAGCGGAGCCACGCGCCGAAGCTGTCCCGGGGAAGGACCACGCGCGTGAAGCCCGGGGGAGGGGAGATGCGGGTCTCGACGTTGCCGCCGGCGAGCCCGGGCCCTGCCGGTGGTGCCGCCTGCCCGGGCGAGGCAACCATACCGGCCGCCATCAGCAGGCAGGTCAAGCCCGAGAGAAACCGGCCGGAACAGCTCTTCATCCTGCCTCCCTTGCCCGAACGCTGGGAAGACACCCCTGCGCAGCGTACCACCGCTCCCCCCGCGCCGATCCGGTAGCGTGTCGCGCGGCGCCGCCTGGCTCGCAGGGTTCGGACCGCGAAGGGCCGGCTGCCTCGTTACGTCTCCACGATTCGGTGCCCGGATATCGACCTCGTCGTCGCGCCTCACATCCGACCGATCGGAGCTTCGGCCGGGGCGGTCCGGGCTCTTGAGCATCCTGCCCGGCGTCGACCGCAGGGCCGGCCGTCACCGGATCGGTCTGGACAAGTGCGTTGTCGACTCTTCCACGCGGGCCTATGCTCAAGCCGGCGCCGGGGTCGAGCTGGTGAGCCCACGCGGGAGGTGGCCCATGCGATGTCGGAGGCATTCGATGACCTCGAACCGCGGACGATCCCTTCCCATCGCCCTCAGTCTTCTCGGCCTCGTCGTCGGGATGGGGGCGAGCGCTCCTGCCGCCCGAGCCCATGAGGTGCCGGAGAAGACTCCGCGCCCGCTGCTCGCCGCGATCGTCGGCGGCTCGATCTTCGCGGACGAGGAGATGCGCCGGATGTACGGTACCCTGCCGGCGGTCGGGTTGCGGATCCACCTGGCCGACGGGCCCTCTGTGCAGTACGTCCTCGGTGTCCGGTACTGCGCCCGACGAGGCAACGGCTTCTACGATGACCCGGTGTTCGAGAGCGACGACGCGAAGCTGACTCTGATGCCGGTGGAACTCGGCCTGCGGACGAACCTGATGCGCCGGCACCGGCATGCCTTCTACCTCGGCGTTGCGGGGGAGTACGTCCGTGTTTGGGAAGCCATCCAGGGAGCCGATGGTTCGGATCCGAGCGTCTCCGAGACGTTCCGGAGCTGGGCCTTGGGAGTCCGGCTGCTTGGCGGACCGGAGTTCGATCTTGGGGGGGGCGGCTGGCTCGTCGGCTCCGAGTTCTCCCTTGGCCGATCGTTCACGGCAGAAGCGCCCGATCACCATGGGTGGACGGCCGAACTGACCGGGCCGGCGGTACTTGGCTATGTGGCGAGGAGGCTCTGACCGTCCGGGGTTCCCGGGCATTGCGCGGGGAGGAGGTGTCCCATGAAGCGCCGTGATCGCGCGGCCCGAGTCGTGCCGGAGGCCGCGTCCCTCGCCTCCGTCGTGCTCGTGTTGGCCGCGTTCGGTGTTGCTCCGCGAGACGCATGGGCGGATGGCGGGCTCATCACGGACTACTTCCGGGATGTCTGGGAGCCCGCCCAGCGCGCGATTCTCCTGTTTGACCCAGAGGTAGGACGGGAGGATCTGATCCTGCAGGCGGAGTACGAGGGAAACACGGACAACCTGGCCTGGATCGTTCCGGTGCCCTCCGTTCCGACGCTGGCGACCGCCGATTCCAGGCTTTTCGAGGACTGCGCCAACCTCACCCGGCTCACGGTTCGCAACCGCGGCATCGGCTGCGGTGACGACAACGATTGGGTTGCGACACCGACCAATGGGATCGACATCCTCGACCAGCAGACGGTGGGCATCTATCAGACCCTGACGCTGGGGGCGTCTGACGCCTCCGTCCTGGCCGACTCGCTGGATGCGTGGGGCTTCCTGCACGCCCGGAATCGCGCGCCGGTGGAGGCCGCGCTGCAGTTCTACATCGACAAGTCGTGGTTCTTCGTGGCGATGCGGACGGACTCCGCCAGCATCGCCGGAAGCAGCCCGGGCGCCTACCGGATCGGGGGGCTGGATCCGATCCGTCTCACGTTCCCCACGACGCAGGCCGTCTATCCGCTGCGGATCTCAGCGATCAGCGCCCGGGATCCCAGTCAGATTCTCCTCTATGTCTGCGCCCCGCACCGGATGACGTTCTCGGGCGCGCGCACCGAATACGCGAATCGGGTCACCGACCGGGAGCTTCGCCGGTTACAGACCCTCTACCCGCGGTTGGGGGCAGTGATCACCCGGACCTGCTTTCTGACCAAGCTACGGGCATACGTGACCGCAAGCGCAATGACCGACGACCTGATTCTGCAACCGGCGCCCAACGACGATGAATTCCGGGAAATCAGCTTTGCCGGGATTCCGCTGCCCGAAATGCTGTTTCTCGCGCTGGTTCTGGTGTGGTTCCAAGCGGCGCGACATGGAAGGCCGCGGGGGCGCCGGCCGCAGCCCGGTCCATAGACCCCCTCGGCGCGGGACGCGGCCCCTCCCTCAGGTCAGGCGGCGGAGGCCAGACCCCCAGCTTAGCGTCTTTCGTCACGGCGAGGCGGTGAAACTGTTTTTCCTGCAATGAGCTAGCAGGGTGCTGGGAGACCCGGCCAGCCTGGGCCGGAGCGCCGACCCGCAGGCGGGCAGCCAGGCGGTCCCGTACGGGCCGGGCTGCGGACGTCCGACGACGACCGCCGGCGAGAACGACCGCGGCCCGGGCGGGCCGGCGTCGACACAGCCGCCCCCGATGATCCCCGGCGGACGAGGCAGCGGGTGCGGTTGACGCGGAAAACGTGCGGGTGCGCCGCGACGGTGCCGATCTTGACGGTTGGGCACGCGCCGCGCGATCCGTCTCCCGGGTCCAGCGAGGCAAGGGCCGCGGATCCGGAAGCGGTGAGCGCGGCCGGAAACTCCGGGGCAGGTCCGAGGGCGGACGCAACGAGGCTTCTTGATACCTGGTTGCAGTCCTTCCCTCGATGTTCGGGGAAGTGAGCGCAGTTGACGGTTCGGTAGCGCGGTCTCCTGGAATTCGCCGTCGCAATTCGCTGGCATTGCAGCGCCGCCTGCCTTACGAATTGCCGGGATCAGCCCCGGGCGGGACGGGACCAACGCCGCCCACGGGCTATACAAACACCGGGGAGGGGGGCTTCATGGGCGAGACTCTCGAACGGGCCGTCCGGGATATCTGCGAGGGAGTCGGCAACGACCGCTCGCGCATGATGGATATCGTACGGGCGGTGCAGGCCAGATATGGCTGCGTCGGCGACGACGCGATCGACGCCATTGCATCGGTCCTGAGGCTTCCTCGGGTCGAGGTGGAAAGCGTCGTGTCTTTCTACGCCTTTCTCTCAAAAGAGCAGAAGGGTCGCATCGTGATACGTCTGTGCAACGACGTGGTCGACCGCATGATGGGCGCCGACCGTGTTGCCCAGGCGCTTACCGAAGAGCTCGGCTTGAAGTTCGGCGAGACGTCGAAGGAGGGAGCGTTCACGCTGGAGTGGGCGCCCTGCATCGGCATGTGCGACCAGGCTCCCGCGGCCATGGTCAACGACGTCGTCGTCACGAACCTGTCGACCGACCGGGCGCGAGAGCTGGTGCGCACGCTCCGCAAGGATCCGAACCCGCGCAAGCTGGTGCAGCAGCTTGGTGACGGCAACAACGCCGACGATCTGGTGCAGGCCATGGTGACCAACCACCTGCGGCAACGCGGTCCGGTCGTCTTTGCCGACCTCGAGCCCGGCAAGGCCATCCGGAAGGCGATCGCGATGAGCCCTCAGGAGGTCATCCGTGACGTCAAGACGGCTCGTCTGCGCGGGCGCGGCGGCGCCGGCTTCCCGACCGGGATGAAGTGGGAGTTCACGCGCGCGTCGGGCGGCCACCGCCGCATTGTCGTGTGCAACGCGGACGAGGGCGAACCCGGCACCTTCAAGGATCGGGTGATCCTGACCGAGGCGCCGGACGTGCTCTTCGAGGGCATGACCATCGCCGGATACGCCATCGGCGCGGATCTCGGCCTGGTGTACCTCCGCGGCGAATACGCGTACCTGAAGGCGTTTCTCGAGAACGCCCTGGCCGAGCGCCGCCGAAATGGCCTGCTCGGCAAGGCGATCTGCGGCAAGGCGGGCTTCGACTTCGACATCCGCATCCAGATGGGCGCCGGCGCCTACGTGTGCGGCGAGGAGACGGCCCTGCTCTCGTCGTGCGAGGGAACGCGGGGCGATCCCAAGAACCGCCCGCCCTTCCCGGCCCAGAAGGGGTATCTGGGCCACCCGACCACGGTCAACAACGTCGAGACCTTCTGCTGCGTGGCGCGAATCCTGGATCAGGGTCCGGGCTGGTTCGCCCAGCTCGGCTCGAAGGGTTCCTCGGGCACCAAGCTCCTTTCGATCTCCGGCGACTGCCGGCGTCCGGGCGTCTACGAAGTGCACTTCGGCATCACCTTGGCTGAGGTGCTCAAGCTGGCCGGCGCCGAGAATGCGGCGGCCGTGCAGGTAGGGGGACCGAGCGGGCAGATGGTGAGCCCCGCCGAGTTCGGCCGGTGCATCTGCTATGACGACCTTGCCACCGGTGGCGCGATCGTCGTGTTCGGCCCGGACCGCGACCTGCTGGAGATTGCGAGCACCTACCTGGAGTTCTTCATCGATGAGAGCTGCGGTTTCTGCACCCCCTGCCGGGCGGGCAATCCGCTCCTGCGGCAACGTCTGGACGAGATCCGCGCGGGCCGCGGCACGGCGGCCGACCTCGACTACCTCGAGAGCCTGGGCGCCACGATCAAGACCATGAGCCGTTGCGGACTGGGACAGACCTCCGCGAATCCCGTGCTGACCACCCTGAAGAACTTCCGCCCTCTCTACGAGGCGCGGCTCAAGACCGGCCCGGCGACGTTCCAGCCCACGTTCGATCTGGCGACGGCGCTGAGACCCTCCGAAGTGCTCACGGGTCGCAAGTCAGTCCACTTCGCGGGACACCAGGAGTAACGCCATGAGCGAAACCTTCACTTTTACGTTGGACGGGGCTGAGATCCAGGCCGAGCCGGGCCAGACCATCCTCGAGGCCGCCGACAAGGCGGGCGTGTACATCCCGCGTCTCTGCCACCACAAGGAGCTGCACGCTTACGGAAGTTGCCGCGTCTGCACGGTGCTGGTCAACGGCCGGCCGCAGGCCGCCTGCACCCAGCCGGTGGCTCCGGGCAATGTGGTTGAGAGCGAAGTGCCCAAGGTCCAGGCCATGCGCAAGGACCTCATCGACATGCTCTTCGTCGAGGGAAATCACTTCTGCATGTTCTGCGAGAAGTCCGGCAACTGCGAGCTGCAGGCCATGGCGTACCGTTTCGGCATTGCGGCGCCGCGTTTCCCGTATCAGTTCCCCAAACGGAACATCGATGCCAGCCATCCAGACATCTTCCTCGACCACAACCGCTGCATCCTGTGCGCCCGCTGTGTGCGCGCCAGCCGCGACCTCGACGGCAAGAACGTCTTCCAGTTCGTGGGTCGCGGCCCGCACCGGCGCATCTCGGTGAACGCCAAGGCCCGGCTGGCCGACACCGGAATCGACGTGCGCGATCGGGCGGTCAGTCTCTGCCCGGTCGGGGCCATCCTCACCAAGCGCGTGGGCTACGCGGTGCCGGTGGGTCAGCGGCTATACGACCACAAACCCATCGGATCGGACATCGAGTCGGCGCGGACCTGAACCCCGGGAAGGAGTACTCCATGGCGAAGCCGAAGATCGCAACAGCGTCGCTGGCTGGGTGCTTTGGGTGCCACATGTCGATCCTCGACATCGACGATCGCATCCTGAAGCTCATCGAGCTGGTCGACTTCGATAAGTCGCCCGTCAACGACATCAAGAAGTTCACCGGGCGCTGCCTGGTGGGCATCATCGAAGGCGGTTGCTGCAACGAAGAGAACGTCGCAGTGCTGAAGAACTTCCGCGAACACTGCGACATTCTCATCTCCCTGGGGGATTGCGCCATCAACGGCGGCATTCCCGCCATGCGCAACGGCATTCCCGTGCAGGAGTGCCTGGATGAGGCGTATCTCAACGGTCCGACGGTCCACAACCCGTCCGGCAAGGTTCCCAACGACACGGAGATCCCGCTCATCCTGGACAAGGTCTACCCCTTGCATGAGGTGGTGAAGATCGACTACCACCTTCCGGGCTGCCCGCCGTCCGCCGACACGATCTGGGAGGCGCTCGTAGCGCTCCTCACGAACAAGCCGCTTGACTTGCCGTACGAGCTCATCAAGTACGACTAGTCCGGGGCCCTAGGAAGGAAAGAAGAGGAGAAACATGGGCGAGCTTCGCAACATAACCATCGAGCCGGTGACGCGCGTGGAAGGCCACGGCAAGGTCACGATCCAGCTCGACGCAAAGAACAATGTGCACCAGGCGCGGCTTCACATCGTGGAGTTCCGCGGCTTCGAGCGCTTCATCCAGGGGCGGCCGTTCTGGGAGGCCCCGGTGTGCGTGCAACGCCTCTGCGGCATCTGCCCCGTGAGTCACCACCTGGCCGCGGTCAAGGCCATGGACCGGATCGTCGGCGGCGAGAATCTCACCCCGACGGCCGAAAAGATGCGCCGGCTCATGCACTACGGGCAGTTCTTCCAGAGCCACGCGCTTCATTTTTTCCACCTGGTCAGCCCCGATCTGCTGTTCGGGTTCGATGCCGATCCCGCCATCCGCAACGTCATCGGGGTGGCGCAGAAGTTCCCTGAGCTGGCGGTGCAGGGCGTCATGATGCGCAAGTACGGCCAGGAGGTCATCCTGCGCACCGCCGGCAAGAAGATCCACGGCACGGGGGCGATTCCCGGCGGTGTGAACAAGAACCTGTCGATCGCCGAGCGCGACTTCCTGCTCAAGGATCTGGAGCAGATGGTCACCTGGTCGCGCAGCGCGCTCAAGCTCTGCAAGGACTATACGACGCAGCACCTGTCCGAGCTGGCCGACTTCGGCTCGTTCGAGTCGAGCCATCTGTCGTTGATCCGGGCGGACGGCGCCATGGACCTCTATCACGGCGGGCTCCGCGCCATCACCAAGGACGGCCAGACCATCTTCGATCACGTCGATTACCAGGACTACACCACGTACATCGCCGAAGAAGTGCGCCCCTGGTCCTACATGAAGTTCCCGTTCATCAAGAGCATCGGGCCGGAGAACGGCTGGTACCGGGTGGGGCCGCTGGCCCGCCTGAATACCGCGACGTTCATCGACACCCCGGAGGCTGAGGCCGAGCGCAAGGAGTTCATGGGGCTGACCAAAGGCAAGCCCAACAACATCAGCATGGCCTACCACTGGGCGCGTATGATCGAACTCCTGCACGCGATCGAGAAGATCAAGAGCCTGCTCCACGATCCCGACCTGCAGGGAACCGACCTGGTCGTTACAGGGGAGCGCCGCTATGAGGGCGTTGGACTCATCGAGGCGCCGCGGGGCACGCTGTTCCATCACTACCGCGTGAACGACCACGACCAGATCGTGATGGCCAACTTGATCGTCTCGACCACGAGCAACAACGAGCCGATGAACCGGGCGGTCGCGAAGGTGGCCGCGGACCATATCTCCGGCAAGCCCGAGATCACCGAGGGCCTCTTGAACCGCGTCGAGATCGCCATTCGCGCCTATGACCCCTGCCTGAGCTGCGCGACCCACGCGCTGGGCCAGATGCCGCTCTCGATCGACCTGGTCGATTGCGAAGGCAACCTCGTTCAACGCAAGGCGCGCGGATGACGAACCGGGGGACCAAGGTCCTGGTGTTGGGGTTCGGGAACCCGGGCCGTCTCGACGACGGCCTGGGTCCGGCCCTTGCCGCCAGGATCGAGGCTCTGGGCCTGCCCGGGGTCACGGTCGACTCCGGTTACCAGCTGATGGTGGAGGATGCGGCGCAGGTGGCGGCTCACGACGTGGCGATCTTCATCGACGCCCACGTGAGCTGTCCCCCGCCTTTTGTCTTCGAGCGGCTGCGGCCCCGGCCGAGCGTCAGCTTCTCGAGCCACAGCGTGCGCCCCGACGCCGTGCTGGGACTGGCCCACACGTTGTTCGGGGGGCACACGCGAGGCTACGTACTCGGGGTACGCGGCCACAAGTTCAACGAGTTCGGAGAGAGTCTCTCGACCGAGGCGCAAGCCAATCTGGACGCGGCGTACGAGTTCCTCGTGGCGTCGTTGCAGCACTCCAGGTTCGACGTCACGGTCGGGCAGGCCGCGCCCATGAGCGATCCGGCTCCCATTTCCACGGAGCTCGACTGGGCTCCTATGAGCGAGGGACACCCATGAGGGACAACAAGTACGTGATCCTCTACGTCGATGACGATGAGGATATGATCGATGGCCTGCGGGTCATTATCGAGGCCAACGGCTACATCATGGAGGGGGCGCTCACCGCCGAGGAGGGGCTGAGGAAGTACAAGGCGGTCCAGCCCGACTTCTGCATCATCGATCTGATGATGGAGGAAGTCGACGCCGGCACCAGCCTGGCCAAGGAGCTCAAGGCTCTCGGCAACAAGGTGCCCGTGTACATGCTCTCCTCGGTCGGCGACCAGTTGAACCTGCAGACCGATTACAGCGCCCTCGGGCTCACGGGAGTCTTCCAGAAGCCTCTGAACTTCGACGTGCTGCTCCGGACGCTGAAGACGAAACTGGGGTAGCGGGCGGCTCACGGGAGCGGAAAGGACCTGCTCGTCAGGCCCGGTTCGTCCGGGCGCTGCGGGTGGAATTCGCCTCTCCCGGGCGCGGAACCCGCTGATTACTCCGAGCGATACCTCGCCTTGATCCTTCCCCAGCTCCGGGCGGCCTCCGCAGGCTCCTCCGGCAGGCCGCTGGTGGGGCACAGGAAGACCATGAGATCCGAGGTCGTCTCCCCGCAGAGGGCGGCCGGGCTGAATCGGACCTGGAACTCCTGCGGCGGGTAGCACGGCGGCGGAAAGTCCTCGCAACGAGCGCTGGCCGCCGCTTCGCCGATGAAGTACCGCTGCCCCGCCACGGCCTGCATGTCCCCGGCGAAGGTCCCGTAGATCACCCACGGACAGCAAAGGGTGCAGGTCGGCAGAAGGGGTTCATAGTAAGCCACAAAAGCCGGATCAAAGGTCAGCGACATGGGATCCAATCCCGCTCCCACGTGGCCGAACTGGAACATGTCGTTGCAGCACCCTTCCATCACATCCCAGTAGAACTCCTGGCCGGACGGAAGCACGGCCGGCGCCTCGAAGACGAACCGGACTACGCCCTCCGTGACGCCCGGAGGCATCTGCGTACGCAGCGTCCAGGGATTGTTGTCGTCATCGAAGTCCAGGTGGAAGCACGGATCCGCGTAGACGGGGAGCACGGCCAGGGCCAGCAGACACACTGCCGGCAAGCTCGAGCGGAGATCGAGGCCTCGGTGCATGGCAGCCTCCTGAGTTGCGACCGTCAATGAAAGCTCAGATGTGCCCCAGGTGCGCGCGGGGATGATAGCGCCTCTCGCGGCCAGGACCAACCCCGATCACCCGGTGGCGGTCTCTCTCCGGACGCCAGGGCATGCCTTCACGGCGGACGGACGCGACATGCCGACACCCCGAGTCCGGGCCTACGGTCCCGGACTCAGTCTTCGGGCGGCTGGTCTCGTTCTGCAGTTGTCACCAGCGGCTGGGGGATCGTGAACCAAAACTCCGCCCACTTGCCTTCCTCGGAGGAGGCATCCATCCGCCCGCCGTGCAACTTCACGATCTTCCAGGAGGAATAGAGGCCCACGCCGGTCCCCTTGCGCGACTTGAGCTCCGGCGTGTCCAGGCGGGAGAACCGGCGGAAGAGCCTGGCCCGCTGCGCCTCCGGGAACCCCGGACCTTCGTTCCAGACGGAGAACGTGAAGGCACCCGCAGCGAGCGGTAGCTCGCGCGGTTCCGGGCTTGGGGCGGGCGGACCCTCCCGTCCGGGCGCCGGCGCGGCGGCGTTCCCCGGACCGGGGAGTGGGCGTTCCCGCGGGGTTGCCTCTGGCGCCGCCTCCAACGGGGTCTCGTCCGCTGGCCCACCCATCAGTCTCGCCCGCAGCTTCAGTCGTCCTCCCGGATTCCCGTACTTGATCCCGTTGCCGACCAGATTCACGACCACGATCTTCAGGAGATCGGGGTCAGCCTCGATGCGCAGCGGGGGACCGGTCGGCGCGTCTCCTGCGCCCACCTCGCCGGCCGGCCCGCTGCTTGCGTCCACCGCACTGGCCGGCGCATCGCCCGCGCCGATCTCGATCTCCATCCGCATGCCGGACGCCTCGAGCAGCGGGCGCACCACCTCCACGGAGGGCTCGACGACCTCCCGCAGGAAATCGACGCCGGCGCGCGGACGGATCCCCAAGTCCCCGCCCTCGATGCGCGCCAGGTCGAGGTACTCGCGCACGAGGCCGAGCAGGTAGTCGGCCTTGTTTCGCATCGACGCCAGCTTGGCCTGCTGTTTCTCCGTCACCGGGCCGAGGTACCCGTCCCCGATCAGCTGGGCGTCCATCGCCATCGACGCGACCGGGCTCTTCAACTCGTGGCTGACGAAGCCGAGCATCTCCGTGTACGCGCGATTCGCGTCCGCGAGCTGCTCGATGCGGCGCGCCTTCTCCACGGCCTGGCTCAGCCGCTCCGCCACTGCCAGGTGCAACCCGACTTCACGCCGGTCGTAGGCGCGCGACCGCCGGGAGCTGCGGAAGAGGACCCCGACCACGCGATCGTCGACCACGAGGGGACAGGTCAGGCTGGAGCGAACCCCCTCCCGCACCAGAAGGCGGGTGGAGCGGCTGCCGGGGTGTTCCGCCTGGTAGGCTTCCAGATCGGGGATGATCCGCGGCTGCCGATCCCGGAGCACCCGCTGCAGCGAACTCTGCGCCAGGTCCTCGGCGTATCCGCGCTTGAGAAGCAGCGGCTCGTACGCGGCCCGGGCGTGATGCGCCACCAGCCGCTGGCCGCCTTCCTCGACGAACGCCACGGCGATCCGATCACAGGGGAAGATCGACTGCGTGGAATCGAAGAGGAAGTCGATGATCGACGAGAGCGAGTCTGCCGCGGCCACCTTCTGGTTCACGAGATCGAGGACGGCCCGCTCGGCGGGGGTCAGCTCGGGGGGGAGTCGTTCGCCCGCGGGCGAGTCGAGGTACAGGGGGCCATTTGAAGGCTCAGGCACGGCTTCCTCCGGGACTCCCAGGCAGACTGCGGCGGCGGATGTGCCGCTGGCGCGAAGCCGCGCCCCCAGGCCAAGGTCCGGTCGGGCTGGGCCTCCGATCGCCCGGCTATTCTACTCCAGGCCGGCCAGGTCTTTCCGGAGGAGATCGCGGTCCTCCGCGCTCGCGACCAGCGCCGCCTGCTCCCGGGCGTGGGCCAGATGCCGGGCCGCAAGGGCGGCGTCGCCGGAAATGGTTGCGGCGCGGGCCATCGCTTCGTGGGCGTATCCCCGGTAGAACGGCTCCAGGCCGCCGCTGTGTTCCATGCAGTTCTCCGCGTAGCGGCGCGCTTCACCGGAGTTGCCCAGCAGGGACTGGATGCGCGAGGCCTGCCAGTAGCCGACCGACAGGTGCCGGGGCTCACAATCGGGCCGGCTCAGCCAATGGTAGAGGGAGGCGAGGCTCAGAGCGACCATCAGCCGGTCCTCAGCGGCCGTCCGATTCGGCTTGTCGATCAGGTCCCAGGCCTGATTGAAGCAGTGGGCGGAAAAGAACCGGTGCGCCGCGGCAACGTCGAATCCGGGGTCGTCAGCCATGGCTCTCCTTGTGACGGGCACGGGTCCCGTGGTTGGCCCGGCGGGTCGGTCCGGGGCCGATCCCGGCAGGCGCGAACCGCAGCCTGCTCCGGCCCGAGACCCCAGGCACCTAGCTTCCGCGACCGATTGCGCCTCGCCGCCGACCGATCGGCGCGCCAAACGCAGTTGACTGGGGCTCTCAGCGCCCGGCCAGCCGCCTCAGCAGCCGATCAGACGCGAGATGACCATCCGTTGGATCTCCGAAGTGCCCTCGCCGATCCGCAGCAGGCGCGAATCCCGGTAGAACCGCTCCACCGCGTACTCCTTCATCAGGCCATATCCACCGTGAAGCTGCACCGCCTCGTCCGACACCTGACCCGCAATCTCCGAGCAGTAGAGCTTGGACATGGCCGCCTCCTTCTCGAACGGCTGGCCGGTGTCCCGCAGCCAGCAGGCCTTGTACAGGAGGGTGCGAGCCAGCTCGCACTTGAGCGCCATGTCCGCGAGCTTGAAGCTGTTGACCTGGAACTTGATGATCGGTCTGCCGAACTGCTGCCGTTGCCCGGCATAGGCCAGGGCCTCGTCGAAGGCTCCCTGCGCGCAGCCCAGCCCCATGGCGGCGATGGACAGACGCCCGGAGTCCAGGGTCTCCAGCATCTGCCGGGATCCGGCTCCCCGGGCGCCGAGCATGTTTTCGTCGGGCACGAAGCAGTCCGCAAACGCCAGTTCGGCGGTGTCGGAACCGCGCCACATGAGTTTGCCGTGCATCGCCCGGGCGGTGAACCCCGGCGTGCCGTTCTCGACGAGAAAGCAGGTGAACTCGGGCTTGCCGCCCTCCCGGTCGGTGACGCACTGCACGGTCGACCCGATGCAGAGCGGGTTGCTGCCGTTGGTGATGAAGATCTTCGACCCGTTGATCAGCCAGCCGCCGTCCACCTTTCGGGCGGTGGTCCGGCTTCCCCGCGAGTCGGAACCGGCGTCCGGCTCGGTGAGTCCGAACGACCAGAGCGCCTCGCCGGTGCAGAGCCGGGAAAGGTAGCGGCGCTTCTGCGCCTCGGTGCCGTAGTAGTAGATCGGCCCGATTCCCAGGGAGTTGTGCGCGGCCACCGTGGCCGCCTGCGAACCGTCGACCCGCGACAGCTCCTCGACGGCGATGATGTAGGCCAGGTAGTCGAGTCCCTGGCCTCCGTACTCGGAGGGAATCGTGATGCCGAACAGGCCGATCTCGCCCATCTTCCGGGTGAGCTCGGCCGAGAACTCCTCTTTCTCGTCCAGTCCCGCCGCCCGCGGTCTGATCTCGTTCAGCGCGAAGTCGCGGACGGCGTCGCGAATCGCCCGCTGTTCCTCGTTCAGCGTGAAGTCCATGTCTCCCTCACAGGCCTCGCCGGACGGCCGTCAGGCCGGGACCCAGGCGAGATCGAGGATGGTGTGGGTCGGGGCCTCGGTGTTGAAGACCGCCTTGATCGTCATCCCGATCCGGGGCTCGCCCTCCTTCAGGTAGGACATCAGCTTCGTTCCGACCCCCGCCAACGAGACCGAGATGAGCGGGCAGGGGGTGGTGAGCTTGAAGCCCGCGCCGGGGTAGAGGATCTCCGTGTGGGTGTAGATCTCCCCGACGGTCGGGGCCTCGACCCATACCGACGGGCTCAGGCAGTCCGGGCAATGGGTGCGCGGAGGCAGGAAGATCCGCTTCTCCGCGCAGTCCTTGTTTCCGCACCGGGTTCCCAGGAGCTTCCCCTGGCTCAGGCCCTGGAAGAAGGGAGACAGTCCTCCGTACGTATGGATGTGGGCGTAGTCCTTGACGTTCTTGATCACCATCGGCTGGTTGCTCAGCAGCTCACAGCCGGGTTGGGTCAGCTTGATGCTCATGGTATCGTCTCTCCCTTCTCAGACCTTCTCCAGGATCGCCATCGTCACATGGCTGCCCGTGCCCGCGTGGCTGATGGCGGCCCCGCGGCGGGCGCCCGGCACCTGCAGATTCTCGAAGTCGGCCGGCCGGGTCTTGCCGAAGCGCTCCCACATCCGGGGATCGGCATGGAACTTCGCCCACTTCTGCTGCAGCTGCCAGAAGATCTCGTTGATCTGGAAGATCCCGGTGGCGCCCACGGCATGCATCGATCCGATCAGGCCGCCGGACAGGTTGGCCGGCAGCTTCCCGCCGTGGTAGGCCTCGCCGCTGTCGATGTACTCCCGGCCTCGCCCGTAGGGACGCAGGCCGATGTCTTCATAGGTCTGGATGTCGCTGATGGTGAACGCGTCGTGCGTCTCCAGGACGTCCAGATCCTCGAGCGGGTCGCGGATCCCGGCCATGTGGTAGGCGAGGTAGGCGGCCATGCGCGCGGCCAGGAAGGAGCTGAACCCGGGCCAGTCGTGCCGGTAGTCCTTGTACAGATCCTCCGGCTCATGGGGCAGGCGCAGGACTTCCATCGGCCGTCGGTCGGCGGTCCGCAGGGTGTGCGTGCCGGAGCAGATGGCGGTGAGCCGGATCGGTTGGTCGGTGATCCGGTGGGCCGTCTCCTCGTCGGCCAGGATGAGCGCGGCCGCTCCGGTCGACATGACACAGCACTCCAGGAAGCTCAGCGGATCAGAAACGAGGTTGTTCTTGAGGACTTCGTCCACGCTGATGCGCATCGGGTTCTGGGCGAACGGAGAGGAGACCGCGTATCCGTGGTTCTTGACCGCGATCTTGGCCAGCGTCTCCCGCGGTACCTGGTGTTCGTACTTGTAGCGCTGGGCCATGAGGGCGTAGTAGGCGGTGTACATCCAGCCCAGCTCGGACTCGAAGTTCTTGCAGGCGGCGCTGGCGATGTAGGCGTTGCCCTGCCGGGTGGGAACCTCGTCCATTCGCTCCCAGCCGACCACGGGAACGCAATTGGCGTACCCGGACGCGACCGCCAGGGCCCCGGCGAGCACGCTGTGCCCGCCGGTCGCGCCCCCGGTCTTGACCTCGATGTTGCCGAGCGGGTCAAAGCCCAGCGCGTCATGGATCTTGGAGGCGGCCAGGAGCTGGTCTCCGAAGTGATCCGCGAACTGGGAGTAGACGCAGAAGTTGACCATGCGCTTGAGCTCGGGCAGCGAGACCTTGAGGTCGTTCTCCAGTGCGGCCATCCGGAACGCCTCTACGCAGAGCTCTTCGCTCGTCTTCTCCGGATAGCGCTTGCGGAAGTCGGTCTGACCGGCCGCGACGATGTAGACCGGCTTCTCGAACTTGGGAATGCGCAGATTCCCGGGGCCGAATGTGATCATGGTCGTGTCGCCTCTCTGGGTCTCATGGTTTGGGCAGGGCGCGAATGCAACCGAAGAGCATATCAGGGGCGTTCCGTGCGGAGAACGGAAAAAGGGTCGCGAGATCATGCGACTGCAACGATCAGTATCGATCCACCGAGCTGCCTGGGTTCATCATCAGTCTGCTGGTCGCGCGGGGCGTGGAAACCTGACGATGCGCCAGACTGGCGTGCGGGGGAGGCCGGGAAGGTGCACACCTCCCCCCGGTTGACCTGGGTCAAGGCGCGGGGTGCGTCGTGGCGCGATGCTTCCTAGGAGTCGAACCGGAACCGAAGGAGGAGTCCGTCCCATGAGCGAGCTGATCGACAACAGCCGGATGAAGAAAGAGACGCTGAAGCACCTGATCCTGCAACTGCACGAGGGCACCGCGGCGGAGGCGGTACGGGCTCAGCTGGTCCGGATGCTGGGCGAAGTGCCGTACGGACTGGTCGTGGAAGTCGAGCAGGAGCTGATCGGCGAAGGGGAGTTGCCGGTCGAGGAGGTGCTCAAGCTCTGCGATGTGCACGGGGCGGCCCTGAAGGGCGTGATCGATGTCTCGGCGGCGAAGGAGCCTCCCGCCGGACACCCGATCGATATCCTCCGGAAAGAGAACCGCGCGATCGAGGCGGAGACTGCGCGACTGGCGGCGCTCTTCCGCGAGGTGCGGGCCCTGGCGCCCACCGCGGCCGCCGCCGCGTTCGTGGAGCCCCTGCGCGCGGGATTCATGCGACTGCTCGATGTCGATCGCCACTACCGGCGCAAGGAGAACCTGCTCTTCCCGTATCTTGAGAAGCGCGGAATCAGCGGCCCCTCCACCGTGATGTGGGGGAAGGACGACGAGGCCCGCGCCGGGCTCCGCGGGGCGGTGGAAGCATTGACGGCGGCCGCGGGAGCGGATGCGGAGAGCCTGCAGTCCTTGATTGCGCTGATCCTGGCGCCGGCGGCGACCGCGGTGGAGGAGATGATCTACAAGGAGGAGCAGATCCTCTTCCCCATGAGCATGGATCACCTCACGGAGGCGGAATGGCGGGCGATTTCGCATCAGAGCGCCGAGATCGGATTCTGCCTGCTCGATGAAGTCCCGGCCTGGGGCGATGATCCCGGCGTGGGCCCGGCCGCAGTCGCCGGCGCTCCGGCGGTGGGCGCCCGGACGGCCGGAGCGGCGGCCTCCGGCGTGGCCGGCGCCCCGGCCTCCCCTTCGGCTCCCGGCCCGGCGGCGGCGCCCAGCCTCTTCTCCGACGGGTTCATCCGCATGCCCTCCGGGAGCTTCACGGTCGATGAGCTGACCCGGGTCCTGAACCTCCTGCCCTTCGACCTCACCTTCGTGGACAAGGACGATCGGGTCCGCTACTTCACCCAAGGCGCCGAACGGATCTTCGACCGCAACGCGGCGATCCTGGGCCGGAAGGTGCAGCAGTGCCACCCGCCGTCGTCGGTGCACGTCGTGCAGCAGATCGTCGACGATTTTCGCGCCGGACGGCAGGATCGCGCGCCCTTCTGGATCCAGCTTCACGGCCGATTCATCCACATCGAGTACTTCGCGGTCCGGGATGCGAGTGGCGGCTACCTCGGCACCGTCGAGGTCTCGCAAGACCTGACTGCGTTGCGGAGTCTGGAGGGCGAGCAGCGACTGCTGAGCTACACCGCGGCCAAGGAGTGACGGAGCGCGGGATCGCGCTCTCGAGTGCCGGCGTCGCCGCGCTCGGGAAGATCGCATGGGGCGGCGCCCGGGCCGGCGCCGGTCCGCACCGGACGGGTTGGCCGTTGACCGTTGGAGGATCCCATGGATGACAGGATCTTGGACTCGCTCAGTCCCGGCACCCGGCTCGGTGAGCTCCTGAAGGCCTATCCCGCGCTGGAAGAGGTGATGATCCGGCTCTCTCCGGAGTTTCGCCGGTTGAAGAACCCGGTGTTGCGCGCAACGGTCGCCAAGGTCGCGACGCTGGGTCAGGTCGCGGCAGTGGGCGGCCTCGCCGTAGAGGACCTCATCGCCGCCCTGCGCGTGGCGGTCGCCCAGGGCGTGGTGCCCGGCGTCGGGCCGATCACGGCGCCTCCGGGCGTAACGCCGGACGCGGGAGCAGCGCCCGGCCCGGGGCGCACGCCGGTGACGCCGGAGGTTCGGACCGGACCAGGCGCCGCCGCAGACTCCGCGAGCGGATGCCCGGACGCGGGGGGAGCGATGGCGGCCAGCGTCCTCGCCGGTCCCGCCCCGAGCTGGTTCGATCCCGCGCGCGTGGCGCGCACGGTCGATGCGCGTCCGGCCATTGCGGAGGGCCGGCACCCGCTCCCGGATGTCGTGCGCGCCGCGGACCAGCTGGGCCCCGGAGAGATCCTGGAGCTGATCACGCCGTTCGAACCGGCGCCGCTGGTCGATGTCCTCCGCGGGAAGGGGTTCCGCGCCTGGGGCGAGAGGAAGGGCGGGGACGACGTGCGAACCTACTTCGGAAAGGGCTAGCATGGTGCGGAAAGACCCAGTCAACCGCGTTCGGCGCGAGGCCGGTCCGTGGCCGGACCGTCAGAGTGCCACGCCGCCGACCGACTTTCCTATGGTTGCCCGGGCGGGTTCGAAGGCTATGTCCCCACAACGATCTTGTGGGTAACGACCGCGCCTCCCGTTCCCAGCCGGCAGAGATAGACCCCGGGGGCGACCCGAGCCCCTCGCGCATCGAGTCCGTCCCAGTCGAGTTCGTGGTCCCCGGCAGTCTGCCGGCCGGCCCGGAGGTCCCGCACGAGCCGGCCGCCGGCGTCGAAGACCGCAATGGTCACCTGGTCTGCGGCCGGCAGGCGGTAGCGAATGCGAAGGCCGGGGCCGGCCGCCGGGTTCGGGAAGATCGAGAGGATCGGCGCGGCCATGGACGGCGCCGCGGCGTGGATCGAGGAGGCGGCCTCGGCGTACGTGTGGATCTGCAGCGTGGAGGATCCGGCAAGCCCGTGACACCACGTCACCCGGCCATCCGCCCCGGTTCGGAACGAGTCGTCGCGGGCGCCCCACTGGACGTCGGGACTCACGACTTCCGGCCCCTCGAGAATCGCGCCGGCGGCGTCCATGATCGCCAGGAGGAACGCGCCGCTCGACTGCATCCGCCACCCAAGCAGGTACCGATCGGATGTCAGATCGGCGCCCACCCGCGCCAGCACCGGGTCGCGCTCCTCGGCCCCCGTCCCGGAAGTGATCCAGGTGACGGTTGGGACAAAGTCGGGGCCGAAGCTCAGCAGCCCGGCTCCCTGGCCGACGAAGGTGCCGTGATTCATCGCATTGAACGCCACCAGCCACCGGGAGCCGAGGACGGCGGCCATCTGCCCGAGCTGCCCGGAGACGTTCCCGAGGCAGTCGGCGTCGACCTGGTAGAGGAGATGCGGGCTGTAGCCGGGCGCCGTCATGGCATAGAGCCCGCCGATCGAGTTCGGATAGCAGTCGCTGACGCCGATGCGGGCGAGTTGGCCGGTCTCGGGGTGGTAGCCGATCAGCCCGGCCAGGGAGTGTGAGAGTCCCCAGCTATAGCCTCCGGGCTGGATCGCTCCGGAGTCGTTGACGATCGTGTACTGCTCTCCGTCGTGCTCTCCCAACGTGCCGAAGGAGCGGACCGAGAAGTACGCGCCGTAAAGCCCGCCGCCGTAGACCAGGCGGCTGTCCCCGGCAACATAGGTGGCGCCGTCTGCGGGCTGGGGGACGGCGGGGAACGTATTGACGAGATCGGTCGCCCACGACTCCGCGCCCGCGGCGGTCCGTTGCGACAGAACCATGACGTTGTCGGTCGGAGAAGCACCGCGCCGGTCCACCAGGAGCACCGCGAACGAACCGTCATCGTGCCCCACGAGCCCGCGAACGAGACGGGCGGGGAAGTCGGTCGTCTGCTCGATCGTCGTTCCGTTGATCCGGCTCACGTGGCCGTTTCCCGCGGCATCGCTCCAACCCAGGAGAATCCGGCCGTCGGCGAGCGGTACCAGGTACAGGCGGGGGCCGAGAGTACAGAAGCCCCAGGTGCACGGGGAGGCGCGGTTCGGCTCCAGGGTTTGCGGGAGGGTGACCGTGGCGGTCGTGATGCCCTGCGCGATCCCGGCCCCGGAGAGCCGCGGCAACGCCAGCACCATTGACGCCGCGAGCAGCGCGGACCCGAATCCGAACGGCCGGGGACACCGAGTTCGATTGCACTTGTTCGTGGTCATGGGCGTCATCTCCTCTACTGGCGTGGGCAGTCCTGGGGAAGCAGGACCTCGGCAGACCGGCGAAGATACAACACTCCGGTCGAATTCCAGCGGCCGGATTCACATGCGGCGATCGTTGCGACTGCGATCCGCAGGCCAGTCGGGGCGAGATCCGGCGCCGGTCCTCGCCCGAGCCCAAGAAGACGGTCCGGCAGGCGGCCTGGGTTTTTCGGCGGCTTGTGAGGATGGATCGGGTTCGGCGCCGGCCGGGTGACCGGCGCCGTACCCGCTCGCGGTGTGACGAGGCCGGGATCTTCAGCGATGGATTACGCGAGCCACTTCCCGTCCTTCAGGATCGGCTTGTCGTCTCCGTACACGACGAACCCCTTGCGGGTGTCGCAGACCATGTCCCAGTGCACGGCCGACTTGTTCTTGCCCCCGGATTCCGGGAGCGACGCGCCGACCGCGATGTGCATGGTGCCACCGATCTTCTCGTCGAAGAGCGTATTCCGCGTGAAGCGCTTGATTCCGTAGTTCGTGCCGAAGGAGAGCTCGCCGACATACCGCGCGCCCGGATCGGTGTCCAGGGTGCTCTTCAGGTAGGCCTCGCCCTTGTCGGCGTGCGCCTCGACCACCTTCCCCTTCTTGAAGACCAGGCGGACGTTCTCCACTTCCTTGCCGCCGTAGACCGCGGGGAAGGTGTAGCGGATGTGCCCCGAGGCCGAGTTCTCGATCGGCCCGGTGAAGATCTCGCCGTCGGGGAAGTTCTCATGTCCGTCGCAGTTGATCCACTTGCGGCCCGCCACGGCGAATGTCAGGTCGGTGTCGCGGCCGACGATATGGATGCTGCTCAGGGTGGAGAGGAACTTCGCCATCTTCTCCTGCCGGGCCGAGACCTTCTTCCACTCCGCGATCGGGTCTTTGCGGTCCACCAATCCGGCGCCGTACACGAAGTCCTCGTACTCGGCGGTCGCCATCTCCGCGTCCTGCGCCGACGAAGGCGTGGGGAATTGCGTGCCGCACCAGTGGAGCGTCTTGGCGGCAATGCGGGAGAGCATCTTGTCGAAGATCGGCCGGCCGGCCATGCGCTGGATCACCAGACGCTTCGGATCGACACCGGTCATCTCCTTGGTATTGGCGCCGCCCCAGATCGTGAGAATGGCGTCCAGCTTGTCGACCTCCAGCTTCGTCGTGGGGGAGATGAACTTGAGCTGCTCCTCGGCCGCGTGCTTCATCGTGAGGTAGCTCAGCCCGGGAAGCGTCGGCCGCACCATCGGGAAGCCACCCGCCTTGAGAACCTCGACGTAGGCGGCCGCGAGGAGCGGGGCCGCCTCCACGCCGCCGTCGATCCGGACCCACATCCCTTTCTTCACCCCGAGGCTGTAGTTCACCAGGACCTGTGCGAGTTTCTGCAGTCGTGCGTCGGCCACGGATCTCCTCCTTCCCACCCCTGACCGCCCCGGCGGCGAGCGCATTCACCGTTCGCTCGAGCCCGGCGCGTCCCAGACCTTTGCCTCTTCTCCTGCTATCGCTTCCCGGTCGGCCCGCCCCACGGAGCCACCGGGCGCGATTCTCTCCGATCTGCGGCGCGGGGCAAAGCAGATGATCGGCTCACTTACCGCGATTCGTTCTCAGGGACTTCGGCCCACCGTCGAGCTCCGCAAAATGGTACAATTTGCAGCGTCTACGCGAGGCCGGCAGGCGCGAGGCCGGCTGCCTTCTTGGAAAAGAACCTCCGGAAAGGACCCCACCATGAGAGTCTGGCGCGTGCTGCTTGTCGTCTTCGGTCTGGCGATCCTGGCTTCGGCCCCGGCCGCCGCTCTCCAGACCCTTCCGCTTGGAGCCGAGCGTTCGACGTTGAATCTGGTTACACAGCGGGATGATGTCTTCGTCTACGAAGTCCGGGTTGGCGACCTCGAGGCGATGGACGTGTCCACGAGCGCGGGCGCCTTCACCCGCCTCGTCCTCCCCGGGTTCCATCACTCCATGCGCGAAGGGGCGCCCGAGCTGCCGATGATGAACCGGTTGCTGGCGATACCGCCCGGCGCGGAAGCGCGGGTCGAGGTGGTGGCGCAGAGCAGTCGCGCGCTCACGCTGGCCGACTACGGCATCACCAACCCGTTGTTCCCGGCGCAGCCGTCCATGTCCAAGAGTGCCGATCCGGCCGCGGTGCCGTTTGTCTACGAGCGCTCCGCGTATCTCGAGCCGCGCGTGGCCCAGGTCCCGGCGGCGGTAGTCGAGGTCGGCACCCTGCGGGCGCTGCGGATCGGCCGGTTGGAGATCTCCCCGGTGGAGTACCTGCCCGCCGAGGGCAAGCTCGTCATCCATGACCGGATGGAAGTCCGCGTGCACTTCGAGGGCGGCGATGCCGCGGCGGCGGAGCAGAGGTTGCGGAACACCTACAGCCCGTTCTTCGAGGGGCTCTACCAGCGGATCGACGGCTACCGGGGGCAGCACGACCTGCACCCGGACCTGGTGCGCGACATCGTCACCATGGTGATCGTCACGCCCCCGGCGTACGAGGCCCAGCTGCAGACGTTCGTCGACTGGAAGAAGCTGCGCGGGTTCAACGTGATCGTGGGGGTGACCGGCACGCCGGAAGTCGGCAGCACCACCACCTCGATTCGTACCTGGCTCCACGGTCTCTACAACAACGGCACGCCGACCCAGCCGGCCCCGAGCTTTGTCCTCTTCGTGGGCGACACCAATGTGATGCCGACCTTCCTGGAGAGCAGCGACGCCACCGACCGGCCCTACTGCGCGGTGGATGCCGACCTGATGCCGGACATGTACTACGGCCGGTTCAGCTGCAGCAACGCGTCCAACCTGCAGGCGATGATCGACAAGACCCTCATGTACGACCAGTTTACGATGCCCGACCCCAGCTACCTGGCCCGGGTGGTCATGATCGCCGGGGTCGACGGAAGCTATGGGCAGGTCTGGGCCAACGGACAGATCAACTACGGGACCTCGAACTACTTCAATGCCGCGCACGGGATCTCCAGCTTCACGCACCTCTATCCCGGCTCGGGCAGCCAGGACGCCCAGATCGTGCAGGAAGTCAGCGACGGTGTGGCCTTCGTCAACTACACCGCGCACGGCTCGCAGACCTCCTGGAGCGATCCGACCTTCACCCAATCGAACGTCAACAGCCTGGCCAACAACGGCGAATACTGTCTGGCGGTGGGGAACTGCTGTCTGACCAGCGATTACGATTACAGCACCGAGTGTTTCGCGGAGACCTGGTTGCGCGCGGCAAACAAGGGCGCCATCGGCTATATCGGCGGCAGCAACTCGACCTACTGGGACGAGGACTACTACTTCGGGGTCGGCTACCGTAGCTCCATCGTCGAGCATCCGGTGTTCGACCCGGCGCACATGGGCGACTACGACGGCCTCTTCCACGGTCACAGCGAGCCGATGTCCAAGTGGTACGTGACCAACGACGCCATCATCTTCTGCGGCAACCTGGCGGTCACCGAGTCCGGCTCGAGCCTCATCTCGTACTACTGGACGATCTACAACCTGATGGGCGATCCTTCCTTGAGCTGCTACCTCGGCGTGCCCGCGGCGAATCCGGTCACCCATCCGTCCACAATCATGGTGGGCTGGACGGACATCGCCATCACGGCCGCGCCGAACAGCTACTGCGGCCTGACCAAGGACGGGGTCTTGGTGAGCGCCGGCACCACCGACGCCAGCGGCAACCTGACGCTTCCGTTCTGGACGACCGTCACTCCGGGCACGGCGCACCTGTGCGTCACGGCGCAGAACCGCCAGCCCTATCAGGCCGACATCCCGGTCGTCGCGCCGAGCGGACCGTACCTGATCCTGGAGACCACCGTCGTGCACGATCAGGAATACGGCGACGGGGACGACACCTGCGATGCCGGGGAGACGGTGAACCTCGGGGTCACGATCAAGAACGTCGGGGTCGAGGCTTCGGAGGCGATGGTCTGCGTGCTCACCAGCTCCGATCCGCTGGTGACGATCGGCCTGGGCAGCATCTCGGTACCGGCCGTGCCGGCGGGGGAGAGCGTGACCTCGGGTGACTTCCTGGTCTCCTTCGATGGGAGTCTGGCCGACGGCTACGCCGCGCCGTTCCATCTCGACATGGCCGGCGGGCAATGGACCGCCGACGGCCATCTCCCGGTCTGCGCCCCGATCCTGGCTTGCGCGGCCGTGGCGGTCGATGACGCGCCCCCCGCGGGCAACGGCTCCGGCTGGATCGTGCCCGGCGAGACTGCGCAGGTCATCTTGACGTTTGCGAACTCGGGCCACGGCGGGGCGAACAACGCGATCCTGACGGTGACCGACGCCGGACCGTACGTCGAGGTCGTCACCGGGACCGCCACGTGCGCTCTGGTCCCGGGCCTCGGGCAGCAGAACTTCACGCCGCTCGAGCTCCGGGTCCTGGAAGGCTGCCCGGTTCCCTCGGTCCTCAGCGTTGCGGCCTCGATCGAAGCCGGGTTCGGCTACAGCGCGACCGTGACCTTCCCGCTGAGCGTCGGCGGCTGGGCCGACGACGCCGAAGTCGCGCGCGGCTGGGCCCTGGGTATCGCCGGAGACACCGCCACCAGCGGCCTCTGGGAGCGCGCGGACCCGGTCGGCACCGTCTACAACGGATCCGTGGTGCAGCCGGAGGATGACCACACGCCAGACCCCGGCGTGGCCTGTTTCGTCACTGGAAACGGTGCTGTGGGCGGCGCGGCGGGCGTCGCCGACGTGGATGGCGGCAAGACCACGCTGCTGTCGCCGACCTTCGATCTCGATTCGGTGGACGGGGCGTCGATCCACTACTGGTTCTGGTACACCAATAACCTGGGCAACAACCCCGGGGCCGACTACTGGGACGTGCAGGTGACCGGAGACGGAAGCACCTGGGTCAATCTCGAGCACACGGTCGCCAGCACCAACGCCTGGGCGGAGCGGACCTTTGACCTCGGCGCCTACATCACGCTGACCGACCGGGTGCAGATCCGGTTCGTGGCCCAGGACACCGGCAGCAACTCGCTCGTGGAGGCGGCGGTGGACGACTTTGCACTTCTGATCGACGAAGAGCTCAACCCGGCCGCCGTCACGAGCGGGGATCGGCCCACCGCCTGGGCGCTGCGGCGGATCGCGCCGAACCCGGCGACCGCCATGCCGGTGGTGCAGTTCGAAGCGCCATCTCGGGCGGCGATGTCGCTGGGCGTCTATGACGTCGGAGGCGCTTTGGTGCGGAGGCTGCACGCCGGACCGGTCGAGGCAGGTGCCCACACGCTCGCCTGGGACCGGCGTGATTCTGCCGGCCACCCGGTGGCGGCGGGAATCTACTTCATTCGGTTGGAGGCGCCGGGAACGACGCAGGCGCGGCAGGTGGTGATTCTGAGGTAGCGGCAGGCCGGGCCGTTCATCACTGCGGATCTGTGATGGCCGACCGGTGCGGTGACGGAGAACGACCCCGGTCCCGGGGTCATGAAGGCCGCTCCCCGTGGTGGGGGCGGCCTTCGCTCAGGGAGGTGCCCACCATGCTGCGTCCGCTCGTCCTCTCGATCGCCTGCCTGCTGGCCGCCGCGCCCGCCCGGGCGCAGGTCTCGTACGTGGAATCGTCGTTCGGCCTGGCGGAACCGGGTCTCGAGGGCGGCCGCACCGAGCTCGCCTTCGGCGACGTCGACGGCGACGGCCATCCCGACCTGGTGAGCGTCGGGGATCACGGGAATCCCGGCGTGAACTCGGACCAGCACGGCATCCTGGTCTGGTTCGGCAACGGCGCCGGCGCCTGGTCGCTGTCGATGGGAGGCAACTTCGGCTACGGCGGCGTGGCGCTCGGTGATGTGAACGGCGACGGCCTGCTCGACGTCGGCTACGGGATCCATCACAACTACTCGGGCACCGACCTCGGCAATCAGCTGCTCGAAGTCGCGCTCGGCGACGGGACCGGCCTGACCTGGCAGCCCTGGGATGACGGCCTGGCCACCGCCGGCGAGAGCTGGGGCATGTTCGGCACCGACTTCGCCGACGTCGACAACGACGGAGACCTCGACATCGGTTCCGTTTCGTTCGGCTCCGGGGCCGGCCTGCACGTCTACCGAAACAACGGCGACGGCTCGTGGACGCATGCGTTCGGGTTTTTGGGCGGAAACTCGTCGATGATCTTCGTTTTTGGCGATGTCGACGGGGACGGCAACGCCGACTTCGCGACCTCGCACGGCGCCGGCACCGTCTACCGCGGGGACGGGAGCGGCGGGTTCACGCTTTCCGATACCGGGCTCCCCGCGGGGTCCTGGCGCAACGGCGTCGATCTCGGCGACATCGATGCGGACGGCCGTGAAGACCTGGCGTTCGCCACGAGCGCGGGAGCGGCCGTCTACCGGTGGCAGGACGGGTCCTGGGTCAACCGTTCGGGCGAGCTGGCGGGGATCGGCGGCGGGGTCGCGCTCACCCAGATCGCCGACATGGACGGAGACGGATTCGGAGACGTCGTGGCTCTCGCGGAGGACCACACCCGTGTCTACCTGGGCGACGGGGCCGGCCACTGGACTCTCGCGGCGACGGTGCCCACCGACGCCGCCTGCGGCGTCGAGGCCCTGAACGCCGGTTGGGATGTCGATCACAACGGCCGGGCCGACTTCGCCTACGTCACGGAGGAGGACTGCCAGATCTTTGTGGGCGGGACGAACGCGCTGCACCTCTTCCGCGAGGCGACGGCGCCGGGTGCGGCGGTGATCCTCCCCGTGGCGCCGCGCGGCGGTGAGGTCTGGGTGGCCGGCAGCACGCGCTTCGTCGACTGGCACGCGGCGGTCCCGTCCGGCTCGCCCTCCGTGACGATCGAGCTGTCGACCGCCGGCCCGGCCGGCCCCTGGGCCCTGGTGGGCGAAGGCGTGCCGGACAACGGACGCTTCCAATGGAAGGTGCCCGCATCGACGCCCCCGTCGACCGCTTGCCACCTTCGCCTGACGTTGCACAGCGACCCGCCGGTGTCGGCCGTGACTCCGGCTTCGTTCACGATCCGTTCCGGAAGTGCCGCGTCAGCCGGCGGCGATGTCCCGCCGGCGCGCGACATGCTCCGCGCGGCGCCGAATCCCTTCCTCGCGAGGACGCGATTCCTGCTTCACCTGCTGCGGCCGGCGGAGGATGCCGCCCTCACCGTCCACGATCCCTCCGGGCGCCTGCTCCGCCGGATCCAGCTGGGATCGCTGGCGACCGGCTCCCACAGCATCGTGTGGGATGGGCGCGCGGGTGACGGTCGGGCGGCCGCCGCGGGCGCCTACCTGGCGCGCGTGCAGTCCGGGGGCGAAGTGCTGGCGAACTCCCGCGTCGTGCTCGTTCGCTGACCCGCAATCTCGTATGCGGCGCGGTGGAGTACGGTTCCTCGTGCGACCGGCGTCGCGACCGGGCTACCGGGCGGTGACCGAGTCCTCCGCCACCCAGCGTGTCCTGGCCGCGATCGCGGCGCGGATCTGGGGCAGCGCGGCCCGAGCCGCGGCCTCGCCCGCTTCGATCAACGGGCGCTTCTGCGAGAAGTCGTCCGGGTCGATCTGGCGATCGGCGTGGATCTCGATCACCACGTCCGCGTCTCCGGCGCGAAGCATTCCGATTTCGGCGGACATGATCGAGACTGCCCGGTAGGCCACGCCGAGCGGGTTCTTCGGGACCTTGCCCGGGATCGGCGGCGGCACCGCCATGGCGATGACCACGTCCGCTCCGAGGTCGCGCGCGACGCTGGCCGGCACCGGATTGGTCACGCCGCCGTCAACGTAGGTCCGGCCGTCGATCTGCACCGGCACGAAGACGCCGGGGATGGCGCAGGAGGCGTGGACCGCCTGGGCGGCCTCCCCCCGCCGGAAGATCACCGTGCGGGCCGACTCCAGATCGACCGCCACCGCCGCGAAGGGAACCGCCATCTGCTCGATTGCCTGGTGCCGCAGCTTGTCGCGCAGGAACTCCTCCAGGCACTCACCCTGCACCAGGCCGCCGCTCAAGATAGCGAACGCGCGGTAGTCGAAGAGGTCCTCTTCGTCCACTTCCAGGCCGGCGAGCTCGGCGTCCATCACTCTTCCCTGGTCCGCGTAGAGGGCGCCGATGAGGCTGCCGACCGAGGTGCCGACGACGAGGTCGATCGGGATCTTCTCCTGCTCGAGCACACGCAAGGCGCCCAGGTGGGCGAAGCCGCGGGCGCCGCCGCCGCCGAGGGCCAGGCCGATTCTCGGACGCAGCTCGACGAGCCGCGGAGGCGGGGGCGGAGCAGGCCTGGCCCGGCGGCCGCCACAGCCGACGATCGCGGCGAGCAGGATCGCGAGGGCCGCAAGGGCAGTGAGGCTTCTCGGGACCCTGAAGACCAGCAGCCTTCGTGTCATCGGGCGGCCTCCATCCGCACCGGCGCGCCCCAATCCGCGAGGTCGGCCCGGTGGGTAAGCAGGATCCACTGCCGGGACTCGGCGAGTCGTCCGAGGGCGGCCCGCAGGTGTTCCAGGCGCTCGGCATCGAAGTGCACGAACGGGTCATCGAGGAAGAGCGGCAGCGGCACGGATCCGGCGAGGAGATCGGTCACCGCCAGGCGCACCGCGAGCTGCAGTTGATCGCGGGCGCCCCGGGAGAGCTGCGCGGAAGCGAGCTCGCTGCCGTCGGATTCCACCGGCACCAGCCGAAACCGATCGTCGATGCGCACCCGCCGCCCGTCGCGCCCGGTCAGCGCCGCGAACTGCGCGGAGACGCGGCGCTCGAGATCCTCCCGGTAGGTGCCGCGGAACCGTTCGGCGGCCTCGCTCACCCAGCCGAAGGCGAGGGCCAATGCGTCCCGCTCGAAGCGGACCTGCTTCAGCTCCGCCTCCAGGTCGCGGATCTTCAGTTCGAGCTGGGCCAGGTTGGTTCCGATACCGCTCGCGCCGGAATCCAGCTTGGCCGAAAGCTCCACTTCGCGACGATGCAGCCGGATTTCTGCCTCGTTCTCCTCGGCGAGAAGGCGGGTTTCGTCCTCGAGAACCTGGCGCAGGCGCAAGGCCCGCTCCAACGGATCGCGGATCTCCCGGGAGGCGGAGAGGAACGGATCGTCCGCTTCGAGCCGCTCGACCTCCAGGCGCGCCGCACCCAGGGTCGCCTCCGCGCTCACGGCCCGGCGTTCGATTTCCGTGCGGTCGGTGGCTCCGGCCGCGCGCAGGATTCCGGTTGTGGCTTCGTCGCGCCCCTGCAACCGCGTGGCGGCCTCGCGCGCGGCCGCCACGCCGGCACGGATCTCCTCGCTCCAGGGGCGTAACCCGGCGGCGGGCGGTTCGGGTCCCCGCGGCCAGGCGTCGCGCCACTTCGCGCGAGCCTCGGCATCCGCGCGCGCCGTCTCCTCACAGCGCTCGCGAAGCGTCGCCTCGGACGGGATCTGCGCCGCTCGCGCCCGGAGGTCCCGCAGGCCGGCCTCGGCCTGGTCACGTTCTCGGACCAGCCGCTCCAACTCCTCTTCCGGCGTGTCGGCGGTGAAGGGACCCAGCCGCCGCTGCAGCTCCTCCGGATCGGGGTCGTGGCGCGCCTCCGCTTCGTGGTGCGCGAGCCGTTCCTGCTCCTGCCGGAGCCGGTCTGCAAGCTCGCGCCGCGCCGTCGCTCGATCGGCGAAGCGCGCCCAGGCCGCATCGTCGAGAGTGGAGAGCCAGGCGGCGAGTGCCGCGCACGTTTCCGGCGCCGGAGCCCCGGGGAGTCGAAGCAGATCCCGCAGGCCTTCCGGCAGGGACGAGACCGGAATCGTCCGCCAGTCTGCATCCGTGCCGCCGAACGCCGCGAGAAGGGCATGCGCCTCCCGGACCAGCCTTTCATCCTCTGTCGCCAACTGCGCCCAGCGCTCCTCCAGGCGCCCGATTTCCGGCCCGGTCACATCGGCGAACGGTCCGAGCTGGTCGCGAATCGACGGGAACGATGCTTCGAGGGCCTCCCGTTCGGCCTGCAAAGCGGCGAGTTCGCCGGCCGGGTCGGGCGCGGAAGCGGGCCCGGGGGACAACGGAGCGGCGGTCCCGGCCGGAGCGGACCCCGCCGCCGAGGTTGCCGGCTGTGACGCTCCTGCGTCCCCCGCGAGGCCGGCATCGGCCGAGGAGTCGATCGGTGCCGCGGCCAGGCGCTTCGCGCGCGCGCGCGCCAACAGGAAGCTGACCATCTGCAGGAGCACGAAGACCGCGGCGCCCGCGCCCAGCGCGGCCGGCCACGCGAGGTCGAGACCGTAGTGCAGTCCTGGGCCGATGACCGCCGCGCCCAGAAGCGACAACCACGGGCTGATCGGGCCCGACCAGAGAGACCCGGCTTCCCGCGCGCGCGCATCCGCGGCTCGGGCCAGCTGGCGCGCCTCCGCCGCGCGGGCTCGTTCCACCTCGGCTTCCGCCCGGGCTGTCGCCGCCGCGAGCTGCGC
Organism: uncultured bacterium; assembly: GCA_964473865.1. Taxonomy (GTDB): domain Bacteria; phylum Eisenbacteria; class RBG-16-71-46; order CAIMUX01; family CAIMUX01; genus CAIMUX01. The sequence goes on along the minus strand of CAYYQN010000005.1, from coordinate 62,342 downwards.
CGCCTGCATCTCCAGCTCGCGACTCCGCGCCCGGTTCGAGCGCAGGCGCTCCTCGATTCCCAGCTTGCGGCGCAGGAGCTCCATCCGATCGTCGTCGAGGAATGACCGCCCCTCGAGCGGTCCGGCGATTTCCGCGCGTCGTTCCGCGATCGCCTCGAGACGGCGCACATCCTGCAACCAGGAGTCGGCTCGCGTCCGGAGGAGCACCGGGTCGAGATCTTCCGGCCAGGTGCCCTCCGTGTTGAGACGGTCCTGAAGCTCGGTGATCCGCCCGCGGACCTGCGCGAGCTCTGCGGCCCGCTGGTCGCGCACCCGGATCGCCGCGGCGAGCTCGCGGCGAACGCGCACCGGGTCTTCCATCCCGCGCACCGGAGCGAGCTCTCCATCCAGGCGGGCCTGGAGCGCCTGCGCTTCCGCCTCGAGCCGCGACCGCTCCACCTCCTGATCCGTCGCTTCCTGGCGGCGGGCGGCGGCCGACTCTTCGGCGGCAGCCAGAGCCTCGAGCCGGGCGCCCAGATCGGCCGGCGCCTCGAGGAGCACGGCGTCGGCGGCGCCGCGGCCCGTCTCCTCCGCCTTCCGCTTCGCTTCCACCTCGTCCAGCTCCCGGAGCTGGCTCCGGGCGCGGAGCAGCGCCTCTTCGTGGCGGCGGCGCTCTTCTTCCAACGCGGCCCAGCGCTTCAGCGTGTCGACCCGGCCTCGTCGCTGCTCCAGCGAGATCGCCAGCGCCTTCCGCTCGGCCGCGATCTTCTCCCGTTCGGTGCTCCGCTCGTTGATGAGCGTGAGCCCGCTGCGGCCCGCGGCGAAGTCGGCGCGGGCGCGGGCGAGCTCGTCCTCCAGCCGCTCGAGGCGGCCCGGCTCGCGCTGGTTCACGGGCCGATCCTTGCCCGGTCTTCGCAGGCCCAGGTCGCCGGTGGCGCGCGTCCGCTCCTTGACTTCATCGAAGAGGCGCTGCAGGACATCGTCGGTGCGCCCCGTCCGGCTTCCGGAGAGGAGGTGCTGCAGGTCGGCGCTGAGGTCATCGCCTTGCGAGGCCACCTGGCCCAGGCAGAACGCCTCCAGGAAGAGATCGAGGGAGGCGAGCCCGAACTGCTCGCGCAGGCGAGGCGGATAGGGGGAGCGGGCGTGGGACTTCGCCTGGGGGTTGTGCTCGCCCTGGTAGACGACGCGCCGCCGGTCACCGGTCTCCTCGACCCAGCGGACCTGGTGGCTGTCGAAGGCGCGGTGCAGCCGATACCGCCGGCCGTCGCTCTCCCAGGCCACCTCTCCCCAGAATTCGCGGGGGGGCGGGATGGAGCGAAAGTGCGCGGTGGTGAACCCGGTGGGATCGTTGCCGGCGGGCAGGCCGAAGAGAGTCGCTGCGAGCGCCTGGAGGAGGTTGCTCTTGCCCGATTCGTTGGGTCCGACCAGCACGCTCGGGCCGTCGGGGAAGAAGAATCGTCTCCCCTCGCGATGCGGCCCGAATCCGGCGAGTGCGATCTCGCGGATGCGCAGAGGCGCCCGACTCATGTCGGCTCTCCGGCGCCCGGGCCGGCCGGCCGGTCCGATCGCCCGATCCCGCCGCCGGCGCCGGCGTTCCCGGCGCCTCCCGCGGTGACCGGCGCCTCGCCCCGCTCCGGGCCGAAGGCGGCCCATCCGAATCGCAGCGCCGCCTGGTGCAACGCGCGGGCGGCCGCGGGCGCCGCGGCGATCTTCTCCGCCGCGATTACGGAGAAGAGACCCCGAACGGTCGGCTCGGCCGCCGCTCCTTCCAGATCCGGCGGCAGAGCGTCGGCATCTGCGGTGTTGATCTCCAGGTGGAAGAAGTCGGTCTCGAACCGGGCAAGGAGCCGGTCCACCTCGAGCGGAAAGCCGGGGAGGCCGCCGAGCCGCACGCGCACGATGGCCCGCCGGTCGGCGATTGCCTCGAAGCGGGCGGCGAGGTCCTCCTCCGACGCGAGGCCCGAGACATTCCACACTTCGGTCCGTACCGGTTGCGAAGGAAACGGAAGTCGCTGGGGGCGGAGCTCCGCGGCCGCAACGTCGATGATCACGAGCCCCGCGCCGCCGGGATCATCGAAGCCGGCGCCTTCGATGCGCCCGGGATAGCAGACCCAGGCCGGCCCCACGCGGCGATCCATCGGCCGGTGGATGTGGCCCAAGGCCACATAATCGACACCCAGCGCGGCCAGATTCTCGGAGCGCAGCGGGAGCGATCGATCGGTCCAGTCCACGTCGAGCGACCCGTGCAGCACGGCGATCTTTCGGGCCGGCCCGGGTTGGACCGCGAATCGATCGAAGGGGGGGCGGCTCCTTCCCTCGAGATAGGCCATGGCGTACAGATCGACCGTCGCTGCGGCCAGGGCCCAGGAAGCGACCCGCTCCGGCTCGGGGGTGGTGACCAGGGTGCCCGGCCAGGCGGAGGCCCACCGGCGGTAGACGCTGTTCGGATAGCTGTACTCGTCGTGATTGCCGGGCACGGTGCAGGTTCGCACGCCCGCCGCTTCGAGCCGGCCGAGATCGTAGAGAACGTTCTCCACCACCCGTGCCGGCGGGTCGTGCGAGTCGAACAGGTCGCCGGCGATGACGATGCCGCCGATGCCGGAGTCAGGTTCGAGCGCGAAGTCGGCGATCCGGCCGAGCAGGCGGTCCGCCTCCGCGCCGCGATCGGACGCGCGGCGACCGAGGTAGCCGTGCCCGTAGCCCAGGTGGAGGTCGGCGAGGTGCAGAATGCGCGTCCGATCCATCGATCGCCTCCCGGAGCCGGGTTGGGTGCCGAAGTCCCGTGCCAGCCGCTCGCCAACGCCGGCCGGCCCCGCGGGCCGCGTTCCTCCGCCGCCCGTGGTCCGGCTCGGGCGTCCGTTCACCGGCTGGGGGCGCGGAACCGGAACGGCAGGACGACCACCGCCTGCACCGGCTGTCCATAGCGGGTGGCAGGCTTGAAGGTCCACTTGCGGGCCGCGGTCATGGCCGCCTGGCAGAGCATGTTGGGCGCGTTGCAGACCTTCTGCTCGGTGCGCACCACCTTGCCCGTTTCGTCGACCGTGGCGAGGATCTCGACGGTCCCGGTGAGCCCGGCCGCCTGGGCGGACTCGGGGTACTCTGCCGGCACCTGCTCCAGCGGAACCGGCGGGGTGTCGTACTCGTTGCCCAGGCTGTCGGTCGGGGCGCGCGCCAGCCTTTCCTTCAAGGCGACGGCGTCATCGAACGACCAGCCGCGGAGCACGAGACCGACCAGGGCGTTGGTGGCGCCGGGGCCGCGGAGATCCGCCTCCAAAGGCGGCGTCTTGGGCTTCGGGCTGCCGGCCGGCCGGGCCCGGTCCAGCCCTTCCAGGACCCGCCGCACATGGGGGGCGGCCTCGAGCCTCCCCGCGGACAGCGGCTCGCGCCACGCGCGCACGAACGGAGACGCGGCAGCGGAATCGATCGCCGCACCCGACTCGAACGCGGGCAGCGCATCCGCTTCGTCGCGGGCCAGCATCCGCAGGTGGGCGAGGCCCAGCGCGGCGAGGGCATCGCCGCCGATCTCGGCGGCCTCTTCGAATCGGATCCTGGCGACCTCGTCCATTCCGATCCGCAGGTACGCGAAGCCGAGATTGCGGCGGATGCGCGCGCCCCAGGGGGCCACCTTCGCCGCCTCGCGGGCGTTCTCGAGAACCGTCAGGGCCTGGCCCAACCGCTCCGTGCGAGCGTAGAGCGCGGCCAGTTCGATGACCGCCGGACCGTAGCCGGGGTTGAGCGCCAGGGCGTGGCGCCAGTTCTCTTCCGCAGGCTCGTTCCGGTCCTGGCGGGCGTACAGCGCGGCGAGACCGTCGTACACGAACGGGTCGTCGGGGCTGCGCGCAATCGCCTTCTGGTACATCGCCTCCGCGTCCGCGTCGCGGCCCATGGTGCCCAGAACAAGTCCCATGTGACTCCAGCCGTTCGGAGACCTGGGATCCGCTTCGGCCACCTGGCGGAACGCTTCCAGCGCCTGGGGGAGATACTTCGGATCCCGAGTCTGGCCCAGATGGAAGAAGACCGAGCCGAGGCCGAACCGGGCGTCGATGCGCTCGGGCTGAGCTTCCAGCGCTCGATTGTAGAATGTGATGGCGGCATCCGGCCGGCCGGTGTCCGCCGCGAGATCGCCATAGAGGATCGCGCCCACCGCGAAGTCGCTTCGCTCCTCGAGCGTCTCTTCGAGGGCGGCGCTCGCCCGGGCCTCGTCGCCTTCGGACAGGGCCAGGAAGCCTTCGCAGAAGATACGCGCCCACGGCGCCGGCTTGCCCGCCAGGACTTCGCGGCAGATCTCGATCCTTCCCGGGAGATCGGGGGCTTCCACCATATCGGCGATGCGGCGCGCGTCCTCGAAGCCGCTGGCGCCGGCAGGCCCCGCGAGGATCAAGGCAAGAGTGAACACATAAGCCCCGACGGTTCTTCTGCGGCTCAAGGGGACTTCTCCTTTCGTTCCCGGGCCCGGCGGCCCCAGCATATCACTTGCGGGCCGCCGCCCGATGGCCGGGATTCGGTCGCTTATGCCCGACTGCGCTCAAGGCAGCGAGTCGACGACACGGATCGACCAGAGATTCGCGCCCTGGGTGATCCGCGCGGCGATCTCGATCCCGCGCTCCACCTGTCCGAACACCGTGTACCGGCCGTCGAGGTGCGGCTGGTCCGAGTGGGTGAGAAAGAACTGACTCGAGCCGGTGTCCTTGCCCGAGAGCGCCATGCCGAGCGTACCCGCGGTGAAGCGCCGCCGGTTGATCTCGCAGCGAATGGTCTGGTCGGAGCCGCCGTACCCATCGCCTCGCGGGCAGCCCGCCTGCAGCACGAAGTCGGGAACCACCCGGTGCCAGCGGCCCCGATCGAAGAAACCCTCGCGGGCCAGCCGGGCGAAGTTCCAGCAGGTGAGCGGCGCGTCCCGACCGAGGAGGCGGACGACGATCGATCCCTCCTCCGTTTGCAGGACGGCCCAATGGTCGGCCCGGGCCCAGCGCAGGATCGGTTCGTAGTCGGCCGGGGCCCGCCCGGTTTGCACCGGCTCCGGCGCGTGGGGTGGCGTCTGACCGGCCTCGCGGAGTGCCGCCGCGGACGCGAGGCGCACGAGATAGTCAGCATCCTCGCCGCAGGCGGCGAGGATCCGGCGCATCTCTGGGCGATCGGCATGCTGCCGCGCGGTTTCCACCACCGCCAGACGCACTTCCGGAACGCGATCGAACTCCGCCGCATACTGGCGCGACTGGTCCAGGATCATCTCCAGCCCCATCCAGTCGGACGGGTCGACGGTGATGGTCGTGTCGGCGAAGATCGGGCCGAGACTTTCGATGGTGAGCGCGCGCAGCACCGGATCGGGCGACGAAAGGAGCCGCTGCAGGTCGGTGCCGATCTGGGCCAGAACCGGACCGGCGTGCAACCGGGCATGACGTTGCAGGAGCGGGTCGACGGCGGCGCGCGCGACGCGCGGCTCGTCCCGAATCATCCGGTCCAGGATCGGCAACGACAGGTCGAGCGGAAGCAGCGCGGCCCCGTCGGCGGCCAGCGCGCGGAGCGTCCAGTCGGTCTGCCCCTGCATTTCCAGCGAGGCGGCCTCTACCGCGTCGATCGCCGGGCCCGGCATCGGGTCGCCCGCCGCGCGGTAGCGCGCGAGCAGCGCCCCGAACGCCGCCTGGCGCATACGCGGACTCGGATCGCGCAGCAGGTCCTGGAGCCGCCGGATCGCGTCCTTGGCCGGGCCGAGTGTGGCCAGCGCCTCGGCCGCGGTGATGCGCACGTTCCCGTTCCGGTCGTCCCAGAGCGGCCGGAGGGCTCGGAGGCGCACGGAGCGCCCTGGAGCCGCCAAGGCCCGCACCGCCTCGACGCGAACCCGCCAATCGGAATCCGAGAGCCGCGCGAGGAGGACGTCCGTCGTGGTTTCCTCGATGGTCGTGGCCAGACCCCGGACGGCGTAGATGCGCACCTGGGCGTCGGCGGCCGATGTGAGCTCCCGGAGCCGGGCCCCGGCGCGGGTCCGCGCTTCCTCGCCGATCGGAGCGACTTCCGGAATGGCCGTACGGCCCGACGGCTTCGCCCCCAACGACCGCATCAGACAGCAGGCGGCGGCCCGCCGCAGATCCGGGTTCTCGCTTCGCGAAAGGTCGATTGCCGCCGGCAGCGGATCCGCCCCGGGAACCTGCCAGCCGGCGTGCAGCGCGGCGATGGCGACCGCCGGCTCCGGATCGCGGAGCGCGGAGGCGATCGCCGCCGCGCCGGCGCGTCGCTTTCCCAGCCCCTCGACGCAGAGCGCTCGGGCTTCGGCGTCCGGCTCGAGTCCGGAAAGGAGATGGGCCTCGAGGGCGCCGACCGTGGACGAGTCTTCGATCTCCCCGAGGGCGAAGGCCGCCTCGCGCCGTACCTGGACATCGGGGTCACGCAAGCGCGCCGTGAGCGGCGGCACGGCCTGGGCGTGTCCGATCCGCCCCAGAGCGAGGGCGGCGCGCGCTCGGACCGCCGCGTTGGTGTCGGAGAGGAAGCTGAGAAGATCCGGGCCGGACTCGCGCCGATCCTCGAACCATGTGATCGAGGCTTCGGCCTGGTCGGTGAGGCCCGGGCCGGCGGAGGCCGCCAACGGCGCACCGATGGCCATGGCGAGCAGGGCCGCGATTCCGACGAGCCGGATCGGGCGGACGGCATCCCCTTCGGACGCTCGAGCGACCTCCACCGGCCTCCTCCCGCGCCGCCATCCGAGGCTCCGTGCCCGCATCCCAGACCTCCCTTTCCTGCTGCCGCGATTCTGACCGGTCGGCCCCCGGGGCTCAAGACGCGGAATCCGCCGGTTCGGGCGCGGAGCCGCGGGCAGCGCGCGGTTCGATCCCGCCATCGGTCGGTCGGAGCAGAGGGGGTGGGGTGGGGCGGCCAGATTGCCGTAACATCATTATTAGATTGGTGATACACGCGGGCCAATGGGACTTTTCACCAGGATTCGGGGAGCCGGGGGCGGAGCCGGAAGGGAACCGGTCACATGGAATCGCATTCCATGAACCGGGGGGCTTGCATCCGCGGCCCGTTGGGTGATAATCACCCTCTGCGTCGCGAGGCCGGGGGTGCCCGGTGTTCCCGCGTGCGCCGGCTTCTGGTCCGGCGCCGCTCAGGCCGGAGAACGCGGAATGCGGCCGGGCCACGTCCCGGTGGAGTCGATCGAGGGCGCTCCGCCGGTGCGGTATGTCATGACGGATATCGGGACCTCGCAGAGGAGGAACGCGCCTTGGGTACAGAGCAGGAGACAGCGCAGGCCGCCGTCCTGGAACTCGTCCAGAGGGTTGTCGTCGCGCTCGTGGATCGGCCGGAGCTCGTGAAGGTCATGCGAGTGTCCGGCGAGAGAGCCGTGGTGATCGAGATCACAGCAGTGCCGCCCGAAGTCGGCCAGGTGATCGGGCGGGGCGGGAGGAACATCCACGCCTTGCAGGCCATCGCGCAGGCGGTCGCCGCGAAGCATGGCGTGGAGTGCCAGATCGTGGTTCTCGATCGCCCGCAGGACGCGAACCCCATCTAGCGTTGTCGGTTTCGAGCAGCCCCGTGCGACGGGCGTCGTTCCCCGCGACCGCATGTTCCGGCCGCGGGGGATTCCTGTTTCCGCCGCCGGCGGGCGCCGGCACATCTCTGCGCTGGAAGAGAGGAGCCTGGATGCATCCGCGGATTGTCACGGTTTTGGCCTTTGCGGCTCTCCTGTCGACCTCGGCATCGGCGTGGGCCGCGCCCGGAGTGGACGCCTCGGTCTTCGTGGGCTCGAGCCGGGTCACCGCGGCCTCCATCCGAGCGCACGTTGCGGCCCTGAGCAGCCCGGCCTGGGAAGGGCGCGGCTTCGCTTCCCCGGGGGCCGACTCGGCCGCGGCCTACATCCGCGGGCGCTTCCTGGCGGCCGGTCTGGAACCGGGCGCGCATGCGGGCAGCTTCGATCTCCCGTTTGACGCTTCGACCGGCGCTCGGGTGGAGGGAGTGATCGGCCTGCGCGATCGACGCCGGGGATACACGTTCGGGCGCGACTGGTCGCCTCTCGGGTTCACGGGGAAAGGTCACGCCACCGCGCCCCTGGTGGTCGCGGGGTACGGAGTGACGGCTCCGGAGGCCGGCTACGATGACTACGCCGGGCTCGACGTCCGGGGCAATGCGGTCCTCGTGTTGGCGGGTGAACCGCCGCGAGGAAAGCAGGCGCCTCTGCTCGCGTCCGCGCCGGCCTACCATGCCGATCCGTTCGTGAAGGCGCTCAATGCCCGCAATCACGGCGCCCTGGCCTTGCTCATGACCGGACCGCCGCCCGCGCCGGGGGAGACTTCGCCGACGTGGCGGGTGAACCAGGAACAAGGATTCCCCGATGCCGGGATCCCCGCGTGCCACCTCTCCTGGGCTGCCGCGGAGTCGCTGCTCAAGGAGAGCGGTCTCGATCTCGGAGCGTTGCGGCGCGGCCAGCCGCTCGTTGCCGGCCACTTCTCCAACGATTCGGCTTGCGATTCGGTGGAAGTGATCACCGGCCTGCGCCGGCTGCAGGGTTCCGCCCACGACGTGCTCGGCCGCCTGCCCGGGCGGGCCCCGGGCACTGTGATCGTGTCCGCCGCCTACGACGGCTGGGGAATCGGTCCGAACAACGCGTCTCCCGTCCTGCATCCCGGGGCGGGAGACAATGCCGCCGGAGTGGCGCTCCTGCTGGAGCTTTCGGCGGCGATGCGGGGCGCGCTGCCTCCGGACCACTCGATCCTCTTCGTCGCCTATGCGGGACGCGTGTTCGACGCGGCCGGGATCGGCCCGCTCGTGGAGTCGATGACAGCTTCGGGAGACCCGGTCCTCGCGTGTGTCGACCTGGGAGGGTTCGGCGCCCGGCCGGCGGCAGAACTGTTCGTTTCCGGCATCGGGTCGGCGCCGCAGTGGCGCGGGCTCCTCGAAGGAGTTCGCGCGGCGCTGCCGGACGCGCCCGACGTGCGCCTGGTCGAGGCGTCCCCGTCCTGGGGAGCGCTGCCTCACTGGAGGGCCGCGTCAGTGCCCGCGATCCTGATCTCCACCGGCGGCGCGACGCGATTTGCGACCTCTCGCGACACTCCCGACGAGTTGGACCCTGAGGGGTTGGCCAGGCTCTCGCGGTACATCTACGGAGTGGTGCGGGCGCTGGCGTCGCAGGCGGGCGGATTTCCCATCCCCGCGACGGCGGACTAGCCGGCCGTCGGGAGACCCGGCCAACCGCGCCGGCACGCAGGAGGCATCTTCATGTTCACAGGCGCGACTCCCGAGGGGACCCGCCGCTTGGCCGACCGCCTGGAGCAGGCGTCCCCGCCCGGCTGCGCGGCCGGCCACTTCCGTGACTTTCCCGTGGCTGAGGGTTCGCTGCGTCTCTCCAGCGTAGGGATCGGCTCCTACACGGGTCCGACGACCGCCGCCGCGGACGAGGAATATGCAGCCGCGGTGGCAGAAGCGGTCACCCACGGCGTGAACCTGGTCGACTGCGCCATCAACTACCGCCACCAGCGCAGCGAGCGGGCCCTCGGCTCCGGGCTGCGGCGGCTCTTCGCCGCGGGCCGCTCGGCGCGCGATGAAGTCTTCGTCATGAGCAAGGCGGGCTACCTCCCGTTCGATGGAGACGCGCCGGCCGGGCCGGAGGCGTACTTGCGCCAGACCTATCTGGACCCGGGGATCATCCCGGCCGGCGAGCTTGTGGCCCGCCGGCACTGCATTGCGCCGACCTATCTGGAGGACCAGCTCCAGAGAAGTCTCGCCAACTTCGGATTCGAGTCGCTCGACTGCTACTACCTGCACAACATCGAGGAGCAACTTGACGAGACCACTCCGGAGGAGTTCGCGCGTCGGGTGACGGCCGGGTTTTCGTTTCTGGAGCGCGCGGTCGCGGACGGCCGGATCGGCTGCTACGGCGTGGCGACGTGGAACGGATTCCGGGTGCCCCCGGAGTCCCCGGGCCACATCTCGCTGGAACGGCTGGTGGCGTTCGCGCGGGAAGCGGGCGGCGAAGAGCACCACTTCCGAGTCGTGCAGCTTCCCTACAACCTCGGGATGCTGGAAGCGCTGGCCGCCCCGACGCAGTTGTTCCAGGGCAGCCGGGTGCCGTTGCTGGAGGTGGCCTCCTGCTTCGGCATGATGGTCGTAACCAGCGTCCCGCTACTGCAGACGCAGGTGATCGCACACGTTCCGCCGGCGTTTGCCGCCCAGATGCCGGGGCTCGCCACGCAAGCGCAGCGGGCGATCCAGTTTGTTCGTTCGACTCCGGGCGTCTTCGCTCCGCTGGTGGGCATGCGCCGGATGGTGCATGTCCGCGAGAATGCCGCTTTGGCCCAGGTTCCGCCGCTGGCCCAAGCGGAGTTCTTCCGGCTCCTGGGGAAGTAGCCGCGCCCGCCGCGAATGAGCCGGCTGCGGCTCCCGGCGATCGGCGCGCCGCCGCCGGGATGTGGCGGACCGAAGGGGCCGGGTCTACCGCGCCTCCCTGGGGCTTCGCCGGGGGACCCGGCCCCAAGATTCCGCAGTCGCCCCCCTTTCATGGTCCGTGCTGTCTCGCCGCCGCCTGGCGCGCGAGCGCTTCCCGGCCCTGGTTGACGTACGTCATGGTGAGCAGCGGCCAGGCGCGATCTCCCGCATAGGCGCGAATGATCCGTTCGGCCAGGGGCCGGAACGACGGGCTCTCGTACAGCAGGGCGGAGAGGTTGATGACGAAGGTGTTCCGCAGCCCCTTCTCCACCGCGTCGGCGGAGGTGGCTGCGCTCTCATCGCAGACCGGCCACGGATTGTAGGCGCCCACCGCCGCAGTGATGACTCCCGCGGCTACCAGCGGCCAGAAGAGCCGGCGCTCCCACGTTCGGCGTGCCGACTTCACTTCCACCACGGCGGCCCAGAACAGCAGGGGAATCAGCGGAATGAAGAACCGGTACCCGTAGGCCCAGCCCCCCAGATCGTTGGTCCGACTGAGGTGATACAGGAACGACAGGAGCGTGCCGGCGAGGACGAAGCGGCGGATCGAGGCGATCAAGGGGGTCTTGCGCGCGAGCAGCGCGGGCAACGCCAGCAGCAGGACCGGCATGTACGAGAAGAGCCCCCGGCTCCCGGCCAGGGCATGCCCCGCGTAGGCGAGGTAGTGCGCCGCATCGGGCTGTCCGGCGTAGACGGCCTGGTGGATGTCGCCCGGAAACCCATAGCCGCCCGGCACCAGATATGCCGGTCTCCAGGAACCGTGGGCCACCTGGTTCAGGACCATGAACCCGAGTCCCAGCAGGATCACGCCGCCCGCGCAGGCCCCAGCTTGTTTCCACCGGCCGGGCGCGGGGCGTCCGAGGATGACGCCGAGCGCCGCGGCGCTGAAGAACAGCCCGTGCGGGATGTCCAGGTTGAGCGTCAAGCCGAGGAGTACGCCGGACCAGAGGAACGCCCGGACCCGTCCCGACTCGAGCGCGCGTTCCAGGCACAGCAAGGCGCTCCAGAGCAGGCAGGCCGAAGGCACGTGGTTGTTGAGCGTGGTGCTATAGGAGAAGAGCCAGGTTCCCAGGATCACCGCGACGGCGAGCGCCGCGGACGTGCGTGGCCGGAATCCGGCTCTCACCCCGCGCGAGAAGAACAGGACGGTCAGGATTGTCGCGAAGAGCCCGCCTCCGAGGAAGTTCAGCCACCAGATCACGGCGGGGCCGTTGCGATCGAACGTCAGGCCGGCGAGTGTCCTGGCGACACCGTAACCGGCCGCCAGCCAGAGCACATAGAGCGGAGGCTTGTCCGAATAGAAGTGCCCCTCGATGCGGACTTTGTCCACGGTCTGGAACCGGCTCTGGTCTATGCGAAAGGTTCCCCGTTCGATGAGGCTTTCGACGGTCGCCAGGCGCGAGCTTTCGTTGCCGGCATGGCTGACGCGGGACTTGGTCGCCGCGGCGGCGACCACCAGGACGATCGCGGTCGCCAGCCAGAGCGTGGGCATCCGTCGCAGAGGAGCAGCGGGCGGCGGAGCGGCCGGCCTACTCATGGGACCGGGAGTTCGGGTCGCACGGCGGCGAGGTGCTGACGGACGGCTGTTTCCATCGGTCCGGCGCCCGCATCGCCTGCCCCAGCCGCTCCGGCGGCGACGCCCGGACGGACGGCTGTTTCCCTGGGGGGGTGATCCATGGACTCTCCGATCCGGCGGGGGGCGATCGAGAACGTCCGGGCCCGCATGGGAGCAGGCGCCTTTCCGCCGGTCTGGCGACGCGCCGGCCCGGAATCCCCGAATCCCTCCGCCGTTGGCGGCCTTGAGGCTAGCACCCGTCTGGTTGCCATTTCGCCCCGAAATGTGGAAAGATCAGCCCGCGGTCGGGCGAGCCGAGGCGGTCCATCCCTTCCCGGGGCGGACGAGAAGAGCCCGCGGAGGAGCAGGCGGACGCGGAGCCTGCCGCAGAGCTCGCAGCGAAACCGGAAGCGCAGGCGGAAGCACAGACGGAAGCAGAGGAGGCGCCCATTCCATGAAGCGGACGGTGGTCACGATGCCGGGCGACGGCATCGGCAAGGTGGTTCTTCCGGAGGCGATCCGGGTGCTGAACCAGGTCGGATTCGAGGCGGAGTATGTGCACGGGGACATCGGCTGGGAGTTCTGGATCCGGGAGGGGAACGCGCTGCCGGACCGGACCATCGAGCTCCTGAAGCAGCACAAGCTGGCGCTCTTCGGAGCGATCACCAGCAAGCCGAAGGACAAGGCGGAGGCGGAGCTCGCTCCTGCCCTCCAGGGCAAGGGGATGGTCTACCGCAGCCCCATCGTGCGCATGCGCCAGCTCTTCGATCTCGACATCTCCGTCCGCCCGTGCCAGAGCTTCCCCAACAACCCGCTGAACTTCATCCGCCGCCGCGGAAACGGTTTCGAGGAGCCGAAGGTGGATGCCGTGATCTTCCGTCAGAACACCGAGTGTCTCTATTCGGGTGTGGAGTGGACGAATCCGCCGAAGCAGGTGCGCGACGCGCTGGAGACCCACCCGGCCATGAAGACGTTCGCCAAGGTGCCGAGCGAGGACCTCGCGGTCTCCTGCCGCATCATGACCCGGGGGGCCTGCCACCGGATCTGCCAGGCCGCCTTCGAGTACGCCCGGAAGTACGGCTACAAGTCGGTCACCGTCTGCGAGAAGCCGAACGTCATCCGCGAGACCTCGGGCATGATGGAGGCCGAGGCGAAGAAGGTGAAGAAGGACTTCCCGGAGATTGCGCTCTGGTCCACCAATATCGACGCCCAGATGATGTGGCTGACCAAGAACCCCGAGGACTACGGCGTGATCGTGTCCGGAAACATGTTCGGGGACATCGCCTCCGACGGCTTTGCCGGCCTGGTCGGCGGTCTCGGCTTCGCGGCCAGCGCGAACATCGGCCGTGACGTGGCGGTCTTCGAGCCGACGCACGGATCCGCGCCCAAGTACGAGAAGCTGCAGCCGTCAATCGTCAACCCGATCGCCATGATTCTCACCGCGGTGATGATGCTGGATCACATCGGGGAGACGGAGAAGGCGGCGCGGATTCGGGCGGCGGTCGCGGCGGTGGTGCTCGACGGGAAGGTGCGCACCTACGACATGATGCATCTCGCCGGCGGACCCGACGCCATCGGCAAGGGGGCGGCCTCCACGCAGCAGATGACGGACGCCATCCTCGCGAAGCTCTAGCAGGCTGGGCTTGTCAGCCTGCTAGCCGCGCACAGGTAAGGGGTGCGGGGTCCGGCGCCACGCCGGGCCCCATTCCGCCATTGCTCACGGGTCCGGGGCGCTGCCGAGCAGGGAGCGTATGCCGAGCACGAGCCAACTCGCGACCGTTCTCTCGGTCTTCTTTGGCATGGCCGGTTTCGTCTGGCTCATGCGGCGGCACTTTTCCCGGCGCTGGGGTGTGCCCCAATCGCGAATTCGCTCTGTCTCGCTCGGGCTCGCGCTCTTCGGAATCGCGTTCGCGGCCGGCGCCTCGCTGGTGTTGGAGGAGAGAGACCGGCCGACGGTGCTCAAGACCCGACTCGAGGGCACGGCCGGCCGCTCCGAAGGCGCGCCGGCGATTCTGCGGTCCGCCCGATTCGAAGTCGCCCGCCCCGCCCGGGAGCATCGGGTGCGCGTCCGGGCGGTGCCCGAGAGGGGGATTCCCGTGCGCGGACCGGTCCGGTTGGGGCTGGTCGTGCTGGACCCCGGCGGGTCGGCATTGTACGACAGCACTCTCGTCCTGCCGGTGGTGTCGCGGCGCGTCTGGCTTTCGACCCGACCCGGTTGGGGGGACGGCGCGGTGACGTTTCGACCGCCGGAACCGGGCCGCCACGCGCTTCGACTGGTGCCCCTGAACGCGGGGATTCGGCGCCTGGAAGTGAGGATCGAGCAGCTCCCGGAATAGAGCGACGCGGCGAGGGCGGCGTTCAGGGGCCTGCCTTTCCACCGGCCAACGCGGCGTCGATCCGAGACAACAGAGCGGGGTCGCTCACCCGCGCCCGGGTAGCCAGTGCGGCCTGGCGCTCGCCGGCGCGGGCCTGCGCGATGGCCAGCGCGGTGAGGAACTCCTTGGTCGGCGCGGCCTCCACGGCGCGGGCCATCGCCGCCAGCGCCTCCCGCTTGTCGCCTCCGCTGGCCATCAAGGTCTGGGCGAGACTGAGCTCGAGCCGCGGATCGTCCCGGCGCGCGAGGCCTTCCCGCAGCAGGCGAGCGGCTTCGACCGCGCGCCCCGCGTCGGTCAGGTTCTTCGCGCAGGCCGCCCGCAGGGGGACCGAGTCGGGGAACGCAGCGACAAGCGGCAGCCAGGCATTCGCCGACTCTCCGTAGCGTCCCATCACCGAGAGCGCGGAGGCGCGCCCCATGGCGGCGTGTTGAGGCATGCGGCCGATACGCGCCGCCGCGTCGAAGAGGCGCAGCGCTTCCCGCCCGTCGCGGTCCATGAGCGCGAGATTGCCGAGTTCGATCAGGATCTCGGTGGAATCGGCCGCCGCGGCGAGACCCGCTCGGAAGAGGTCCCGGGCGCGCGCCCGATCGCCGAGCAGGAGCATCGCCCTCGCCTTGGCGAGCTGGAACGGCCCAAAGGCGCGGGCCTCGTTCTCGACCGGCCGGAGAACCTCCAAGGCGCGACGCGCTTCAGCCGGAGACCGGGTTTCCAGATAGACGCCGGCAAGGTTGACCCGGGCCTTGACGCACCGCGGAACGGTACGCACGGTGGACTCGAAGAGGCTGCGCTCGTCCTTCCAGTCTCCGGCACGAAGGACCGAACCGGCGCCGAATCCCAGCACCGCCAGCGCCACGACGGCCGCCGGGACGTAGGATGGCATCCTGCGCCAGGGAAGCCGGGCCAGCATTGCGATCGCCGCGACGAGGAGCCCCAGCAGCGGAAGATAGAGCACCCGGTCGGCCTGAATGGTCCCGATCGGCACGAACAGATTGCTGGTCACGACCCAGGTGGCCAGAAAGAAGACGATGGCCCATCCTTCCATCCGAGCGCGCCCGCGCGTCACGGCCCAGGCCAGGGCCAGGCCCAGGAGAAGCAGCGTCACGGCGCCGGCGATGTAGAGCGCCGTACCGGGCAGCACTGCGGCGTGGGAGTAGTCTGCGGACAGACCCCGGCCGGTGAGCGTCTGCAGCGCCTGCCGGGCCAGAATGCCGCCGGCTCCAATCGCCCGCCGCAGCGGATCGAGGGAAACCAGCGGATTGTCCATCCACCAGGTGCGCGGGGTTGCGAGACCGCCGATGGCTTGCGCGCGCAAGGCAAGCACGCCGGCAAGCGCTGCCAGCCAGGCTCCGTCGGCGATCCGTGGCCGTCGCGCGGGCGATGCCGGCGCGACGACGCCCAGGCGGTGCGCGATCAGCAGCAGCGGTAGACCGACTGCGCTCTCCTTGGAGAGCATGGCCAGGAACCAGAGCGCCGCGGAGGTGACGCCTCGCCACGCGGACCGGTCCTTCTCGGCGTCGAGCCAGATCCGATACGCCAACAGGCTCAGGACCGCGGCGAGCGTCTCGGCCCGGCCGACGATGCCGGCCACCGCCTCGACGTGGAGCGGGTGCACCGCAAAGAGCAGTACGGCCGCCCGCGCGACTCCGCTCCGGGTGGGGAAGAGACGACGCAGCAGACTCCACGCGAGCAGGGTGGCGGCGAGGTGCCACAGCAGGTTCATCGCGACGAAGACTCCGGGCCGGCCGCCGCCGATGGCCCAGTCGACCGCATAGGTCGTGCTCGTCATCGGGCGATAGAGGTTCGTCGTCGCCTTGTGCGGCCAGTAGGGCTGGGTCCAGAGGGCGCGCAGGTCGAATCCGGTCACGGCCGGATTCGTTGCGATCACAAAGCGGTCGTCGAACACGAAGCGGTGGTTGAGGGCGCGAACGTAGGGGAGGAGCGCGGCGGCGACGATCAGAAGCACGATCCACCACGATCCATGCCGGGAAGCCCGGGCCTCCGATTTTCTGTCCCGGGTCGCGTCTGCCATCAGCGATCCCGTTCCCTCGGCCTCCGGCGACGATTGGGAGCGAACCGGGTCATGGGAGGCCGGCGAGGATCTTCCGGAAGCGAGGGTCGCCGCGGATGGAGTCGAGGTCGGGGTCGCTCTCCAGATTGGACCGATTCGCGTAGCCGTGCTGCATCGCGGTTTCCAGCGCGTCGAGCGCCGCCTGCGCGTCCCCAGTGCGCGCGAGCAGGCAGGCGAGGTTGTATTCCGCCTGGGCGCCGGCCTGGCCCGTCGCCACCGCTTCCTTCAGATGGCGAAGCGCCTCCTGGTCCTCTCCCATCTCGAGCTTCGCAAAGGCCAGCTCGACGCGGGCCGGCACGTGCGCGGGGTCCTTTACCAGCGCGCGTTCGAAGGAGGCGGCGGCGTGCTTGGGGCGCCCCTCGAGGGCCAGGTAGTGCCCGAGCTTGTAGTCCGCCAGCGGGTCCCGGGGAGTTCGCCCTCTCCCCTGCTGCAGAAACATGTATCCATCGTCGAACAGCCCCAGGTTCCAGAGAGCGTCGCCCAGTCGGATGTAGGGCTCCCCCCGGCCGGGGAAGTCCTGGATCTCCAGACGCAGCGCCGCGATCAGCGGCAGCTGCTCCTGGAACGATCGCCAGCGGCGGCCCGGCGGCGCGCCGACCCGGGCGGCCCGGGCATACGTCTCTTCCGCCTCCGCCGCCCGTCCCTCGGCGAGCTGGGCAGCGCCCAGTCTCCACAGGCGATCAGCCTCGAACATCGGGTATCCGGTGATCTTGGCGAGCCGCCCGACCAGGATGTCGTGGCGGCTGAAGAAGAGGAGTTGCTCCGCATAGAGCGCCTCGACTTCCAGCAGATCCGGCTCCTGGACGAGGATCGCGTTCAGGTACTGGGCGGATTCCACTTCCCTGCGGCCGTAGATCTTGCGGAGCGTCAGCTCGGCCAGAATGGCCAGGTTGCGCGGATGTCGAAGCTGAAGCACGGTCAGGCGGGTCAGAGCGTCGGGAACCTCTCGCGATGCCGTGCGGCGCAATTCGAGGAGCTGGAGGATCTGCTGGTCCTCCCGGGCGAAGAGCGTGTCTTGAGCGGCTGGATCCGGCATCCCGGGCGCCGGGACCCGGAACTCCTCCCGGAGCGCCGTCGCCAGGTCGGCCGGTTCCGTGCGGTCTGGTTCCGCGGAGCCATCGCCGAGACGCACGAGGGCGGTCCTCTCGCCGTACCGGAGGAGCTTCGATTCCGAGCCGCGCGCCGCCAGACGCGGGCCCCAGCCCAGGGTCCGCGACAGGTCCGCCTCGTGGAACAGCACGCGGCGGGGCAGCGGTTCGCCGCGCAGATGCGCCGCCAACGACACGCCATCGCTCCGCCGGGGCGCTTTCGACCCGACCAGGTCCAGGATCGTCGGCGCGAGATCGACCGTGCTCACCCATTCGTCGGTCGTCGTGCGATCGTCCGCCGACTCCCCGGAGCTGTCCGGCATGCGGATCACCCAGGGAACGCGCAGGGCTTCCTCGGAAAGATCGAGTCCGTGGCCGGGAATCGGGTTCTCTTCCGCCGGGGAGTCGGGAAGACGCCATCCCGGGACCACCTCGCCGTGGGTCCCCAGCACCGAGACCAGCGCCTCGGGGCGCAAGCCCAGGAGGTCCACGCCGGCCAGCAAGCGCCCGATCTGGCTGTCGAGTTCCCGCAGGCGCCCGAGATAGGCGGCCGAGTCCGGCGCCTCCATGCCGACGTACCGTTCCCACACCGGACGTTCACCCGCGAATGCGAATCCCACCCAGACGAAGCAGCGCTCCTGAGCATGGTCTCGCAGAAACGCGAGGACGGTGTCGACGCGTGCGCTGTCGGTCAGCTCCGGGGCCCCGAGAAGATAGGTGCCGAAACCTCGATGGACTCCGCTTTCGGCGTGGCAGAGATAGTCGCCGGGGAACCCCGCGGTGGACCAGCCGGCGGCGGTCAGGCTCTGGGCCAACGTCTCCGTGGATGAGCCCAGCGGAGCGCGTAGTTCGTCCTGCACGCCGCTGTGGTGCGGGTAGAGCCCCGTCATCAGGCTCACCGTGGCGGGAAACGTCAAGGCCGTCGGCGTCGTCGCCCGGGTGAGGGTCAGCCCTTCGCGGGCCAGCCCGGCCAGCGCCGGGGCTTCTGCGGGGCGGAACGGCAGATCCGCGCGGGCCCCATCCAGCGTCACCAGCAGGACGGTTCGCGGCCCGGATTCGGGGGAAGAGGTCGCGGCTTGGACGGAAGCGGACAAGCCCGTGAGAATCGTGGCGATCCCCGCGAGATGCCGGAGCAGGGCATAGAGAAACGGCACGAGGCCCGCAGGCCTCGTGCCGTCGCATATCAAGTCGCGCATCAAGTCGGAGGGACCGTGACTACCTGTAGAGGGCCTTCACGGCGCTCCAGGACTTGACCTCGACCGGAACCACGCACGGATCGGGGTCGCACAGGCTGCCGTCGCCGATGTACGTGCCGCCGCCGGCCAGGCACTCGGCCTCCGTCAGGATCTGGCAGAGCGCGCCCGGGATGCAGCAGGCACCCGTCAGTTCCTCGCACTCGTCAATGGTGATGCCCTGGAGGAAGTCCACCACGCCCGAGGAGGAGAGGATCTGCACGCAGCTCTCCGGAACGCCGACCTCAGCCCGGACACCACAGCCGTCCGGCGGAGTGCTGATGTCAAAGTAGAGATCCGGGTAGCAGTCGGTCGGGACGTAGCAGGACAGCGGGTGGATGAGGACAAAGAGGTCCCCGGTGACAACCATGTTGTACGGGCAGAGATCGACCAACTCCTGAACATCCTGCTCGGCCGCATCGGCAGCGACCAGCCCGTTGACTTCGTGGACCACGGTGCAGGTCAGGGCGTCGTACACCAGCAGATCGTAGTCGTACGGGCCCGCGAATCCCCAGCCGTAGTGCAGGAAGTCGAGAGTGGTGAGCGTGTGGTTTTCCTCGCCGACGGAGAGCATGTTGCCGTAGGCATAGATGCCGTTCTCATAGAACGCGTTGTCCGCGTTGACGCCGGAGCAGTAGATCATGTCCCGGGTCGGCTCAAAAGAAGTCGCATTGGCCGGTGTCCCCTTGGTCAGATCGGCAGCGCTGGCCGTGCTCGCCATGAAGAGAACCAAGAGTCCAATCAATACCAATCTCATCGCTGATGCTCCTTTCCTCCCCCGGAGGGTTCCCGGAGAGAGCGTGACAGATCCTAACCGAGTGCCCAAACCTGCCTTCCCACGCCGGTCGAGGAAGGAATCGAACCTAAGCCTCGAGGGGTGCACGCCGGACGCCCTGCCCGGATGCATATCCCACGCATGCAATCGTACCACGGGTTTGAACGCATGGTCAAGCGCATATTTTTCAGTGTCCGATGGATGTCGGTCGCCGACCGCACAGTCACGATTGGAGTTGCGCGACTGCCGGTCCGCGGTCCTTTCTTCGTCACCGGGAGGGTTGCCCGTTCTTGCCGGCCAAACGGGTCAGAAGCTGGTCCATCTCCGGAGACTGCCGGACCGAGGCAAGGTCCTGGTCGGTACGCAGTTGCCTGATATCTGCGTAGCCCAGCGCGACGGCCTGTCGCAACTGTTCGATCGCGTCTGTGTTCCTTCCCTGGCGGGCAAGGCTGCACGCAAGGTTGTAGTGGTACATCGGTTGCGCGGGCGCCAGTTCGACCGCCCTCCGCAGCTCCCGTTCCGCTTCCGCCTCGCGCCCCGGGGAAGCCAACAGGGCGACCCCGAGACGCATGTGCAGCTCCGCGTCGTTCGGGAAGGCCCGCAGCGCGGGCGTGATCTCCTGGACCGCGCGATCCATCTGTCCGAGCTGGATCGAGAGCAGGCCCATATGCCGCAACGCCCGGTCATGCAGTCGGGCATCGGCCAACGCCGCGCTCGCGTGTTCGTATGCCGCGGCGAAATCGTCGCGCGCATCGAAGGCGGCCGCCAGCAGCAGGTGCGCCCGGCTGCGGAAGCGCGCGTCGCCCAACGCCCGGTCCAGGTGGGGAATGGCCTCATCGCGCCGGTCCAGGGATATCAGGTTCTCTCCCAGCGTGAACCGCGCCGCGCCGTCCTCAGGTCGGTTTCGGAGGATGACTTCCAGCACGGCGTTGGATTCCTCCCGGCGTCCCAGCCGGGCCAGTGACACTGCCTGGTAGGACAGCGCAATGGGGTTGTCGGGATCCTCCTCCAGCACCCGCCGGGATGGTTCGAGGGCTTCGGCCCACTCGCCTCGCTCCGCATGGGTCTTGCTCTGCTCCAGGAGCCGGAAGAGCCCGATCATCGCCTTGGGATCAGGCAGGTCCCGGCCCGCCGCGGGAGCCGCCGAGGGGGCCAGGTAGCCCAGACTTCGCAGCATGCGCTCGGTCTCGGGATCGACTGTCGTCTTCTTCGCCGACTCCCGGGCGCGCGTCGTTTCCTGCCGGAGCACCTCGTGAAGTCGGGCGTAGCGGCGCAGCGTGTCCGGCAGCGACCCGGCCAGGTTGTTCTTCTCGCGGGGATCGGACTGCCGGTCGTAGAGCTCCGGCGTCGGCGCCTGGATGTACTTCCACCGATCGCCCCGCAGCCCCTGCAGCCGGCTCCAGCCCAGGCACTCTTCGGGATAGAGCGTCTCCAGGAGCACGACCTGGCCGCCCGTGGCTTCCGATCCCGCAGAGCCGTCGCGACCACCGTCGGCCATCATCAGCGGACGAAGGTCCCGACCCTGCGGCGCTTCGCCGAGCATCTTGATCCCGGCCAGCCCGGCCAGCGTCGGCCGCAGATCGGCCAGGCTGACGACCTCCGGGATCCGGCGATCGGCGCGCCGCAGGTTCCGCATGGTCCGGGCGGGAAGGCGGACGATCCAGGGCACGCGCTGCGTCTCCTCATAGAGGAAGACTCCGTGCTCGCTCTCGCCGTGGTCCTCGAGCCCCTCGCCGTGGTCGCCGACGATCGCCAAGACGGCGTTCTGGTCCAGCCTTCTCTGGCGGAGACCGTCCAGCAGTCGCCCGATCTCGCGATCCATGTACGCGATCTCACCGTCGTAGGGGAAGTCCTCGAACCCCCGGATGTCGGCGGGGGGAGCGTACGGAGTGTGGGGATCGTAGTAGTGGACCCAGAGGAAGAGACGCTCGCGGACGGGCGCGCTGTCGAGCCACTGCAGGACCGCATCCGTCGTCTCCGCCGCCCGGCGGGATTCCTCGGTGAGGTCGGCGTAGTGGTCAAACCCGCGCGCCAGGCCGCACGACGAGTTCAGGACGAAGCCGGAAATGAAGGCCGCCGTGGCGTAGCCGGCCTTTTTGAAGTCCACGGACAGGAGAGGCAGATCGTCTCCGGCGCGAGTGGTCTCGTTGGAGGTGACGCCGTGCGACTGCGGATAGAGACCGGTCATCATGGTGGTGTGGGCGGGGCAGGTGAGAGGAACGGGCGTCACCGCATTCAGGAACAGCAGGCCATCGGCCGCGAGGCGGTCCAGGTTCGGAGTCTCGACATGGGCGGGCTTGGTCGGGTCCGACTCCGGCGTGAAATAACAGCCGATCCGGTCCGCCCGCGTGGTGTCGAGCGTGATCAGGATGACCGCGTGCGGTGCGCGCCCCCGACCCGCGCAGCCGGCGTAGAGCCCGGCAAGGCCTCCCAGTCCGGCCAGCCCGGCCGCAAACCAGACGCGCAGTCTCACCGGGCGTGTCCGCCGTTTCGGGGGCGAGGAGTGTCGGAAACGGTGCAAGAGAATGATCCCACCTCCAGATCGGGGCGACTGGCGTCCATCCTAATCGATGCTCGGAGCGGTCCTCAACGCCGGAGGACCCGA
>CAYYQN010000005.1:0-40152 GCA_964473865.1 uncultured bacterium | reverse complement strand
ACTGGCGTCCATCCTAATCGATGCTCGGAGCGGTCCTCAACGCCGGAGGACCCGACTCCAGCGGACCCGACTCCGGCGCGACGCTTCGTGTCTGGTCGCGGTTTCCCGTATGATCAGTCCGTCGGTGAGACCGGCACATGCAGGAGGTCGAGTGGGAGCTTCTCCCGAAGAGATCCGTCGGCGAGTGCGCGATCGATTCACGCGGATGGCCGAGGACCCGGCTGCGGCGGCCTTCTTTCCCATGGGCGCTTCGAGTGCCGTGCGGCTCGGCTACGACTCGCGGGAGATCGCGGCCCTGCCGGCCGAGGCGACTGCGGCTTTCTCCGGGGTGGGGCATCCGATCCGCCTTCTGGCGCTGCAGCCGGGGGAGAAGGTGCTGGATGTGGGCTGCGGCGCGGGCACGGATGCATTCCTGGCGGCGCGGCTCGTGCAACCGGGCGGTTGGGTCCTCGGCGTCGATCGGACCGCGGCGATGCTCGCGCGGGCCGTTCGGGCCCGCCGCGCGAGGTCGGGCGCGGTTGAGGTCGGCGCCGGAACCGTTCCCGACTGCGGCGCGAGGTCGCGCGGAGTCGAGGTCGACGCCCGGACCGATGCCGGCGAGGTTCGATTCCTCCGGGGCGAGGCCACGGCGCTGCCGGTCCTCGACGCCTCGGTCGATGCGGTGATCAGCAACGGCGTCTTCAACCTCTGCCTGGACAAGCCGGCCATGCTTCGAGAGCTCGTTCGCGTGCTTGTTCCCGGCGGGCGCGTCGCCATGGCCGACATCCTGCTCGAGGATCACGTCACGCCGGAGGAGGTGGCGCGCAAGGGCGCCTGGTCGGACTGAATTGCCGGCGCGGTTGCGGAGCGGTCGCTCCGGCTCATGTTCGCGGAGGCAGGACTTGTCGATCCGATCTGGCACGGATGGACCGGGTATCGAACCTCGTCGTGTACCCAGGGCGCGCTGATGACTGTCCGCAAGCCCTGAGGCGCGCCGCGGGCACAACCGAGGCCAGGTGCGGAGATCACGCGTGATTACAGAACTCCACGACACCGGCACGCTGGCGGACTTCTTCCGCAGAGACCCGTTTCTCCACCTATACGCGCTGGGAGATCTCGACGACTTCTTCCGGCCGCACGCGCGGTGGTGGGGCCTTTTCGCGGACCAATGCGCGGGGGCGGGCGGCGCCTCGGGCGTCCTCCGTGAGGTCGTGCTCCTCTACGACGCCGGCAACCTGCCGGTCGTCCTGGCATTCACGCGGGATCCGGACGGCATGAGCGAGTTGCTGATCGCGATTCAGAACCTCCTGCCCGCCCGCTTCTACGCGCACCTGTCGCCGGGGCTGGAGCCGACACTGGCGAGCGGCTTTCGCCTGGAGCCGCACGGGCGTCATCTGCGCATGGGGCTGATCGACGACACGCGGGCGTCCCGGCGCGGCGGAGCGACCGGGGAGTTGCCGGACGATACGGCGGCGCCTGATCCGGGGATGACGTCCACGACCGGGCCGTTCCTCCTTCCGCGATCCGATCCGGCCGAGTTCTGTGTCCTGTCGCAGAGCGACCTCGACGACCTGCTCGCGTTCTATGCGACCAGCTACCCGGGCAACTGGTTCGATCCGCGCATGCTGGATACGGGGCAGTACGTGGGGCTTCGGCTCGACGGGGGCTTGTGCGCGGTGGCCGGCGTACACGTCTATTCCCCTGCCCACCGCGTGGCGGCGCTGGGGAACATCGCCACCCGTCCGGAGCATCGGGGGAGGGGGCTCGCCCGGGCGGTCACCGGCGCGCTCTGCCGGCGGTTGCGGGAGCGCGTCGATTGGATCGGGCTCAACGTCCACGCGGAGAACGGAGCCGCCATCGCCTGCTACCGGGGGTTGGGCTTTGCCCGCATCACGGACTATGGTGAATTCATGGTGAATCGCGAGGGCTGAAGCGACGATTTCCATGGGGAGGAGGCGGTCCGCTTCCCCGGGGCGGGGCCCGCGTGGTCTTGCGAAACGGCGGTGCCGGGTCGATGGTGCCGACCGCCGGGGACGGCCGGGGCCGCATCCGGGATTCTGTCTCCCGATCCCGCCATCTGCGCGTTGCCCTGACCCGGGCGGCAGGCATAGAGTAAGGAGAGGTGGTGGCCGGGTATGGCGGTACTGAACGAACAAACGCTGGTCTTGAACCGGCACTGGGTGCCGATCGGCACAACCTCTGTCCGCACCGCCCTCTGCCTCCTCCACCGCCGCACCGCGCGTGCGGTTTCTCCGGACGACTACAGCGTGCACGATTTCGAATCCTGGGCCTGCCTGCGCGTCGCCGAAGAAGAGCCGTGCATCCGCACCGTCAGCCTTCGGTTGCGCGTTCCCGAAGTCGTTCTCCTGACTCGGTACGACAGGTACCCGCGCGGCCGGGTCACCTTTTCCCGCCGCAACATCTTCCGGCGGGACCGCTATGCCTGCCAGTACTGCGGCGCGCGACCGCGGATCGATGAGCTGTCGATCGACCACGTGGTGCCGCGCTCGCGAGGCGGCCAGTCGACCTGGACGAATTGCGTGCTCTCCTGCCTGCGGTGCAATCGTCGCAAGGGGAGCCGGCCGGCGGAGGAGGCGGGGCTGCGTCTGCTCCGCCCCGCGGTGGAACCGCCCTGGACGCCGTGCATCAGCATCCCGCTGGGAAAACGGAAGACCTCCTGGCAGCAGTTCATCTCCCGCGAGTACTGGGAGGTCGAGCTCGATGGGTGAATCGGACTCCGGTCCGGTTTGCCTGCCGCGCCTCGAGGCTCCGGAGGAGTTGCTCCAAAGCAGCGCGCTCATCCTGGGCGATGGGCTGGATGTCGCCCGGATGCTCCCTCCGGGGTGTGTGGATCTCATCTACCTGGATCCGCCGTTCGGCACCGGCACCGCGCGGCGGGCGCTCCGCGGGCGCTCCGGCCGTTTTGCGCTGGGCACGGAGGTCGCGTACTCCGACCCGGGCGGGGGCCGGCTCTCCCCGTGGCTGAAAGCGCTGCTGGTCGAAGCGCGTCGGGTGTTGCGGCCCGGGGGGGCGCTCTTCCTGCACCTGGACTGGCGGCTGGCCCACCACGGCCGCCTCTTCCTTGATGAGTTGTTCGGAGAGGCGCAGTTCCTGAACGAGATCGTCTGGCACTATGCCACCGGCGGAATCCCCGCGCGCTGGTTCGCCCGCAAGCACGACACGATCCTCTACTACCGCAACGGGCCCGGGCACACGTTTCATCGCCAGCGCGAGGTCAAGCGGCTCAAGCACCGGGTGGCGCGATCGGGAGTCGAGGAGTTCCAGGATGCGGACGGCTGGTTCCGGTATCGATTCCTCGACGACGTGTGGGACATCCCCTGGCTCACCCAGGATGCGCGCGAGCGGACCGGCTATCCGTCGCAGAAACCGGTGGCGTTGCTACGGCGGATCCTGGAAGCGGCGACCGATCCCGGGATGAGGGTGGCCGACTTCTGCGGCGGATCGGGGACGACCGCGGTGGCGGCCATGCGGCTTCGGCGGCGCTGGCTCTCCTGTGACAGCGCGCCGCTCGCGGTGCGGGTCGCCCGGGACCGGTTGGCGGCCGAGGCGCGTGCGGCGTCTTCGTCGGCCGATGTCGACACGACGTCCTCCGGCTCCGGGGCGGGAGAGGGCGCCGCCGCGGACGAGACCTGCTTCCGCGTCGTGGATGCGCGGCGTCTCCCGTAGCGCCGTTCCGCAATCCCTCCGTTCCGCCGTCGTGCCGTTCCGCCATCCCGCTGTCCCGCCATGGCGCCGTCCCGCCGGGGCGCCTTCGGAGCGGCCGCGAAACGCTCTCCACAACGCTGCCCCCGTCGCCCGAGCCCCACAAAACCGCTCGAAGCCGTTCCCGCCCTCCGTTAGGATGGCGCCCGGTGATCTGGGGCGAATCGACTCGGCGATGCGGTTTCGGGCCGGCGATGCTGCGCTCGGCCGCGCCGTGAACTCGTTACGACCGCGCCGGCGGAGGCACGCATGACCGGATTCCCGCTGCACGTCCTGGGGCTCGTGGCATTCTTCCTCTGGCTTCGGTGGCGGCCGAGCTATCCCCTCAAGTACCTCGTGCCGTTCTGGTGGGGTGGCCTGCTGCTGATGCATCTCGCCCCCTCCGTTCTTCTGCGCACGGTCTGGTCCGGGCGGGAGGCGCAGCCGGGTCCGCTCGTCGGCCTGGCGCTCGGGCTCATGATCTGGATCGGCAGCGTCCTGTTCCTGCGCGCGCTCGGCGAGCTGATCCTGCGAGAGCGAACCTGGAACCGGCGCACGCGGGTGTGGGCCGGGCTGTTCGTTCTCTGGCTCCTGGTCGGGCCGGTGCTCCCGCGCGCGCTGGGCTATGTCGCCACCCTGCTGGCGCTGCCCTTCCTGCTGTCATTCCGCTGGCGAGCGGCGATGGGAGCGTTGAACCTGTTGCTGCTGAACGTCACGGCCTTGCTCACGATCTTCCTCTTCTCGGCCAAGGTCAGCGATCCGTGGGCCGCCGCGGCGACGGTCGCCAAGGGCCTGATCATGCTCTCCGCCGCGGGGCAGCGGGTGGGAATCATCTTCGCATTCTTTGTCATTCCGGCCACGGCCACCCGGATTCACCTGCAGATCCGCCGCATCGCGCCGCGTCTGATCAGCTCCCACCTGTTGGCCGCGATTGTCCCGGCCGGGCTCCTGGTCCTGTTTCTGCTTCTCGGCACGACGTTGTATCTCTCCACCTATCGCGGGGCGCTGGCCGTGCGCATGTTCACGGAGCAGTCGCAGCAGGCCGTCCAGAGGATTGCCGAGGCGCTGGAGGTCGGGGAGGAGGTGAGCGAGAACCCGTTCGGCGAAAGCGCGGGGCCGGCGATCCTCCTGCGGCGCGAGGGGGATGATCCCGTCCGGGTGGTGGCCGGCGCTCCGGCATTCGAGGTCGACTCGCTCCTCGCCGTCGACGCGCCGTCTGATCGCGCCCCGTTGCTCTTTGACGGCCAGACGCTCTTTCTTCGCGCCCGCCTGGATCGGACGCTCGGCGCCAGGCCGGTCCGGATTGAGGCCCTGGCGCCGGTCGACTCGTCGCTCACGGACGCCTTCAGCCGGATCGTGGGCGTGCCGGTGGCGGTGCATCCCCGCGCGACCGTGAGCCGCAACCGCGGGGGGGTGTCGGTGACCGGCGACCTCGGCGGCATGGAGGCCATCGAAACGCGGGATGCCGCGCGCTCGGCACCCGTGAGTCCGTCGCCGTCGCCCGCAGTCGGTCGCGCCGCTCCGCCGGCCTCCGAAGCCGCGTCCTCTCTTGACGGTCCCTCCGGGCGCGGCTCGCGGCGCCTGCCCGGCGGAGCCACCGTGGACTGCCTGAAGCGGGTGGACGGCCGATGGCAGACGACGCCCATCATCATCTCGTCCTCCGCCGGCTTCGGTGAGCAGATCCTCTCTCTCTTCGCCATCAGCCGCGACAATCCGATGGCGACCGTGGTCCTGTTCGTCCTCGGCATCATCGCCGTGCTCCTGCTCGGCGCGATCTGGGTCGTCGCGAGCATGGTGGTCGACATGGTGCGATCGGTCACCCGGGCGGTGGGTGCGCTCAGCACGGCGACCGACGCGCTGCGCGAGGGAAAGCTGGACTACCGGGCCCAGATCGGCGGACAGGATGAGCTCTGGGCGGTCGCCTCCTCGTTCAACACCATGGCGGACGGGCTGCAGCGAATGCGAGCCATGGAGCTCGAGTCGGAGCGCCTGGAGGAGGAGCTGCGCCTGGCCCGCGCGATCCAGGACCGCCTGCTTCCGGCTCTGCCGCCCGTCCTGGAGCGCGCGGAGCTGGCCGGCACGAGCCTGCCGGCGCGCGAAGTCGGGGGAGACTACTACGATTACCTGGTCTTGGAGGGCGGGCTGGTGGGGATTGCCGTGGCCGACGTCTCCGGAAAGGGAGCGGCCGCGGCGATGCTGATGTCCACGTTTCGCGCGTCCCTGCGCAGCCAGGACCTGCTGCGGCTGGGGCCCGCGGAGGTCCTGGCCCGGATCAACCAGTTCATCCACGCCAGCGTGGATCCCGGCAAGTTCATCACGGCGTTTCTCGGGTTGCTGGACCCCAGCACCGGCGAATTCCGCTATGCCAACGCCGGGCACGATGCCCCGATCGTGATCGGTCCCGACGGATCGGCGGGCGAGTTGACGGGAGGCGGACTGATTCTGGGCATGCTGCCGCAGTTCGTCTACGAAGAGGCGTCGGCGCAGCTCGCGCCGGGATCGCTGGTCGCGATCTTCACCGACGGCATCACCGAGGCGCGGGATCCGAACGGCGAGTTCTTCGGGACGGATGGCCTGCTCGCGGCGCTCAAGGGTTCCCAGAATGTCCCGTGCGACAACCTGGTTCATCGAGTGGTCGATTCGATCCGGGAGTTCAGCGCGGCGGGGCCGCAATCGGACGACATCACGTTGGTGCTGGTGCGACGGAGTTAGCGGATCAGGGCCGGCCAACCGGCTACAGCAGCCAGGCGAGCAATGCCGCCCGGTCATCCAACGGCGAGAGGTCCGGCGCGAACTGCTCGCGGGTCGATTCCAGGTCGGCGAGGCCGGCCTCTGCGTCCCCGGCCGCCAGGGCCTCCAGAGCCGCCCGACCGAACGGCGAATCGAACTCGAACGGGACCGTGCGATCGGGTGGCGGCAGAAGCGGCGCGAACGAGCCGACCGCCGCCGCGCTTCCGGAGTCGGGCCGCTCCTCGTCGAACGGCCGGCCGCCGGGGTCTACGGTCTCAGGGTAGCCGTCGGTATACAGGAAGAGCCGGGAGCCACGGACCCGTCGCGCCGTCTGGGACTTCCGGGGCCACGGGGACAGGCCGGTGTTGACCGGCAAGCCGGTCGAGCCGAGCAGATGCACCTGCCCCCTCGCGGCGGCGGCGCGATTCCCACTCCCCGGCACCCACAGAAGGCCCGGCGGATGCCCCGCCCCCGACCAGACGATCTCCTCTTCGTCGGATCGATCGAAGATCAAGAGCGCCGTCAGATAGGATGGCAACGCAATGCGGGACAGTTCCTCGTCCAGCGCGGTGAGCACATCGGCCGGATCCTGGATGTCGACGCAGAGCGAATGCACCTGGGTCTTGACGATGCCGGTCATCATCGCGGCCGGCGGACCATGGCTTTCGACATCTGCCACCAGGATGCCGGCCCCGCCGCCCGGCAGCGGCCAGTAGTCAAAGAAGTCGCCGCCGAGTTGCTGGCTTGGATGGTAGGTCGAGGCGACGCGAACCGCCGGGCCGGTCCACGGCGAAGCCGGCAGCAGCTTCCGCTGGAAGATCCGGGCACTTTCGAGCCCCTGCTCGAGATCCCGCGTGTGGCGCTCGAGCCGTTCCTCCAGCTCCTGTTTCTCGGTCACGCGCTGCGCCAGGGTCTCGAGAATCCCCAGGGGGAACGGCTTTCGCAGGAAGAAGAAGGCTCGGCGTCGGATCGCTCCCTCCAGTGCCTCATCCACGTCGACGGCGCTTCCGGTCATGACGATGACATCCACTCCGGGGGAGAGGTTCTTCATCGCCGCCAGGAGATCGAGGCCGGAGATGCCAGGCAGGCGGACGTCGATCATGGCGATGTGAAACGCCTCGGTCTCGAGGATTCGCAGCGCTTCTTCCGCACTGGCTGCTTCCACCACGTCGAAGAGCTTGTCGAGCACGCGGCGCGCCATGTAGCGGATGCCCGCCTCGTCGTCGACCACGAGGATGCGGCGACGCTCCCCCGCGCCGGGGGGGTGCGCCAGCCGATCGCCACGCCGGGGCGGAGTTGCGGAATCAGCCGTCATGCCCGTTGCCTTTGGTTGGGTGGCCGGCCGGCGCGCCGAGCCGCTCGGCCTGCTCGCGCAGCCGCTCCGCCAGGCGCGGCAGGCGCACGGTGACCGTGGTGCCCCGGCCCGGCGTCGACTCGACGTGAATCGACCCGTCGTAGTCCCAGACGATGGAGCGGCAGATGTCGAGCCCCAGCCCCGATCCGGTCTCCTTGGTCGTGAAGAACGGCTCGAAGATGCGGGCGCTGACTTCGGCTTCCATGCCGGTCCCGGTGTCGATGACCTCCACCCGCACCCCGTCCCCACCCTCGCCGGTATCGGGCCGGCAGCGCAGGGTCAGTACCCCGCCGTCGGGCATGGCATCGCGGGCGTTGTACACCAGATTGAGGAAGAGCTGCTCCATGTCGCTGCGGCGCAGAAAGACCTGCGGCAGAGCGGGCGCGAAGTCGGTGTGGACATCGATCCGCTTGCCGGTGAGACTCGGGCCGATCATCCGCGATACCGCTCCCAGCACCAAGGAGAGATCCCTCCACCCGGCCGGTTCCGCCGCTCCGCGGGCCACGGAGAGAAGGCCCTGGAAGATGCGAGAGCCCGTCTGGGCGTACCGTTCAATCATCTCCAGGTCCCGGGTCAGCCGCTGTGAGTCGATGTTACCCGCCACGGCATCGCGTCGCGCGGCCTGGAGGAGCGGCAGCATGACCCCGAAAGCATTGTTCAGGTCATGCGAGATGGCGCGGGCCAGGTCCGCCAGAGCCGTCCGGCGTTCGGCGCTGACCAGCCGATCGTGCTGCACCTTGTACAGCGTGGAGTTGTACAGGGTGATGGAGGCCAGGGGCAGGAACTCCGCCAGGACCTGCAGGTCGAAGGGAGTGAACGAGGCGGCGCCCCGGGCCCGCAACGCGATCACGCCAAGGGTCCGGTTCCGGTGACGCAGGACCGCCACCAGGCCGGCCCGCGCGCCGGGATCGTGGGTCGCGGGAATCCCGGGAGGCTCTCCGCGCGACCCGCCCGCCCCGTCGCGGGCAAAGATGGCATTGCCGAGCACTCCCGGCAGGGGAGGGTGCCCCGCGGGCGTTTCCCCGGTGGGTACCAGGACCGGGTGGGTCGCCTCGTCCAGCCAGGAACGCAGTTCCTCGGTGAGGGCGACACTCTGTCCGATCCGGGCCGACTTGGCCTTGGTCCAGGCGATGATCTCGGCTTCCACCACCAGCTCGCTGCCCTCGATCAGGAGCACGGCGCCGCTGTGGTCGTACTCGAGGAGCCGCTTCAGGCCGTGGAGGATCTGGTAGAGGACGTCCTTGGGCCGGATTTCGGAGAGGACCTTGGCGTAGATCCGCTCCTTCTGCGCCTGTACCCGCTCGCGCACGCGGTGGCGCAGGTTTTCCGAGAGGATCTCGGCGGTATCCATGCCGAGCCGGGTCTCGGCGCGGGAAAAGGCGCGGCCGGGGCGGAGGAACGCCAGGACGGAGACGGGCCGGTCACCGGACACCACGCGCAGAAGCAACTCCGTGTGGTCCGCTGGGCCCACCTGGCGCCGCAGAAAGGAGCGGAGCGGCTCGAGAAACGTCGGGGTCTCGGCGAGCAGCGCCAGCTCCCGGCCGCGGGGAGTGAGCGGCAGCGCGAACGGGCGCTCGAGCGCGCCATCCGCGCGGCGGATGTCGGCCTGCAGGACGAGATCGGCCCCGAGGAATTCCGCCAGACGGCGCATCGCAAAGCGAATGACCCGCGTCGGATCCTGTCGGTCCGCGATCCGCTCGAGGTCGCGGCCGAGCTGGTAGAGGAACTGCGCCCGTTCGTGGAGGACGCGGTGACTGGCCTGGGACATGAGGCTCCTGTTTCGCTTTCCACCTGCGAGCGGCGCCGCTGCGCGCCGCAGGGAACGGGCGGAAGCGTAGCACGAAGACCGTGGTTCGGCATTCGTTGGTGTTCTGGCGACAATCCAAAGGGGTGAGCCGGGTTGAGGGGGCGCCACGATTGCCGGTGAGAATCGCCAGAAGCCTTACACCGCGATCCAGTAGGTGAGCTTCGCCAGGATGCGATTCTCTCCGCGGTTCCGGAAGAGGGGATCCCAGCCGAAGTCGTTATCGAACTCCGTGGCGGAGACGTGGTTCTCCCGCGTGTCGAACCGGCTCCGCGTCTGGGTCCAGACCAGGTAGAAGGTCGAGCCCGGCCGGTACTCCCAGCGGTAGACCATGTTGAGGTTCACCGCTCCGTAGGAGAAGTCCTGGTCGGCGGCGTTGACTTCGGGCATCGCCCGGAATTCGTAGCTGTCCGGCCGGGCCAACTCCCGCGCCTCCCCATAGCTGCCGACCGTCAGGAAGGGCTGCACATAGAGCTCGAGCGACTGGTCGCGCGTGAACAGAACGCTGCTGCGCAACGTGACATCCCAGGTGTTCTGGTCCAGCGGGGCAAAGAGGTAGCTCACCCCCCCGATGCCGGCCCCGGGTTTGTCGATGTTGCCGATCCACTGGGCGTCGGCGTGTGTGTCCCGCACTGAAGAGAAGACCTGGTGAGTCACTCGGCTGTTCTGGACCCACGAAAGTCCCACGTCGCAGCCCCGAACCGAGCTGCCCGCCTCGTCCCGGACCCAGGTGCCGTCCAGACTGAGAGTGTACGACTTGCGGCTGTCGGAGCTGATGCCGGCATACACGTTGTACTCGGCCGGTGCGCTCATGAGCGGTCCCCGCGTGCCCTGCCCCGGGACCCGCCGGGTCCCGTAGATTTCGGTCCTCTCGGGAATGTAGGTGGCGTTGCCGTAGGCTGCCCAGCAGTTGCGCGTGGTCACGTTGCTGTTGACGACGTAGTTCGTCTGCAGGTCGTGGCCGCGCCGGTAGGACCAGAGCGCCCGCCCGGGGTTCTGTGGATCGGGAAAGGTTCGATCGGCGTAGATCCAGCTTCGGTAGTACCGCACCTGCCCGTAGGCGCTGGTGATGAACCCCTGGCCATCGTCGTCCGCATTGTAGGCGCGCTGCAGCCAGCCCTGGACGGCGTAGTGGTTGGCGTCGCTGATGTAGCCGAGATCGTTCAAGTCCAGCTTGTCGCCCTGGTGCCGGGTGGTCAGAGCGTAGCGCCAGTCACCGGAAGTCTTTGTGAACTCGCACCGGCTGCCGGTGCCGTAGGCGGGTCTGGGATCGGCCCGGAGGCCCGCCGGATCAGCCTGATCGTCGATGATACTCCCGACCAGCGAGCCGGTGATCTGGTACATCCGGTCCTTGAAGTTCATCTCCAGATCGGCGCCGGTCGTGTAGCCGTTTCGCGTCGCGGCGGTGTGGCTGCTCCGGTCCCGCCAGACGCCGGTCTGCATGATGTGGAAGCTGTGCATGTCGCCGCCCCACTGCTTGCCGAAGCGGCCGATGGCGTAGACTGCGCGGTTCTCTCCGGCGCGGAAGGGGTTGTGAGCCCGCCCCTCCCTGGTCTCGTCGGTGGCTGCCAGGAGGATCGCGGTGGAGACGTTGCCCCTTGTCTTGCCGGTCAACTTGCTCGCAAAGCGGATCCGGGAGTTCTCGCTGCCGGTCCCGATGCGGCGGGAGTAGACCATGTTGAAGCTCGGGTGCTCGAAGAATTGGGCGCCTTCGATGAAGAAGGGGCGCTTCTCCTCGTAGAAGGTCTCATACGGCGAAAGGTTGAGCTGGGAAGGATCTGCTTCCACCTGTCCGAAATCGGGCTGAACGGTGGCGTTCAGTGTGAGGTCGGCCGTTACCCCGCACTTGAGATCGGCGCCGGCGTTTCCGAAGTGCCCCCAGTCGGTTTCCCCCGAGCCCCGGGCGCGCATGGCGGCGGGATCCGCCGTGCTACCCACGACGTACGGCGTGATCTCGAGTTGGCGCGGCGGTCGAATCCCCTCGATCCCGGTCACGGTGCCCGAGCGGCTCATGAACCCCTGCTGCTCGCGGGTCCAGTTGGACCAGGCGGTCCGCTGGCCGCGGCTGTAGATGTGCTGGAACAGGTTCAATCCCCAGGTCATCGATTCGGCGGCCCGGTACCGGACAGAGGAGAAGGGGATGCGGATCTCCGCATACCAGCCGTCGGGATCGACGGATGTCTCGGCGTCCCAGACCGCATCCCACGAGGGGTCGTGGTAGAGGTCCCCGTAGTTGTAGTAGTCCTCCTTGACGCCGGAAGGATTGATCCGGAAGTGGTAGCCCGTGACCATGTCGTGATACGGGCTGAGGTAGAGACGGATCAGATCGGAGCCGACGATGTTGTCGCGTCGGGCCAGGCTGCTCGTCACCGGCGTGCCGTTCTGGCGGCAGCACGCGATACCGAAGTAGATCGCATCCTCGTCGTAGACGACCTTGAGGACGGTCTCCTCCGCCGGCTCGCCCCCCCGGTCCGGTTCGAACTGGGTGAACCCCGTGGCGGCGGGCGCGGCGATCCAGTCGGGCTCGCGGAGAAGCCCGTCCAACCGGATCGGTCCCTGTGTGATCCGATGGGCCGGCAGGGTGGGAGGATTGGTCAGGCGGCCGTTGGCGCAGTCCGGGTAGCCGGGTCCCTCGCCTCGAGGGTCGAACCCTTCGACGCCGCGGGCGGCCGGAGCCTGGACGGCAAGCAGCAGCAGGGCGGAAATGGCGCCGACGAAGTGGCGGCTCTCTCTCATGGTCGTAGCTCTCCTCGCGGCCGGGGTGTTGCCTGCGCCGGCCGCCGGCCGACCCCGGAACCTCCGCGGATGGGTTGCGGGGCCAAGCCCATCGGCCCCTGCGCGTACGGGGAGGGGAGCCAGGGTGTTGCGGTCGTGGTCCCCTTCAGTTCGCGAACCAAAGGGGAAATCCGACGAACCCGCCCGGTCGCGCGGCGAAACCGTCCCGGACGGGGTCCGCCACGTCACCTCGGTCGTCTCTTCTCGATCTCGGCGAGAGCCCTGTCGGCGCTGGCGACGTACCGGGCCTTGGCCTCTTCGGACAGGCTCGTCATCTGTTCTGCCTTGCGTTTGGCGTCAAGGTAGCACGCCTCGGCACGATCCAGTTCTCCGGCTGACAGGTACGCCTCGCCCAGGCTATCGGAGGCATTGACCGACTCCGGAAGGATCTCGACCCCGAGCGCGAAGATGGCGATGGCATCGGCGGAGCGTCCGGTTCCCAGGCGCGAGTAGCCGGCCTCGATGATCGCGGCTTCGAAGGATCCGATCACGTTCGGGTGGCGTCGGGCTGTGGTCCTCATCAAGATCGCCGCGTCCGGAAGTCCGTTCCGTTCGAGGACTTCCAGGAAATCCTCGGGAGTCGGCGGGGCCTGCTCAGCATTCCGCGTCGAGATGCTGCAGACGGCCATGACCTCGCTGGCCGGGGCCAATTCCGCGGCTGCGCCCTTCAAGTGAACGTCCAGGAACTCGAGGGTCAATCTGCAGATCGCTTCATAGCCGGCCGTGGCGGGTGCCCAGTCGCGGTCCTTGCCGTCTCGAGAGCTGCGCCGGAGGAGACTCGACATGGATGCGAAGTCATGATGGGGTGTCCCGGAAACGACGGCCCGGGTGATCTCGGCGAACCTGGCGTCTTCCAGGAACGATTCATCGTGAAAGCCGGGGATCGCGAGGTCGGTGGCCGTGGTGAACACGAGCGTCGGGATCCGAAGCCGCGCCGGCTGGAAGTGAAGAAAGGTCCGCCCGATGTTGAGGCACCGCTCGTCCCGGATGGTCCCGTCCAGGCTGATGAACGTCTTGACTCTCGCATTCCGGAGGGCGAACAGGGCGCTGGAGAGCCCACCCCAACTGAACCCCGCGGTGCCAATGCGCTCGGCATCAGCCTGCGGCAGGGTCTGGACGTACCCCGCGAGAAACTCCAGGTCCCTCGTCTGGGCCTCCAGGCCGAAGGCGTTGTCAGGCATGCGTCCGGCATCCGGGCCGGTCGATGGAGCCGATACCACCACGTAGCCGTGACTGGCCAGGTACTCGAACAGCACCGAGTTGTCGAAGGCCGGATACCCCGAGCCGGGCGCATAGATGAGGACGGGGAATCTGTCGGGTGCCGGCCCGGCGTCCCGGCGGGCCCAGACACGTTCACCCATCAGGCGGTCCACGGCGGCCGGGTCGGGCGGAGCCGCCTGCGGGGTGACCGTCTGGATGTATTGCAGTTCGGCGACCTGGCGCTCGGCAGCTCCTTCGGACTCGGGACCGGTGTCCCAAGCGAGGAGGGGCAGGTAGTCGCCGTATGTCATCCCGAGACCGGTGGCGCTCGTGTCCGCCGGCTGCCACATGGCGATGTGAACCGGGCGCCGGCCGTAGCCCGGCCGCGGCCGTCCGTCGTAGTCCGTGGGCGTATGGATGGTCCGGGTCAGATCATCGACAACCGTGGTGCGGAATGCTACGGGGTAGGGGCCGGGAGTCAGTCCCTTCCACTCCAGGAACGATTGGGCGCTGGCGGGCGGAGTCACGATCGCCGCCGTGAAGAGCAGAAAGACGCAAGCCGATCGAATGAACATCGTGCCTCCAGCCGGTAGGCGGCATGATGGGAACGAGACCTTCGCTGCGGGCCTCGGTGCGCTGCAGCCCGGCCTTGCGGCCGCGGTGCACGGTCTCTCTTTGTGGGAACCGGAAGCCTTTGCTGATCTGGCACAGGCCCATCATACGACCGGTGGGCCCGGGTTTGCACCTGCGCAAGGTCTCCGGGGCCGCAGCACCGACCCTCGCCACGTCTCCCCGGGACCGCAGCCGACCGGCGTTGCCGTGCCCTCGGGGCAGCGGGCCGGCTCCAGGCGGGTGACACGGCTTGGTCACGCGTGGGAGACCCACGAACGATGTGCGGAGGCGGACCGCGTCTACGGACAGGTGCCGCATCCGCACCGCAGACATGGTCCGTGTCCATGGATGCAGGCGACAGCACGACTGCGGACACCGGGTCTGCCCGCGTGCGTACGTCACGGCGGAAATCGGGCCAACCACCGCGCAGGCATGGCCATCCCTGTGCCGGAGATGGGCAGCCGCGCGCCACGCGCAGCGCCTCGACCTCCCGGAGTCGGCCGCGTGGCACGCAGGCCCGGGCGGCCCGGGGCCGGAACCGTGCGGGGGCGCCGGCGCGGGTCAAGACGCGAGGCAGGGACTCAGCCACCGGCTGCCCGGCTTGCGGAGCGGGAACCCGGCGTCCTCCCGCAGGCCGGCGGGCCCGCCTCGGGGAGCCCCGTTCCTGCGGCCAAAGGTCCCTTGTCGCCCTGTTGGCGAAGGATCATGATCGCCCCGGCCGGCAGGACACCGGGCGTTCGCCGGCGGATGGTGCGAGGGCCTGCGGTTTTTTGCGCGGAGTTCCAGGCATGACGCGACGCGGGGCGCGAAAAGCACCGGCCTCGGTGGGGATCTCGCTCCTGGTCCTGGGCGTTGCCCTCGGATCCTCTCATCCGGTTCCGGCGCAGACGCCTATTCCGGCCGGTGATCCGCTGGTCGAGGCCCGCCGGTGTCTGAAGGACGGGGACTACGATCGCGCCACGGAGATCCTGGGCGCGGCAACCCGCGACTCCAGCCTGTCCGACGACCGGCTGGGCCAGACCTATCTGGCGCTGATCAATACCCACGTCCAGCGCGGGAACACCTACAAAGATCAGCCGCACGGCCGTGCCACCGCCGAATTGTGGTATCGCCAGGCGCGGCAGACCATGGAGGAGTGTCTCGCGCTTCCGCGGCTCCACCGCCTCCGGCCCATTCCCCGGGAGGACTTCCCGCCGGAGATGGTTGCGCTCTTCGACAGCGTGCGGGCAGAGCGATTCGGCGATCTCCGCATTGTCCGGCTCGAGCCGCCGGATGCCGTCGTGGTGGTCGGGCGCGACACGCTGCGCGCGCCGTGCGATCGCTGTCCACTCGAAGCGCGGGACCTGCCCCGGGGCGCCAAGACGATTCGGGTGACACGACCCGGCTACCGGACCCGCCTGGAACCGGTGACCATCTCTCCGAACTCGACTCTGGAGCTGTCGCTCGCGCTTCGCAAGTCGAGAGGTTTCGCATGGTACGCGCTTCGTGCCGGCAGCGTCGCGGCGGCCTTCACCGGATACCTGGTGCTCTTCGGGGACGAGAAAAACGGAGGAACGCCGGAGCCGCTGCCCGGTCCCCCGGCGCCGCCCCGGTAGGCACCCGAGGGAGCGACCTCGACCCTCGCCGCGGCGGAGGAAAGCCCGGGCGCAACGGCCGGGCGCGCCCCAGCGACCTCTGACCGGGCGGGCTCCGTCCGCCGTCACCCCTTCCCGAGCAGCCGGCGCAGGAACCCGGGCCTGGCCTCGGCCCCCTCCCGGCTGCGGACGAACTGCGCGAAGCACGAGGAGAACAGAACCGGGGCATTCTCTTCGCCGGTGACATAGCCCCGCCGGGCGAGACCCTCGACCACGTGGCGAAGCGATGGCGGCAGGCTCCGGCCGCTCGCAACCCGTCGCGCCCCAACCTGCTCATCGTCGCTGAAGCTCTCCCATACGGAGCGGAAGTGCGGCTCGGCCTCTTCCAGGAATCGGCGACGCAGGTCGTCAAGGTCGAGCGCGCTACCCGAGCTCTCGTCGAGCTGCTCGATGGCGTGCGAGCAGGCCATTTGGCAGTAGAGGGGCAGGAGCCCCGACAGGTCCAGAATCGCGTCGGACCACGCGACGAGCGGCTTTCCCACGCGCGCCGATGGCTCCCGGATCAGCTCGCGCGCCTCCTCCAGCCGGAAGGCGGTCAGACGCAGCGTCGAGAAGATGTTGAAGAACGGGGAGTCGGAGACTTCCTTGGTGTGGCAGAGCACTTGCAGGTCCCGGGCCGACGAAGTGACGTACGCCACGTTGTAGTGGTTGGCCAGGTATCTCAGGAACGAGAAGAACTGCGGGTCGAACCGGGCATTGCGCGTGACCGCCTCGAACTCGTCCAAAAGGATCGCGAGCCGGTAGCCGGCGCGATCCAGCCTCTGGACCAGATCCTTGACCCCCTCGAGATCCGGCCGGCAGTCCGAGACCTCGAGGCGGCCGCGCAGCTCGAATTCCGCCATGCCTACCAGTTGGCGCACGAACCCGTCGATCGTGATCTCGCGCTGCTCCTGGAGGTCGATGAAGACCATGACCAGCGTTTCGGGCTGCTCCAGATACTCCGCGCGGTTCTGACGCATGTAGACGTAGTTCAGGAGCGATGACTTACCAATCTTCCGATCGCCCACCACGGAAACCGAACCCGGCGGCGTGGCGCCCAGGCGCGCGTAGATCCGCTTCACCTCCTGCCTTCGGCCGTAGAAGCTCGCGTGCTGTTTGATCATGACGCGGCTCAGGTAGGGGTTGCGCACGCTGCACCCGCGCATCGCGGGCTCGCTCGGACGGGGGATCGACCGGATATCGGCCAGGCCCGAGGCGGCCAGGATCGCGGTCAGGGCGCTCTCGATCTCGCGCGCGGAACCCGGCCGGTCCTCGGGGATCTTCGCCAGGCAGGAGTTCACCAGCCGAGACAAGGCGGGCGGAGCGTTCTCCATGAAGGCCTCGATCGGCTCCGGATCACGATTGCTGATGTTGTACAGCGCAGACATGAAGTGATCGGCCGCAAAGGGGTTCCGGCCGGTGATCACTTCGTAGAGTATGACCCCGAACGAAAAGAGATCCGAGCGCTGACTCGGGCTTGCACCCAGGATCTGCTCGGGCGCGACGTAGGGGACGGTGCCCGCGAGGAAATGCTCCGCGGAAATCGTGGCCAGGGAGGACATGTCGCGGGCCAGGCCCAGGTCCAGGATCTTCACCCCGTCGGAGGAATCGATCATCACGTTGTTCGTGGAGAGATCGCGGTGCACGATGCCGGTCTCGTGAATCGCGCCCAGGCCGCGGGCCACGCAGCGGGCGATTTCCAGGCCCCGGGTCAGCGGGAGGCGCTCGTTTCGGAGAAGCTGGCGCAGCGTGCAACCGGTCAGCAACTCCATCACGAGGTACGGATTCCCCTCGTGGGACCCCAGCCGGTAGATCTGCACGACATTCGGGTGGTTCAAGGCTGCAAGATTGCGCGCCTCGGCGAGAAAGCGGCTCAGCTCCCGCTCGCCGAGGCCGGACCGCCCGAGCATCTTGACCGCGACCGGCCGGTCGAGCCGGATTTCCCGGCAGCGGTAGACGACTCCGAACGCGCCCTCCCCGATCTGGGACTCGATCCGGTATTCGCCGTCGATGATGGTATCGGTCATGGTGCGGGGGCCTCCTGTGCCGATCGCTCCGTGACGGCGCGGGCGGAATAGTCGTATACGACCCGTTCGCCGGATGCGACCTCCAGCGTGTCCTGGAGCACCTCGCCGGATACGAAGACGATCTGGACCTCGTGGGCGCCGGGCCGGACCGGCCGCGGGCCCGAGTTCTGCACGTTGGCGGCGACGGAAGCACCGTCCAGAAACATCCGGGCCGGCCGATCGCCTTTCAGGATCAGGAGCCCCGGGGGATGTTCCTTCAATGCGAGCTGGATGACGACCGCTTGCGAGCCCACGACCACCGTCGTCTCGGCGTCGACGTGACCCCGCAGGACGGCGCGAACCCGATGGGTCCCCACCGGGAGATCCGATCGGCTGAAGGGCGAGATCCCGCGGGACTGGCCGTCGATCCGGATCTCGGCGCCCGGCGGCTCCGTGTGCACGGCGAGGCTGCCGGTTTGCGTGCGGAGGTCCAAGCGAAGCTCGAGCACCGAATCGACCTGGACGTTGAAATCGCGGGAGACCGGATCGTGGTCCGGGAGCCGGGCCTCGATCCGGTGCGCGTCCGGCACAGAGAGGCCCGGGACCTCGAGCGGGCTTTGGCCCCGTGGCTGCCCGTCGACGAGAATCTCGGCCCCGGGCGGGGTCGTTCGCACCCGCACCGCGTTCCGCCGCGGTCGAAGCCGGACCTTGAGGTAGGTGACCCCATCCGCCTCGACGTCCACACCGAAGATGCTGTCCGCGAATCCGGCCGCGGTGACCCGGAACAGCGGCCGGCTTCCGGCCGGTAGCCGCTTCTCCAGCGAGGAGAACCCCGCGGATTCGCCGTCGAGTTCGATGACCGCTCCGAGTGGGTCGGTCTCAATGCGAACGATGCCGCTCGGTTCGGACGGCAGTTCCGCGATGCCCGGAGGAACCGGCGGGAAGATCGACTTCCAGGTGACGATCAGCATGACGGCCGCGAGGAGTGCGAACACCCCCAGCGCGTAGAGCGCCGCACGAGGAACGCGGAGGCGGCCGAAGCCGGTGCGGCCCCGCGGCGCCTCCTCGAGGCGCTCTTCCCGCACCACCTGCCACACCGAGTGCATTCTTAGGATCCAGCGGCGCCAGAGATCCATCCGGAACGAGTAGCCTGCGGGAAGCGCCTGGTCCTTTTCCAGCAACTCCTTCCGAAACAGCCCCTCGAGCTCGGCGGCGACCTTCGGGGGAGAGATCGAGGCCGGATACTTCCCCTCCCGGATCCGCTCGACGACGCGCACGGCACCCGCCGTGGCTTCCGCGTCGGGCAGGGCTTCGGCCAGGAGAGACAGCACCAGCTTCTCGTCGGGAGTCAGGCCGTCCCAGAGAAAGATCATCTGGGGGAACGGATTCTCTACGATCCCCTCGACAACGCATTCCACCAGCGCGCCCGTCGCGCGCCTCGTCTGCCGGTCGTTGAGCAGGTCGACGAGGCTCTGACAGATCGCCTGCGTGTAGAAGGGCTGTCCGGCGGTCAGCCGCAGGATCTTCTCGATCACGCCGGGTTCGTAGTCGACCCTCCCGGCGACCGGCTGGGTGATCAGGTTCACTGCGTCCGGGGGCTGGAGATAGCTGATGGTCCGGTAGATCGACTTGGGCAGGATTTTCCAGTAGGGTTGCCGCCTCTGCTCGAGATGCTGGGAACCGGTGAAGACGAGAAAGACCGGGTGTTTCTCCATCAGGGAGGTGAGCGTGTCCAGCACCTCTTCGTGGAGGGTTCCGGCCTCGATCTTGTTTTCGAAAAGCTCGTACTCGTCGAAGAGCAGGATCGGCTTGCGTTCCGGAAACGCGCACAGGACCTCCTCGACGAACCGCCGGAAGGCCGCGGCCGGAGTTGCGCTCGTGGCGAATGCGGGGCGCGGGAGCCTGGCGCCCGCGTCCCCCAGCGCCGATCGAATCTCGTCGGCGATCCTCTCGAGGAAGTCGGCTTCGTGCGCGATCGCCATCGACTGCATGTCGATGAGCACCGGAAGGAACTCCGACCCCAGTCGGCCGTCGAGGATCTGGAACAGAATTGAGGTTTTCCCGCTCCGGCGCTCGCCGCAGAAGACGATCAGCCCGCCCCGGGTCTGGTGCTCGAACCTCTTGTGGACCAGTTCAAACTCGGCTTCGCGCCCGAAGAACATCGCTCGGTCCCGGATCGGGTTGCCCACAATGTAGGGATTCGGGGAGATCCGTTGGAACGGGCGTTCCGGTTGAGGTTCGTTCACCGGCCGGCTCCTCAGCGGACCCACACGGTGGCGCGCGAAAGGCTGGCTCCGGGCGCCTGCAGCCGAAGGTAGTAGACTCCGGACGCGGCCGGCCGGCCCGACGCGTCGATTCCGTTCCAGAGCGCGCGGTAAGTCCCCGCCGGGCGGAAGCCGGTCTCGAGCTGGCGGACCCGGGAGCCCTCCGGATCGAAGACGGCCAGATCGACGCTTCCCGCGCGCGCCAGACCGTACGCGCAGAGGGCCACCCGGCTGGCCGGATTCGGCCACGGCGCGGAGAGAAACGTCCGAGCCGGCGCGCCGCCGCCCGCCGGCGTCTCTCGCTCCAGATAGGAGGCATCGCCGACCAGGAGCGAGAATCGGGCTCCGTCCGGCCAAGGCTCACCCCGAACGGTCCGGACCGCCACTTCGATCGGCCGGTTCCACTCCGGCGTGCTTGTCGTTCCCTGCTCGCGATCGACAAGGCAGAGAGTCGCTCCGGACGGCAGCTCGCCGGCGCGGACGAGTGTGAGCATCACCGCTTCCAGGTGCGGAGCGGCCGGGTCCTGGAGAACGAGGTCGAAGGGCCAGGTCTCGCCCCATCCCTCGGCGAGGTCCAGGTTCGCCGGCATC
Source organism: uncultured bacterium (assembly GCA_964473865.1). Classification (GTDB taxonomy): domain Bacteria; phylum Eisenbacteria; class RBG-16-71-46; order CAIMUX01; family CAIMUX01; genus CAIMUX01. Next base: position 19,522 of record CAYYQN010000005.1, on the reverse strand, counting down.
CCCGGGGCGGATCCCGGCGCGTTGCACGCGCGGATGTCGGACCCATACCATCCGGGATGCGTCGGCCAGTCGGGCCGGGGGAACCGCAATGTCATGACCCGCCCCGGGGGCAGGGGAGGATCGGATCGATCCGCGGCATCCCAGCAGGCGTCGGCGCCCGGCCGCGCTCCGACCCAGTTGTCCGCATCCAGGGCGCCGCCGGCGGAGGCAATCAAGCGGATGCTCCAGCTTCCGTCGCCGCCGGCGGCGGCTCCGGGCTCCGGGGCGGCGTCCGCGGCCGGCGGGGCCTTCCTTGCGAGAGCCTCGCGCGCCGGGATCTGCCAGATGAGGTCGGATCCGGTCAGGTTCTTCACCCAGTAGCCCTCGAACGGCTGCAGGAGCTCCACGTCGAGGCGATACCCGGCGTCGGGAGACCAGGCCACCGGCGGCTCGATCTGGTCGGCGTGATCCAGAACCGATCCGACTCCGCCGATCGCGGTCTCCTCCCACGCGACCGGAAAGAGATACGGGTGCCCCACCTGGTTCCATCCCGGCCGCAGCCGGATGGCGGCTGCCGAGTCGGTCGGAACCGAGAAACCGGGGACCGGAGCCGTCGTGATCCGGTTCTCGTCGCGGGCGATCAGCCAGAACCCTGCGCCCGGGGCCGGGCGGAACCACGCCGCGGCGCCGGGATCGGATACTTCCCGGTAGAGGCCGCCGTCCGAGTCGAATCGGAATGCGCGCCAGCGTGTCACATCGTACGGCCCGAACTCCGCCTGATCGGAGAGCAGCGGCACGATCGTGCCGGTGAAGTCCTCACCGAAGCGCAGCGGGATCGAGGCCATCCGGTAGGCGCGGCCCGGGTGCGGACCGGGTTCCGGCAGGTCGGGGACCGTGATCGTGACGGCCCGCGGATGCTCGGGTGCCTGAACGGGCGGATCGGTCAGGGTGCGGGTCAGCGTGGCGGCCTCGATCCAGTACTCGACTCCCCGCGCCGTCACGCAGGAATCGGGGATCGTGGAAGCCGGGGAGCCGGTGCCGGCGAGCAGCGGGGTCGCGCGGTACTCCCGCTCTCCACCGAGGCGATAGTGGAGCGTCCCGGCCGTGAAGGCCGCGCCCTGCGGGAGGGACACCTCCACCAGAATCGGCCGGCCTTCGAGGAAGCCGGCGGTCGAGTTCGGCTTTGGGCTGGAGGAGATCAGGCTGGGCAGGCTGACCGCCTGGGTGAAGAAGCGCGCGGGCGCGTCCGAAGGATCGGCGGCCGCCACGCCGCTGTTGTTCACCCGAATGTAGTACTCCAGCCCGGTCTCCCGGATCGCCGAGCCCGGGATGACCGCAATCCAGTCGTCGGCGGATCGCCCCAGCGTCACGCTGTCCGCGAACTCCGTTGCCGCGCCCGCGGAGCGATGAAAGAGAACGCCGCCTTCGATCCGGACCTCGGGGGCCGGGGTCACGATCACCGTCACGGCTTCCCCGAGGGGGACCTCCGCCCCCGGAGCGAGCAACCGGGTGTGGATCCGCAGCCCGCGGACGTCGCCGGACACCTCGATCCGCTTGACCGGCGACACCGGATCGTTGCTATGGATCTCGATCCCGCCCTCCGGGACCTTCGCGGTTCGCGGCGCGAAGTGAAACGTCAGCGTGTCGACCGCCCCGGGAGAGATCGCGAATGGCACCGAAGCGTCGGCGACGATGGCGGCGGACGGGAGGAGCACCGCATCGATCGAGAGCACGGCGTTGCCGGCGTTGGCGATCTCGAGCGCCACGGAGACGGTGTCCCCGACCGTGACGGTGGGGAACGCAATCGACTCGCTGGAAGTGACGATCTCCGCTCGGATCGGAGAGAGGTGGCCCGCCGGGCGCAGGTAGGTCGCGACATCGCGTATCGCGCTCACCCGCTGGGGCGGCGAGATCGCGCGCAGGCGCAGGACCACGTTGCGGTGGTCGCGGGGAATCCGGGAGACGTCCCAGGTGAAGGCATGCTCGATGCCGGCGGGGGAGGCGGCCAGCGGACCGAGGCGCCCCGGCTGCGCCGGCCCCTCGACCGGCAGCCACGACGGGTCGCCTTCGAACTGGAACTCGGCGAGGATCCAGACCGGATCCGACTCGATATCGATGGCGCGAAAACTCACGCGCTGCTGGTTCAGCCCGCCGGGCTCCACCCGGACGCGACGGAGAAACGCCGTGGTGAAGGGAAGCTGGCGCGTGGGTGCCGTGGGATCTCCGAGGAAGGGGGGGAGGCGCCGGCCGTGATGAATGGTGAGCTCACCCTCCGGATCGAAGGGTTTGCCGTTGCCGCAGACCAGGTCCAAGTCCCCGTCCTCATCGAGATCCGCGAGGGCGACGCTCCGTGTAAAGGCGGTGGCGGCGCTTCGCCAGACCGGTACGATCGAGAGCCGCCCGCCCTCGTTGCGATAGAGCGTGGTGCGGCCTCCTGCCACGAAGCCGGAATTGCCGCAGACGAGATCGAGATCGCCGTCCCCGTCCACGTCGCCGAGCGCCACCGACTGGGTCAGGGGGGCCTCCGCGGACGACCAGACCGGATCCGGGGAGAAGGTGGCGCCATCGTTGGCGTACGCCGTGGTGCTGTTGAGGCCGTTTCCACAGACCAGATCGGGGTCGCCGTCGCCGTCGAGATCCCCCAGGTCCAGGGAGGTCGTGAAGGCGATCGCGGAGGCTGACCAGACCGGATCGCGGGTGAAGATGCCCGCCTGGTTGCGATAGAGGGTGGAGCTCTGGTTCTGGTTGCCGAGCACGAGATCCGGGTCTGAGTCGTTGTCGACGTCCTGAAGCTCGATCGCCCAGGTGTAGGAAGCGCGGTCCGAGGTCCAGGCGGGTTCCGTCGCGAGGGTTCCGCCCAGGTTCAGATACGCCTTGCTCTGCCCGCCGCGCTCCCCCGTCGTCCCGCATACGAGGTCCGGATCGCCGTCACCGTCGATGTCTGCCAACGCGACTGCGGTCGTGCTGTCGGGGGTGTCGAGCACCCAGGAAGGGCCATCCGGGAACGATTCCGCCGGATTGAGGTACGCGGAGGCTCCGTGACCGTTGCCGCAGACCAGGTCCGGAAGGCGATCGCCGTCGATGTCGTCCAGGGCGACGCTGAGCGTGCGATCGATCCGTCCGGACCGCCAGGTCGGCGCCGCGGCGAACCGCCCGGCCTCGTTGGCGAAGAGGGCATTGCCGGCGTCCAGGTTCCCCGCAAAGATGTCGGGATCGCCGTCGCCGTCCGCGTCGCCCAGGGCGAGGTCGGTGAACCTGCCGTCCGGGGCCGAGATCCACGAAGGGGCCTCGGCGAGGACGACGCCGGCATTCAGGTAGAGAGTCTGGCTCTGCTGGGAGTTGCCGCAGAGCAGATCCAGGGCGCCATCGCCATTCACGTCGGCCAGCACGACCGACCAGGTCCGATCGGTCGCCGGCGACCTCCAGTCCGGAAGGTCGGCGAAGCCGTCTCCCGTGTTCAGGTAGAGCGCGTTTCCCTGATCCATCCGGCCCACGACGAGATCCAGGTCGGCATCGCCGTCCACATCGCCCAGGGCCAGGCTCTCGACGAACCTCTCCGAGCCCGCGGTCCAGATCGGTTCCGGAGCGAACACCCCGCCGTCGTTTCGATAGAGAGCGACCCCCTGATCATCGGTCCCGCAGACCAGATCCAGGCGGCCATCCCCATCCACATCTCCCAGCGCGACCGCCCGCGCGTTCCAGGTCTGCCGGGAAGCCCAGGAAGGGGTCAGCTCCAGACCACGGGATCCGTTGCGGTAAAGCGTCAACGGGCGGGCGGACCGGCCCACATTCCCGCTGACGAGGTCGAGGCTGCCGTCGCCATCGACGTCACCGATGGCGAGGCAAGAGGAGCTGTCGATCTGCCCCGCAGTCCAGGCGGCTTCGGCGGCGAAGCTGCCGGCCTGATTCTCGTACCACTCGCAGGCCTCCCCCCGGTTCGCCAGCACCAGATCCAGGTCGCCGTCCCCGTCCATGTCTGCGAGCGCGACGTCCTTGGTGCTGCGCGGCGCCGCCGTGGCCCATGAAGGGGACGTCGGAAGCTGTGCACCCTCGTTCCGGTACAGAGTGCTCACCCGCCCCAGGTTCCCGCACACCAGATCCAGATCCCCGTCCCGGTCGACGTCGCCCAGGGCGATGCTCTCCGTCGTGCTCAGGCTGTCCGACGACCAGGCCGGGGTCTGGGCGAAAACCCTCCCGGTATTCAGGAAGAGGCCGGTGCTCTGGTTGTAGTTTCCGCAGACCAGGTCGAGGTCACCATCGCGGTCGACGTCGCCCGTCGCCAGGCTCCCTTGGATGCTGGCCGGCCCGGAGGACCAATCGGGAACGGCGGGATAGACCGAGGATCGAACCGCGGCGGGAGAGGCCAGGCCGAACCAGCAGGTCACCAGACAGATCGTCCACGCCGGGCGAAGGCGGGCGCGGCGGACCGCGGAGTGAACCAGGGATCCTCCTGCCCACCCGGGCATCCGCTGCCTCGCCACCCCATTCCGCCTTAGACCCTATGGAACGGCTGGACTCCCTCACTAACGTGGGTTAGTTGAGGTGAGTCCACAACAACCAGAGCCACAAGCGATCCGGAGGATCGCTGAATGGAAGGAGTCCAGCCGTGTCCAAGATCATCTGGGTCGGTCTCGATGTCCATAAGAACTCCACGACGGCCGCCGTCCTCGAAGGCGATGCCAGGGAGGGCGAGGTGCTTCGTCTGTCGGCGGACCTGAATGAGCTGCGTAAGCTCTTTCGCCGCCTCGGGGCACGGGGGACCGTCAGGGCCTGCTACGAAGCTTCGGCGGCAGGCTTCGTCGTCCACCGGGTGCTGGAGCGCGACGGATTCTCTTGCCAGGTGATCGCCCCTTCTCTCATTCCGACTCGGCCAGGAGATCGACGCAAGACCGATCGCCGGGATGCTCTGCAGCTGGCCCGCCTCTACCGTAGCGGCCACCTCACCCCGGTCCAAGTCCCGGACGAAGAGCAGGAGGCTGTCCGGAGTCTGGTCCGGACCCGCTTCGCCCTTCTTCTCCAAGGCAAGAAGTGCAAGCAGCGGATCCACAGCATGCTCCTCCGCCAGGGCCTGGTCTTCCGGGATGGCAAGAGCTACTGGACGAAGAAGCACCGGAGCTGGCTGGCGGGTGTCCGCCGACAAGCTCAGGGCGCCGCGGCCACCGTGCTCCAGACCGAACTCGAACTCCTGGAGTACCTCGAGACCCAGATCTGCTCGCTCGATGCCGAGATCGAACGCCACGCCAACTCTCCGACCTATCAGCCCATCGTCGAGGCCCTGGAGTGCCTGCGCGGGGTCAAGACCCTGACGGCCATGACCGTGGCCACCGAGATCGGGGACATCCAGCGCTTCCCCTCGCCCCGCGCCCTCATGAGTTGGGTCGGTCTGGTCCCGAGTGAGCATTCCTCCGGCGATCGCGAGCGCCGGGGACCGATCACCAAGGCGGGGAACGCCCACCTCCGCCGAGTCCTGGTCGAGGCCGGACACAACCATCGGGTCAAAGCTGGCGCCGATCTCATCATCAAGCGGCGACGCCAAGGCCAACCAGCCGAGGTCGTGGGCATCGCGGTCAAGGCGCAACATCGCCTGAGCAAGCGTTACTGGCATCTGGTCCAACGCAAACATCACAACGTCGCCGTCATCGCCGTGGCCCGGGAGCTCTGCGGCTTCATCTGGGCCCTGATGCGAGCCGTGCCCAGCGATCGAACAAGAGGAGTCTCGACTCCGATCGGGCGCGAACTCGTCGAAATGAAGGGATAGCCGGATACTCGTTGCCGCACGATCGTCGCTCCTGCGCGATCTGGTGACGTCGTTCCGAAGGAGAGAGCCAAGAAATCCAGCATTCGGGGTCCGGGAGGGGCCAGGTCAGGAGAATCCTCGTTTTCGCTAGGCGGTAAGGCGACAGCCTGAACCCGCGCCACTCTAGACCGAGGAAGCTCCAGACGAACCTTTGGGAATGCGGTATCCAACCCGCGAATATCAGCCTGAAGATCGTCGACCAACAAGGCTCCTCCCGGATCCGATCGGAGGCCAATTACCTGCTTGACGGAAGCCGTTCCATATCAGCGAACGGCCACCAGCCTCCGGGTCACCATGGTCTGGCGCCCGGGAACCTGGCCGGCAGCGGGCACTCGCGCCCGGGGCTCTTCCGCATGAGAGAGGCTCGCGTCCAGCTTCAACGTGTACACCCCGCTGGCCAGCCGGCCCCCGGAGAGAGGAATCCAGTCGAAGCGGTGAGATCCGGCCCCGAGGTCTGTGTGCAGCACGTCGGCGACCTGCCTTCCCGCCGCGTCGTAGAGGCGCACTTCCACGACGGTCGGTTGCCGGAGCTCGATCCGGTATCGGATCGCCCCGACGATGGGGTTCGGGCCCACGAGATCAAGAACCACCCTCTCATCCGCCAGACCCGACTCCGGCACGCTCGATTGCGGGCACGGGCTGGGATCGCAGGGCGGGTCCTGCAGGAACGTGCCTCCCTGGTTGTTGCATTCGGCCTGGGTGAGGATGAAGCAGTAGGTGCTGATACAGCAGGCGCCAGGCTGCGGGGGCGCGCACTGCGACGGCGGTCCCGGCTCGTACCAGTGCACGCAGCCCGGGCCGAGAACAGGATCGGAGACCGGAGGGATGCTGTCGTCCAGGAACTCTGAGCCGTTCGTATCCGTGCAGAACGCGCCCGGACCGCCGTCGTTGGTGACCAGAAAACCGTAGAAGGGGAAGACCCTGTCACCGGCGACCGTCGGAGTGAAGGCGATGCTCGTCTGGGTATCGGAGTCAGGCCATCCGGGACCCGTGATCTCGACGCTCCCGTCCGGCCCGCAAAGCCAGTACGACTCGACCCAGAGATTCGGAGCGTACGTGATTCCGCAGGTCAGGCCGGCGACCCGGGGCGTGCTTGCGGGCGGAAACACGGCCAGGAGCCACAGGACCGAAGTTGCCAGATCGGTCCGGGTGATCACCTCGGAGATGTCGCCCACGTCCTGGACGTAAGGGGTGCTGCACTGTGTGTCGCTCGTGTAGCTGTAGAGGTCGTTGGTGTGGACCACCATGCAGCCGCCGGCATTGACGCCGCCGAGGGCGGGAAGGGCGAAGGCCCAGGCCATCCAGAAGACCAGAGTCGCGGTTTTCATCGGAACCACCTTTCCGTTGCGGTCTCTGGCGTCACTTCAACAGGACCACACTTCTGGTTGTGCGGCGAAGCTGCCCCTCGGGCGCAGCCCCGGGAGACGCCGGCAGAGGCGTCGCTTCCAGTCGCAGGGAGTAGACCCCGCTGGCGATCCTCGGGGTGGGGTTCCCGCCAGGGTCCCAGACAAACGCGTGTCGACCCGCAGGCAGATCCCGGGACAAGAGGCCCGCTACCAGCCGTCCGCACGGATCGAACAGGTCGACCCGGACCGCCGCCGGCTCAGGCACATGGATCGAGTAGTTCAGCGCTCCGCGCGCGGGATTCGGCGAGACGGCGCAGATGTCTGGCGACGAACTCATCCGAGGTTCCGTTTCCAGCGAGACGATGGCGCAGCCCGGATAGATGCAGGGCTCCGGCCAGGTGCCGGTCGGGAACCATGCGCCGCCCTGGTCCAGACAGACGGTCTCGCTGCAGCCGAAGCAGAGGTCTTCAATGCAGCAGATACCCGGTTCGACCGGCCAGCAGACCCCGCTCTCGCAGAGCGATCCGCCCCAACCCAGGAACGTGCCGTTGATCCGCTCGCACCAGAATTCGGTGACGTCGCGGCAGCTGGTGTCGAGAAAGCAGCAGGCCCCGGGAGGCGAGCACGGGTTGGGCGTGCAACTGGTGCCCTCTCCCAGCCACTCCCAGCCGTTGGCCAGACACCAGCCTTCGGAGCTCACCTCGCAGACTCCGACCGAATCGCAGCAGGCGCCGCCGGGGCACTCCTTGGACCCCTCCGCGTACCAACGGACGCAGCCTGACCTCTCGCACGGATCCTCCGTGAACTCGTCCGCGAAGGCCGTCGCCGTGTCGGTCTCCGTGCAGAAGAAGGCGTCGGCTCCGCCCCAGTTCCACACCCGAAGGCCGTAGAAGGGGAAGATGATGTCCCCCATCACCGGCGGGTTGAAGGCGATGGCGTTGTGGGATTGCGAGGCCGGCCAGTCGAGGTCTGGGATCTCCAGGGCGCCTCCGCACATCCAGCTGTCCTCGATCTCCACGTCCGGCCCGTAGGAGATCTTGCACCGAAGGGCGCCCACCCGCGGACTGCTGTGCGGGGCGAACGCGGCCAGGAGCCACACGACGGTCTGCCCCTCATCGGAACGGGTGACGACGTCGGCGCAACTGGCGACGCTCTGCACGTAGGGGGTCGAGCAGCGATCCTCTCCCGAGTAGGTGTAGCTGTAGGCGTCGGCGACGTGGACCACCATGGCGCCGCCGGCATTCGGGCCGCATCGCGACGGACTCGCGAGCACCAGTGTGAAGACGGCGGCGAGCACAGCCACCCGCCCGAGGCGCTGACCTGGCGCCTGGACTCCATCCACGAACGCCGAACGGCTCGCCGGGTTCACACGACGGCCTCCTTTCGCCACCGGGAGCAGGGTCGGAACGTCTGGTCAGGCCCGGACGTCCAGACCCGTCAATCGCGCACGCCACGAGTGTCTGCCCCGGCACCGCGGGTGTCAAGGCCTGCCCGGGCCGGCCTACCCCCACACTCCGCGATGCGGGTTCCGCGCGCGGCGAGCACCGCGCGGCCCCGACCGGCCGTGCGACGGTGAGACCCTGACCGGGCCCCTGCGCCGGGGATGGCGGCCCGAATGTCCTGTCCTCGCAACTTGTACAGGTGTATGATCCAGGAGCTCACGGTGATCCACGCAGTCCAGGAGGTGCCTCATGTTGCGTTTCTTCCTTGCTGCCTGCTGGTGTCTGTCGGCCGCCTTCACGTCCTCCGCCGAGGACTACCTTGTGCGCCCGGACGGGACCGGAGACTTCCCGACGATTCAGGCCGCGCTCGACGCCGCCGCTCCCGGCGACGTCATCGAGCTGACGGACGGCACCTTCACCGGAGACGGGAACCGCGATCTCGATCTCCTCGGCAAGGAAGTCACGCTCCGATCGCAGATGGGCGATCCGGCGAAATGCGTGATCGACGGTGGCGGGTCCCAGACCGAACCGCGCCGGGTCTTTCATCTTCGAAGCGGCGAGACCGAAGGCGCCACGATCCAGGCGATCAAGATCACCGGCGGATGGAACGACACGCCGCCCCGGGGAGGGGGTGTCCTCCTGGAAGGGATGAGCTCGCCCAGATTCCAATCCTGTCGCTTCGAGGGGAACTACGGGAGCGCCGTTTTCTGCTCCACCGGGTGCGCGCCTCGGTTTGAGGAATGCGAGTTTCGGAACAATGAAGGCTGGCAGGGGGGCGGCATCTACAGCCTCGCCGCGCGGCCGGTCGTCAGCCGTTGCTCCTTCATCGGGAACTCGGCGGAGGCCTCCGGGGGCGCCGTCATGGCCCACGCCGGTCGCATCACTCTGCATGACTGCGACTTCAGAGAGAACGTCGCCGGGGGATCGGGCGGAGCGCTCGAACTCCTCTTCGGCACGCAGGGCGAGGTGTCCAACTGCCGCTTTCTGTACAACCGCGCGGAGGGGGCCGGAGCGATCTTCAACTTCTTCGCTGATCTGGTCCTCGAGGGATGCACGTTCATCGGAAATGTGGCGGACACCGACGGCGGGGCGTTCGGCTCGGGAAAAATGTCCACCACGATCATGCGGAGTTGCACGTTCTACCGGAACGGCGCGCCGGGGGGGGCTCTGATGTGCGGCGAGTCGTGGACGCGTCTGGAGAACACGATCATCGCCTTCGGAGCCAAGGGACAGGCGATCCAGGTGGAGAACGCGGCTACGCTGGTCTGTTGCGACATCTACGGCAACCCGGGTGGGGATTGGACGGTGGGAATCGAGGACCAGTACGGCATCAATGGGAACATCCGCAAGGACCCTCGGTTCTGCGATATGGCGGCGGACGACTGCACGCTGGATGAGACGTCGCCCTGTGGGCCGGCCTATTCCGGCGACTGCGGCCTGATTGGGGCGTGGCCCGTGGCGTGCGGTTCGACGGCCGTGGAGCGGATGACGTGGGGGCGGATCAAGGCGACGTTTCGGTAGAGGGCAGCCCGTGGAGTAAAGGAACCGGGCGAGACCGAGGCGCGTGGAGGCCAGACCGGAACTGTCGCGAAGGAAAGCAGCATCGGGCGGACTGACTCGTTCGGAAAGGTTCGACCGGGAGCGTACGACGGATCAAGAGGCGGCCCGATGCGGACAGACGGTACCGCCACTCGGATCGAGTTCCAGGACCTGGGTCGTCGTCCGGCGGAGCATGGGATCACGGGCCTGGCGACTCGGCGTCCTGTCCTGGAGAGCGCGGTATCGAGTGAGCGTGACCTTGCCCGCCCGCTCCTCTCCGGCCCCCCGGACGCGATAGACATAGACGCCCGAGGCGACCACCTCGCCGCAATCGGACCGACCGCCCCAGGTGACCTGCCCGCTGCCAGCTTCCGCCGTGCCCTCGAGCAGGGTTCGGGCCCGGCGCCCGGACCGCCGGGGACGTCGGAAGGCGCGAGGTGCTCGGCCATCACCCAGTCGCTGAAGGCGGTCTACCCGCCAACGGTCAGCCAGTTGGCCGTCACGTCGTGCGCGATGGCGACCTTGGGCCCTTCCCACGAGGACCCCGCGCGGCGCCACATCCCGAGTCTGTCCTCGTTGGCGCCGTCAAGCTCTCCGTCCAGGTGGCGCAGGGTCAGGTCGAACAGGCCGGGGGTCCCGGCCGGGTCGATGTCGACCACCCAACCCCGTTCTCCGGTACCGGTGTCGCCGGATTGCCGGTCTCAATGCAGGGGCTGTCATGGAACAGGGTGAAGTCGCTGCTGGCGCCGTCGGTGAAGCGCGGCCCCCCGGTCTGTTCCTGTTGTGAGGTAATCAGCACCCTGCGAGTACCGGGGCAGTTCGGAAACGGTGGCGTGTTGTCCTCGATCACGTTGCCCCGGATGATCTGTCCGCCGGCGGCCCAGATGCCCCCGCCGTTGCCGTCGCCCTGCAGGGAGCCGACGTTCCGGGCGATGCAGCTGCCGACGACCCGGGTGTCGGAGTCGTTTGGCTGGGCGCTGTCGCCGAACCAGGTCACGGCCCGCGCGCCCCCGCCGGCGAGCGCGTTGCGCTGCGGGGAGTGCCGCGTTCCGGAGACGACCGCAGGATCGGTAGACGCTGGAACCACCATGGGGACGGTCTGGGAGCGGGATCAGGGGCGGTGCACGTTCACCAGCCCGGAGGGAACGACGCACGACTCGCCCCGGGGCGAGTTCACGGGGCAGGCTGTGGCCGCGGGTGGAGGCGGATCGACCTCGTGACGGTCTGCGGCGCCGACTGCCCGCCGCGCCGGCGAGGGTTCCTGATCACGCCAGACGGCAGGACGCCGGGCGCTCGCTGGCGGATGGGGTGATAGACTGGCCAGCAAGCATTCGGCTATGGTCCCGTTCGGCGGCTCCGAGTGACGTCCCGGGGGCATGCCAAATGCTTACCGCCTGCCTACCGGCCGGCGACCGGGCAGCATGCAGGTCTTTGCGAACCTGGTGGGACCTGCACAAGCACCTGGCTCCGGAGAAGGCTGTCGCGTGACGAAGGAGGCGTGACCATGCACGGACGAGTGTTGCTTGCGATGTTGGTGGCGATGGTCACCGTGAATTGCGGCGGAAGTGACGGACCAACAAAGCCAGCGACCGGCTCCTGCTGCGCGTCTGACGGCACGTGCACGGTGACCGTGCGGGCCGCTTGCACCGGCAGTTGGACCGAGGCCGGCGATTGCACACCAAACCCTTGCGCCCGCATGGCGCTGATTCCTGCGGGCACATTTACCATGGGTAGTCCCGTGGGTGAGCCGGGGCGTTGGGGTTGGGAAGCCCAGCATCAAGTGACCTTGACGCGAGGCTTCTATATGCAGACCACGGAAACGACGAGGCAACAGTATGTTGACCTGGCGCAATGGGCCTATGAACAGGGTCATGTCACGGTCCAGCATGATAGCCTGTTCGACAACCTGGACGGTTCCACACAGATGCTGCTCACTCTGGATTGGGATGTCGATTTCCATGATGGCATCTTCAGCTGCCGAGAACCGGAGCGGCCGGTCACCGATGTTACATGGTATGGGGCCGTGGCCTGTTGCGACTGGCAGAGCCTGCGGCAGGGACTGCCGCGAGCCTATAACCACATCACCTGGACGTGCAATGGAGGTAGTCCCTATGGGACTACCGGATATCGTCTGCCCACAGAGGCGGAGTGGGAATACGCCTGTCGGGCCGGTAGCATCACGGCTTTTCCGACCGGCCCGATTACACAGGTGGGCTACGACCCGATTGACCAGAGCCTCGACCAGATCGGCTGGTACCGTGGGAACTCCGGCCATAGCAAGCATCCCGTGGCATCGAAACTCCCCAACGCCTGGGGCATGTACGACATGCACGGCAATGCGGCGGAGTGGTGCCACGATGGATGGGATGGGCTGGGTACAGGACCTGTCACGGACCCGGACACCCGGACGTCGGGTTCCGCGCGGGCGGTCCGGGGCGGTTTCTATGGCGACGATGCGGCGGAGTGCCGCTCGTCCGCCCGTACCTGGGCACACCAGGACCTCTGGATGTGCGCCAGGGGCTTGATCGGGTTCCGGGTTGTGAGGTCTGCCCGGTGATTCTGTTGCGAGGCAGGGGGCATGGCAGCCGGGAAATCGAGGGGATTGGGGCGGAGGGCAGAGCCACAGGGTCGATCACGCAGTCGTGGCGCAGTGGACGAATGCGTAACGAGCTCCCTGGGCGAACCTGCTGCGCCGGGTGTCATCGATACAGGGCCTGGCCTGCCCATGCTGCTCCACCGAAACGGGCAACAGGCCGTTCCGTCTCATTTGACCAGGACCAGGCGACAGTCGCGACTCTCCCCGCCCGCAGTAGAGCGAACGAAATACAGCCCGACGGCGACGCGCCTTCCCTGAGAGTCGCATCCATCCCAGCGGATCTCGTGTTCACCGGAAAGTAGGCGCCCCGCCTGCAGTCGGCGAACCAAGCGGCCGGCCGGATCGTAGACGTCCAGGGTGGCTTCGGCATCTCGCGTCAGGGCGAGTCGGATGGCGGCCACAGACCCAGAGGGATTGGGGTGAACACCGAACGACTCCAGGAGAGGGCCTTGGGACGGGGAGTGCTCCTGGTCCTCCACCATCACGGAGGAGCCGAGGCAGAACTCGTAGTACCGGTTCGCGCCCGCATCGACCACCCAGAGTCGGCGGTTCGGAGGATCGATTTCGATGCCGCAGTAGGGCATCCCGACGAAGCCAGAGACCACCAACTCAACGTGACCGGTCGCCGGATCGATGCGCCACAACGAAGGCTCGGACTGGGTGATCACGTAGATCCGGTCGGTGACGTCGTCATAGACGATACCGGCCATCCCGGCCAGTGGGGTATCCAGGGCCAGAGTGGTGGTGGAACCGTCCGGCGAGAGCAGGGTCACGGTGTTCGGGTCGATCGTTCCCGCCAGATAGGCCAGGCCCGGCCTTCCGCTGGCGATATCACGGAAGTCCCGGTCTCCCGGGTTGGGCATGATCAGCCGCTCGTCTTCCGGAGTGGCGGCAGAGAAGGCCCACACCTCGTCCGGCCCGCTGTAGCCGCAATCCGTCACCAGGATGTCGCCGGGATCCACGTTGGGACCGTCGAATCCGGCGTTGGCATCGCACATACCGCTGGGATCATCGTCCCCCGTGTGGAAGCCCGAGACCCAAAGTGAAGACCCTCCCCCCGCGGCATAGCGATAGATGTTGCCGCTGTTGTCCTCGGTGATGAAGGCATTGCCGGTCGTGTCGTAGATCAGGTGGGTCGGCAGTTCATAGGCCTGCAGCCGCGTTCCCGCGGCGGCGCCTGCGAGGGCCCAGAGTCCGCCTCCCGAGCCGGAGGCCAGGTCGACCGTTCCGTAGAGAAGACCGTCCAGGGGATTTCGCGCCACTGTGGAGATGCCGGCGAATCCGGAGTAGCCACACATGGTCGCGTCCGGCACGTGCGTGACCACGGGCAGGTCCATCGCCGGGCAATCCGCGCCCAGGCGTCCGAAGTTGTCGAAGCCGACGACCTCCGTGCCGCTGATGAACTCGATCTGGAGGCGGCACTCCGTGACGTTGGCCAGGAGCCCCACCCACGTCCCGGAAGTCACCGACCAGGTCGCTTCCTGCAGCGAAAAGGTGTACGGCCTCCACACGCGCCCCACCGGAGGCAAGTCTGTCGCGGCCAGGGACGCGATCGCCGTGCCGCCCGGACCCGACAGGGTGATGAACTCGGGCACGTCCCAGGTAGTCCCGCCGGAACTCAGGATGCGGAGGTCGATCGTGATTCGGCCTGTGCCGTTGAGTGGCGACCAAACACCCAGGTAGCGCGAGGGGGCGAAGGCGTAGGACAGGCCGGTGCCATCCGAGATCTGACAGAATCCCCCCGAGTTGCCTCCGCTTCCGGGGTTACTCGCGCCGCCGGTGTTGGCGAATGACCAATCGCCCAGCCCTGTCGAGGTGAAGGTCTCGGTGACACAGGATTCGAACTGCGGGACGACGTCCCCACTCAGGCGGATGTTGTCGAGGCGGACGATCTCATCGCCACTGACAAACTCGCCTGCGATGGTAAGCGAATGGACGTGCACAAGAAGTGCGCCCCAGCTTCCGCTTTCCAGGACCCAATCCGAGGGGGCGAGGCTGACGGCGGCCCTTGTCCACACGAGCGGGGGGGGCACGTAGCCGAGCAGGGCATGGGCCGCTCCTCCCGGGCCTGCGATGCGGAACACGTAGGCGGCCGGAACGACGGTTCCCCCGCTGGTGTTCTGGAAGTAGTAGTCCAAGGAGACCGAGTCGGCCGCCGTCATTCCGCTCCAGTCACCCAGATAGGAAGGAGGCGCCACGGCGCGATTCTCGTCTCCGATGGCGAGGTCGTTGACGGAAAGGCAGCCGCCCGGATTGCCCCCGGAGGGAATCCAGGATGCGGCGTTGTCGCCCGTGACACGCCAGCCCTCGAGATCGGTGTCAAAGTGGGTCTCAACGGCCGCCATGGCGGCGGTACCCAGGAAGAAGAGCCCCCAAGAGGCAATGGCAGTCAGGGCCCATACGGGCAATACACTCGGTCGCATGGTCCACCTCCTCGTGTTTTCGCCAATGCCGCGCGCTTCCGCAGCGGGCGGCGACCCGACTGTAAGCATCCCCCTGCGGCCGCGTGGGCCGCGGCCGCGGGACGCGATGGCGGCGATGTCCGACCCATGGGACGTTGTCCGGCAGGAAGAACCACGAAGGCGAGCGCGAGCCGAGAGGAAGAGCCTCCTTGAGGCCCCGTTTCTCCCGGTCGGTGGACGATCTCGGCAGCCGGTTCTTCCCGTTGCCTGCCCGCCGCGCCGGCGAGGGGTCCTGATCACGCCACCCACCCGACCGGACACCGAGCGCTCGCCGGCGGATGGGGCGATCGGCTGGCCTGCGGGCGAAAGCAGGAGAACGATGCATGGCGGGGAGGTGCCGTCGTCCGCCTCCCTCCGGGATCTGCTAGAATCCGGACGCTTGCTCCTTCTCTGAAGCGGGAGGCGAATATGGAGGTCCGGAGCTTCGAGGCCATCGCCGGGGCCCTCAACGGTCGAGGAGTCCGGTATCTCGTGGTCGGCGGGATGGCGGTGGTCGCTCATGGCCATGGCCGAATGACGCATGATCTGGACCTGGTCATCTCCCTGGATCGCGACAACGTCCTCCGGGCATTTGCCGCCCTGAGCGGGCTGGGCTACGAACCGCGAGTTCCGGTCACAGCAGAGGGATTCGCCGACCCCGATCATCGTCGCCGCTGGATCGAGGAGAAGGGGATGACCGTGCTGAACCTCTACTCGGAGGCCCACCGGACCACGCCGATCGATCTGTTTGTGACCGAGCCGTTCGACTTCGACGAGGCCTACGCGAGGTCGATTCTATCGGACCTCGAAGGCGTCGCTTTCCGCTACGTGGACTTGCCGACTCTGATCCAGATGAAAGAGGCGGCCGGCCGGCCGGTGGACTTGGAGGATGTTCGTCAACTGAGGTTGCTGGCCGATGAGCAGTGAATCCCGGAGCGACCGGACCGAAGATGAAGACTGGCGGAGCGATTGGGAGAGCGCTCGCCGCTACCAACTCCGCCGCTTCCGCGACCTGCCGATGGTCGAGAAGTTCCGGGCGGTCGAGGAGATGTGTCGGCTGGCCCGGCTGCTTGCCGAAGCGCGCGGGAGGCGCCGCTGCAAGCCGTGAGTTCCGGGGCGGACGTCCGTGCTCGGGGGGCGACATCGACCGGGATGTGGCGACTCCGACCTGAGGAGGCAGTCCGAGAAATTCGCAGCAACTTTCGGTTTGCCCTGGCGTCCTGGAAACAGCGGGGGCACCCTTGCGCGGGAATGGCATCTTCGCCGCGCGGCGGCCCGCACCTGTCCGGGGGCCCGGAGGTTTCGATGCGTCACCTGCTCACGGTCGCCTTGACCGCGATCTGCCTGCAGCTGCTGTCCTCTGCCGCGGTTGCCGTCTCGCCGATCTCCGGCTTCGTGCCGGTTCCGGGCGGTCGGCTCTTCTACGAAGAGCAGGGCACCGGCCCCGCTGTGGTCTTGATCCACGGGGGAATGCTCGACCACCGCATGTGGGATCCGCAGGTGGGGGTCCTGGCCCGCGACCATCGCGTCATCCGTTACGACGCGGCCGGCCACGGCCGGTCGCCGGTCCCGGAACAGCCCTGGAAGACCTACGAGCACCTCGGGCTTCTCTTGGAGGCGCTCAAGGTCGACAACGCCAGCCTGGTCGGCCTCTCCATGGGCGGCCGGATCGCCGTCGACTTCGCGATCGCCCACCCCGAGAAGGTGCGGTCGCTGGTGCTGGTGGACCCCGGCATCTCCGGGTTTCCGTTCACCGGGCGGGATTTCATGGCTCGCCAGGGAGAAAGCTATCGAGCCCGCATGGCCCGCGATTCCGTGAAGGTCGCAGAGGTCTTCCTGGGCTCCTGGTTGGCGGGGCCGCACCGAACGCCTTCCCAGGTCGACCCGGGCGTGTGGGCCAAGGCGCTGGAGATGGCCATCCCGAACGCCCTCCAGAGCGCCGCAGGAGAGGAACTCAAGCCGCCGGCCGTGGGTCGGCTGAACGAGATTCAAGCGCCGGTCCTGCTGATCGAAGGGGAGCTGGACTGCGAGGATATCCACCGCATCACCCGGCTGATCGAGCACCGCATCGGGGGAGCGCGAAGGGTCGTCATCCCCGGCGTGGCCCACATGCCCAACCTGGAACGGCCGGATGAGGTGAACCGCCTCTTGGTCGAATTCCTGCACGAGCCGCCCGCACCTCCGCCCCAGCATCCACCCCAGGCTGTCGAGGAAATGGTGGAGGTCGAAGGCGGCCGGCTGTGGGCCGAGCGGACCGGGGACGGGGAGCCGGTGGTGTTGATCCACGACGGCATCGTCCACGCGGTCGGATGGGATGAAGTCCTGCCGGCACTGGCCAGTCAGTTCGAGGTCATCCGGTACGACCGCCGCGGCTACGGGCGCTCGACGACACCCCGGGCGCCGTTCTCCCACCTGGCCGATCTGGAGGCCGTGCTGCGGCACTTCTCCGTCGGGAAGGCGCACCTGGTCGCATCGTCGGCGGGCGGAGAGCTGGCCATCGACTTCGCCCTGGCCCATCCCGAGCAGGTTTCGTCGCTGACCCTCGTGGGGGCCATCGTGAGCGGGTTTCCCTTCACCGGGCACTTTGCCAGCCGCGGTGGCCGGCTCACCCAAGCCCTCTTCGCCGACTCGGTGCAGTTCCGGAGGTACTGGTCCACCACCGACCCGTACTTCATCGCGCCCGATTCGAAAGTCGTGCGGGAGCGGGTCGCCGCGATCCTGGAGGCGTTCCCGCAGAACTTGAGCCCGGGCAAGGGCCGATTCGAGATGCGGTCGTCTTCACCGGCGCTGCCGCGCCTGTCGTCGATCCGCGCGCCCACCCTGGTGGTCGTGGGCGAACACGACGTTCCGGACGTGCACACCCACGCCGGGGCCATCGCCGCCGGCATCCCGCACGCGCGGCGCGACGTCATGGCAGACTGCGGGCACGTCGCCTATCTCGAACAGCCCGAGGCGTTCGTGGATCGCGTCCTCCCTTTCCTCCAGAGCGCTCCGTTTCTGGGTGTGCTCGACAACCAGGGGGCCCCTGCCGCGGCGGAGATGCTGCGCGCGGCGCAAGCCGCCGACCCCGCCGCGGTGCTGGTCTCCGAGGACGAGCTCAACGGCCGGGGATACCAGCTACTGGCTGCCGGAGCGACGCCGGAAGCGATCGCGGTGTTCCGTCTGGGCACCCAGGCGTTTCCGGCGTCGGCCAACACCCACGACTCCCTGGGCGAGGCCTTGCTGGCGGCCGAGGACCGCGCAGGCGCGACGGCCGAATACCGCAGGGCGCTGGAGATCGATCCGGCCAGCCCCAGCGCCCGGGCGGCGCTCGAGCGGCTGGGGGCATTGCCGAAGTAGGGCGCGGCGGTGGCGCCTTCCGGTGCGGCAGGGCGCTAGAAGAAGCGGGCAAAGACGAGGAGCGCCACCAAAGCTCCGATTGCCAGAAACCCCGCGAAGACCAGACCGCCTCCGAGGAGCAGAAGCTTCGTCCGCGCGCGCTGCCGGGCATCGTCCAGCAGGCGTCGCTCGGCGTCGGGAGACAACCGGACTCCGGGCATCACCCCGCCGAGGCGGTCACTCCGCCGCACTCTCTCCGCGAATGCGGCATCGGTGACGAGAAACGCATCCACCAAGGCGCGAGTGTCGGCGCTGGCCTCTCCCGAGGCGCACAACGGCCAGAGGTCGGTGACGACATCGCGGGTCACTTCAAGCTTCATCCTGTCCTCCCTTCGACTCCAGCGCTCGCGACAGGTTCATCCGGGCGCGATGCACCCTGACCTTGGCCGCCCCGACCGAGATCCCCAGCGCGGCGGCGATCTCTTCGTACGGCAGCTCGTGATCGACCCGGAGCATGAGCGCCGCGCGCTCCCCTTCGGACAGCTCGCGCAACGCACGCAGCGTTGCCGCGAGGCGGTCCTCGGTGCGGAGGCGGCCCGCCGGATCGTGATCGGGCGCGGGCAGATCCTCGGACAACGGGACTTCGCGCCTTCGGCGCCGCTGCCCGCTGAGGAAGATGTTGCGGGCGATCGTCAGCAGATAGGCGCGCGCGGTTCGCGTCTCGATCCGCGGAGCGCGCGTGAGGGCGCGCACAAAGGTCTCCGAGACGATGTCCTCCGCCTGACTGCGGTCGCCGCAGAGTCCCCACGCGAAACGGAGCACGGCCGAGGCGTGGGTGCGGTACAGCATCTCGAACTCCTTCATGACGGCCTCCGATCGAGATATGCAGGAGGAGGTCAAAGGTTACCTGGCCGGCGGCGAACCTGGGGTCGCCAAATCGTAGGTTGTGGTCGGAAGATTGGAGGTGGATCGACTCCATCCGGCGCCGGGTAGGGGGCGTGCGGCGAGCGAGATCCGCTCCCGCGGGGTCCGGGACCGGACTGACCGAACCTGGACGTTGCCTG
>CAYYQN010000004.1:57031-164402 GCA_964473865.1 uncultured bacterium | reverse complement strand
CCTCGCCCTCGAGCAAGAGCACGATCTCCTTCACTCCCCCGAGCTCGGTGGTGCTCGAGCTCATGAGATCGAGGCGAAAACCCTTGCCCTCGGCGTAGCGGCAGTACATCCGGTAGACGTCGCGCGCGAAGAGGGCCGCTTCCTCTCCGCCCGTGCCGGCCCGGATCTCCACGATCGCGCTCCGGGCGTCGTTGGGATCCCGCGGAATGAGCTGCTGCCGAAGTCCGGTTTCCGCCTGCGTCGCGCGTTCGCGCGCGCCGTCGATCTCCTCGCGCGCCAGGGTGAGCAGGTCCGGGTCGTCCCCGGCATGGAGAACGTCCTCCAGCTCAGTCAGGGCCTTCGACGCCGCCTCGTACTCCGCCATCGCGGCCAGGATCGCGGTAACGTGATTGCGCTCGCGGCCCAGACGGCGCATTTCGCGAGCGTCGCCCAGGACCTTGGGGTCGACCAGTCCCTGGTCCAGCTCGGCGAGCTTCTCCTTGAGCTGATCGCGTTTGCGCAGAAGATCGCTCATCGTTCCATTCATCTCCCGCGGGCGGTCCGTGGGGTACGACAAAGCCCCCGGGCGGACTCGTCCTCCCGGGAGCTTGTGAGCCTCTTCGCCGGGCTGCTGGCTGGTCCGCCGGGGTGCCTGGCGCGCGGCGCTACTTCTCGGCCGGGGCGGCCGCGGCGGGATCGTTCTCCCCCTTCGGCGCTTCCTTGCCGTACTTCTTCAAGAACCGCTCGACCCGACCCGCAGAGTCGACCAGCTTCTGCTTCCCGGTGTAGAACGGGTGGCAATTCGAGCAGATCTCGATGCGGAAGTCCTTGCCCAGAGTCGACCGGGTCTCGAAGCTGTGCCCGCAGACGCAGGTGACCGTGGCTTTCCGATAGCTGGGATGGATGCCGTCCTTCATCGAACCGTACCTCCGAACCGAGATGTATCTGTCCCCCAAGACAACCCGCCAAGACTACACCACGCAGGAGGCCGTTGACCACCCCCCAATTTCCCTCGCTCGCGCCCATCCCGCCCAAGCCACGACAAGGCAAGCAGTTGTCGTGATCTCCCCAGAGTTCGCTCGCGCCGCGAAGCAGACGCGGCCGAATGGCTTCCCGCCCGGAACCCGAGGCGCGCCAGTCGGTCGTGGATGCGAGACGCGCGTGATCCCGGCGACGCAGGCGCACGTTTCGTGCGTCGAGGAGACGGGAGCGCGCGCAACGAAGCAGACGCGGCCGAATGGCTTCCCGCCCGGAACCCGAGGCGCGCCAGTCGGTCGTGGATGCGAGACGCGCGTGATCCCGGCGACGCAGGCGCACGTTTCGTGCGTCGAGGAGACGGGAGCGCGCGCAACGAAGCAGACGCGGCCGAATGGCGCGCCTCGTCAGGAGTTCATCGAGTCCATGAACTTCCGATTCGTCTTCGTATTGCTCATCTTCTCGATGAGGAATTCCATCGCCTCCACCGAGTTCATCTCCGACAGGAACTTCCGCAGGATCCAGATCTTCCTCAGATCGGCCTCGGGGATGAGCAGCTCCTCTTTGCGCGTGCCGCTCTTGTTCAGATCCACGGCGGGGAAGATCCGCTTGTCGGAGAGCTTGCGGTCGAGCACCAGCTCCATGTTCCCCGTTCCCTTGAATTCCTCAAAGATGACGTCGTCCATCCGGGAGCCGGTCTCGATGAGAGCGCTGGCGATGATGGTGAGCGAGCCACCCTCTTCGATGTTGCGCGCCGCGCCGAAGAAACGCTTGGGCCGGTGCAGAGCGTTGGCGTCCACTCCTCCGGAAAGGATCTTGCCCGAGTGCGGAACGACGGTGTTGTAGGCCCGGGCCAACCGGGTGATGGAGTCGAGCAGGATGACGACGTCCCGCTTGTGTTCCACCAGACGGCGCGCCTTCTCGATGACCATCTCCGCCACCTGCACGTGGCGCTCCGCCGGTTCGTCGAAAGTCGAGGAGATGACCTCCGCCTGCACCGAGCGCTGCATGTCCGTGACCTCCTCCGGACGCTCGTCAATGAGCAGCACCATGAGGACGACTTCGGGGTGGTTCTCGGTGATCGAGTTGGCGATCTTCTGCAGGATGATCGTCTTGCCCGCTTTAGGCGGCGAGACGATGAGTCCGCGCTGTCCCTTCCCGACGGGCGCCAGCAGATCGATGATGCGCGTGGTCAGATCCCGGTTCTTGGTCTCCAGGTTGAGCTTGGTGACCGGGTAGAACGGTGTCAGGTTCTCGAAGAGGGTCTTCTCCTTCGCCACCTCCGGGCTCTCGAAGTTGACCGCCTCCACCCGTAGCAGCGCAAAGTAGCGTTCGCCATCCTTCGGCGGCCGCACCTGTCCCTGTACCGTGTCGCCGGTGCGCAGGTCGAAGCGTTTGATCTGGGAGGGCGACACGTAGATGTCGTCCGGGCTGGGCAGGTAGTTGTAGTCCGGGGAGCGCAGGAACCCATACCCCTCGGGCAGGATCTCCAGCACCCCGGTGGAGAAGATCAGGCCGTTCTTGTTGGTCTGGGCTTCGAGGATCTTGAAGATCAAGTCCTGCTTCCGGATTCCGCTCACTCCCTGCACGCCCAGGTCGGCGGCCGCCCTCATGAGTTCCGGCACTGTCAGCCGCTTCATGTCGCTGATGTCCATGGCCGGCGTGTCGGACGAGACCGGGAGTTCTGCGCCGTTCCCGTTTTCCGCGTACTCGGTTTCGGTCGTTTCTTTCTTCATGGCTGGTCGTTTCTCGGGGTTGGGGTGGAACCGGAAGCGCCGTGGCGAGGAACCCAATGGGCCGTGGCCGGCTGCCTCCGGGGGGCTGTAATCAGACCTCGGTCAGAGTCAGACTTCGGTCAACATCGGACTTCGGTCAGCTTCAGACTTCGGTCAGCTTCGAACTGCGGTCAGTGCACCGATCATGGATCTTGGACCATGCGCGTTGTGTACGCGGGGGCGCGTCCGCCGAGCGGCCCGTGGGCGGCCCGGACTCTCGGCGCATCACTTGTAGTGACCGTAGACGTCACCCCCGGGTGGTGTCAACGGGTTTTCGGAGGCATCTGCGTCCCCCGTTGGGGCCGGTCCCCCGGCCGGTCGCCCGGCCGGTCCCCAGGCCGCTCCGTTCCCGCTCCCTTTCCGGCGCCGCCCGTGCGACGGCGCAGCCGGGTCGGTCGGCCGGCCTCGCCGGAACCCGGTGCGAGTCCGAGGAGGGCGCGCGCGAACTCCCCACACTCCTCGAACCGAGCATTCCGGGCGGCCGTCAAATCGGCCTCGCGCCAGTTCGGGTCGGCTGTCCGGCGCGCGCGCCACTCACGAGCAAACGCCCCCGAGCGAACCTCCTCCAGGATGGCCCGCATTCTCTCCCGCGCTCCGGCGTCCACCAGGCGCGGACCGCGGGTGAGATCCCCGAAGAGCGCGGCCGGACTGATCCGCCGCCGCATCCCGTCCAGGCCGTGCTGCTCCAGGAGCTCGGCCGTAAGCCGGATCTGCTGCACACACTCGAGGTAGGCCGCCTCCGGCGGGTAGCCCGCCTCAACCAAGGTGTCGAAGGCAGCCGCACAGAGCGCGTTCATACCGCCACAGAGAACCGTCTGCTCGCCGAACAGGTCGATCTCCGCCTCCTGCCTCACGGTGAGCGGCAGCAGTCCAGCCCGCGCGCAGCCGATGAGGGCCGCATAGGCGCGCGCGCGTTGCTCGGCCTCTCCGGAAGCGTCGCGGTGCACGGCCAGGAATGCGGGCACCCCTCGCCCTTCTTCGAACCGCAACCGCACCTGAACACCAGGTCCCGAAGGAGCCACGACCACGATGTCCCAGGACGGATCGAGGGACGGGGGCTCGAAACAGAGCGAATAGCCGTGGGCGAAGACCAGCGCGCGGATCCGTCCCTGGGATCGCGCGCGGACGGCCAGTTCGCTCACGACTTCGGAGTGGGTCTCGTCGGGGGTCAGCACCGCCACCAGATCCGCCATCTCGGCGAGGAACGAGGGGGCAACCACGCTGAAGCCCTCGGCCGATGCGACCTCGGCAGACGGGCCTCCCGGTCGCGCCCCGACGACTACCGCGCAGCCCGAGGCCCGCAGGTTCCAGGCCTGCGCGCGGCCCTGATTCCCGTAGCCGAGGACCCCGATCGTCCACCCTCGGAGCGGGTCGGGGGGACAATCGTGCTCCCGAATCGTCTCCATCCCGATCCTCCCGGCGACGACGCCGCCGGCCGGGTCGAGCCCGTCCGGCGGCGAATGAATCCACGGGGAGAGCGCCGCACCGGGATGCGGCCACACCCTCCGTCTGCTAGAAGCCGTTCACCGGGTATGCCGGATCGGGCGGCTCGATACGCGTCGCCTTGGCCCCGTCCCCCGTGAGCGGTATCTCGAAGTTCCACTTCCCCTTCGGATCGAGCTTGTCCACCGAGGAAGAGACCCAGCCGACCTGCCCGGTGTCGTCCAGGAGATTGAACTCGACGCGGCAGTACTTGTAGGCGTAGTTCCCGCTGTTGGAGACCGTCCCGGTGATGAACTTCGAGCCGTTGCGGTCGATGATCTGCGCGTCGTCCACCGAGAGGGTCCCGGCCGGGGCGAAGGACTCGGCAAAGGCCTCTGAACCGCCGGTGAACCCGAAGGCCGAGCCGCGGGTCCAGTAGAACCAGCACTCCACCTCTTTCCCCTGAAGCGAGAACAGGCGGATCTCGTCCGGAGCACCGTT
The DNA here is from genome assembly GCA_964473865.1 of uncultured bacterium. Classification (GTDB taxonomy): domain Bacteria; phylum Eisenbacteria; class RBG-16-71-46; order CAIMUX01; family CAIMUX01; genus CAIMUX01. The sequence continues at coordinate 159,750 of CAYYQN010000004.1, read as the reverse complement.
TTCCCGGTAGCGGCGCATGATGTCGGACGCCGGGCCGGCGGCGGTTGCCCGGGTCTGGGCCTGTGCCGGATCGACGTCGTTGCCATCCTTGAGGGCCGCCCGAATGAGGCTCGGTCCCATGACCCGGTCATTGTGTCCGGCCAGGCGCTGGGCACTACCGTAGAGACCCCAGTAGGAGCCCTCCTTAGCGCGCAGATCGACCATGCGCTTGGCGATCTCGAGGGTCTCCGGTCCCTTCTTTGCGTCCTTCAGGATGACATAGAGGTTGTACAGGACGTCGAGATAGGTGGGGTCGTCCTTGAGCACGTTCTGGTAGTAGCCGACGGCCGCCTCCTGCAGACGGTCCCGCTCGGCCGGGAGCAGGTTGGCCAGCTCATAGGAGGTCACGCCCAGGTACCAGTTCAGATAGAACACCAGGTTGGTGTCCGCCGGCTTGAGGTCGAGGGCCTGCTGGAAGTAGCTCTGCGAAGCCTTGTAGGAGGCGACCGCGCCCACGGTGTCGGGGATTTCCGCCTTCCGCTGCGCCTCCTCGTAGAGACGGTCCCCTTCCCGCTTGAGCACGGAGATCCGCAAGCCATGGATCTTCGTGTCGTTTGGAGCGTATTGCTGGGCCCGGGCGAAGGCGACCAGAGCGCTGTCGACCATGCCGAGGTTGTTGTAGACCACGCCGCAGGAGTTGTGGGTCTCGGGTCGCTCCGGAGCATAGACCAACGCCTTGCGGTAGTCGGCAAGCGAGGCGCGGTAGAGGCTGTCGGCCTTGGGCTTGTTCTCCCCCTTCTCCGCCTCCATGGCGGCCTTGGCGGACGCCAGCCCGGCGTTGAACATCACGCTCCAGTAGTGGTCCCGAGCGTTTTGCGTGTCCTTGGCGATCAGGGGATCGGTCTTGATCGCTTCGTCAAACCACACGCAGGCCGAGTCCGGTTGTCCCAGCTCGGCGTACGCCATCCCGAGCCGCAGCCGGGGCTCGCCGCTCTGGGGGAGCTCTTCCACCGCCTTGCGGAAGGTGTCGCGGGCGCGCCCGAATCGCGCCGCGCGCTCGACCGGATCCGTGAGCCGGCCGGCCTGGTCAAAATGCAGCTTTCCGCCGGACAGGTTGGGGTTGCCGCCGCAGCTCGTTCCCAGGACAGCGAGAACCAGCCCCATCAAAACGGCGAGAAAACTCCAGCGTCTCGTCATCTTCGTCACCTCATCCCCCAGACTGGGTTTCCTTGGGCCCGGGATCCGCGAGAGTCGAGGATCCATCCGAGCGAGCGTAGGGACCGTTCCGGAGAGTGTCAAGACCGCGACAGGTCATCTCCAGCGGCCCGGCGCGGCTTCAACCCGCTCGCCCGGAAATTGAGATCAGTCTCTCCCAAGAGCGCAACTGCTTCGCCGGGCCAGTCCGCCGCCGCCGGGAACAGCACCTGCAGGATGCCGGAGAGCCTTGCCCAACTCGGCCCTTCAGCGCGCCGCCAGCCCGAGCACCCTGGCGAGGGCGGCGACATCCGGCACATTCACATCCGCGCCGGCCAGTTCCTCCGGCGTCCCGTACCCGTACCGGCAGCCCACGAACCAGACCCCGGCGTCCCGCGCGCCCCGCAGGTCGCTTTCACGATCTCCGACCATGACCGCGTCGGGCCGGCCGTGGTCCCGCATGGCGGCGCGGATCATCTCCCCCTTGCTGGTGCGCCCGTTCTGGCCGAAGTAGTAGGCACCGTCCAGGAGCCGGTCGTATCCGGCCCGCCGGGAGACCGCCGACAGATAGCGTTCCCCGGCATTTGTCACCAGAACGACCTTCCGGCCGGCCGACCGCAGCGCCAGGAGCATCGACTCAATCCCCGTAAAGAGGCGTCCGCGCGCGAGGACCTCTCGTTCTTCTTCCTCCAGACAGATCTCCCGGAAGCGCGCCGACTCGCCCTGCAGTGGTGCGGGGAGCAGGTCACGGGCGAACTCCGGCCCGGGCTTGCCGGTCAGGCGGCAGATCTCCTCATCGGAAGGCGGCGGCAGGTCGAGACCTCGCTCGCGGCAGAACCACACGTAGCTGCGCTGGATCGCCGGATTCGCCACCTCGTGCGAGGCAAAGAGCGTTCCGTCGTTGTCGAAGCAGATGAGCGAGGCCGCGGCGATCATGGTTCGGGCATCCGACATGAGGGGACCGTACCACGGCGGGCCGGAGTGAACAGCGGCGAATCACCTCTGCGCACGCCGGGAGAACGCTGATCCGCCGCCGGAGATCTCACAAGGCGCCTGTCCGGCTGCGGAAGCACCCAGGCAGCCTGCTTGCAGGCTGCCGACGAACCCAAGCGGCCTGCTAGGACATCCCCACCGGATCGACGTCAACCAGGAGCCGGGTCCGGGACAGACCCGCCGGCGCCGGCGATTCGAGCGCGGACAAGGCCGCGGCGTGGAGATTCCTGACCGAGCGGCTCCGCAGCGTGAGATGCCAGCGGTGGCGGCCCTTCAACCGCGCATGCGGCATCGGCGCTGGACCGAGGATCTCCACCCCTTCGCATCCCGCGAGCAGATCCCGCAACGCTTCGGCCCGCCGGCGGACGTGATCGGCATCCGTACCGTCGACCAGAAGATCGATCATCCGCCGATAGGGCGGATAGCCGAGAACGCGGCGCAGCTCCAGCTCGCGGCGGGCGAAACCCGTGTAGTCCCCGGCGGCCGCGGCCGCGATCACCGGATGTCCCGGCACCAAGGACTGGAAGACGACCTCTCCCGCCGTTTCGCTGCGCCCCGACCGGCCGGCCACCTGCGTCAAGAGCTGAAACGCCCGCTCCCCGGCCCGGAAGTCGGGCTGCAGCAACTCGCGGTCGGCCTGCAGCACTCCCACCAGGGTGACGCGCGGAAAATGGAACCCCTTGGCCACCATCTGGGTCCCCAGGAGAATGTCGATTTCGCCGCGCTCCATGGCGGAAACCACGAGCCCGTGGGCCCCCCGCCGGCGCACCGCGTCCAGGTCGAGCCGGGCCACCCTCGCCAGCGGGAAGGTCGCCGCCAACATCTCCTCCACCTTCTGGGTGCCCACCCCGTTGTAGAGAAACCGACCTCCCTGGCAGACCGGACACGACGGCGGGACGGGGCGGGACGCGCTGCAGTAGTGGCATCGGATCAACTCGTCCGGCCGGTGGAAGGTCATCACCACATCGCACTGCTCGCAATTCAGCGCCTCGCCACAGGCCGCGCACTGCACCACGGTGGAGTGGCCGCGTCGGTTGAGGAAGAGGATCGACTGCTCGCCGCGATCGAGCCGCTCCTGCACGGCGCGCAGCAACAGGGGCGAGAGAACCGGTGCGGGGAGTCTCACCGGGCGCGGCCGGCCCCGTTCCGGCGGATCACCGCCACGCGCTTGGTTCAGATCGACCAGCGTGACCCGCGCCTGCGGCCGGGCGTCGATCCGTTCGCGCAGTCGCAGGAGCCGGTACTTCCCCGCCTCGGCGTTGAACAGGCTTTCCAGCGACGGCGTGGCCGAGCCCAGGACAATCGTTGCCCGTTCCAGGCGAGCGCGCATCACCGCCGTGTCGCGGCCGTTGTAGCGCGGCGCGTCTCCCTGTTTGTACGCCGTCTCGTGCTCCTCGTCGACCACCACCAGGCGGAGATCCGGCACCGGCACGAAGACGGCGCTGCGGGTCCCCACCACCACCGGCAGCCGCCCGGTGCGCGCTTCATTCCAGATCCGCCGCCGCTCGGAATCCCCGGTCTGGCTGTGATAGAGCCCGGCCTTCCCCCGAAACCGGCGGAGCACGCGGGAGAGGATCTGGGTGCCCATCGCGATCTCGGGCACCAGGAACAGCACTCCCCCACCCTCGGCCACCACCCGCTCCGCCGCGTCGAGATAGACTTCGGTCTTGCCGCTGCCCGTTACCCCCAGGAGGAGCAGGGCGGCGAACTGGCGGGCCGCGAGCGTCTCGGCAACCGCGGACGCGGCGGCCGCCTGCTCCTGCTGGAGCACCGGCGGCGGTTCCGGTTCGTCCCCGACCGCGATCAGCCCGGGGTCCGCCGCCGCATCGGCCGCGGCCGGCGCCTCTCTCATCCGGCGCGCGCGGCCGGGCACCGGGGCGCCGCCGTGCCGCACCGCGGGCGGAAGGGCCGCCTCCAAGACCTGGCCCCAGGGCGTCAGGTAGTAGTCCGCCACCCATTGGGTGAGCCGCAAGATCTCCGGCGAGACGACAACCTCCGGAGGCTCGATTGCGGTGATGGCACGAAGCTTCGCATCGGGCGCCTCGCGGGTGAAGCCGACCACGTAACCGTGGGCGCGCCGGGCGCCGAACGGGATGCGTACGCGATGTCCGACCTCAAGCTGCCCCCGGAGCTCGGGCGGCACCCGATAGCTGAAGACGCGGCGCAGCCCCAAGGGAACGGCGACCTGTGCGAGTGGTTTGCGGGGAGGCATGGCGGCAGCAAGCCTAGCGGACCGCCCAGGGCCGCGCACGCACGGAAAGTACGCGTCCGAAGCGCGGACCGGGAGACCGGGGGAATACAAGCGGCGGGCCCGAGTGAGGGGAGAACACCCGGGGCCCGCCGCGCGGAGTGTCGGCTGGAGCCGGCTAGTAGTTGGAGACCTGGTTCAGCCGGGTCCGTTCCAGCAGGTCCTGGATCTTCTCCAGCAGTCTGCGCGGACTGAACGGTTTGACGATGTAGTCATCGGCACCGATGTCGAGACCGGTCTGGCGGTCGATGGGCCGCCCCTTGGCCGAGAGCAGGATGACCGGCAGTTGCCGGAACTCCTCATCGGCCCGGATGCGGCGCAGCACCTCGTAGCCGTCCACCTTCGGCATCATGATGTCGAGCACCACCAGGTCGGGACGATCCTGCTCCAGTCGCCGGAGGGCTTCTTCGCCATCGGCGGCGGTCAGCACCTCGTACCCTTCCATGGTGAGGGTGAATTCGAGAATGTGGACGATGTAGATCTCATCATCGACAACCAGAATACGTTTGCGATCCACACGAACCTCCGGTGCCGGGTCACTCCGCCGCTTTCACGATTCGCGGCGGTCCCAGACGATGACACTCCCCTGCTGCTGCTTGCCGTGGTGCTTCAACTCCGCGGCAACGTCGGAGATCTGCGCCACGTGCGTGTAGTTCCTGGCCTCTACGACGACCGCGGCCATCGTGACGGTCATGATTGGATACCGTTCGAGCTCGCCCTTCCGATTCAGCACCTGCGTGAAGCCTCGAGCCCGATCGGTCTTGCTGTACAGTTCGGGTATCTCCGAATCGAACTCGCGGATGAACTCGTTCCCGACCTCGCGGGCGCGCGCCGCGTCGAGGATCAGGACGAAGTCGTCACCGCCGATGTGCCCCACGAAGTCGCACGGGCATCCGTCACGCTCGACCACGCGCTGGAGGAGAAGAGCCACCAGACGGATCGCCTGGTCACCCTTCTGATAGCTATAGAAGTCGTTGAATGGCTTAAAGTTGTCGAGGTCGACATACATGAAGACGAACGGGAGCTGCGCCTCGAGCCGGCGCGCCAGCTCCGCTTCGATGCTGATGTTGCCGGGCAGTCCGGTCAGTGGATTGGAGTCGCGCTGCAGCCGCCCCCACGCGAGAAGGTTGCCGACCCGCGCCAGCAGCTCCTTCCGCTCGAACGGTTTGGTGATGTAGTCGTTGGCGCCCTGGTCCAGGCCCCGAATCTTGTCTTCCGCGCCGGACATGGCGGTGAGCATGATGATGGGGATCTGCCGCGTGCGCTGGCTGGACTTGAGTTGATGGCAGACTTCGTTCCCGTTCACTCCGGGCATCACGACATCCATCAGGATCAGGTCGGGGGGATTCTCCTCCACCGCCTTCAGCCCGGCGAGGCCGTCGCCGGCGACGTCCACCTCATAGCCGGCAGCCTCCAGCTGGAGCTTCAGCACCATCTGGAGGACGTCCTCATCCTCAACGACGAGAATTCGGCCGTTCGATCTTGTGGTTTCGGTGGTGAACAAGGTGTCTCCTGGCCTGCCGCCCTGCCCCGGGCTCCCCCGGGGGTGTTCCCTGAAAAGCTCCGTGCATGTATCGGGCCGGACATCCCACCGGTTGAGTCTGACCACCCAGGCCCCGCGGGGATCCTCGGCCCACCAGGCAGAGAGGCAACCTGCGTGCCGCGGGAGACGACCGCCCGCCCTCCGGAGCCTCCCCTGGGCGGTCGGGTCCAATGCGAAGAACCACAATCAGAAGCGGAACGGACGGAGCACGCCTTCAAGCGCCGAGCGGACGGATTGCGGGCGCGACCACCTCGCAGCTGGGGCAAATCACCCGGAATCGGCCGGGATCATGCGATGGCGGCGGAATCCGGACGGCGCGGGCGGAGGCTCGGGCAACGAGCGTAGAGCGACTCGCAAGGTGCGTGCCCGACCCGGGTCCGGCGTGCAAGGTGCACGCCGCGCCCGGCGGCGGCTGACCCCCGCGCGGCCGGCGCGCGAGCCGATCAGAGTCACCGGGCGCTCCGGGGCAACCGAGGAGCGACGCCGCTTCTCCTGCCTCCCGTTCCGAAAGGCACCAGGCTAGAACGCGAGGATCACCGCACGATCAAAAGCTTGGTCGCCCCACCCCGAATCCCCCCCTCGGGAGCCAGGAAGTAGACTCCGGCCGGCAGCGGCGCCCCGTTCGAGTCGCGGCCGTCCCATGCGCCCGCGGCCGTGCCGTCCTCGGCTGCCGCCAGGGACGTGCAGGTGGCCACGAAGCGCCCGGCGGCATCGCACGCGCGTACTCGAGATACGGCTCCAGGGAGCAGTCCGGCGACCCGGAACCGCACCTCTCCTCGCGTGGGATTGGGCTCGAGCGTCAGCACGCGAGCCGCTCGGGGATCGTTCGCTCGCTCGTCCGCGGCGAGGATGAACGGCAATGGCCGACCCTGGGCCGAGGCGAAGCAGAGCGTAGAACCCGGCGGAAGGTACGACGCGACGACCGGAGTCGCGCCCTGATCCGCCGCCGCGTCCCGGGGCGCGCCAGACCACGATGGCGACGCCGGCAACACCAGCGCGCACTCTCCGGACGCGAGCCCGCCGCCGTTCGAGGCGTAGACCAGAAGGCGCAGCTTCCCGGCCTGGACATCCCAATCGAGATTCACCCCCGGAGCCCCTCCCTCCAGTCGCGGGACCGGGGAGGGCCACGCCTCGACCGGCAACTCCAGCTGCATCCCGGCCACGCGGCTGCCGTCAAAGGTGAGGCGCCAGGCGCCCGACTCCTGCTCCGTCCGCACCGTCAGCGGCGGGACAGGTGCTCCATCCGGATCCGCGGTTGGCGCCGGACGAAGCGCGCCCGGATGCAGAATCCGGTCGACGATCGCCAGCAGGTCGAAGAGATCGATCGTTCCCGCCGGCGCCGCCATGTCGGCACAGGCCCGGCCCGCCGCGTCCAGAGGATGCGTCTGCAGGATGTCGTTCACGGTGGCGACCAGATCGTGGATGTTCACTCCCCCGAAGCCGTTGGCGTCGCCGGGCTCGGTAGCGCACGTAGCTGTGCCGCCATCCACGGTGACGGTGAAGGAGATCGTGGCCGCGGCCGCGCCGATGCCGGTGATCTGCAATCCGCCGGGCCGGCCGTCGGACAGGAACGCAGAGGGGTTCGTCTGGTCCGTGATGGAGGTTCGTCCCACCGCGGCACTGAAGAAGGCGCTGTCCTTCAGTCCGGTCTCCGTATTGGTGCCGTTGGGGCAATAGACATAGACCTCGTCGGGCGGACCCTGGGCGTTCCCGTTCCCGTCAGCGGCGGTGTTGATCCGGTAGACAATGAGTCCGGACCCCGGCACCTGGGCTTCGAATCCGGACGAGGCCTGGCTTCGATACTCCACAACGAAGTACTCGTCGGCCGTGTTGGGCGAATTGATCCGATAACAGTTGTTGCTGGACGAGGTCACCGGATTCAGCGAGTAGGTGCCGCTGGCCGAGATGACCGGAAGAGACGAGATCCATCCGCCGTAGCGGTACTTCATGTAGCTCGTCATATGTTGGGGAGGATTGCGGTTGTCCTCCATCAGATCCCACCCTCCGACCGGAAAGAACGTCCCGTTTCCTTCCTGATACCGGTAGAGGTCCGGCGCTCCGAGCGAGTGGAACATCTCGTGGCACAACACCCCCGTGCCGACCTCCGCGCGATTCAGGATGTCCGCCAGCTGGAAGTTGTAGGTGCTGACCTGCTTCCCGTTGATGGTGGTGCCATATCCGGCCATGAGCTGCCACATGTGAGGCCACAGCCAGTCGTTCCAGGTATCGGAGGTGCCGCGCGCGATGAAACAGACGTTGTCCACATAGCCATCGTCGTCCCGATCGATGTCGAGGGCCGCGGGCACCTGGCCCCGGATGAGATTGACCGCAGCCTGCAGCATCGTATGCAGGCGTTGCGCCCCTTGAAGCCCGCTGTTCGCGGTGTCGTATCCGGCGGGATTGGTGTACGACCGCGGCGAGAAGTAGCTCCGTTGGTGGGGGTCCTGGTAGGAGAGGACCAAAGTGCTGGACTGCGGGAAGAAGCTGGTCGTGACCGAGAGCTGTCCGTACGACACCTCCTGGTAGTAGTTCATCATCGAGTTCTGCCCGGGCGTCGCGTTGTTGAACATGTCGTCGTAGTGACTGACATACTCGGGGAACTCCGTCTGATCGGAGAAGCGGACGAAGACTACGATGTTGTTGAACTGGCCGGTCTTCGCCATTCCGGAGACGACGGGGCGATCCGGAGAGGTGTGGTTGCGGAAGAACTCGATCCGGCGACGGACTTCCGAGATCGGCACCGGCATTTGGGGGTCGAGCCCCTTCGCGCCCGGATCGACGGAGCCAACGGTCCATTCCGTCGGCACCCACAGGCCGTCGCGCGACGCGGCGTAGACCAGTCGCCCGTCTCCCGGGCTCTCCGTGATGACATAGCCTCGGGCATCATGCGCCCACCGGAAGTACTCATCGCCCGAGACGAACGCCGGCACCGGCGTTCCGTCGGGCTGGTGGAGCGTCACCGGGATATCGTGCAGCCGGGCCGCCGATGCCGAGAAAGCGGCCGCGAAGACCAATGCCGTTGTCAGCGCACAGATCGAGCGTTTCATGGGTCTCCTCCCGCCGGGTCAACCGGCATAGGTCGCGGACAGCTTGGCCAGCCAGGCCACGACCGCCGCCTCGAAGGTCGGCCAGGGAACTCCGTCCACGGTCCAGGTCGACGAATCACCGACGCGGATGCCGCTTTCCTCCACCTGGTCGGCCTGATTGCGCGCCTCGGTGAAGCGGCCTCCCCGCCCGGCCTCGGCAAAGGCGGCAATGAGTCGCAGATCGTTGGAATCAAAGCTATCGCGGTGCGGGAAGACGAAGTCCGGCGCCGTCTGCAGAGCGGCCCCCGCATCCTGCGCCGCCGCCGCCAGGTCTGCACTTCCCAGGGCCAGGCGTGCCGCCGCACGTCCGCCGTAGACGTCGGCCCCGCCCTCTCCCCGCGCCAAGGCGGCGGTGAAGCTCGTCTCCGCGGCCCGGAACGCGCCGGACGTGATGGCCTCGCTCAGCTCCACCCAGCCGCGCCCGGCGTACGCCGGGCCGTAGGCCGCGTCCAGGCCAATGGCGTCGACGAACGCCTGACGCGCAGTCGCCAGATCACCTGCCTCGAAGGCGGCCCACCCCTCCGCAGTCAGGGTCTCGGCCGTGTCGACCACCAAGACGGTGAGCCTCCCGTCGTCCGTTCGCACTCCGAGGCCGGCACCGTCGGCGTCATAGAGGCGGGCTTGCCGCAGAAGGACCTCGGAATGGGAACCGGCCGCCCCCACGAGGCGGAACGAGAGGAGCGCCACCGGACCATCGCCGGGGGCAATCACCGCATTGTTCTGCTGCGAAATCACGATCCGGACCGTGTCGGCCCCCGACGGAACCGCGGTCAGCTGCATTCCCACCCCGCGGCCGGAGAGCTGCACCACCGGAGTCTCGGCCCCGGTGGGATCGAACCGGACCCGGACCTCGATTCGGCCCACCGAGTCCTGGTTCTGCAGCCGAAGCGGCACCTCGACCACGGCTCCCGGGGCTGCCGATCCATCCTCGACGGAGAGCACGTTGTTCGGCGGCGGCGGCGTCGTCGTGACGGTGAACGGGCTGTCCGAGGTATCTGAAGCGGACTGAGAACCATCCGTGGCGGTCGCACGGATCAGCGCCTGCCCCGTCGTCACCGCCGGCACCGCCCAAGTGAACGTGCCGTCATTGGCCTCCGCAGTCGCCACCGGCAACCAGCTCGACCCGCCGTCCAGACTGAGCTCCAGGGTGAGCCGCAGGGACGCGGCCGGCGTGTCGCTGTCGGTGGCGGTCCAGGTGATCTCGACCGTCGCTCCCCCCACGAACGACTCGCCGCCGTTCGGCGAGAGCAGATGCACGACAGGGGCCTGCGGAGGCTGCGTGGGGGGACCGCCATCATCTCCCCCGCAGCCGGCGAGTCCTCCAATCAGGCAGATCCCCAGGAGGGCAAAGGTCCACCCGGCGATCGGGAGGTCCCGGGAGTGGCGGCGTGGTCTGGCCTTCATCATCTTCCCCCCTCCTCAGAAGGTCACCGTGGTCTGGGTGGCGCCCGCCGCTCCCAGGTGCATGCCGGTCGCCAACACCGTCACGCTCGCCGTACCTTCATCCACAGACGCGCTCCCTTGATAGAGGTTCAGGCCGGAGAGCCTTGACATCACCACTGCGGTGCCGCCCGACAGGACCACCGTGGGTAGCGCATCCAACTCCAGATCGGAACTGAGGAAGATCTGCATGGTGCGCGTGCGCCCGGGGTTCTGGAGAACCGCGAGGCGCAGATCGGGTGGTTGCGGCGCCCCGACCACCGACACCTCGCCGCCCATCCCGACCGCCTCCACCGGCTGGTTGTTCGCGTCCGCGACTCCGATGTCGGTCAGCGTGAGCGCGGTCTGGCTACCCGCGCCCCCGACGATCCGGAAGACCAGGTTCGCCACAGCGCCACGACCGGCCGCGAGAACGCCTCCCTCCGTGTCGTAATACATCAGGATCCGCGTCCGGTTGGCTGCCGGCGCCGATGTCCCCAGCACCATGTTCCCGACTCGAGAGGTGACCGTGCCGCTCTCGAAGCGCAGGACCGTCGAGTCCGCCCGGATCTCGGCCTGGATCCCGCGCACGGCCGCATGGTTCGCGAGTGCGAGAGAGATCGTGATCTGCTCGCCGGGGGCCCCGCTCCCGCCGGCGATCGCCAGAGTGTCGGGCGCCGGCGCCGCAGGACACGGGTTCGGGGTACAGGAGGTCCCGGCGCCTTGCCAGGTTCCCGCCAGACAGCCCACCTCGGTCACCACGGAACAGGAGCCCGTCGCCGCGCAGCACGCCCCCGTCGGGTCGCCGCCTCCTGTCACCGTGATTCGACCCGCGACCGCGACCACCGCCAGGGGCTGCGCGTCGGGATCGGAAAGGGTGGCCGCAGCCGGAGTGAGATCACTCTGCGTGCCCGCCGCACCGATGATCTGAAACGTGAGGTTGGCCACCGCACCGTCTCCGGCCGCGATGCTCCCGCCGCCGCTGAAGTAGATCAACAGCAACAAGCGCCCGGGCGACGGAGTGGAAGGCGGAATCGAGGCGCCGGTGGCGCGCGAGGTGATCGCGGCGCTGGTGAAGCTGACCACGGCCGGGTCGAAGCGAAGATCGAGTTGCGCGCCCGCAACCGGCTGGGTGTTGCGCAGCCGGAGCGGCACCGTCACCGTAGCACCGCTGACGCCGCTCACGGTCCCGACGGAGAGAGTATCGACCTCGGTCGCCGGCGAACATGGGTTCGGCGTGCAGGACGTGCCCGCTCCCTGCCAGACCCCGGCCGAGCACGCCGTCTGCGTGGTGAGCGCACAGCTGCCGTCGGTGGCGCAGCAGGCGCCCGAGGGGTCGGTGCCGCCGGTTACCGTGATCGAACCCGCCGTGGCGGTGACCTCAAGCTCCTGACCGTCCGGATCGGACAGCTCGGCGGACTCCGGAGTGAGCGCGCTGAGGCCGGCCGCGTCGAGATGAAACGTGAGCTGCGCGATCGCCCCGGTGCCGGCGGCGATCTCGGCATCGCCGCTGTAGTACATCAGCACGCGCAGGCGGCCCGAGGCCGGCGTCGAGGTCTGGATCGACATCTGAGCGGTCCGCGCGGTCACCGCAGCAGTGGCGAAGCTCACCCGCGCGGCATCGTACAGCACGTCGAGCTGGAGGCCGCGCACGGCATCCGCGTTCGCCAGACTGAGCGGCACGGTCACGTCGGAGCCGACCGCCCCGCTCGCCGTTCCCAGAGCCAGTGTGTTCTCACCCCGCGACGTTCCCTGCGCGGGAGACGCTGGAAGCGCCAGAACCAGGATCACCGACAGCGAGAAGAGCGGGAGGGAACGCATCCCCGGGCCGCTCCTTCGCCGCAAGCACGCCGTCCACGAGGAGAACGTCTTCATTTTCCCTCGCCTCTTTGGGCCGCTGTTCGCACACCCATGGCCACCTCTCGGCACGTCCGCCACCCACGGACCCGACACCGGAAGCGCCCCGGATCGGATCCCGACCAGGGTAGCCCAACGACGACACCATCTCAACCTGCTTGCGGAGAGCGGGCCTTCACGAAGGCTCCCGGGACCCCGGAGCTCTCAGGCCGACTCGACCGGCTCCGCCTCGTCTGAGACTCCCCAGTCGAGATCTTCCAGCCCGGCCACCGCCGCCAGGCCAAGCGAGTCCGAATCGCCCCGCCGCAGACGCTCCAGACCGGCCAGGCCGATCATGGCGGCGTTGTCGGAGCAGAGCGCGGGGGCGGGCCAGGCCGCTTCGCCTCCGAGTCGCTCCGCCAGACGGGACGTGCCTTGCCGCAGCGTCGCATTGCAGGCGACGCCGCCCGAGAGGAGAAACCGCCGCACCCCGGTCCGGCGAGAGGCCACCTCGAGTTTGGCAACGAGTACCTCGGTGATCGCGGCCTGGAACGACGCAGCCGTGTCGCGAACGAAGCGCTCCCACTCGCCGGTGGCGGCCGGCGGACCGGCCCGCTCCACGTGATTCTTCACTGCGGTCTTGAGCCCGCTGAACGAGAAGTCCAGTCCCCCGCGCGTCAGGTCGAGCCACGGTCGCGGGAACGCGAACGCCTGCGGGTCCCCGTCCCGCGCCAGGCGGTCGATCACTGGTCCACCGGGAAACCCCAGCCCGAGGACCTTGGCGACCTTGTCGAACGCCTCGCCCGCGGCGTCATCGCGCGTCGCGCCCAGAAGTCGATAGCGGCCCCAGGCCTCCACGAGGACCAGTTCGGTGTGCCCGCCCGACGCCACCAGGGCCACGAATGGCGGATCATAGGGTCGAGTGGCCCGAATCGCGTGGAGGTGGCCGTCGAGGTGGTTCACGCCCACGAGGGGCAGGTCCAGCGACAAGGCGAGTCCTTTGGCGGTGGCAAGCCCGACCAGGAGGCAGCCGATCAATCCGGGTCCGCGGGTGACCGCAATGCCGCAAAGCTGGTCCAGCGTGGCCCCGGCTTCAACCAGAGCGGCCCGGATCGCAGGCATGACGAGCGCCAGGTGTTCACGGGACGCCAGTTCCGGCACCACCCCGAGGTACTCGCCGTGGATCCCCTGGGACGAGACGATGCTCGCGCGGACCCGGCCATCGCCGGTGAGGACCGCCGCGCAGGTGTCATCGCAAGACGTTTCGACGGCCAGGATCAGGTCACCGGGGCCGGGCAGAGGCCGCGCCGACCCGGTGCGTCGGCGTTGCGGGAGGTCGGGGCGCCAGGCGTCCGTCGACCCATCGCGTCCCGGCTCCGGAGCCCGAAACCGGCCTGAGTCAGACGACGCCGTATTCATGCAGGCTTCTTCAGCATCCTGCCAATGCCCGCAACAGCCTGGCCCGCACCTCCTCCGCCAGCGGCTCGACCCGCGGGTTTCGCACCAGCGAGAACTGCCGAACCGGGTCCAACGCGGCCACGATGCAGGTTCCGCCCCCTGCGGACCGGACGATGACGCTGCACGGCAGCAGGACCCCGAGCTCGGGCTCGGCCGTCAGCGCCTGATGGGCCAGAGGCGGATTGCAGGCGCCCAGAATGGTGTATGGCGGGAAGTCCACGCCGAGTTTCTTCTTCAGGGTCGCAGCCACGTCGATCTCCGTCAGGACGCCGAACCCTTCCTTCGCCAGCGCGGCGATGACGCGCTCCCGAACAGGCTCGTAGTCCCCCGATATCGACCTCGAGATCGAGTAGCCGGTACTCTCACGCATGGTCATCCTCCCGCTGGCGTTCCCGTCCGCCCGCCGGAATCCAGGCGGGCCGGAGTCATGCTTCGCCCCGGCCCACACCTGCCGCCTGCGGTAAAGGACCTCAGCCGCGCGAAAAACCTCGTCCCCAGGGGCGTCGTCGCCCGGACAGCCGTCGCTCGATCTCCGCAAGCCGCCGGGCCTCAAGCGAGCCCCGCTCGGAGCCGCCGCGTTGGGTCAACTCGGCAGCGTAGAGCGGGAGCTCGCGCGCCAGCGCCTCCTGCTCCGGCGGCGAGAGCCGCAACGAGGCCTGAAGATCCTCCGCGAGGAGAAGCGATTCCACCCGGCCGAGGACTCCGCGCAACCGGATGAGGGCGGCCTGATCGTGCATCCGCTTGACGCGGTACGCCAGGGCGCGATGCAACAGCTCCAGGTCCTCGCGCGTGAGTCCTTGATCCTTTTCCCGCATCGGGACATGGTACCATAGCCGCGCGTGCCGAGCCCCGCGGACCGGGCCGGACGCCAGGATCCCGGCTCTTCAACCGCCTGCCGGCAGGGAGGACAGCACTCGTCATGCGCCACGCAGGAACCGCCAACCTCATCCCCGACGTCTTGCCCACCACCACCGCGGTCGGGCGCTCCGGCAGGAAGGCCATGCCCGCACATTCCCGCCTTCCCGCCTTCGGGGCCAGCGCTGCGCGCCTCCGACGCCACGGGGCTGCGATCCTCTCGGTCGGTCTCGTCTTGTCGCTCGCCGGGCCAGCGATCCCGGCGGCGCCTCCACCGGCGAAGGCGCCGGGCTTCATGATCACCGGCACCACCATGAGCCCGGACGGCCAGACGCCGGTGCCTCGCGCGCGCATTACGGTCTGGCCCGAGTCGACGGTCACCTACACGGACGTCGACGGCGACTTCATCGCCCCCTGGGACGGAAAGAACGGCTGGATCACGATCGTCACGGAGGAGCGGGCCCGGGACGGCAGTGAATGGTGCAAGCGAGTCGTCCTCACCGCACAAGCTCCCGAAGCCCAGCTTCCGGTCGTCGATCTGGGCCTGATCGTCGTCATGCCCAAAGCCCGGATCGGGTACCGCCAGCAACCGGTCCCCCCCATCTCCAGCCCGCGTCCGGGATCATTCCGGGTCTCGGGCCCGCAACCGGGCGAGCCGGACACCTGCCGCCTCCAGGTGAGCTACGGCACGGATCTCTGGGGGCACACCACTCGTGCGGAGATCGTGGGAGGGGATCCCGCTCCCGCGTCCCTCAAAGAAGCGATACTCGACTGGTTGCGAAGCGTCCGCTGGGAAGTCTTCGCCGAGACCCCCTGCGACGACCCCGAACCATTCAGGGCGTTGCAGTGGATGGACTATGCCTGGGCGGACACCGCCTGGGTGCAGGTCGCAGGAATCAGGCCCGAGCGTCGATCGAAGCCGCCCTCCCCGACCCAGCGATGAGCGCGGCTGCCGTGGGCCGGAACGCCACCCGAGCGTCGCGGGCATCGTGCCGGACCGAACGTCGCGGGGGAACCCAAGTGCCCGCGGACGCGGCCCGGGCCCTCGCCAACGGATCCGGCGATGGAGCCGGCAACCGAACCGGTGTCAGGGCCGGCATCGGGGCACGCGACAGAGCCAGCATCACAGCCGGCGTCAGAGCTGGAATCGGGGCTAGTCTCGGAGTCGGGCTGGCAGCCGTCATCGCCGTCAGCTTCACAGCCGGCGTTGGAGCCACGGTGGCAGCGGCCTCCCCCGCCTCGCTGCGGCGCGCGCTCGAGTCGTTTGATGCCGGGCCGGAGGCGAAGGGCCTGCGCTACGGCGTGGTGTTCGCGCCCGTGGCCGCTCCGGACGAAGCGGCGGCGAAGGCGCCCGCCCCCCATGCGGCGGACGTAACCGTGCGCGCACACGGGGAGTTGCCACTCACGCCGGCAAGCCTGGCCAAGCTACCCAGCACTGCGTTCGCCCTCGAAGCACTGGGGACCGACTTCACATTCTGCACCCGGGTCCTGGCCGCGGGAACACAGCGCGGTGACACGCTCCACGGCGACCTCGTGGTTATCGGGGGAGGCGACCCCTTCCTCGTCTCCGAGCGACTCTGGCTTCTGGCGCGGGAGGTGCGCGCAACCGGCCTGACCGCCGTGAAGGGACGGCTCTGGGTCGACGGTTCCTGGCTCTCGCCCGACAACGTCGATCCGGCCCGAGCGCGCGATCGCGAGGTCTCCGATCGCCCGTATGCCGCAAGGCTCTCCGCGCTTGCCGTGAACTTCAATGCCGCGGCCGTAAGGATCGGGCCGGGCCCGCGCGCCGGAGCGGCGGCGGTGGTGGACCCTGATCCGATCCCCGGCTCCTATCTGCGGGTCGACAACCGGCTCGTCACGGGGCCCGCGGCGTCGGCCGAACAGCTCGCCATCCGGATGCTGCCCGTCGACGGCGGCGGCGAAGTCATGCAGCTCGAAGGGACTCTTCCCCTGGGCGCCGCGGCGCGGGTGGAGTACCGCAGCGTCTCCGACCCGCTCGCCTTCTCGGCTTCGATGGTCCGCGCTTTTCTCGGGCAAGCGGGCGTCGCCGTTTCCGGGCCGACGGTGTTTGCGCCGGCCCCAGCCGGATCGCGCCCGCTGGTGGAATTCCCCTCGCTCCCGCTCCGGGAGCTGGTTGCCAAGGCGAACCGCCACAGCAACAACTTCATGGCCGACCAGATCGCCTTGGGCCTCTCGGCATTCGTCGCTCCGGGAGCCGACTCCTCCGCCGGCCCGCAGTCGGATTCCGTCTCCAACACGAAGAACACCGACTCCGCAGCCGACGATCGACCTGCCGGCGCCGCCAGCCTTACCCGAGCCGGGCAATGGATCGCGGGGCGCCTGCGCGAGACCTGTGGAGCCGGGGCGGAGACACGCCTGCTCGACGGAAGCGGGCTCAATCCCGGCAACCGGCTCACCGCCGCAACGCTCGCCCGACTCCTCAGTCGCGCATGGACCGATCTGCGGGTCGGCCCCGACTTCGCCGCTTCACTCGCCGTACCCGGGCAGGAAGGCACGCTGCGAAGCCGCTTCAAGGACGGCGATCCCCCCGCCATCCGCGGCAAGACGGGCACCTTGTCGGAGCCGGTCGTGAGCGGGTTTGCCGGCTACCTTGAGGCCGGACCCGGCCGCATCATCGCCTTCGTCATCCTGATGAACGCGCCGGCCGACGCGGGGTGGGACCTGGCGCGAATGAAAGCGCGGCAGGAGACGTGGATACGCGAGTTTCTGCGGTGACCAGGCTACCGGGCAACGGCGGGGCCGGGGCCGGGGCCGGCGGCGGACGCGGCGCGAATCTCCCTACTTCACTTCGACGAGGCTGATCCCCCACAGATGTGGCTGGGACGGAAGCGCCGCGTTCCAGTCGCCGAAGGCGTGCGAATCGTCGGTCTGGTATCGGAGTCGGTACTCGCCCTTGGGCAACGTGACCTCCGCTCGTTCGATCCGATTCTTGCGCGCGCCACCGGCGTGCTGCGTGTCGCGGTAGCGCATGCTCCAGATCTCCTTCCCGGTGCGCGCGTCCTCAATCCATCCGCGGTCGGCCAAGGGGTCTTCCGTGCCCTCCCCAAGCGCCACCAGGTGGAACTTCGTCTTCGCGGTGACCCGAAAACGGCGCGAGAGATCTTCGTCGTCGCCGACTCGCGTGAGGGAGATCGTAACGGGAGCATCCGGCGCATCGCCCGGACGGACCAGGCCCGCCAGGGTCGCAGCCGAGAGCGGAAGCACGGGGGCGGGGGCCGGCGGCGCCGGTGGCCCCGGCCGGCCGGGCTTCCCTGGAGGCGAGGGTACCGACGGCACTTCGGGCGCCTCGAGAGGAACGGCCAGCCGCGGGCTGTTCGGATCGGCCGGCCCGATCGGGGCGAGGCTAACGCCCCAGGATTCGGGGTTGCGCGGCGCTTCGGAGTTCCACTCGGGGTAGGAATGGGAGTCGTCGCTGGCGTAGCAGAGGGCGTAGGCTCCGGGGGGCAACTCGATCACCGACTGCACGACGCGGTTCTTGGCCGAACCGCCGCCGGGCTCGGTGTCCTCCTCCCGCATCTCCCACACCGGCTGCAAGTCGGTCGTGCGCTCGACCCAGGCAAAATCGGCCATCTCCCCTTTGCCGGAGCGTTCGCCCAGCGCGGTGACCAGCAGACGCACCGGCCGAACGACCACAAACGGCTCGCGCCGTAACTCGTCATCGCCGACCTGACGGATCGCCAACACCGGCTCGGGCAGGGCGGCGGTACCGGATACGCGAACGTAGACCCGGTCGGCCTCATTCTCCGGGCTCAGGGAGACGCCCCAGGCCTGCGGATCGTACGGCGGGGGGGCATTCCATTCGTCCGCCGCGTGACTCCCGTCCGTGATCGCCGTCAGCTCGTAGCTGCCGGCGGCAAGCGGAATGATCCCGCGAAAGCTGCGGTTCTTGGGGTCACCGCCGGCGGGCTCCGTATCGTCGTAGGTCGGGCTCCAGACTTTCTCGAAGGAGGAGAGGTCGGTGATCCAGGCTCCGTCCGCGAAGGCGCGCACGCGGCCGTCGTATTCGCCGGTGAAGCGAACCCGGAAGTCGACCGGCCGGGTCAGGTCGATGCGCCGCCGCTCCAGCGCGTCATTCTGCAGGTCGAAGCAGCGGATCAGAGCGCCCGGGTCGGGTTCCAGCGCCTCCGCAGGCGGCCTTCCGGGCCGGAAGCCGGGACTCAGCCCGTCCACTCGGATTCCCCAACGAGAAGGCTCGCCCTTCTGGTTCCACTTCACACCGGGACCGAGATCGGACTCGAGGCGGCCCAGGATCAGGCCGAGCACGCGGATCTCCTTGTCCAGCGGCAGGGATCCGCCGTAGGCGGCGTAGTAGAGGGCGTAGGTCCCGGCCGGCAGGGTCGTCCGGTCATCAACCTTCCAGTTCTTGGTCTTGGCATCCCATTGGCCGTTCGTCGCATCCATCACCCAGACGGGGCGTCGCGAGGCGAGGTCGAGGATCCACCCGTGCGCCAGGAACCGGGTCCCCTGGCGGTCGGCGAGTCCCTCGGCCCGAATCCGCACCTCTGCGGGGGCGTCCAACGTGAAGAGCTCGCGCCGCAGCCCCTGGCCCGTGATCTGGTCGATGGCTGCCACCTGGGCGGATGGACGGGCGGCAGAGGCGGGACAGGAAGGAAGCAGGTTCATGGCGGAGGCCGCCAGACACGCCAGCAGCGCAGGTGAGACGGCCCTCTTCGGTGCGGGTTTCGTGCTGACGTCCATGGTGCCACCCCTTCTCCGGGCGACCGGCGCAACTGACTGCCGCCCTGCCTGCATCTCCCTTCCCCCCGGCCCCGATTCGCGATCCTCGACATGATACGGGGTGGGCCCGAAGGGGGTTGCACCGCCCGCCACCGGCCGGCGGGGACAGATACTACCCTGTCTGCCGGATCCAAGAAACTGCCGGGAACCGGAAACTGCCGGTTGACCCCTCCCCGGCCGTTCCTGAAAGTTCTTGGGATACTGGACCGGTTCGGTATGGTCCTGGGACCGGGGTTCGGGGAGAACCGGCCCCGCCAAGCAAGCCGCGGCCCTTTCCAGGAGGTATTGACGATGCCCCTCGTACCGATGCGCGCTCTGCTTGACCACGCGGCCGAGAATGGCTACGGCGTGGCGGCGTTCAACGTCAACAACATGGAGCAGATTCAGGCGATCATGGCCGCGGCGGTCAAGACTGAATCTCCGGTGATCATCCAGGCCTCCCGTGGCGCGCGAAGCTACTCGCAGGACGCGTACCTCCGCCACCTCATGCTGGCGGCCGCCGAGCTCCACCCCCAGATTCCGGTGGCGATGCACCTCGATCACGGCAACTCGCCCGCGACCTGCTTCTCCGCGATCGAACAGGGTTTCACCAGCGTGATGATGGACGGTTCGCTGCTCGAAGACGGGAAGACGCCGTCCTCTTATGAGCACAACGTGAGAGTCACGAAGGAAGTCGTGGAGCGCGCCCACCAGGCGGGTGTCACCGTGGAGGGAGAGATCGGCTGCCTGGGCGGGATCGAGGACGGGCACGGCGCCGGGGGCGACGCTCTGGCCCACCTCACCGACCCGGCCCAGGCCGAGAAGTTCGCCGCCGAGACCGGACTCGACGCCATGGCCGTGGCCATCGGCACCAGCCACGGCGCCTACAAGTTCAAGAAGAAGCCGACCGGCGAGGTGCTGAAGATGGACATCATCGCGGAGATCCACCGGCGCCTGCCGAACACCCACCTGGTCATGCACGGATCCTCTTCCGTGCCCAAGGAGCTCGTCGACATCATCAACGCCTATGGCGGGAAGATCCCGCCCACCTTCGGCGTCCCGGTGGAGGAGATCCAGGAGGGAATCCGCCACGGAGTGCGCAAGATCAACGTGGACACCGACAACCGGCTGGCCATCACCGGCGCGATCCGCAAGGTCTTCTTCGAGAAGCCGGACGAGTTCGACCCGCGGAGCTATCTCAAGCCGGCCCGATCGGCGATGCAACTGGTCTGCGAGGCGCGCATGGTCGCCTTTGGCCAGGCCGGATTCGCTCCCAAAGTCCCGAAAGTCTCCCTCGAAGACATGGCGCGCCGCTACCACCGCATGGGTCGCTGAACGAAAGGAGCCGCCAGCCGATGTCGAAGTCCCGCGTCGCGGCCCTCCGTGTCCGACCGGAAACGATCCTCGAGGATGTGGAGAGGCTGGCCGGACTGGCCGGTCTCTCTGCGGCGCTCGATCCGAAGTCAACGGTCATCCTGAAGGACAACATCTCCTGGCACTTTCCCTTCCCCGGGGCCAACACCACCCCCTGGCAGTTGGAGGGAACGGTGCGGGCCCTGCGTCGCGCCGGCTACGCCGATGTCGCCTGCGTTCAGAACAAGACAGTGGTGACCAACGCCTTCAAAGGAGAGGACCTGAACGGGTACCTGCCGATCTTCAAAGCCTACCGGGTTCCGGTGCTCTACAACTTCAAGGACGAGGACATGAAGTGGGTGGTCTACCGCCCCCGGGCCCGGATGCGGGTCCTGCACCAGATCTACCCCGAGGGGATCACGGTGCCTGACTACTTCATGGGGCGGGGCATCATCCATCTGCCCACCGTGAAGTGCCACATCTACACGACCACCACCGGGGCGATGAAGAACGCGTTCGGGGGACTCCTCAACACCAAGCGGCACTACACCCACTCCTGGATCCACGAAACCCTGGTGGATCTGCTGGCGATCCAGAAGGAGATCCATTCCGGCATCTTCGCCATCATGGACGGGACGACGGCGGGCAACGGCCCCGGACCCCGCACCATGTTCCCGGTGGTCAAGAACTACCTGCTGGCCTCGGCCGACCAGGTGGCGATCGACGCGATCGCGGCGAAGATGATGGGGTTCGACCCGCTGTCGATCGAGTACATCGGCAAGGCGCACGAGGACCGTCTCGGCGTCGGCGATCCGCGTGACATCGAGATCGTCGGGGACGACATCTCGGGCGAGTCGTGGGGCTTCAAGGTCGGCGACAACCTCGCCTCGCGGGTGGGCGATCTCCTCTGGTTCAGCCCCCTGAAGACGATCCAGAACTTCTTCTTCCGCACCCCGCTGGTCAACGTCTTCATCCTCGGATCCGAGAGCTATCACGATTACTTCCGCTGGCCGGTAAAGGACCGTCGGGTCTTCGCGCGTTGGAAGCGAGAGACGACCTGGGGGCGGCTCTTCGCGGAGTATGAGAAGAAGGGCACATTGGCTCGCCCCGACGATCCGGCGAGCGGGTAACGGCCCGCGACAGTCAATCTCCGAACTCGCCCGCCACCAGCCGGCTGAGCGTCCGCTTGGGCACGTGGTGCAGGCCCGACTCATCTCGCCAGTAGCGGATGTCCCCGTCGCCGTTCAAGTCCTCGATGACTACTCTCTCCACCGGCTCTCCGAGCGCCAGCACCAGGACGATGTCGAGGTTCGGGTCAATGGCAAGCTCCCTCCGGAGCCGGTCGCGATCGATGGAGCCGATCATGCAGCCACCGAGGCCTCGCTCGGCCGCCGCGAGCAGAATCGTCTGCGCGGCGATGCCCGCGTCGTGTCCGGGGCCACTCTCCTTCACCGCGGGGTCGTGGAGAATCACGACATAGGCGGCGGGACGCTCCCCGGGTTGCGGACCGTGCCAGTCGGGCAGGTATCCCGCCCAGGAGAGGCACGGGAAGACCCGGTCATTCACTTCTCGATCAGCCACCAGGACGTAGCGCAGCGGCTGCAGGTTTGCGCCCGACGCGCAGTATCTCGCCAGATCCACCCACTCTCGCAACTCGGTGAGCCGGACCGGGCGCTCCTCGCGAAACCGCCGATAGCTCCGGTTGCGGAGCACAAGATCGCGAAACATCTTCTTTCCCTCCCGAGGCCGCCGCCCATCGGGCGGGGCCATCCCGAGCAGGACGCCGAAAGACCCCGACCGCCCGGGCCGGAGCGCCGATCGGCCGGCGGCGAGGCGCGAGGACGAAGTCAATGCCCAGGCGCATCGTCGATCGGGCACAACGAGGCAGCCGACCGATCGCCGCCCGAACCCCTCGGCCGACCAGCCGTGCGGGCGACCGGCTCCGGCGGCACCCTACTGGGGGCGCGGCGTATCCGCGCTCGCCCGGCCGTCACAACGATGCAACCACTCTGCGACTGGCGGCAGCGCCAGGAGGGCGACCAGCAGCAGGGGTATGAACCGGAAGAAGCCGCGCTTGAAAGTATCGCGCATGCTCCACAGCGGGTTCAACTCCGGATCCCAAGTATAGAAGAACGGGAGATAGCAGACGAACATGAGTCCCGCCAGAAGCAGCAGCATCCCGGGAAGATCCTCGGCCGGATCGGCCGCGCCGCGGGCCCGGCGAGTCGCGGCGGAGACGAACGATGGCCCGCGCCGTCTCGCGAATCGCCACCCGAGCCAGCCCACGGGAGCCGCCACCACCACGACGATGAACTCGCCGAAGACTTGCGGCCAGGCGATGATGGAAAAGGCCCGTCCCACGATTTCCGCGATCCGCTCCGGCGCGAAGTCGAGCGGGCGAAAGTGCGCCGCCGGGTCATAGCCGATCAGGCTCTTCACGAAGAAGAGATTCCAGAAGAGAAAGAACGCCAGCGGGGCCGCCACCATCCAGGCCGCTCTACCGCGCGCGGGGGGGACCGGACGCACCAGGAGACAGGCGATCGCCAGCGCCACGCCGAAGACAACGTTCTCGGTGCGCGCCGTGGCCGCCACCAAGAGCAGCATCGCAGGTGGGCCATAGCCGCCGCGCCGGCCTCTCAGGTCGATGATGGCCAGCGCGGCAAACACGGTGTAGACCATGCTCGGCAGGTCGGGCCGGGCCTCGGTCGTCCCTTGCGTCAAGAGCGCCTGCGGCAGCAGAACGAGGAAGGCGGCCAGCGCCGCGAGCGTGCCCGAGCCGGTCCGCCGTCGGACCCAGAGCGCGAACGCCAGGAGAAATGCTCCCACCAGCCACGACACCCACAGGTGCGGCACCGCCTCGTGGAAGAGGTAACCGTATCCGTTGTTCGCGGAGGTAAACGGAGGGTACACGGCCTGGGGGTTGTACACAATCCGGTCGAAGATCGACGACCGGAGCCTGCCCTCGGCGGCCAGGATCTTCCCCACCAGGTCGTAGCCGACCAGGGCGTCGTAGTTCCGCTCCGGGAGGATCGCAAGCTGCACGAGGCCGAGGAGGACGATGGACCCGGCGGCCAACCCCAGGACGAGGGCCGCCGGAGAGCCGAGGATGGAACCCGATCCGGAGGCGCGAACCGCCGCCGCGGGAGCGGGGAGAGCCGACTCGGACGATCGGTCGACGGAGACAGCCGCGTCCGGGTTCTCGACCGGTCGCGACGGCGCGGCGCGTGCGACGCTTCCAGATCTCCGCCGGGCGGCCCAGCGCGCAGGCGGCGTCACCGCGAGACCCGCGGCCAGCAACGCCGCCGCCGCCACGACCATCGA
This sequence comes from uncultured bacterium, assembly GCA_964473865.1. GTDB lineage: Bacteria > Eisenbacteria > RBG-16-71-46 > CAIMUX01 > CAIMUX01 > CAIMUX01. The sequence goes on along the minus strand of CAYYQN010000004.1, from coordinate 135,728 downwards.
CACGCGCGTGAACGGGACTCCCGCCAGGTCGTACAAGACCACGATCCACGGTACGATCGCCGGGGCCAGGAGCATGCGCCAGGCCAGGCCTTCGGCCGACGCCGGCGCCGGCGGGCGCAGGCGCACCCGGCCCAGGAGTCGGTAGGTTCCATCCCCCAGCGCCCAGAGCACCAACAGGCCCAGCAGCAGTCCCGGCGTGATCCAGCGGTCCGGCCCGGAGTGGTCGTCTGCCGGCAGCCGCCAGATGCGCGGCAGCGGCGGCGGTGCGACCCCGGCGTCACCGGGCGCCTCGAAGAGCCGCACCCGGTTCTCCTCCGTGCGCGGGATGGTCGCATCGATCAGGTCGAGCCCCCACCAGTCCCAGGCCAGAAGGTGGGTCGCGTCCTTCTTCCAGGGCGAGTCGTCATCGAAGGGGACTGGAATGCGGGGGTAGATCACCCCATAGGCGGAGGAGGCGCAGCCCAGCAGCGGCACCAGGTCCTCGCCCGGCGGCCGGCGCGTGGCCACCTGGGCCTTCACGAAACCGCGCGGCGGGAGGATCACCACCGACTGCGGCGGGATCGAATCCTTCAGCTGGAGAAGAATCGGATAGGTCTCGTCGTAGAAGCGGAGGCGGCGGTCCGCGGCGGCGAGCCGGTGCCCGTGGGACCAGACCCGCCACGAGCTCACCACCATCTTGGGATACATCCGTCCCCAGCGGGTGGCGGCACAGAATACCACCACCCCGGCCAGCAGGATGAGAGAGGCCAGCAGGGGGCCCCGCGCCGGCCGCCCCGCTCCGCTTAACCGAAGCGGACCCACTTCACCAGTTCCGGCAGCGTCGGCCTCTTGCCGTACATGAGAAGCCCGACCCGGAAGATCCGCCCCGCGATCCACATGGAGCACCAGATGAAGGCGAGCAGCAGGATCAGGGACAGCGCGATCTCCCACCACGGCGGGGTCACCACGCAGATGCGCACCGCCATCATGATCGGAGAGAAGAAGGGAATCAGGGAAATGACCCGCACCAGAGGCGCGTTCGGGTCACGCAGCGCCATGAACATGAACATGAAGGAGATGAACAGCGGCACCATTACCGGCCACTGGGCCTGCTGCGCCTCCGACTCGCTGCTCACCATGGCGCCCACGGCGCCGAACAAGGCGGCATAGAAGAGGAATCCGAGAATGAAGTAGACGGCGAAGAATAGCCCCATCACGGGGGTGAATCCGATCTCCCCGATGACCTCCCGGGCCGCCGGGGAGAGGAACGAAGCCGAACCGGAAGAGAAGAGAACCACGACGAACGCCCAGATCGCGACCTGGGTCAGACCGACCAGGCCGATCCCGATGATCTTCCCCGCCATCAAGGTCGAGGCGCGAATGGTCGCCACCATCACCTCGGCGGAGCGGGAGGTCTTCTCCTCCAGGGCGGCCCGCAACATCATGCCTCCGTAGATGGCCAGCACCATGTAGAGGCAGATCCCGATGGCGTAGGCCACCATGAAGGTGGTTCCGGAGTCCTTCTTCACCTCGCCCCTCTCTCCCACCTTGAAGGTGGAGAAGGGAACGGTCTTCAACACCGCCTTCACCTCGACCGGGTCGAGCCGGGTGCGGGAAACGCGCACCTCGCGCACCGCCTCGTTGACCGAGGCGTGGATCTTTTCGTTGCGCTGGAAGTCCGAAACGCTGGTGGCCCCGAATGCAACCTCGCCATCCTCGACGGCATTGGCGGGCACGAGGAGGAATCCGGCGAGCTCGCCGGCCGCGACCCGGGTGCCCAGCTCGCGCTCCAGCGCCTCGCGCGTGCGCCCCAGAGTGGGCTCCGCCACCAGGGTGAAGAGCCGCTCCCCGGTCTTGGTGCTGTCGTCGAGCGCTCGAATCAGCGGTTCCAGGAGGACTCCGCTCTCGTCGACCACGGCATAGGTCCCCGGCTGCTCCACGCTCTTGCTCATGAAGTAGGCCGGAAGCACCCCCATGGCGGCAAAGAGCAGCGGCACGACGAAGGTCCCGAACAGAAACGCCCGCGTCCGCACCTTCATCAGGTATTCCTGGCGGACGACGACCCAGATCCGGCCCATGTTCAAGCCTCCTCGCCGCGCGCGCGCACGGTCTCGACGAAGATCTGATGCAGCGACGGCTCCATCACCTCGAACCGCGTGATGCGGACCTCCTTCAGCGCCACCTCCAGGATTCGCTGGGGATCGATGCCGGGAGCGGGCAGGATCTCGAGATACCGCCCCGAGTCTTCGGCCCGCGCCACCAGCGACGTATCCCGATGGAAGGACGGCCGGCCGTCGTACTCCATCTGGATGGCCCGCTGGCCACGATCCGCTTTGACCTTCGAGAGCGACCCGTCGAGCACCTTCTTGCCATGGTGGATGAGACAGATGGAATCGCACAGCCTCTCGACCATTTCCATCTGATGGGTCGAGAGGAGCAGGGTCACCCCCCGATTCCGCAGGTCGAGCAGAATCTGTTTCACGAGGTCGACGTTCACCGGGTCCAGGCCCGCGAACGGCTCGTCCAGGATGACCGCCTCCGGCTCGTGCAGGATCGTGGCCACGAGCTGCACCTTCTGCTGCATCCCCTTGGACAGCGCCTCGACCTTGGCCTCACCCCACTGGCCAAGCTCCATTCGCCCCAGCCAATGGGCGGCGCGCTCGCGGGCGAGGCGCGGCTCCATGCCGTGGAGGGCGCCGAAATACGTGAGCAGCTCCCGAACCTTCATCTTGCGATAGAGACCACGCTCCTCGGGCAGGTAGCCGATCCGGTCGCGGCGCCGATCCGGGTCGGTTTCGCCGAGCAGGCTGACGGTCCCGGTGTCGGGCTTGATGATGTCCATGATCATGCGGATGGTAGTGCTCTTCCCCGCCCCGTTGGGGCCGAGCAGTCCGCAGACCGAGCCGGTCTCCACCGTGAGGTCGAGCGATTCGACCGCCCGCAGATCCCCGAAGGACTTGGAGACTCCGCGTATGACGAGGGTGTCGGGCATGTTTCCTCCGTGTGCGCCCCGGCCCGGACGCGTCGGACGCGCCGCGCGATCCAACCGGCCCCGTGGCCGCTGTTCTTGATACCTGAGGGCGGGGCCGGCCACAAGGGAGGATTCCCGGATTCCGCTGAACCGGACCGCGGCACCGGCACCGGCCGCCGCGTGGACCCACAAGAACGGAGGCTTCCGCGGCTCCGCCGGCCGGACCCGGGATCGCCGCGTCGGCCGCGCCGCACACCGGAACCCGATGTTCGGGTGTCGCCGGGTCCGCCCATGCTACTCTGCGCCCATGACCCGATCTTCCATTCGAGAACGCGCCTGCGGACCGGACACCGTCCTGGGCCGCGCGATGCCCCGGGCGGGACGGACCATCCTGCTGCTCTGCAAATTGATGCTTCCGATCTCGCTCGGGGTCGGGATGCTCCGGTGGTCCGGCGCGCTGGAGGCAATCGGAAAGACCCTCGCTCCCGTAATGGCGGTCGTGCACCTGCCGGGCGAGGCGGCGGTTCCCCTGGTCACCGGCCTGCTCGCCGGCATCTACGCCCTCCTGGGCGCGATGGCGATGATTCCTCTGGACCCGATGGCGGTGACGGTGCTGGGCGCCATGGCCCTGGTGGCCCACAACCTGATCATCGAGACCGCAGTACAGGACCGCACCGGAACACCCTGGTGGTGGATCCTCCTGGTGCGCCTGGGCGCCTCGTTGCTCGTCGGGATCCTGGTGTCCTGGTCCTTGCAGGCGCTGCAGTCACACGGTCTCCCCGCCCTGTGGCTGCGCGTCGTCCCGTCCACGGCGAACACGGCCGTCCCGGCGTCGGGAGGACTGGGGCAATTCCTCGCCGGCTGGACCTGGGAGGCGTTCCGGTTGATGGCGAAGATCATCCTCGTGGTCTCGGCCATGATGATCGGCACCGAATGGATTCGGTCTCGCGGCCACCTGGAACGGCTCGAGCAGGGCGTACGTCCGCTGTTGTACATCCTGGGCCTGAGCCGGACCGTCGCCTTTCCCTGGCTGATGGCCCAGATTCTCGGCGTGACCTTCGGCGGAGGATTGCTCATCGAGGAGATGAAGATCCGGGCCATCGAGGAGAAGGATGTGCGCGCGTTGCAGACCTCGATCGGGATCAGCCACTCCGTGTTCGAGGATACAATCCTGCTTGCGGCCGTCGGCGCATCGATGTTCTGGATCATCGTGCCGCGCATCGTGGTGGCGATCGTCTTGGTGCGACTGATCCGGCCCCTGCGCTGGGGGCTTCGTCGCCGTCCCGCAACCGCCGGAACACCCTGATCCCCCCCGGGCCGAGCCCGGAGCCTGCCGGCCCCGGTCCCGCGCGCTCCCGGCGTGATTCGGGCCTCGCTCGCGGAGGATCGCCCGTTCAGGGCTGGCCGCCCGCCAATCTGGCAGCGCGGCCGGGTTCGCCCACCGCCGCCAGGAGGGCGCGAAGCCGCTCGCGCAGGAACTCGTTGCCCGGCTCCGCCCGATACAGCCGCTCGAGTTCCTCGAGAAACGGACCGGGCTCGCGGACCATGCGCTCCTGCTCGAGCCGGGACGCCTCCGCGCGGGCCAGATCGAAGTTCCGCGCGGCGTCGGGGAACTCCGGATCGGCCTTGTACACCTCCAGGTAGTAGCGCCCGGCCCGGTACGGTTCCCCCTTCATGAGGTAGACGTTCCCTAGGTTGAGGAGGGCCTTCCGATCGTTCGGCCAGGCGGCCAGCACTCGGCGCAAGTACGGCTCCGCCTCGTCGGGGCGCCGCAACCAGAGCAGCGCGGCGCCGGTGTTGTGCGCCGCCTCGGCGTTGTCCGGGTCGAGATCGAGCGCCCGACGATACCAGAGAATCGCTTCCTCCCAGTCTTGCCGCTCGAAATAGAGGGTGCCCATATCGGAGTAGGTGTCGCTCTGGAAGGTCGTCGCCATCGCCGGCAGGCCCAGGTTCGACAGGAGCAGGAAGACCGCCAGCACGACGCCGGGAAGCCGCAGCATCCCGAACCAGCCGCGCCGCACCGCGTCCATCCAGACCGACAGACCGACGCCTCCGAAGACAAGGAGGAGCGCCAGCACCGGCAGACGATAGCGGGAGGCCGGAAAGAACAGGATCACGGCCAAGGCGTAGACGCCGACCAGCAAGGCGAGATCGCCGGCGCTCGAACCGGCCTCGCTGTCCCGGAACCCGGGCCCCCCCGCCTCAGGGCCCGACTCGCCGGTCGCCGGGTCACGATCTGCGGCCCGCGGCAGTCCCCCGGAGTCATGGGCCCCGTCCGGGGCCGATTCCCTTCGGCGCCCCGATCGGAACAGCAGGGTCGCCATTCCCGCCAATCCCAGCGGCAACAGGATCCCGGAGGGAAAGGCGAGGCCGCGAATCCAGAGCAGCGCGCCGAGCAGCGGGGAGCTCTTCCGGAACGGGTAGATCTCCTGGTTGCGCGCGATCTCGTCCCCGCGCAGAAAGAGCCCCGTCTTGCGAACCATCAGCGCCAGCCAGGACCCGGGATGCCCGCCAATCCAGCGGAGCGATCGACGGAAGAACCAGCCCGAGGCCGCCGATTCATTCTGCACCCCCGCGAGTCGGGCTTCGGCATTCAGAGCCACCCAGGCGCGGCCCGGTCGAATCGAAACCGTGCGGTCATAGTCGGGGTTGTTGCCGATCCAGAAGTTCAGCCCGCCGTTCCAGGAGACCAGGACCGGCTGTCCGCTCGCACCCAGGTTGATGGCAGTGACCGTCACCACCGGCATCAAGGAGGCGGCCAGGAAGTAGAGCGCGACCGAAACGCCGGCCTCTGCCCGGCGCAGGCGACGCGCCGACCATCCCACGAGCACCGGGATCGCGACGAGGCAGGTCGCCACCGTGACACAGGCGAGGCCGAGCGCCAGTCCGCCCGCGAACAGGATCCGATCGTTGCTCCCGGGCTCCCACGTCATGACCCGGTCAACCGCCACGAAGAGCAGCATCGTCGCCAGGGTGACTCCCAGAAGCTGCAAATCGAAGAAGATGAGAGGCGCACAGAGCGCCCCCGCCGCCCACGCGATCCAGGCCGCGCGACGCCCTCCCAGGCGGTCCGCCAGGCGAAAGACGAGCCAGCAGGTGACGCCACCCAGCAGGCACTGGAGGATACGCACCCCGTCCGGGTTCGGCCCGGTCAAACGGTAGACCAGGCTCATCAGGAACGGGTAGAACGGCGGCTGCCAGAATGGGCCTTCCATGCGGTACGTCGCGTTCGCCATCTGGACCGCGGCGTCGTGGTAGGTTCGGGCGTCCACCACCAGGAGGCGAAAGAACGGGTCCCCGCGCAGTTGCAGCCACGCGAGCAAGCGAACCAGGACCGGCCCGCCCACGAGGAAGACGGGCAGCCAGGACCGGGAAACGCGGAGCGGACCAAGGCGCGGCATGGCGGCATTGTGACACGAGGGGCCGCCCGTGGCCAGCCGGGCGGCGACGGCTCCGCAGCGGTCGGAACCGGCGCCTCCGCGGAGTCGAAGTCAAGCCCAGCCGGCGCGGCCCGGCGCGACCGCCCCTGGGCGAGGCGCGGGCGGCGCCATCCCGCGGATTGCGTTCCCTTCCTCCGGCTGGTTCTCCTGGCGCCGTGTCCGCGCGCCTGCGAGAATCGCCGGTATGAACCGATCCGCCCTGGTCTCCTTCTCACGCCGCACGGCCTGGGAGCGCACCCCCAATCGCCTCGCCGACGCCTGGGCGCGATGCCGGTCCGGCGGCCTCGCCAGCTTCGATCTCACCGAATCGAACCCCACCCGATGCGGGTTCCCCTACCCGGAGGCACGGATTCTCCGGGCGCTTGCCGATCCGCGCGGGCTCCACTATGCGCCCGACCCGCGAGGCCTGTCTGCGGCCCGCGAGGCGGTGGCTGGCTACCTCGCGGCGGAGCTCCCCGGCGCCGCTCCGTGCGCACCCGAAAGCCTGGTTCTGACCGCCAGCACCAGCGAGGCCTATGGCTGGCTGATGAAGCTCCTCTGCGAGCGAGGGGATCGGGTCTTGGTGCCTCGCCCCAGCTATCCGCTGTTCGAGTTTCTTGCCGGACTCGAAGAGGTGACCCTGGCGCCCTACCTGCTGCGCCGTGAGGAACGCTGGCGGCTGGACCTGGACTCCGTGACCGCCGCCGCCGATTCGCGCACGCGAGCCATCATCGTGGTGCACCCCAACAACCCCACCGGCAGCGCCCTGTCGGTTGCAGAAGCAGACGCCCTCGCCGCCATCTGTTCCGCCCGGGGAATGGCCATCATCTCGGATGAGGTGTTTCTCGAGTACCTCTACCCCTCGCCGGCGGGCGCCGGCGCCGGACGGCATCCTCCCTCTCCCGCGGGTTCGCTGGCTCCGCGCGGAGGCTGCCTCGCGTTCTCGCTGGGGGGACTCTCGAAGTCGGCGGGGCTGCCCCAGATCAAGGTGGGTTGGATCCGGGCAGGCGGTCCGCCGGAACTTGCGCGGGAGGCCAGGGCCCGGCTCGAAGTGATCGCCGACACCTATCTCTCGGTCAACACCCCCGCCCAATGGGCGCTCGCAGAGCTGCTGGACGCCGGTCGCACAGTCCGGGCGGCGATCCGCCACCGCACCGCCGCGAATCGACGCTGGCTGGCGTCGCGGACCGCGGGAACGGCGGCGGACCTCCTCCCCGCTGACGGCGGCTGGTACGCGGTTCTGCGCGTCCCGCGGACACGTACCGAGGAGGAGTGGTGCCTGCTCCTCGCCGAGGAGGAGCAGGTTCTGGTGCACCCGGGCTTCTTCTTCGACTTCGAGAGCGAGGCCTACCTGGTGGCCAGCCTGCTGCCCGGAGAAGCGGCATTCGCGGAGGCGATGGCGAGGGTGTTGCGGCGCCTGGGCTGAGCGGCAGTCAGGCGCCCTTCTTCTTCTCTCCCCCGGCTTTCATCTTGCGTTCGACAGCCTCCCGCAGGATCCACTCCACCTGGCCGTTGACGCTGCGCAGCTCGCTCTCCGCCCACCGCCGGATCGCCTCATAGAGCTCCGGACTCAGGCGAAGCAGGAAGGCCTTCTTGTCAGCCATGTCCGCACCTCGATCGCGCCCGTCGGGCCGGAAGCGCGGCGTCCCGGCGGTCCGCCGTTCCGATACCTCTCGCCCCTCTGCCCAGCACCCTCCCTGGTGGATGGCGCAGCGACCCGGCGGTCCGTCCGGGCCGCGCTCAGGCCGGCGTCCGGGCGAGAGGATCCACGCCGCATGCCTCCGCCCGGATGCCGGCCCCAACCCCGCGGCCTACGGATAGAGCGTCCCCGCGTTGAGCACCGGCTGGGTCGCGTGCTCGCTGCAGAGCACCACCAGCAGATTGCTCACCATGGCCGCCTTCCGCTCCTCATCAAGCTGCACGATGTTGCCGCGGCTCAACTGCTGGAGCGCGTCCTCCACCATCCCGACGGCCCCCTCGACGATCTTCTTTCGAGCCGCGATGATGGCGGTGGCCTGTTGGCGCTGAAGCATGGCTCCCGCGATTTCGGGCGCGTAGGCGAGATGGCTGAGGCGCGACTCCAGTACGCTCACCCCGGCGCGGTTGAGCCGTTCCTGGAGCTCGCGCTGCAGGTGGTGGTTGATCTCATCAGTGGCGCCGCGAAGGCTCACCTCGTCTTCCCCGGCATCATACGGGTAGCTGCTGGCCAGGTGGCGAAGCGCTGTCTCGCTCTGGGTGTTCACGTAGTCGATGTAGTTGTCGACATCAAACTTCGCTTCGGCGGTGTTTCGCACCTGCCAGACCACCACCACGGCGATCTCGATCGGGTTGCCCGAGCGGTCGTTGACCTTGATCTTCTGCCCGTTCAACGTGCGGGCCCGCAGGGAGATCTTCACCCGGTTGATCAGCGGGTTTGTCCAGAAGAACCCATTGGTCCGGACGGTCCCCTTGTACTCGCCAAAGAGCAGCAGAATGGCGGCCTCGTTCGGGTTGACGACGAAGAAGCCGCCCAGACCGAAGCTGGCCAGAATGATGCCGCCGACGCCGCCCAGAAGCAGCTGCGCCAGGTTCTTCTCGCGGATGCCGCCGGCGAAGAGCCAGATGGCCAACAGCCAGAGCGCCAGGTCCAGGACGATGAGGAACCAACCGGTCGCCGGCCGGACCTCCCGTTCCGTGTGCATGGGATCCTCCTTTCGCGGGTCCGGAACCCCGGGTTCCCTTGAGTATCGAAATGATATCACTTCGCTAGCACCCTGTCAAGTCCGATTGCGGGCCTTGCCGAACGGGACGGTCCAGGCGATTCTTCCTCCCGCGCAGCCGGGACGCGGACCTGTCGCTGGGACGCGCCGAAGAGGTCCCGGCGGCGAACCGGAAGCGTCGAGGCAACCCGACCGCCCGCGGGCCGTATCGGGGAGTAGGCATGGGAAGGACGATGGGAGGTGCTCATGAACTGCTCGCGTTGCGGAACAGTGCTGGGGCCGGACTCACGGTTCTGCCCGAGATGCGGTGCCGCGGTCCCCATCGCCAACCCGCCGGCGACCGCACCTCCCGGTTCGCCGCCCTGGCCTCCATCACCCGCGTACGGTCGCGACGTCCCCGGAGGCGGAATCCCGCCGGCAACCGGGACGGAGGCAGCGGGGCTGCCGGCCCCCGCGGGCTGGGTTGGAGAGTGCATCCGGAACGGCTGGACCGTGTTTCAACGCGAAGGTCCGATGCTCGTGATCATGTACCTGGTGTACACGTTGCTGACCGCCGGCCCCGGCCTCACCTTCCGCCACAGCTTCGGCGAGGATCACCCCCTCGACTTCAGCATTCGCTTTGGTAGCGGCGTGCTATCGCTGTTCCTCTACCCCGGCTTCATCGTGGCGGGTCTGAAGGCGGTCCGCGGGGGCAGAGTCGAATTCGTCGACCTCTTCGCCGGGTTTCCGCGGTGGAGAGCCGTGCTCGCCTGGGGCTTCCTCGGCGGGTTCGCGATCGCCCTCAGCACTCTTTTCTTCATCCTGCCCGGCGTGATCGTCGCCCTGGGGCTTTCGCAGGCCGGCTACCTCGTCTTTGACCGCGGGTTGGGCGGTCTGGACGCCCTGAAGGCGAGCTGGAGGCTCATGATCGGCTATCGCATGCGCCTGCTGCTGCTGACCCTGGCGCTGGTCGGCATCAATCTGCTCGGCCTGCTGGCCCTGTGCATCGGACTTCTGGTCACGGCGCCTCTCACCGCCGTCATCCTGGCGGTCTTCTACGAGCGGGTGCGGCAGTGGAACGGGGGGGTGCTGCGGGGGGAAAGCCCGTCGGCCGGTGCGCCCATGCCGCCCGGCATCACGGCCTCCTGAGCGCCGTGGCTCGACCCCGGCCGGGCGTTCGGCCAACCGCCTCCCTACACCTCGCAGATGAGCACTGCCATCGCCGCCACCTTGCCGGGGTTCTTGAGCGTGACCACGGTGTAGTACACGCCGGTCTGCGTGACCTCGACCGGAGTGGACTCGCCGGGAACCACGGAGACGACTACTCCCTCCGCAGGAAGCATGACCTTGGCCGTCCCGTGAACGTCGTCCGCCAGCCGGAACTGGACCCGGGTGTGCGCCTCCACGACGACCGCCGAGGGAGCAACCGTCGCCACCTGTTCGCCTCGATCGACACCGATCGTGATCGTCGGAATCTGCATTCTCTCCGCGCTCATCCCGCACCCTCCCGTCGCGGCGATTTCGCCGCCGATACGATCCGCTGAAACTCCGGATCCCGCACCAGGTCATCCATCGAAGGATCACGCCTCCAGGTCTCGGGAGAACAACCCTGAGCCACCGCTCCCCGCACCGCCGCCAGAGCCGCCCGGCGGTCGCCTAGAATCTCGAACGCCGCCGAGACGAGCACCAGTACGTCGGGCCGGCTCGACCCGGCAGCAAGCGCGCGCACCGCCATTTCGCGCGCCGCGGCGGCCTCCTGGAGCTCGGCATGGTACTGAGCGAGAAGCGCGAGCGCCATCGGGTCGCGACGATTGACGGCCCACTCCCCTCGCGCCAGCGCAATGGCCCGACGGTACGCGCTGTCGGCCGCCGCTTCGCTCCCGGGAATCTGCCGGTAGGTTGCACCTAGATTCCCCCACACCCGGCAATCGCGGTCGTCGAGGGCCAGCGCCCGGCGGTACGTCTGCGCCGCTTCCGCGTGACGGCCCTGAGAGCGATAGAGGGTGGCCAGGTTGGCATAGGCGCGATACCCGGGCTTGATGCGAAGGGATTGCTCGTAGGAGGCGACGGCCTCGGCATCGCGACCCAACTCCTGCTGGACGACCCCGAGGTTGACGTAGCCCCGCGCGTTGTCGGGCGTGAGGGCGATCACGCGTTCGAACGCCTGCCGCGCCTCCTCGAGCCGCTCATGCGCCCGGTAGAACACCCCGAGTTTACCCCACGGCATCCAGTCCCCGGGGCGTGCCGCGATTGCGTTTTGAAAGGTCCGCTCGGCCGCGTCGAGGTCGCCGAGCGCTTCCTGCGCCGTGGCCAGCCCGGCGAATGCCTCGCTATTGCGAGGACTGATCTCCAGGGCGCGCCGGAACTCCTCCACGGCCAGTGATGGCTTGCCGGTTCCCTGAAGGATGGTGCCGAGGGCAACATGGACCTCCGCGAGTTGCGGTGCCGCGTCCAGCGCCCGGCGCGCGCTCTCTTCCGCCCGGGCGGCCCAGGCCGGATCGTGGCTGTCCTCGAACAGCTTCCAGTAGGTCTGGGCCAGACCCGCTTCGGCCAGAGCGAAGCCGGGATCGACCGCCAGAGCCTGGCGAAAGAGCCCGACCGCGATCAGGCGGTCCTCGGCTTCTCCCGGGCGCTGCAGATAGCCGCGTCCCTGCAAGTAGTAGTCGTAGGCGGTGACATCAGTCGTCGGATGCGGGCTCGCTGACCCATTGCCGGCCAGGTGCAGCCTCCGGCTCAGCGTGCGGGCCACGCTGGCCGTCACCTTGTCCTGCAGCGCAAAGAGGTCTCTGGCGGATCCTTCGGCGATCGCGCCGCCGAGCACTTTGCCGCCGCCTCGCTCCACCACCCGACACGTGATGCGCAGATTCTCGTCTGAACGCTGTACCGTGCCTTCGAGAAGCAGCGGCGTGCCGGGATCGACGGAGGAGGCGACGACCTGGATTCCCGGCACCTCCGCCAAGCGGGTCTGCACCGCCTCCGTCAGCCCCAGGGCGAACACCGTGTCTCCGGGTGACGGGCTCAGGCTGCGAAACGGCTCCACCACCAGGTACCAGGCGGCCGGTTCCGGCGGGCGGTCGCGTCGCCACCAGTGGCGCGCGGCCAGCATCGTGAGCCCGACCGCAAGCGCCACGGCCGCGAACCAGCCCATGGCGAGCACCCGGGACCGCCGGGCGGGCGTCTGCATCCCCGTCCGGGGCAGCGCGTCCTTGACCGCGCGGATCTGGTCTCGCAACGCGGGCGCCGACCCGCAGCGCTGCCCGGGCTCCTTCGCCAGCAGGCCCATGACCAGAGCGTCCACTTCCGGCGGCAGGCCGGCACGCCAGGCACTCGGCGGCGGCGGCGTGTGCCGGAGGATCGCCTCGATCGTCGACGCCGGCGCGCTGCGGCGGAACGGGTGTTGCAGCGTCAGCATTTCGTAGAAGATGACCCCCAGCGCGAAGAGATCGGAGCGGACGTCCGGCTCCGATCCCCGAATTCGCTCGGGAGCCAGGTAGGTCAGGGTGCCGTCCAGGCGGGCCGGGGTTGGCGGCGATACGGCCGCGAGCGCCTCCGCGCTCGGCGGGGCGGATCCCGCGCTGGACAGCGAGATGGGGGCGGTGACCTCATCCTCGCCCGAGCCGCCGCCCGAGCCGCCAGGCACGCGATCGCCCGCGCCGCCAGGCACGCGATCGCCCGCGCCGCCAACCGCGCGATCGCCCGAGACGCCGGCCACGCGAACGCCGGAACCACCGGACACGCGACCGCCGGGGTAGCCTGCGCCATCGCTCCAACCTCTCTCGCCGCGGTGAAACGCAAGCCCGAAGTCAAGAATGCGCGGATGTCCGGCCGCGTCGATGAGAATGTTCTCCGGCTTCAGGTCGCAGTGCACGATGCCGCTGGCCGCCGCCGCGGCCAGAGCCCCGGCGCAGTCTTCCGCGAACGTCAGAAACGCCGACAGCTCGATCGGAACACCCAGGCAGTCCCGCAAGCGCGATCCCTCGACCAGCTCCTCGACCAGGTAGCCCTCACCGTCGTGCTCGAAGACATCGTAGATCGCCGCGATGGCCGGATGCTGCAACGCCGAGGCCGCGCGGGCCTCCCGCACAAGGCGATCCCACCGATCGCGATCGTCGGCCAGATCTGCGGCCAGGCGCTTCACAGCCACGTCGCGATCGATCACCGGATCGTGGGCCCGATAGACAGAGCCCATGCCCCCGGATCCGATCAGCTCGCGGATCTCATAGCGCCCGACGGTGCGGCCAACCAGTTCCGCCGGCCGGTCCACGCGTGGTGCCGAATCGCTCTCCACGGTCCCCCCGTTCTCCGGAGTCCCCATCCCGGTCCGCCGCGGCCCCCGTGGGGCGGCATCTTCGCGCTGGTCGCCTCGGCGGGTGCCCTGTCTGTCGCGTCGGAGCGATCGCCCGGCTTGCGGCGCGAGGGTCGACCGCGCGCTCCGTTTCCGGTCACCCACGTCCGGGGCGACACCCCGCCGATGCGGTGGAGGCGCCGTCGCGCGTCACACCAGTGTGAGGCCCGCCTTCCGCGCGGCGGTCTCGGCCGCCTTCCATTCGTCCATCGTGAGCCGGCGATCCAGCGGCGGGAACTCCCCCGCGCGATGGCAAGGCCGGTACTGATCCATCAGATTGAGCGCAGTGCGCGCGGCGACATGGTGCGCGAGAAACTCCACGACGCGCCCGGTCGCGGAAAGGTCGCCCGGCAGGACCAGGTGTCGGACCAGGAGCCCACGCCGGGCCAGCCCGGCCGCATCGAGCGCCAGGTCCCCGACCTGTCGGTGCATCTCCCGGATCGCGGCGGTCGCTGTCTCCCAGTAGCCCGGCGCCCCGGACAGCAGAATCGCCGTATCCGAGTCGCCATACTTCAGATCGGGCAGATACACATCGACCACACCGTCGAGCAGGGCCAGCGCCTGCAGGGTTTCGTAGCTCCCGGTGTTCCAGACCAGCGGCAGGCGCAGACCGCGCCTTGCCCCCTGCGCCAGCGCCTCGAGGATCGCGGGGATCTGATGGGTCGGCGTCACCAGGTTCAGGTTGTGGCACTCCCACTCCTGCAGCCGGAGAAACACCGACGCCAGACCGTCCGCATCGAGTTCCTCGCCATCTCCGCGCGCACTGGTCTCGTAGTTCTGACAGAAGACGCACGCCAGGTTGCAGCGGCTGAAGAAGACCGTCCCTGATCCCCGCTCGCCGCTCAGGCAGGTCTCTTCGCCATGGTGCGGGCCGAATCCATGCACCACCGCACGCGCGCGGGACAGACAGTGCCCCAGGGCCTCGTGCCACCGGTCCACGAGGCAGCGGTGGCCGCACAGGCTGCAAGCGCTCAGAGTCCGGCCGGCCTGCTCGACGCGGGCTTGCAGCTCACCGGATCGGGCAAGGCCCACATACGCCGGATCGGCGTTGACGCTCGACATGGAATGAATGTAGCGGATCCGGCCCGCTGGACGCCCGCGCCGAATGCGCACGGTCGTCAGACGATCGGGCGCCTGCGGTTGCGACGACTTGTCGCGCTTTCAAAGACCAGTTGTCCTTCAAGCCGTCATCTGCCCAAAGACCCGATCGCCTCCGGACGTCGCGCCGATCTGCGTTCCGGTGTCCCGGTTGGCCTCAGTGGGGCATTCCGAACACGAAGTAGAAACCGCACAGCAATGCCAGGACGATCGCCGCGCGATTCACCTCGCGGCGTTTCCCGCCCAGCACCTTCACGATCGGGTAGAGCAGCAGTCCCACGGTAAGACCGTTGGCGATGTTATAGGTGAAGACCATGAAAGCGATCGTCAGAAAGGCGGGAACCACTTCGGTGAGATCGGCAAAGTCGATCCGCGCGATCGATGAGATCATCAACATCCCCACCCCGACGAGCGCCGGCGCGTACGCGTACCGCAACCCCTGGAGCGGCGTGAGAAGCGGGATGAAGAAGAGCGAGGCGGCAAAGAGCACCGCCGTGGTCACCGCGGCCAGACCGGTGCGGGCGCCCTCGCGGATCCCCACCGCGGACTCGATGTAGGCACCGCTGGTGGAGGTGCCCACGAGACCGCTGAACATACAGGTGGCCGCGTCGACCACCATCGGTTTCTCCAGATGCGGGAAGTCCCCCCGCTCGTCCAGCATGCCGCCAGCCGCCCCCACGCCGACCAGGGTGCCCAGCGTGTCCAGGAACCCCATCAGGAACAACGTCAGCAACAGCGGCAGGAAGGAGAGCCGAAGCACTCCCGCGATGTCCAGCTTCAGGGCGATCGGGGCCAGCGAGTACTCTCCGCGAAACGGCCACGCCATCACCGCCGCCGGGGGCTTGGCCATCCCGAGCACCAGTCCGGCCAGTGCCGTAAGCCCGATCCCCAGGATGACGCCGCCTCGCACCCGCCGGGCCAGCAGCACGGAAATGAGGAGCAGTCCGCCGATCGCCAGGAGGACCTCGGGACTGCGCAGATTTCCGATCTTGAGCGGCACATCGGGGGCCCGCAGGTGGATCTGGTCGGACAGCAGGAGCGCCGGCGCGGGCATCCCGGCCGCCCCGCTGGTCACGATTCCGGTCTCGTAGAGTCCGATCAAGGCCAGAAAGAGGCCGATCCCGGCCGCGAAGCTGTGCTTCAGGCTCGGCGAGATGGCGTTGGCGAGCCAACCGCGGACCCCCAGCAGCGTGATGATCATGAAGCCTACGCCGCTCACGAAGACCGCTCCCAGCCGCTGCTGCCAGGTGATCCCCAGCGCGGCCAGTCCGAACGCAATGAAGGCATTCTCACCCATGTAGGGCGCGACGCCGATCGGCCGGTTCGCGTAGAGCCCCATGAAGAGCGTCCCGGCCACGGCGGACAGGATCGTGGCCACGGTGCTGGGGCCGACCGGAAGGCCCGCGAAAGAGAGGATCGCCGGGTTGACCACCATGATGTACGCCATGGTCACGAACGTGGCCGTTCCGCCGAGAACCTCCGTGCGCACGTCGGTGCCATGCGCGCGCAGATGGAAGAGTCGCTCCCACATGGCGGGAAGATCCTAAGACCCGGGGCCGACTCGGTAAAGGCCTGGTCTGCGGAATCCGCCCCGGAGGAACCGGAGGAACCGGAAGAACCGGAAGATCCGAAGGAACCGAAGGAGGAGCCGGAGTCGTCTCGCCAGGCCGGTCGGCGCGCCCCAAAAAGGGAGGCTCCCGGGTTCCCCCGAGAGCCTCCTCTGGAAGTGGTCGCGCCGGCTCCCCGCTTGCAGCCGCGGGAGCCGTCCCGCGCGAACCCGAGCGGACTAGCGAGCCAGAACCATGGTCCGGGTCGAGGAGAACTCCTCGGCCTGCATCCGGAGGTAGTAGATCCCCGAAGCCGCAGCGTGACCGCCGGCGGCCTTGCCGTCCCAACGGACCAGGTGCGTGCCGCCGGCGAAGGTCCGGTCCGCCAGCACGGCGACTTCGCGTCCGGCAACGTCGTAGACGCCGATCCGGACCTGGGTCCGCGCCGGAACCGCGAATCCGATCTCCGCACCAGCCCGCGTCGGATTCGGGCGGGCGCCAAGAAGGGCGAAGCGCGGGGTGCTGCTCGTCCAGTCGGACACGCCGGAGACGGCCGAATTCAGGATCTCGAAGTCGTCGACGGCCGCCTCCAGGAGGGAGTTCACCCCGGTGTCGGAAGCGATGAACTTGAACTCGACGGTTCCGAGGTTCTCACCGAACATGGCGTAGAGATCGCATGTGATCTGCTTGAAGAAGTTCGCTTCGTCGCTCGTGTTCTCCACGTTCTGCCAGGCGCCGCCGTTGTTCCGAACCTGGACCACCCAGAGATCGTCGCCAGCGTTGACCCCCAGATCGTCGGTGTACCAGCGGTAATACTTCACCTTGGCCGACGTCGACCCGCTCAGATCGTAGGCCGGACTGTAGAGGGAAGTCGCGCCGCCATCCACATCCTGCAAGCCCGCCGCGCCGCCCACGGTTCCCTGGCCGGTCACCCAGCACATCGTGCCCGGAGCGGCCGTACGGTCGTTTTCGGTCTGGATCTGCGAGCCGCCGTAGGTCGTTCCGATCGGGTCGACCCGGGTCCAGACTCCCGACGTCGCGTTGTCGGTCCCCTCGGTGTTCACCGTCCACCCGCTCTCGACCTCGAGCTGGTCGAGGACGTTGCAGATGTCGAACGCCCAAAGGCCGGTCGGCGCGTTCGCCGGAGAGGTCTTGGTGTTCCCGACCATGTCGGCCGCGCTCAGGTAGTATTCCACTTCCGAACCCAGCGGGAGGCTCGGGATGGTGGCCGCATACTCGTTGGCGCCGCCGGTGGGCGCCAGCGTGAGATCCACGAACGCCCCGTCGCCGATCCGGTAGTGCACCAGGAGAGCGGCCGGATTGAGCGCGCCCTCGGTGCTGGTGATCGTGGCCACCACGTCAACGTCACCGGGGACCGTGCGGCTGCTCAGCGGCTCGTGGGTGATGAACACGCCTACGAGAATCTCCGGGCAATCGAAGCTATGGTTGGTCGCCCCCAGACAGTAGGATTCGTAGTGCGGCGTTCCGTTGCCAAGATTGCCGTCGTCATCATCCGCGATGAAGGTGGCCAGCACCTGATCGGGCTGCGACGTCGGGTGTTGCAGAACCCGTCCGAAGTGCCAGTTCGTTGCCGCAATGTCCAGGGCCTGCTCCGGCGGAATGCGGGACTCGAGATCCATCCAGGCATCCCACTGGAAACCGGCGATGATCTGCCCATCGTGGTGGATCGAACCGTTCAAGTCGGCCGGGTACTGCAGGGTATTCTGCGAATTGCGGATCCCGCTGGCGCAGTTGTCCAGGTAGAAGCCGCGGCCGATGATCGGGTCGCGGGTCATGAGGTTGGAGAGAATGTCGGAGTTCCCCTCGCCAATTCCCTCGGTTCCCTGGCCGCCGATGAGATTGTTGGTGATCCCGTGGCAGAACTCATGGTGGACCACGCCCATGATCTCGCCGGTGTTGGCGCAGCCGCCGCCCTCGATGTAGAAGTTGATCGTCCCGTCCCAGTAGGCATTGCAGGTGGAGCCGCGGCTCACATTGGCCGTCATGCGCGTGTTCGTATAGGAGTACGTCGGGTCGAACGCCAGGAAGAAGTCGTGGATGTCGTTCACCGCGCGGTAGACGTCCTTCTCGTCCTTCTGGGAGTTGCCGTTGCTGAAAGCGACATCGAGGGACACCCCCGGCGTGGCGGCGCCGGTGAACGTGCCCTCGGCCCCGGCGATGTTGTTCAGATCGACGTACGGGCTGTAGAGATCAGCGGTGACGCTGCGGGCCTCGGTCCCGGAGTACGGAACCGTCCAGTCACCGCGGGCATCGGCGTAGACGGGCGAGAGCCCGGTCACCTGGATCCGCAGGTACGGCATGATCTCGGTGCTCTGGCCGTCGCAGTAGGAGAAGCGTTGCACCAGACCGTGGGTGGTGCCCACGTAGTCGACGAAACAGATGTCGTTGTAACGCCAGACGATCTCCCCGGACTGCGCGTCCACGGAGGTGACCCAGATGCCAAGCGGCTCCTCGGTGCGGACCTTGACCTGCCAGACCAGCCGGTAGTCGACCGAAGTCTCGCTCACCGGAACCGGAAGGACCATCAGCTTCGGCTCGAACGACGTGACCTCTGACTGCGCCGGCGCCAGGGAGCGCTGCGCGATGTCGATCGCCACGTTCGCCGGAATCGACGGGTTTGGATTCACCGTGATGCCGTCGTAGTAGTCGGAACCGACGACAAAGAGGCGGCCACCCTCAGTGAAGGTCAGGACGACCTTGCCGCCGTAGACATCGAGGCCGTGATAGGTCTGCTGGAAGTGGACCGCCTGCTTTCCCAGCGCCCGCGGGGCGGCATCCAGGCGCAGATTCGCCGCGTTCGCTCGGAACACCGCCGGATTGGACCGGACGAGATCCAAGGCCTTGGTTACAGCCTCGTCCGCCGATGCGAAGGTGGGCGCAACCTGGGCGCCGGTGCCATAGATGTAGTGCGGCGTGTTGGTCTGAGGATTCCATGACCAGACCTTCCACTCGCCGCCAAACGCTTGCCTGAGCGCGCCGGTCGAGGCAACGCCGCCCGCCTCGGTCTCCGCAGAGCGGTAACCCGCGAGGTTGAATGCCGGGAGCGGTAGGTCGAAGCCGGACTGGTCCGGGGGCAGCACGGCCGCCGCGGTTCCGATGAGGAACAGGCCGGCAAGAAGTGCCGCAGAAACAGCGATACCCCGACGTGACTGGGACATGGTGGCCAGATCTCCTTTCCGATGCAGTTCGGGAAACGGAGCCGGCCCATACGGCCAAAGGGAAAGCGACGCGATTCCCCTCCACCGGCCCCGGAGATAAGCATCCTAATCATAGGCCAAGGATTGCGGAAACGCAAGGGTCACAATCGACTTCTCGATCCTCCTTACCGAATGGCGGCTTCGATCCCGGCCGCACGTCCCCACCCGCGGGACTTCCCCGCATCCGCCGCCTGCGCTACGCTATCGTTTCTGTACGAGGAGAACGGCCAGGCGGGATGGAGGGTGTCATGCGGGCAAGGTTCGCAGGGGTCGGGCACTTTGTGCCGGAACGGGTGGTGACCAACCACGATCTGGCGGCGCTGATGGACACGAGCGACTCCTGGATTGTCGAGCGGACGGGCATTAGCGAACGAAGGTTCGCCCGCGAGGGTCAGGGCACCTCGGAAATGGGAGAGCAGGCGGCTCGGGCCGCCATGAAGATGGCCGGGGTCACGGCGGCCGACCTCGATTTCATCATCTTCGCCACCCTCTCCCCCGATTACATGTTCCCCGGTTGCGGCGTCCTCCTTCAGGAGAGGCTGGGCTGCGGCACGATCCCGGCGCTCGACGTGCGGACGCAGTGCACCGGGTTCATCTACGGACTGGCGGTGGCCGACGCTTTCATCCGCCTGGGAACCTACAAGCGCATCCTGCTGGTCGGCGCCGAGACCCAGTCGATGGGACTCGACCTCACCTCGCGCGGGCGGGATATGGCGGTGATCTTCGGCGACGGCGCCGGGGCGGCCGTCCTGGTCCCCGGACCTGATGACGGACCCGGCGTGATCGACACCATCCTCCACTCTGACGGGAGCCACGCGAAGGAGTTGTGGATGGAGGTCCCGACCTGCCTGGTCCCCACCACCCGGACGCCGGAGCTGGTCGCCCAAGGAAGACACTTCCCGCAGATGAACGGGCGCGAGGTGTTCCGTCACGCCACCCGCCGGTTCGTGGAGGCGGTCGATGAGGTCCTGGAGCGGGTGGGAGCGACCCGTGACGAAGTTGATCTGATCGTGCCCCATCAGGCCAACAAGCGGATCTCCGACGCGGTGGGAGAGCGGCTCGGAATTCCCCCGGCCCGTCTCGTGCAGAACGTGCAGCGTTACGGCAACACGACCGCGGCATCCATCCCGATCGCCCTCAGCGAGGCGCTTCAGGGAGGGAGAGTACAGCCCGGACACCTGCTGGTCCTGGTCGCGTTCGGATCAGGGTTCACCTGGGGCGCATCCGCGGTGAGGTGGTAGCGGGGATGCCCCGGACGGAAGTCCGCGTCGGTGGCATGCACTGCGCGGCCTGCGTGGCGCGCGTGGAACGAGGGCTCCTCCGGGTGCCGGGGGTCGCTACCGCCACCGTGAACCTGGCCACGGAACGAGCCACCGTGGAGTACGACCCGGCCCTCGCCGGGGTGGAGACAATCGAGGCGGCGATCCGCAAGGCCGGCTACGAGGTCGTTCCGATCGCCACCGACAACGCCGAGGCCGAGGAAGAGGAGCGCATCCTTCGCCGCTCGGTGAGTGCGCGCACGTTCCGCCGTTTTCTCTTCGCCGCGATCCTGGGCGGAATCGTGTTCCTGGGCGGCCATCAGCAGTGGCTATCCCTTCTCCCGCGATTCCTGGCCGACCCCCGACTTCTCTTCGCCCTCGCGTTGCCGGTGCAGCTCTGGTCCGGGGCCGACTTCTACCGGGGCGCCTGGTCGGCCCTGCGGGCCCGGACGGCGGACATGAACACCCTGGTCGCTCTGGGCACGACAGCCGCGTTCCTGCAGAGCACGACCGCCACCTTCTGGCCGGGTCTCTTTCCGGCCGAATACGCGGGATCCAGCGCCCTGCACGGGACCGGAAAGGGCCACCCCGCGGTCTACTTCGAGACCTCGGCGGTCATCATCGCGCTGGTCCTGCTGGGTCGATGGCTGGAGGCGCGCGCCCGCGCCCGGACGGGCGAATCGATCCGCACCCTCATCGGCCTGCAACCGCGCACCACCCGCGTGATCCGTTTCGAGGCGGAAGCCGAGATCCCCACCCGGGAGGTGCGCCTCGGTGAGGTGGTGGTCGTTCGCCCCGGCGAGAGAATCCCGGTCGATGGGGAGGTCATCGCGGGTCGATCAACCGTCGACGAATCGATGCTGACGGGCGAGCCGATGCCAGTGGAGAAGAGGCCGGGCGACTCCGTCACCGGCGCTACACTCAACAGGAACGGCTCCCTCCGATTCCGGGCCACGCGGGTCGGTTCCGACACCGTGCTCGCCCAGATCATCCGCCTGGTGCAGTCCGCCCAAGGCTCGAAAGCGCCGGTGCAACGGCTGGCCGACCGGATCGCGGCGGTCTTCGTCCCCATCGTTCTCGGCGTGGCCGTGCTCACGTTCTTCCTCTGGCTCTTCATCGCCCACGCTCCGGCCCAGGCGCTGGTGAGCTCCGTGGCGGTTCTGATCATCGCCTGTCCGTGCGCCCTGGGCCTCGCCACTCCGACCGCCATCATGGTCGGCTCGGGTCGCGGCGCCGAGGCGGGAATCCTCGTTCGCAGCGCTGCCGGCCTGGAGCTTGCGCAGCGGATCCAAGTGGTGGTGTTCGACAAGACCGGGACCCTGACGATCGGCAAACCGGAAGTCACGGACGTGGACGTCGTGGCCGACGCCTGGGAAGTCACCCGCGCGCCGGCCCGCACAATGGACGGACCCGGACCCGCGGCGGCGCAATTCGACGGGGCCGCGGAGAGATCCGACACCCCGGAGGCGGCCTCCTCTGCGCGCCGGAAGACGAGACTCACGCCCGACCGACTCCTGGGCCTGGCGGCCGCGGCCGAACGCGGCAGCGAGCACCCCCTGGGAGCTTCGATCGTGGGGGCGGCCCTCGCCCGCGGTCTCGACGTTCCGACCGCGAGCCAGTTCGAAGCGTTCCCGGGTGGCGGGATCGTGGCCCGGGTCGAGAATCCTCCGGGGATCGAGCAGACGGTCCTGCTCGGCAACGAGCGCTTCCTGGAGGATCGGGGAATCGATCTCGCCGGAATCCGGATCGAGGCCTCCGGCCCGGGGACGCCCGGTCCAGCTCCCCGGCTCGCAGCGCCTGCTCCCCATGCGAGTGTCGCTGGCATCCCGCCCGGTTCCGAGCTCGACGAACGGCTCACTCTCTCCCGCCGCCTCGAGACGCTGCAGGAAGCCGGGAGGACCCCCGTCCTGGTCGCCATCGATGGCCGCCCGATGGGCCTCATCGCCGTGGCCGACCGCCTGAAGCCCGGCGCTCGCGAGGCGGTCGCGGAACTGCGGGCGCTCGGTTGCGAGGTCGTCATGCTGACCGGAGACCGAAGGCGCACTGCCGAATCAATCGCCCGCCAGGCCGGGATCGATCGCGTCCTCGCCGACCTCCTCCCCGCCGACAAGGCCGCGGCGATCCGAGACCTGCGGGCCGGCGGCCGAGCCGTGGCGATGGTCGGCGACGGGCTCAACGACGCGCCCGCGCTGGCCGAGGCCGACCTCGGGATCGCGCTGGGGACCGGCACGGACGTAGCGATGGAAGCAGCCGAAGTCACACTGATGCGCGGGGATCTTTCCGGGGTCGCGCGCACGCTTCGCCTGGGACGAGCGGTCATGCGCACCATCCGGCAGAACCTCTTCTGGGCATTCATCTTCAACACGGTGGGGATTCCGGTCGCCGCGGGTGCCCTCTACCCGGTCTGGCACCTGCTCCTGAATCCGGTCGTCGCCTCGGCGGCCATGGCCTTGAGTTCGGTCACGGTGGTGAGCAACTCGCTCCGGCTACGGCGGGCCAGGATCTGAGAGCGGTCTCCGCGGACGAGACCTTCGGTGCGTCCGGAGCTCACCTTGCGGCCCGCCTCGCCGCGGGACTGAGGGTCGAGAGGGGGCCCGCCACGATGGAGGGACGGGATGGAGAATGACCTGGCGCGTTTCTGGGGTCTCGACCCGGACGTGGCCTTCCTGAACCACGGCTCGTTCGGCGCGTGCCCGATTCCGGTGCTCGAGGCCCAGGATCGTCTACGGCGCGCGATGGAGTCCCAACCGGTGCTCTTCCTCCATCGCCAGGGCGAAACGCGGCTGGATCGCGCCCGCCACGAGCTGGCGGCGTTTCTGGGCGCCGACCCGGAGGGACTGGTCGCGGTCACCAACGCCACCACGGGGGTGAACACCGTCCTGCGATCGTTTCCGCTCGGAGCCGGAGATGAGCTGCTCGTCACCGACCATGAGTACAACGCCTGCCGCAACGCGCTGAACGAGACCGCGGCACGCACCGGGGCCAGAGTCGTAGTGGCCTCCCTGCCGTTCCCCGTGCGGGCGCCGCACGAGCCGGTCGACGCGATCCTCTCGCGTGTGACCCCGCACACCCGGCTCGCGCTGGTGGATCACATCACGAGCGCTACGGCGCTGGTGCTGCCCGCGGAGCGGATCGTGCGCGAGCTGCAACAGCGCGGAGTCGCCGTGCTGGTCGATGGTGCGCACGCTCCGGGGATGATCCCGCTTCACCTCGACGGGCTGGGCGCGGAGTTCTACACCGGCAACTGCCACAAATGGCTCTGTGCGCCCAAGGGAGCCGGGTTCCTCTGGGTGCGGAAAGACTATCGCTCCCGGATCCGTCCGCTGGTCATCAGCCATGGCGCGAATTCGCCGCGCACCGATCGCACTCGCTTCCGCCAGGAGTTCGATTGGACCGGGACCGGCGATCCAACTCCGTTCCTGTGTGTGCCCGAGGCGATCCGGTTTCTGAGTCGACTGCGACCGGGCGGCTGGCTGGCTCACCTGGCCGCGAATCGAGATCTGGCCATCCGGGCCGGCGAGATTCTACGGCGAGGACTGGGGGTGCCGGTCCAATGTCCCGAGTCGATGGTCGGAGCCATGGTCACCCTCCCGCTTCCCGAGGCCCCGCCTGGCTCGCTCGACCCGGTCCTCCTGGTCGATCGACTCCAGCTCCGCCTCTTCGAACGCTGCCGGATCGAGGTGCCGATCATTCTGTGGCCGACCTGGACGCGGCGGTGGGTCCGGGTGTCCGCCCAGGCCTACAATTACGAACAGCAGTTCGTGAAACTGGTTGAGTCCCTCAGATCGCTGCTGGATCAGGAGACCGGTGGAGCCCCGGGAGCCGACTGATCGGGGGCGTCAGGTCAAGGCCCCCATTCGGGTACTGCCGACCGGCGGGTTTGACCGGATCCGGCTAACCCGCGATGTCGATCGGGCCGTTCCCCCACGGGACGCTTGCCATCGGTCCATCTCTCTGCAATAATTGCGTATTAGATGACACTCTGCGGAGGCACCCTGATCCGCTTTCGACCAACCGCTGCACTCGATGCAGGAGGAGGGTTTTCCTTATGTCCTACCGGCCGATGTTGGCGATTCTAGGCGCCGTGATCCTGACCCTGGGTCTTGGCACGGGAGTCGCGATGGCTCAGCCCGCGGCGGGATCGCTCTGGTCCGACATTTCTCCGAGCGCGATTGCGCCGGCCGGGGACCGCGTGATCATCCCGGAGCAGTACCGCGCCCTGACCCTGGATCGAGCGGCAATCGAGTCGCAGTTGGCTCTCGCCCCTCTGGAAGGGACCCGGGCCGCAGGCGATCGCATCGTAATCGAAATCCCACTGCCGGAAGGCGGCTTCGGCCGGTTCGCCATCGTCGAGTCTCCGATCATGGCCCCGGAGCTCGGGGCGCGCTACCCGGAGATCCGGACCTATGCCGGCTACGGTCTCGACGATCCGTCCGCGATCGGGCGCTTCGACCTCGTCCCGAGCGGCTTCCATGCCCAGGTCTTTTCCTCCAGCGGCCAGATCTACATCGATCCGTTCCAGCGGGACGATGACCGGCACTACATCAGCTACTACAAGCGGGACTTCCGGTCGGACAAACACGTCCTCTGCAGCGTGGTGGACGACGACCACATGGGAGAGGAAATCGACCAGATGTCCCACGGGGCAGCCAAGCGCTCGGGCACGGAACTGCGCACCTATCGCGCGGCGGTGGCCTGCACCGGCGAGTATGCGGCCGTCTTCGGCGGCACGGTGGCCCGGGCCCTGGCCGCGGTCGTGATCACCATGAACCGCGTGGACGGTGTGTATGAGAAGGAACTCTCGATCCGGATGGTTCTCATCGCCAACAACGACCTCCTGATGTACACCAACGCGGCCACCGACCCCTATTCCAACAATGACGGCGCGGCCATGCTTGGCCAGAACCAGTCCACGATCGACTCCGTCATCGGCAACGCCAACTACGACATCGGGCATGTCTTCTCCACCGGCGGTGGCGGCATCGCCGGACTCGGCGTCGTGTGCCGGACCGGGTTGAAGGCGCGCGGGGTGACCGGATCGCCGAACCCGCAGGGTGACGCGTTCGACATCGACTATGTCGCCCACGAGATGGGCCACCAGTACGGCGCCAACCACACCTTCAACGGAGACGCGGGTTCCTGCGCGGGCGGCAACCGCGTGGCTTCGTGCGCCTACGAGCCGGGCAGCGGATCCACGATCATGGCCTATGCCGGAATCTGCTATCCGCAGAACCTGCAGGCCCACAGCGACGACTACTTCCACTGGAAGAGCATCGCCGAGATCATCACCTACTCCACCGTGGGACTGGGCAACGGCTGCCCGGTCACGACGGGCACGGGCGCGATCGAGCCGGTGGCCGAGGCCGGCACCGGGGGATTCGCGATTCCGAAGGACACGCCCTTCGCCCTCACGGCTTCCGCCACCGCGACGGGGACGCCCACGTTCTGCTGGGAGGAGTCGGATCTCGGCCCCGCCGGGCATCCCGACTCGCCGTCTGGAAACGCGCCAATCTTCCGCTCCTTCGATCCCGTGGCGTCGCCGACCCGGACGTTCCCCAAGCTTTCGAACCTGCTGAGCAACACGCACACGATCGGAGAGCTTCTTCCGACCTATGCCCGCACCCTGTCGTTCAAGGTCACGGTGCGCGACACCCAGGCCGGCGGTGTGGGCATCTCGAACGACGCCATCTCCTTCACGGTCTCCTCGGCCGGACCGTTCCGGGTGACCTCTCCCAACAACATGGTCAGCTGGCCCGACAGCGCGGATCACACCATCACCTGGGACGTGGCCGGAACGGATGTCGCGCCGGTCAGCTGTGACAGCGTCCATATCCTCCTCTCCATCGACGGCGGATACACCTGGCCGATCGTGCTGGCCAGCGGGACGCCCAACGACGGTTCCGAGACCGTTGCCTTCGCGGTGGGCACAACGACCAACCTCGCGCGGGTCAAGGTTGCAGCCGCCGACAACGTCTTCTTCGACATCTCGAACGTCAACTTCCGCATCGTCCAGCCGATCAGCGACGTGGGACCGGTGCGGGCCGCGTCGGGACTGGCGCTCCACGCCAATCGTCCGAATCCATTCACCCCCGCGACCACGATCAGCTTCCAGCTCCCGCAGACCGGCGACGTCGCGGTCCGCGTTTTCGATCCCGCGGGGCGCCTCGTGCGTACCCTCGTGCAGGGTCGGCTGGAAGCCGGGAGCCACGCAGTCTCATGGAACGGGACGGATGCCGATGGGCGAACGCTCAGCTCCGGCGTCTACCTGTACCAGCTGAGCGCGCTGGGTGAGACGATCACCGGGCGCATGACCCTCCTGCGGTAAGGTTCCGCGCGCCCGGCCCGGCAGTTCGAAGCCGCTCCCACCGGTGGGGGCGGCTTCTTTCACTCGCCGGGACCTCTCCGGCGATTCCTGCATCTTTTCGGCCCACCCGTGGTGTCAGGGGTGGGAGGACCACCGGATCGGGGCCGGCCCCCAGCGGCGGGCGGCTCACGGGGAGACGTACCGGATGTCGAATTTGCAGGACTCGACCGAGCGCTGGGCACGCCTTCTGGCGTTGCTCGAGCCCGTTCACGAACGGGTTCGGGCCACGGCCCGCCGGCTGGCTCGCACGCGCCCGGACGGGGATGACCTCTTCCAGGAGGCGGTCCTGCGCGCCTTCGCCAAGCTCCCTTCGCTCCGGGACGAATCCCGGTTTCCGGGCTGGTTCTACGCCGTCCTGCTCTCCGTCCACCGAAGCCGCGCGCGCCGGGCCGCCTGGCGCCGCTTCCTGTCGCTCGAGCGAGCCATGGAAGACGGTTTCGATCCGCCGGACGCGGCGGGGAATCCGGAGGAGGAGGAGCGGTGGCGGGCCGAACGAGCGTCCCGGGCGCTCGCGTCGCTGCCCGCGGTCCAGCGAGAGGCCGTAGTTCTCTTTGAGATCGAGGGTTACTCGATCGAGGAGATCGCGGTCTGGCAGACGGCGACCGTGCCGGCCGTGAAGGCGCGACTCCAACGCGGTCGAGCGCGGCTGCGCCGTCACTACGAGCGGTACCTGGCCCGGCCGACCTATCCGGAACTCCTCCGGAGGGAGAGCGAGCAGCCGCTCAAGGAAGGAAGATGGTCATGACGGAACGCGAATGCCGGGTCGGCGGAACGGATGGCACCCGAGATCGCGTGGCGCGCACGATCGCGGAGGACCTGGACGCCCTGGGCGTCGTGACCTCACGGGACCTGCCACCGTCGGCCGCCATCCTGACACCCACCATCAACGCGCGGGACCGCACCGGGCCCGCGCACCCGGGAGGATTCTTCATGAACGCCCTGCATCAGACCAGACTGCGGCCGTGGCTGACCGCGGCGCTCTCGACCGTGGTGGTAGCCCTCGCCCTGCTGTTCGTACCGATCTCCTACGATCGGCTCATCGGCAGCGAGTTGACCCTGCGCCTCGGGGGAGCGGAGATCGCCCCGGGCGCGATCCGGGAAATCGCGTCCGAACTTCGCGCCAGACTAGGTGCCGAGAAGATCCGGGTCGAAGCCGACCCCGCCCACGGCACCAGCTTGATCGCGGAGATCCCCAACGCTTCCTGGCGCGAGGTTGCTCGCCTCGCGCTCGAATACACCCGCGGCCTCGCGGACCGCGGCATTCCGGCGGTGCCGCGAGTTCGCCCACGCTTCGAGAAGGCCCACGGCAACGTGTATGCCGCCATCGGCAACCTCGTGGAGATTCGCATCCAGACCGAGGGCAAATCGGACTCTGAGATCGCGGCTGAAATCCGGGACCAGCTGCTGGCTGCCGGCATGTCCGATGCGACGGTTGAAGTGAGCCGGCAGGACGGACAGACGCAACTCCGGGTCGAGATCCAGAAGACGGCGGATGGTCAAGAAGGCGAGGGCGAGGATTGCTGTCCCGAATTCCGCATCACTCTGGATGGGCAGGAGCCGGGCGACCCCCAGACCGAGACCTGCCAGGTCCGCGTGCGTCGCACGGAGGAGATGACCGACCAGGACGTCATTGACGAGGTGCAGCGTCAGCTCCACGAACAGGGAGTGAACGACGCCGAGGTCTATATCGAAAGCGGCAAGATCCGGATCAGAAGGCCCGGACAGTGATCTTCTGAGGGGCCCGGAGGACGGCGCGCCGCACTCGTTCCGGCCGCCTCCCACCGGGTTCCGTTCTCTTCCTGGTTCGTTGACGGAGCCGCCGGTCGACCAGCACCGGCGGCTCCGTTCGCGAAGGGGGCGGACATCTGGGCTCGACGCGAGCCCACCTCGGGGGCGGCGCGGGCCCCATCCCCGCGCGCGGCGCCGAGATCTCTCCCGAACTGGGCGGGACCGCCCCTTCCGGGCCGCTTGCTGCGCCTGCCCCGGACTGGTATTCCTTGCCGTCTCAGGGAGGGAATCATGGCCATCCACGAGCAGGCCGGCCTGCCGGCCCCGCGCAGTGCGCTCCCGAACATCCCCCGTCTCGTGCTCGCCTACTTCAAGGTCGAGCCCGATCCGGAGAACCCGGGTCAGCGTGTGTCCTTTGGCACCTCGGGGCATCGCGGGTCCGCGCCCGCCGGCAGCTTCAACGAACCCCACATCCTGGCCATCGCCCAGGCGATCTGCGAGCATCGCGCCGCGGCGGAGATCACCGGGCCGCTCTTCCTCGGGATGGACACACACGCTCTATCCGAGCCGGCGTTTGGGACCGCTCTCGAGGTCTTCGCCGCCCATGCCGTGCCGGTGCGCATCCAGCAGGGACGCGGATACACCCCCACGCCGGTGGTTTCCCACGCCATCCTCTCGTGGAACCGCGGGCGTCGCGACGGTTTGGCGGACGGGGTGGTGATCACCCCGTCACACAATCCGCCGGCAGACGGCGGCATCAAGTACAACCCCCCGACGGGGGGCCCGGCTGACACCGCCATCACGTCCCAAATCCAGGATCGCGCGAACGAGCTGCTTCGAGGCGCTGGCGGCGCGGTGAAGCGGATCCCCTACGAGAGAGCCCTGCGCGCCCCCACGACCGCGGAATACGACTACATCGCTCCGTACGTTCGTGACCTGGCGAACGTCGTCGATCTCGAGCCGGTGCGTCGCGCCGGCCTCAAGATCGGCGTCGACCCGATGGGCGGGTCCGGCATCGGCTTCTGGGGACCGATCGCCGAAACCTACGGCCTGAATCTGGAGGTGGTGAACCCAGCCATCGACCCGGCCTTCGGCTTCATGACGCTCGACTGGGACGGATCGATCCGCATGGACTGCTCGTCCCCATACGCGATGGCGAGCCTCGTTCGTCTCAAGGACCGCTTCGACATCGCGTTCGGAAACGATCCCGATTTCGACCGGCACGGCATCGTGACCCGAAGCCGCGGGCTGATGAACCCCAACCACTATCTCGCGGTGGCGGTCGACTACCTCTTTCGCCGCCGCTCGCAGTGGGGTCCGCACGCCCGGATCGGCAAGACGCTGGTCTCGAGCTCGATGCTCGACCGCGTGGCCGCCTCGCTGGGGCGGGAGCTTACCGAGGTGCCGGTCGGATTCAAGTGGTTTGTGGGAGGCCTGCTAGACGGCAGCCTGGGATTCGCGGGCGAGGAAAGCGCGGGCGCGTCCTTCCTGCGAAAGGACGGCACCCCGTGGACCACCGACAAGGACGGCATCCTGATGGACCTGCTGGCGGCGGAGATCACCGCGGTGAGCGGGCAGGATCCCGGGGAGCGATATCGCGAGCTGGAGGCTCGTCATGGCGCGCCGGCGTACGAGCGGATCGACGCCCCCGCGACGCCGGCGCAGAAGACCGTATTGTCGCGGCTCTCTCCCGATGACGTCCCGGCGGAGACGCTGGCCGGAATGCGGATCACAGCCAAGCTGACCCGAGCCCCCGGCAACAATGCCCCGCTCGGGGGCCTCAAGGTGGTCGCGGACGACGGCTGGTTCGCGGCGCGGCCGTCCGGCACCGAAGATGTCTACAAGCTCTACGCGGAGAGCTTCCGCGGGCGCGACCATCTGGCCCGCATCCAGGAAGAGGCCCAGGAGATCGTTGGTACCGCGTTCCGGCGGGCCGGCGTCTGAATCGCGCCTTCCGGACGGATCAGTCCACCAGCTTGAACCACTCGCGCGGATGACCGCAGATCGAACACTTCTCCGGCGCCTGGCCGAACTCGATGTTCCCGCACTTCTGGCAGACCCAAGCTCCGTGGATCTTCAGATCCTCCCCCCGCCGGGCGGCGTCGAGCGCCAGCGTGTAGAGGCGGGCATGAACCTCCTCCGCCGCCTTGGCCCACGCGAAGGTCCGCGCGGCTTCCTTCAACCCCTCCGAGCGCGCCTCCTCGAGAAAGTGCGCGTACATATCGGTGTACTCGTATGTCTCGCCCTTGATCGCGTCGCCGAGATTCTCCAGGGTCGACTTGACATGACCCAGTTCGTTCAGCTCGCGCAGGGCGTGGATCGTCTCCGCGTGCGCAGCCGCCCGGAACAGCTTCGCGATCCCGTTGTAGCCCTCGGCGTCGGCCTTCTGCGCGAACGCCAGATACTTGCGGTTGGCCTGGCTCTCGCCGGCAAATGCGGTCTTCAGATTCTCTTCGGTGCGACTCATCTCCCCTCCCGTGTACTCGGTCCCCGCGGGCCAGTCCCGCGGACGGACAGACGATCCCGCCCGAGTCCGCCGAAGTCAACAGACGAGGCGCCGTCCGGCGCATGCCACCTGCCGGTGTCCGGGGGCACCATGGACCAGTCGGTTCGCCCCGGCTGTCGGAAATGCCGGGTCGCGCACGCCGCCGTGAGGTATCTTCCTCGGGGACCCGCGGGTCTGGGCGGCGATGCCGCGTGCCGGACCCGATGGCGCGGCGAGGCCGGCGCCGAACCACGGGGCCGCGTCAAACGCATCGGACCCGGAAGGGCCAACCGGCGAGCGCATGAGGCAGCCAACCATCACGTCCGCCCAGAATCCGCAGGTGGGTCTCGCCCGACGGATTCTTGCGCGCCCGCAGGAGGCGCGGCGGGAAGGTCTCCTCGCAGCCGAGGGCATCCACCTGGTCGAGGAAGCGATCCGGGCCGGGTTGAGCTGCCGCTCCCTTCTCGTCGTGCCCGACGAGAAGGACTTGAAGATGGCGGCATTGATCGAGTTGGCGGTCGAACGGCAGTTGCCGATCCACTACGTCGCCGAGCCGCTCATCCGGAAGGTCTCCAGCCTGGAAACGCCGCAGGGAGTGGTCGGAATCTTCGCGCGCCCGGGCGGCGGCGCCGCCGCGGCGTGGGACCGGGTCGGCCCGGCCTGCGGCCACCTGGCTGTCGCCGACGGCCTGCAAGACCCCGCAAATCTCGGATCGCTGGCCCGCAGCGCCCTCGGCGCGGGCCTTTGCGCGCTCGTCACCACGCCGGGCACCGTCGACCCGTTTCATCACCGCGCCTTGCGTGCCGCACAGGGTGCTTCGTTCCGCCTGCCCGTGTTCCTGGACCAGCCGCCGCGTCCGCTCGCTGATCGGCTGAGAGGGCTCGGCTACCTCACCGTCGGCCTCTGCGCAGACGGCGACCGCGAGCTCGTGGACCTCGATCCGGCTCAGCCGACCGCGATCTTCCTCGGCAGCGAGGGCGCCGGCCTCAGCTCGGACGCCCGAGAGGTGGTCTCGCACCGCGTGCGGATTCCGATCGCTCCCGGCGTGGAGTCGCTCGGCGTCGCGGCGGCCGGGGCCATCGCATTCTACTGGCTGCGCCTCACGGAACAGAGGAGCCGCCGCGGGGGCTGACCGCCCGACCGGACTCAGCCCTGCCGGTCCCCCGCATTCCCGGCGGGCAACCGCACCGGCCGTTCCCCGAGCTTCCCGGCAGAGCAAAACAGGGACCTCGCCGAGGTCTCTGCCCGGCGAGGTCCCTTGGAAGATCCGGCCGCGGCCCTGAGGGCGCCGCGCGGCCGCGGGCGACCGTCCGGGACTCCGTCGAGCCCCGGACCGCCGCACTCTGTGTTCTACCGGTACATGTTGTTCTACCGGTACATGTTCTTGATCGTACCCCAGCTCGTCCGCTCGGTCGGGACCGGCGGCGGGCAGGTCTCAAGGTTGCACGGCACGCCCGCGCCGAGCCAGTCGTACGCGCAGTTGGCCTCGAGCGTGATCGTGCAGTCTCCGGTCGCGTGATCACAGCAGGCGCCGGGCTCCGGCGGCTGCGGGCAGGTGTTCGGCTCGCAGACACCGTTCGCCAACCAGATCGCGGTGCAGTCGGCCTCGATGGTCACGGCGCAGCTCCCGTCGGGGTAGCAGCAGGAACCGTAGACCGGCGGCTGCTCGCAGGTGTTCGGCTCACAGACGCCGAACATCGTCCAGATGCCGGTGCACGGAGCCTGCATCATCACGATGCAGCTGCCATCGGGATAGCAGCAGGAGCCGGTCGGCTGCTCGCAGGGGTTGTCCGGCATGCAGGCGCTGCCGAAGCCCAGCCACAGGTTCGCACCGCACGCCTCCTGGGTCAGCATCTCGCAGACGCCGCTCGGGAAGCAGCACGCGCCGGCCGGCGGCGGGCAGTCGTTCGGAACGCAGACCGTGCCGTCGCCGGAGTAGACGCCGCCGGCGGCAACGCAACCCTGAGCGTTGCTCACCGTGCAGCTGCCGTCCGGGAAGCAGCAGGCCCCGGTCGCGCAGTCGAAGGAAAGGTCGGCGAGCATGCGCGGCTTGATCTGATAGCCGGTGGTGTGCGGCACCGTGGTGTCGTACTGGTCGCCGACGCCGATGACCGTGAACGGACCGGTCGGAGCCGGCGAGCCGTCGATGTCGGTGTCCTTGTCGATGCGCATCGTGACCGGGCCCGAGCCGTCATCGATGGTGATGTTGGCGTTGGCGCCGGAGGCCGGCCAGGGGTCGCCGCCGACGATGGTGACGCAGTGGATCTGGAAGAGGCAGCTCTCGAACGGCTCGCCGGCCGCAGCCAGGTTGCCGGTCGTCGTCACACCCGGCGCCGGAGGCGTGCCGGAGGACAGAACCGTGACGACCAGATCCGGGGTCGAAATCTCGGTCTTGCCGGCGTAGTTCGCGACCGTGCCGGTCACCCGGACGAGATCGCCCAGCGCCACGGCGGGTAGGAGGTCGCCGCCGAACACGTCGATGCAGCAGTTCCCGTCGGTGATCTGGAACTCGCGAATCGTGGTGCTCCAGGTCATGCCGTCGCACAGAGCAGTCCCTTCAACGGTGACGCGCTGGCCCACCAGAACCGCCACGCCGTTCGCGTCATCCTCGGCCACCTCACAGAGCGTCTTGAACGGAGCGGCGCACGGATTCGGGCTGCAGGTCGTGAAGTTGCCCTGGTACGCGCCACCCGAGGAGAGGCAGTCCGCCTCCGTCCCCGTCACGCACAGGCCGGTGTCGAAGCAGCAGGCACCAGTCGGCTGCGGGCAGGTGTTCGGCTCGCAGACGCCGAACATCGTCCAGTTGCCGGTGCAGTCCGCCAGCAGGGTCACCGCGCACGACCCGTCCGGATAGCAGCAGGAGCCGGTCGGCTGCGCGCAGGTGTTCGGCTCGCAGACACCGTCGAGCAACCAGGTCGCGGTGCAGTCGGCCTGAATGGTCACCGCGCAGGTCCCATCCGGGTAGCAGCAAGAGCCGGTGGGAACGGTGCAGGGGTTCGGCTCACAGGAACCGCCCTCGGTCCAGACGCCGGCACAGTCGGCCTGCAGCACGAAGGTGCAGACGCCGCTGATGCAGCAAGTCCCGAGCTGCGGGCAGGGGTTCGGCGTGCAGAGCGTGCCGTCGCCCTGGTAGACGCCGCCGGACGCGAGGCAGTCGGCCTCGAGAACCTCGGTGCAGGAACCGTCCGCGAAGCAGCACGCGCCGGGGTTCGGCACGCCGCCACCTACAACGTCGGCCCAGGTCGTGCCGACCCGGATCCCGTCCACGACGAAGTTCTGGGTCGCGGAGTACTGGCGAAGCGCCACGGCGCCGGCAGAGAAAGTGACGGACGTCGCGCTGGTCTGGTCGGGAGTAGGTTCAGCCCCGCCCATGGGGGGGTTCAACCAGATGTAGGAGAAACCGGTGGTGAAGTCGAACTTCACCACGATCAGGTGCGTCGAATTCAGCGCCAGAACCGTGGGATTGTATGTAGGCGCGGTCGAACTATTGGAGACGCCCACATTCATCCCGCCGCCGCTGGGTTGCGCGAACACTCTCGCGGCAAACGTCGTGCCGGTCTGGATCAAGTGCATGAAGTAGCCGGCCGTCGGACTTGAGGAACTCAGCATGAACCCGTAGTAGACGGCGCCGGTGGACTGCATCGTGAAGGTTCGGTTGTCATCCTCCCCGTTATTGTCCACCCACGCGGCGTTTCCGATGCCTGACGAGGGGTAGCCCGCATACGAGAGCCCCGGCGCCTGGACATCGATCGGCTGCGTGCCGCCGCCACTGTGGGCCGTCCAGTTGCCGGTGGCCGTCAGCAGCGTACCCGCCGCGTAATCGAAGTTCTCCTCGAGGAGCAGCTCAGCCGACGCCGGTCCGGCGGCGAAACAGAGGCAGCTCCCCAGGATCAGCATCACCCATAGCTTTTTGCTCATCTCCGGATCTCCCTTGGTCAGGACCCCAC
Organism: uncultured bacterium; assembly: GCA_964473865.1. Lineage (GTDB taxonomy): Bacteria > Eisenbacteria > RBG-16-71-46 > CAIMUX01 > CAIMUX01 > CAIMUX01. The sequence goes on along the minus strand of CAYYQN010000004.1, from coordinate 100,690 downwards.
GCCCACCCCCGAAGAGAAGGGTAAGGCAACATAGCCGGTCGACCCTTCCACCTCAGGGTCGCCAGCCGGAAACAGTCACAACTATGGTAACCCAGCCGGAAGGATTTGTCAATTGCGCCCGGGATGCGCAGATAGGAAAATCCCTACGGTAAGTTGCGGAAGAGGAGGTGGATACCGGGAGCGACTCCCGCCGTCGCGGTCGGCCGCGCGGGGCGTCGAGCTACCGGACGATTGACCGCATATGGGGCCAGAGAAGCCTCACGGGTCGACGGACCGAGCGCTTGCGCGGCCGAGACGCGTCGGTCAGGCTGTCCAGAATCGACGGGAATGAGGGGGGCGACGCGGATGCAGATCACGTTTCACGGTGCGGCGAGGTCAGTGACCGGTACCCGCCACCTGATCGAAGCCAACGGACACCGCATCCTTCTGGACTGCGGGCTGGTTCAGGGTTCCCGAGACGAGGCGGAACGGGCCAACCGGGAATACCCGTTCGACCCCGCTTCGATCGACGCCGTGGTCCTGAGCCACGCCCACATCGACCACTCCGGGGCCCTTCCCGTGCTCGTCAAGCGTGGCTTTCGCGGTCAGATCCATTCCACCCTGGCCACCGCCGACCTGGCTTCCTGGATGCTGCGGGACTCCGCGCACATCCACGAGAAGGACGCCGAATTCGCCAACAAGCGAATGGCCAAGCGAGGGAACCGCCGCCCCCGGCGGGAGCCGCTCTACACCCTGGAAGACGCCGAGGCGGCCCTGGCCCGCTTCGCCGGGCACGAGTACTACCAACCGTTTTCGGTGGTTCCGGGAGTCACGGCGACCCTGCACGACGCCGGACACATCCTGGGCTCCGCGATCGTGCGCCTCGACATCTCCGAGGATGGCCAGGACCGCTCGATCGTCTTCAGCGGCGATCTCGGGCGACCCCACCTGCCGATCATCCGCGACCCCGATCGGGTCGAAGCCGACGACATCCTGATCATGGAAAGCACCTACGGAGATCGCACCCACGACCTGATCGCGGCCGCCGCGGACCGGCTGGCCGCCCTGATCCACGTTCTCGTCCAACGCCGCGGCAAGATGATCATCCCGGCGTTTGCGGTAGGGCGGACCCAGGAGATCGTCTACGAGTTGATGCAGCTCTTCCGCGACCGGAGGATTCCGGAGATTCCGGTCTACGTGGACAGCCCGCTTGCGGTCAACGTCACCGAAGTCTTCTCGCAGCACCCCGAGTGCTACGACGCCGACATCCGGGAGGTACTTGCCGGCCCCGGCGACCCGTTCGGCCTGCACCGGATGCACTACATCCAGGACGTGCAGGAATCGATGGCTCTCAACGCGGCCCCGGGACCCTGCATCATCATCTCGGCCTCGGGCATGATGGAAGCGGGCCGGATCCTCCACCATCTTCGCAACAGCATCGAGGACCCGCGCAACGCGATCCTCATCGTCGGCTTCCAGGCCGAGAACACCCTCGGCCGCCGGCTGCTCCGGGGGGACAAGGTGGTCAACATCTTCGGCGAGCCGCATCCCGTCCGGGCGGACGTGTTCGTCATGAACGAGTACTCGGCCCATGCCGATCGCGAGGAGCTGTTGGCCTGGTTTCACGCCAACCACGGCACCCCGAAGGAGGTGTTCGTGGTGCACGGGGAAGAAGAGCAGTCGCAGGCGTTCGCCGAGCGCCTCACCAAGGAGACGCCCGCTCGAGTCCATCTGCCGGAGCTCCATGCCTACTTCGGTCTCGGCGGACGGCACCGCGTGCAGCGGGGCTCCGTCCCGCCGCTCCCGCCGCCTCCATCGGAGCCAGACCGCGAGAAGTCTCGCCGAGGCGGCCTGCGCGCCGCCCGAGCGCGGCGTGCGGATGATGAGAGGCCAAGGACGACGCGGTCTCGAGCGGGACGCGGCGCCCGTCGACGTTAGACGGGTGCGGCGCGCGGCGCCGGCGGCTTGCGGTCGGCGTCGGCCGCGTAGATCCCGGCAGGCCGACAAACGCGACGAGCCCGCGAACGTGGAGAGCGAGCGGAAGAGGTGAACGGACCAACGCAGCAGACCTTCCGTCAAGAAACGTGACGCGCCGGCACGAGAGCTTCGAGGAAGTCGCGAAATCGCTCGATCGCAAACCTCACGGGAAAGGGAGTTGGTAGCGCTACGGGGAATCGAACCCCGGTTTGATGGCTGAGAACCATCCGTCCTGACCCCTAGACGATAGCGCCACAACCTGGCTACCAGGGCCGGGCCCCGGTTGCGGTATTCTAGGAAACCTCGCCCGCGCTTGGCAACCCCTCTTCTGCGGGTTCCTTCGGCCAGTGGGCCAACCCCATGGCCGCGGCCCACAGGTGCACCCACCGAAATGGAGACCGGGAGGCGCGATACGCCTCGGTCAGCGTCCTCACCAGCCGTACCGATTGCCCCGGAACCAGTTCCAGACCGGAGACCAACGGAACCAGCACCCGGTCGAGGACCCCGGCGGACCCTCCCGCTTCCAGCCAGCTCGACAGCGCGGGAAGGAGCCGGTTCGCCTGGCCGGAGGCGATCATTTCCTTCCACTCCGGCGGGGGCGCCGCTCCTTCCGAATCGGGAGCCGACACCTGCAGCTCCCGCACGCCGGATACGGCGGGCAGCCACCAGACCGCGTCCGGGTCGCGGAACTCCAGGCACAAGTCCCGCGTCGGCTCCACCCAGGCCGCCAGCAGCAGTCCGAGAATCCGCTGTCCCGCGGTGCCCAGGCGCACGAGGCGGCAGAGGGCGTTCACGCCGGCGACGGTACGCACGGCGGAGTCGAACACCGCTTCCCCCGCCTTCGGTTCCCGCCGGCGCAGGATCTCCTGCAAGACCAGGAGCGTGCCGGCGGTGGAGACCACATCGGCCGCGTCTTCCAGCGGCAATCCCGCGGCCAGCGCGGCCGCGATCCGCTGGGTCCGGTCCCCCGGACCCGATTCCGCCCAGTCCCGCGCCTCGGCGAGGAAACCGTCAGGGTCGCGCTCTCCGAGACCAGGCTGTCCCGGGGGCCGCCGGCGCGCGAGCCGATGGAGATCCCGCTCCTCGATGAGGTCGCGACAGTGCGCGTAGTCGGTGCAGTTCCAGGTGCCGGCGGCCTGGTGTCGAACCACCGGCCGGAGCAGGACCGGGGCGTGTTCCCAACCCAGCGCCTGCAGGAGCGAGACCGCCTCCACCACGCCGCCGACCCGTTCGGCGCTGACCGCGACTCCTTCCAGACCGGACGACAGCAGCAGGTCGATGATCTGCTCCTTCTCCAGGTTCTGTACCAGCCAGGCAAAGCGATGGTCGGCCCAGTCGGCCTCGCCGGCGCGCACCGCTTCGAGAAACGAGAACAAGGTCCCTTCGCGCCCCTCGCCCGGCACCTCCCGACACGGGAGGAGCCGGAATGGCCCGTAGCCGGGATCGTGGATCTCGCGGTTGACCAGACGGAGCGCGTAGCCGAGCAGGGCGCGCCCTTCGTCCGGCGAGCGGCCTGGTTGGAGGGAGTGCACCGCCGCCAACCCGGGGATCCCACGGGGCGGCCGGCGGGCGCCGTCGTGCCGCGTGGAACGAGCGGCCGCCAGCGCACCCGCGCAGATCCACCCGTTCCGGGCGTCCGGGGCCGTCTTGGGCAGCCGTCGGGTCAACTCGCGGCAGAAGTCCTCCGGCGAGGACTGCTCGATCCAGCGGACGGTCTTCTCGTGCGGGCCGAAATCGAGCTCCAGCGTCCGTGGTCCGCTCATCCACCTCCACCCTTTGTCAGAAGGAAGGCCCCCGGGCGTAGACCCGGGGGCCCGAACGTCATGGCTGGGGAGCAGGGACTCGAACCCCGGTTCCATGATCCAGAGTCATGTGTCCTACCGCTGGACGACTCCCCAGCAAAGCGAGCTATCGGGACTCTACGGGGGCGGTCCGCCCCATTTCAACCCATTTTTCCGCACGTCCCTTTTTCGGCAGATCGCTTCTTCCGCAGATGCCTCCTGCCGCAGACTCTCCTTTCGCAACCCCAGCTCTCGCCCGGACGGCGCCGGCTCCCGAGGCCGACCGTGCCGCGCGAACGGCCTCCCGGCGTTGCGCCACCGCCTCGCACCGACGCGCCGGACCGCCGGACCGCCGGACCGCCGGGCTCCGGGCGCCAGGCGCGCGGCACTACTTCAGCAGCACCACCTTCTGCACCGCGTCACCCAGTCCCTCGGCCGAGGCCCGCACGAAGAACACCCCCGAGCCGACCGGGCGGCCCGCATCGTTGTTGCCGTCCCACACCGACTCGACGGTTCCCGGGCCGAATCGTCCGGCGAGCAGCCGCCGGACCGTCCGCCCGGAGGGATCGACCACGCGCAGGTCGCACTCGGTCGTGCGCGGGAGGTCGAGCTTGAACAGCGTGTGCGGGTTGAATGGGTTCGGCCGGGCCGGGTGGAGCCGGAACGCCAGCGAAGCGCCCGCGGTCACCACCGTCTCGCCGCTGAGCCGGATCTCGCCCCCGAAGTCGTACGCGTCGATCCGATAGCGCCACGTGCCTGCGGGCGGCGTGTCGCGCAGGACGAACGCGCCCGGCTCCTCTGCGGCCTCTTCGGCGGCCCACTCTCCGACAGTCACCCAGTCGCCGCCCGACTCCTCTGCCCGCAGCAGGACGAAGGTGCGCACGTTGAGTTCGGTCCGGAAACGCAGCGCAATCCCGTCCGGCCCGGCCTGGGCCTCCAGGGCGAGCACTTCCACCGGAGTGGGTCCCGGCGGCTCATAGACCGAGCCGGTGTTGCGCGGATCGTGGCGGAACGCCGGCCAGGGATTCGCGACCGCGTCGTCAGGATCGAAGGGGCAGGTATTGAAGTCCAGGACCTGGAGTTCCTGCACCTTGTCGGCCTGGATCACGAGGTTCTGGAAACCGTCCCGATCGATGTCCCACGCGGCCAGCCCGATGCCGATCTTGCCGCCCGGAACCGAGAACGGGAACCCGTTCATCCCCTCGCCATCCGACCGCAAGGCGTAGACCGTCCCGAGGAAGTCTCCGATGATGATCTCGGGCAGACGCTTGCCGGTGGCCTTGTCGACGACTCCATCCAGGTCGGCCAGGATCGGGGAACCAAGTCTGGTGCTGGCCGGGGCCACCCGCCGGTACCGCTCGTTCGGCGCCTCGATGAACCCGGGCAGGGCTCCACCGTCGCGACCGTTGACCACGTACAGGTATCCCTTGCCGCCCGCAACCGCGATGTCGAGGTCACCGTCCCCGTCGACATCTCCGATGGCCGGCGACGAGTTGAGCGGGCTTTCCACCGCCTGCGGCTCCAGCGCGATGGTCCAGGCCAGCTTGTTCACGCCCGAGGCCCAGGGATCGAACACCCACAAGCGCGACTTCGTAGTGATGACGATGTCCGGCTTGGTGTCGGCGTCTCCCACGGACTCCCCGACTTTCTTTGTCACGTCGGCGATCGCCGGCGAGGCGTAGCTGAACTGACCCGTCGCCACGTACCCATAGACAAACGGGAAGCCGGGAAGATCGGAACCGTACACCGGATCCCCGCCGCCGGGACTCTCCATGCCGTTGATGACATAGAGCCGGGCATAGGCATCCTGGTCGTCGTCCGCGTTCGTAGTGAAGACGATCTCGTCCCGCCCGTCTCCGTCGAGGTCTTCCAGCGCCGGGCTGCAGTACTGGAAGTTGTTCTTGCCCGACTCCGGGCCGGGGATGTCGTACAGCTTGCCGCCCGGAATGTCCCCGAGCGGCGTGCCGTCGTGGTTGTAGGCGAAGACCCACCGCCCGCAGAGGAAGACGATCTCCGGCTCGGGGTCATTGTCGATGTTGCCGATCGCGGGGGCGGAGCTGGCCGGCCGGTTGGCCACCACCCGGCTCCACAGGAGATGACCGACATGGTCGAACACGCACAGCGTAGCGGGGGGGTTCCAGCCACCATCCATGTTGTTCGTCGCCAGGGCGATGACCTCCGGAATGCCATCCCCCGTGAGGTCGGCCACCGCGCACTTGCCGTTGAAGTTCTGTCCGTCGGCCTCCTTGGTCAGCACCCCGCGGGTCGAGGGAATCGCATCGCCGTCGTAATAGTCGCCCGCGTTGGCGTCGAGGCAGTAGACCGACTTGGAGAGGGCCAGGACCTCGTTGCGGCCCCAACCGTTCAGGTTCTCGATGGTGGGACAGGCATCGCGAGACTCCTCCATGCTGACCGGCCAACCGGCCTGGAGTCCGGGCGCCGAGCTGGCCACCGTGGGCTCCGTGCGGGGTCCCTCGATTCCCGAGGAATCGACCACCGCCACCTGATACCAGAACCGGGTCATGTCGGGCAGGCCGTCATCCTCGAGATACCGGGTGCTCTTGACATAGCCGGGAGGCAGCCGCAGGAACGTCCCGTCCACCGAGTCGGCCCGATAGACGCGATAGCCCCAGATGTTCGCGGAGGTCGTGGGCCGTCCCCAGGCCAGACTCACGGAGTTCGGGCGGCCGAGCGTCTGGAACGACGGAGGAGGCACGGTCGGGAGCCGGCGCAGGTAGAGATACCTGGACCAGACGGTCTGGGGCGTCTCTCCGGTGAGGTCCTCCACGACGAGCCGCAAGCGGAAACTGAGCCCCAGGTGCCCAGTCACATGGAACGTCAGCGCTTCGCTGACGACCGACGTGCCCGGTTCCAGCGGCGGGATCGTGGCCAGCGAATCGAGCATCGCGACGGATCCGGGGATCATCGTTTCGAGGCGGGCCCGAAGCTGATGCCAGCTTCCGCGCCCCTGGTTGAAGAGCTCGACCGTCACGGCCATCGACTCGCCCTGGTCCGGGATGCTGTCCGCTTCTCCGCCGGGGGGCAGTTCGGTCTCCCATCGTGCGGTGTTGATCAGCTCGAGTTCGGGTCGATCCACCTCCGGCGCGATGCGTTGGGTGTGCGTCCCGCCCTGGGCCTGCCAGTCGATGAGGAGGGGGAGCGCCACCCGGTCCGCGGCGTCGGCCTCGACCGGACCGGTCGCCCGGACCGTCAGGAGGAACGCGCCGGCGCGGGTCGCCGTTCCCCCACCGGTCAGATCCCCGACCTCCTCCGTGCTATCCGCGAAAGCGACCTGGACCCCCGGAACCGCTTCCGCGCGACGAAGACTCGCGACCACGCCGGTCGCAGGTCCGCCCGGATTTCCCACGGAGAGGTTGAAGGCCACCGTCTCTCCGATCTCGATCCGGCCGTTCCCGTTCCCGCGGGTCCCGCCGCTCCCGTCGTCGACGATGGTGTAGTTGCTGGCCACCGGCCAGGCGTCTTCGGCCTCCTGGACATCGCCCCCGCCCTGATGCGGCCGGGCCATGGGGTGCGTCACCGTGAGGAGGAAGGGGCCGTCACTGGTCGGGGCAAAGGGCACGTCGGCGTTCCCTTCCCCGTCGGTCAAGGCGACGCCCAGGGCGTCGCCGGCCTTGTACAGGGTGACCCGGGCTCCCGCAAGCGGCGCGCTCTCAGAGTCCTTCACGTTCACCCGGGCGGTGCCGGAACCGATGGTGAACTCCGCCGGCGCGGTCACCTGCATCGCCCGCGGCTGCGTCCGCCAGATGTTCAGATCCGGGTCGCCGAGCAAGATGAGGCTTGTGAGAAGGAAGCGGACGGTTCCCTCGTTGTCTCCCTGCCGCGTGGCGAAGAGCTGCGCGGCAGTCTGATACGCGCTGCCGCACGTCTGCTGGACGTTGTTCATCCAGAGGGGCAACAGCGAGTTCTGGAACTCCCGGGCGGTGGCGGGGAAATCGAGGTTGGTGGAGCCGAGGTAGTTCACCCCACCCCCGTTCCTCGCGAACTGCCAGGCCTCACCGACGCAGTCCGCGTCCACGGCGGCGGAGTTGCAGTTCACGACATAGGCCAACCCGCTGTACCGCGGCCCGTTCGTGGTATTCGCCACATCGGAGGTGAGAAGCCGGCCGGTGCCGATGGCCCATCGGTCACGATCGCCATGGCCCATCTGGTAGACGATGTTCCGACCGGCATTGAGCGACGCCAGGGTGTTGGCCCGGTTGAGCTGCCCGGCGGTGATCCCGCGCCGCGGGTTCCACCAGTACTCGCGCTCGTAAAGCTCATCGAAGTAGAAGAACGATCCCAAGGTCGAGGCCCGCAGCGTATCGATCATGAGGAAGCATTCGGTGGCCCCGTCGAGCCGCACGCAGGTTTCCGTCTCCTGGTTCGAGCAGGTATCGGCGTCGCCGAGCCGCCACTCCGGAGCGAAGAGCACCTCGCCGAGGGTCAGCACTCCGTTGAGGTAGCCCGGGGTGGGGTCCGGATCCCGGGTGTACTTCAGGTACTTGCGGACCCAGGTGCCGACTTGCGACGTATCAACCGCGGAAACCCGGCCGACCCGCAGCTCGGCGACCATGTCGGCCTTGTCGCTCTCCATGCTGACGTTCTGAAACGGCGCCTCGCCCCAGAGATTGTCCCCGTCGGCGTTCCAGTTGCCGTCCAGGCAGGCGTAGTAGTAGTCGGTGGCGATGCTCACGCCGGTGGGCAGGTTGTAGGCATAGCTGCGTCCGTAGCGGATCGGGACGATGGAGGGATCGCCGCCGATGATCACGACGCGCGTGCCCCAGAGGGCGTAGGCGTCCCGCAGGAACAGGCGCACGCTCTCGGCCAGGTCCACGCCCTGGGGGTAATCTCGGGAGATCGCCTCGACAGTGCGAACCGCGGCCGGAAAGCCGGTCCGGTTCTTCCAGTCGATGAGCGGCTGGAAGGCAGGCGCCAGCTCCTCGTTCGTTACCACGAGGAATTCCACGGGAACCGAGTCGAGACTGGGCCGGGCCGTCGGGGAGAGACCGCCCCGCAGGGAGTGCACGACCGCTCCGCCGCCGGCCTTCGGAGACGCGTCGGCGCCGAAGAGGTCGGCAGCCACCGGCCGCAGCGGGGTGACCACATCCAGGGCCGCGGGCCCGGAGCCGAAGCGAACCGTCAGAGTGCCTCCCGGCAGCCGCTCCAGATCGTGACTGCGGGGGTCCCAGCGGAGGGGACAGACCAGGAAGGCGGCTTCCGCGCGTCCGGCCTGGGTCTGCACCCCGCGGAACCGGACCGGATCGGCGGGCCAGGGCGAGGCGCCGGCGTAGACGGCCGGGTCGGGGGCCGTAGACACCGGACCGCCGGCCTCGGACGGCAGGTCGCGCTGGGCCGGCGTCGGCACGATGCCCGGCACCGGCGGGTTCGCCGGCTCTGGCTCGAACGACCAGCCCGCGACCGTGGCCACGCCGGCCGGCAGCGGAACGGTAACGACCATCCAGGGCAGATCGGGCTGCCCCGGTTCCGCGGCGGATACCCCGCCGGCCAGACGTACGGCGACCGTGCCTGCCGGACCCGGGCGAAGCGCGAACTCCGCGTCGGCCCAGTGCAGGGCGACCCTGGTCGTGACCTCTCCGAGGGCGCTCGTCCCGAGAACGAGGAGCCCGACGAGCGCGAGCAGCGCGCAGGACCGCATCCGCATGTAAACCTCCCCTGGTTCGCAGCCTGTCGGGGCCGGCGGGTTTCCACCCCCGAAGCCCACCCCGACATTCTCGACGAAACCGGCCGCCGGATTCAACCTCGACTCCCGCCCTTTCTCGCCCTCCCGCCGCCGCCCGCGGGGACGCCCGCCGGCCCGGGGTCCCGTCCGTCCGCAAAAAACGCGCCCCTTCGTGAGATTCTCCTTGCCCCTCCCGGGGACCGGTGTTACCAAGAGGATCGTTTTCGGGCCTAACACAGCCACACCGGACCACGGAGGGTTACCTGCCATGACCAAGACCCAGCTGATCGACGCGTTGATGAAGGAGGTCAAAGTCGCCGACAAGACCGTCGACCTGAACAAGAAGGAGACGAAGGCGTTTCTCGCGGGCTTGACCGGCCTCGTCGAGAAGACCCTGAAGAAGGGCGATGATCTGCCCTTGTCGGGGCTCGGCAAGTTCAAGGTGCAAAATCGCAAGGCCCGGATCGGACGGAATCCTCAGACCGGCGCCGAGATCAAGATCGCCGCGAAGAAGGTCGTGAAGTTCACGGTGGCGAAGAACCTGAAGGACACGGTCCTGAAGAAGGCCCCCGGAAAGAAGAAGTAATCTTCGCACGCCCGCGGGTCGAAGATCGGCGGGCCACTGCTTGTACGGGCGATGCCCCCGTCAGGCCGGTGTCCCGCAAGGTCCGCGTCACGTGAGGTCAGCGCCTTGTGACCGAATCGCCTCGGAAGCGCGCTTCCGGGGCGTTTCCGTCATCCGCCAGCAGACGGCGATACAGACCGTCAAACCGGCCGTACGTCGCTTCCCACCCGTAGCGATCCGCGGCCGCCGCGCGCCCACGGGCGCCGAGCCGGCGCGCGCGGTCCTCGTCGCGAAGCAGCTCGGCCGTTCGCACCCCGAACTCCTCTCGGGAACGAGCCGTCGCGATCCCCTCTCCGTCGGCGAATTCGAGCCCTTCGAGCGCCTCCGGGTAACCGACAACCGGTAGTTCCAGCGCGAGTGATTCGACGACCCGGCCGCGCTGACCGCTGCCCGCGCGCAAGGTGAGGGCCAGCACCCGCGCCGAGGCGAGCCAGGGCCGCGGGTCATCCACAAAGCCGGTGACGATGACGCCGGCCGCCTCGGCCTCGGCCCGCAGCTCCTCGCCGGGATCCGCGCCCACAAGCATCGCCTCCGCTCCCGGTACCTGCCGCCGCCAGTCCGGCCAGAGGTCCCGCACAAAGCTGCGGGCGGCGGCCCGATTCGCCTCGCTCGCCAGATTCCCGTAGAAGACCACCCGAGGCGCCGCGGGCAGCGCCGGAGGCGCCGCCTCCCGCGACCAGTAGCTGAAGTCGAGCCCCATGCCGATCACCTCGATCGGCGGGGCGCCCGCGGGCAGATGTTCGCGCAGCGTGTCGCGGTCGCGGCCGGTGATCGCGATGATTCGATCGTAGCGGGCCAGCTCGGACAGCTCGGCGGCGCGCTCGCGCGGGGAGGAACGTCCCCAGAGGCGCGCGTGCCGTTCGAACTGCACATCATGCGTATCGACCACCCAGAGGGGCGGTCGGGGGAAGGCGCGCAGGCGGCGCAGTCCGTACCAGTACGCGGCATGCACCAGCGCGGGCCGCTCTTCGCGCACACAGCGTTCCACCGCCCGGGCGAAGCTCGGCAGGCTCTGGAAGAACGTCTCCGCGTGCAGCCCTTCTCGAGAGGCGGCCAGGCGGGCCCGCAGATGCCACGCCAGCCAGGGCCCGGCGCCGCGCCGGTGATCCGCCAGCACCGGCACCCAACGGCCGCAGCGGGCCACCGGGCCGGGATCGGCCAGCCGCGCGGCATCGTGCACGAGAGTGACGATGGTCAGGTCGAAGGAGCGGGCGAGGGTCTCGATGATCGCGCGGTTGCGGACCCGGCTCCCCATGTCGGCGGGGTGCGGGTGGTCGGGAAGCGCAACGACCAGACGGGGCGCGGTCATCGCGGCGGGTTGTTCTCCCCCGCGGCCTCCTTCCCCCGCGTGCGCTGATAGATCTCCCTCTGTGCCGCCTGGAGCAGCGGCATGTCGAGATAGACCACCCGCGTGTCAGTCGGGCACTTCAACGAGGCGAGGGTGTACTCGTGGGCGAACTGCTCTTCGGGAGGCGTCACCGTCGAATCGACTCCCACCTTGGCGACATACATCTCCTTGATGCGCCAGACATCGGGACCGGCGTTGCCGCAGTTGTCCTGGAGACGCAGGAGCACCCAGTCTTCGGCGCTCAGGTGGCTTTCGTGCCGGGCGATCACGTCGGCGTGCACCTGGCCATACAGCTCCACCCAGTCCTGCAGCGCGCGCAGGGCCCCGTCCTGCACCCCCGCGACATCGGCCGCGCCGCCGAACGACAGGAGCGAGTCGGCCTGGGCCAGGGCCCGATTCGCGAGCGCAACCACGTGAAAGCCGAGCATCCGGCCCGGCGGATTGACGAGCTGCGACATCTGGTCTTCGAAGGCGATGCGCCCCCCGGTCAGAACCTCCTCCGGATTGACCTTGCGATAGGCGGCAAGCACCGGAGCCAGTTCCACGGCCAGCGTGTCGCCGGCCCGATCCGTGATCGTGATCCACTCCAGTTGACCTCGCGGATAGACCTTCGCCACCCGCTCCGCGAAACGGGCGTCCATGCGGAGGAGCTCCTGGACGGCGGCGAAGAGGGCCGCGCGGTCTCGAACCTTCGGCATCGCGGCTCGGGCCCAGGCCCGGAGCGAATCGCCCGCGAAGGATGCGAACTGCTCCGGGAGGACCGCCGGCATGCGGTACCTCGGCGGCAAGACCGCCGTGGGGCCCGAGTCGCCCGCTCCGGACTGCGCGCGCGCCGGGCGGGCCGGCACGGAAACGCACACCATCGTTCCCAGACCGACCAGGAAGAGAAGCCTTCCAATCCTGATCCGAGAACTCGCCCCGGACTCTCTGCAGTCTCGCAACGTGCTCATCCTGCCTCTCCCCCTGCCGTCGTCGGGGCAGACGCGCCGGCCTCCCCGCGCTCGCCCTCGACTCGTTCCGCGAATGGCCCCTCGAACAGCACCTGGGCCATGGCATGTCCCGCCGTGTGACTGATCGTGACATGGATGCGGGTGACGCCGAGGCTTGCCGCTCGGGCTTGGGCCGCGCCCGTCAGGGTCATGACCGGGGCCCCGGAAGCCAGGTTGTCGACCTCCACCTCGGTCCACTTCACCCCCCCGCCCCAACCGGTCCCCAGCGCCTTGAAGGCAGCCTCCTTGGCGGCAAACCGCGATGCGAGGTACTGATCGTGGTTTCCGTGCGAGCGAGTCACCTCCAGGGACGTGAAGACACGCCGCAGAAAACGCTCCCCGTGACGGCGCGCCACCGCGGCCACCCGCTCCACCTCCACGATGTCGACACCTACCCCGACAACCACGGATCCCTCCCGAAAACGACGCCAGCCAGGCTGGTCTCATGACTCTAGGCGATCGACGCCGGGCTCCGCCAGCGGCGGTTCCGGCTCCGGTTTACTCCGGCCGGCGTCCGAGCAGCAACCGGACTGCACCGAAGATGCCCGGCCGGCTCTCGACCTCGACGAAACCGGCCTGGCGGAACGCCTCGATGAGCGCCGCCTCCGCCGGCAACGCCCGCACCGAGGCCACCATCATCTCGTAGGCCGCCCGATCTCCCCCGAGGAGCGCCGCGAGTCGGGGGAGGATGCGGCAGAAGTAGCCCCGGTAGAGCGCTTGGAGGCCGCCGCCCCGCGGGACCCGCATGTCGAGAAGGACCACCGTTCCCCCCGGCCGCACAACCCGGTACAGCTCGCGCAGGAACGGGTCGGTTTCCCGGCAGTGCCGGAGGGCAAACGCCTGCGCCACGCCGGCAAACGCGGCATCGCAAAACGGCAGGCGATCCATTTCACCGACGATGGCGGGAGCAGGGTGCGGAGAGCCCCGGTCACCCGCCTTCGGGCCGCCGCCTGGCCGGCGGCGAGGCGGCGTCTCCTCGACCCGGCGCAGAAGGGACGCGGACAGGTCGAGGCGAACCAGCGGCCGCCGCGTTCGCCGCGCCAGCGGGGGGAGCAACGCGCCGGTGCCGGATGCCAGATCGAGGACCGGTCCCGGGGGAAGCGGGTGCAACGCGCGGGCCGCGGCATCCCGCCACCGGCGGTCGAGCCCCAGGCTGAGCCAGCTGTTCAGCCGGTCGTAGTCGCCGGCGATCTCCTCGAACATCGTCCGCAGCGCCGGAGCGCGCCGTTCCCAGGGCCGGCCCGCCAGCCCATCGGCATGGCGCCCCAAGCCGCGTGTCGCCGGCTCTCCCGACCGGCCATCGCGCTCCCGTTGTCCTACGCCGCGTGTCGCCGGCTCTCCCGACCGGCCATCGCGCTCCCGTGGTTCCACCCCGCGGTATCTCCTCTCCGCATCCTCTTCCCGGATTCCCGACCGCGAGTCCAGGTCCCGGAAGGACCCGGGATCACGGACGGCGCCGCTTCCCCGCTACCGGCGCCGACGGCGACCCTTCCGCCTTCGCCTCCCGCCGCCGCGGACCGGACAGCGGCGCGGCAGTCAGCGGATCGTCCGGCCAGGCGTGCCGCGGATAGCGCCGGCGCAGCTCGACGCGGATCTTGGGATAGACAGTAGCCCAGAACGACCGGAGATCGGTGGTCACCTGCACCGGGCGGAAGCTGGGCGCCAGGAGGTGGAGCAAAACCGGAATCGTTCCCGCTCCCACCCGGGGCGTCTCCGTGCTGCCGAAGAACTCCTGCACGCGGGCCGCCAGGATCGGCGGGTCCGCCGGACGATACTCGAGGCGGGCGGCGCGGCCGCTGGGCAACGTCAAACGCTCCGGCGCCAGACTCGCCAGAGCCGCGGCCACGTCTCCAGGCAGCGATCGGGAGAGCACCTCCTCGATCCCGACATCCCGCAGCTCGGAGAGGCTTCTTCGCCCGAGGCACAGGGGCCGCAGCTCCTCCAGGACCCACGGCCAGAGCGGTCCCGTTGCCTCGACCACCGGATCGTTCGATACGGGCGCGGGGGCTTCGCCGGCCGGGAATGACGCCGCGAGCTCCGGACGAACCCCGAGGAGCCAGCGCACGCGGGCGAACCACCGCGCCAGGTCCGGACTCAGGGCGATCGCATCCGCCGGAGATCGGGACGCGGCCAGATGCAGGAGCTCAGCGGCTTTCGCGGGGTCGACGGAGCCGGTGGTGCGCTCGTCCAGGACGAGGTCGAGGAACAGACGACGACGAAGCCCGACCACCCGGCCGGTCCCGGGATCGAACTCGGTCTGGTCTTCTTCCCGCACCAATCCGGGGTCCAGATCCTCGAGCCACTCGCGCCGCGCCAGGGACGCCTGGCGCACCGCGACGAGTCTCCCCGACCCGCCGGTGCACGGCGCCGCCTCCAGGGCGACGTAGAATTCGCCATCCCGCACGACCGAGGCCTCATCGAGGCGCGCCCCGACGCCGCCGACCATCAACCCGTCGCGGGCAGCCGGCTCCCGGCGACGGACAATCCGATCCGGATAGCCACTGAGGAGGCAGCGCAGGAGAACCTCCTCCGGCACCGCCTGCTTCGCGCGCGGGGTTCGCCCCCGCACCTGCTCCGCCACGCGCCAGACGCGCAGGGCGGCGCGCCGATCGACCCCGAGCGCCCGCACCGCGGCCGGCTCGAATCGCAGCCGGGCGGCCGCCTCCAGGTCGTCCCGCCGCTCCAGGAGATCCGAACTCCCCCGGGTCGCCGCTTCGGCTCGAACCGAGGGCGCCTCGGCCTCGAAGCCCCCGCTCGCACGCGCCGCGCCGCCGCTCGTCACGCCGCCCGTTCCCCCCGCGCCCGCGTCAGAGACGTCTTCTCTGTCCGGTTCGAATCGCACGCGGGTCTGCAGCCGGATGTCCCGCTCCGACAGGAGGGCCACGAGCGTCGCCGCTTCGCCGCGGCATCCTCTCCGCTCGGACTCCACCAGAATCCGACCGAGGCGCGGGTGCAAGGGCCAGCGCAACATGGCGCGGCCGTCGGCTGAGAGCGCTGGACAGTCGTCCGGCGAGGCGCGCTCGATGGCCCCCAGCTGCCGCAGGAGTTCGAGCGACCGGCGCAAGGCCCGCGGCTCGGGCGCGTCCAGCCAGGAGAACGCGAACGGGTCGCGCTCCGCCCAGGCGAGTTGAGCCAGCAGGATCTCGGCCAGATCGATCCGACGGATCTCCGGTTCATCCGTCTCCGGTCGGGCCGCGAATTCCGCGGCGGTGAAGAGGCGCACACAGCGCCCCGGCGCGACCCGTCCGGCGCGGCCGGCACGTTGGCGGGCGGACGACCGGGAGATGCGCACAGTCGCGAGCCGGTTGAGCCCGCTGCGGGGATCGCGGCGCGACACCCGGGCGAGCCCTGAATCCACGACTCCGGTCACCCCTTCCACCGTGACCGACGCTTCGGCAACGTTCGTCGCGACAACCAGGCGAGGGCGGCGGCCGGCGCGCACCGCCCGGTCCTGCTCCTCAGACGGGAGGTCGCCGTGGAGTGGACACAGGTCGAACCCGCGGGCCGCGGCCATCGGACCGGCCAGCTGCATGGTCCGCCGGATCTCCGACGCGCCCGGCATGAAGACCAGGACCGAACCGAGCGGTTCGGCGGCGATGAGTCTGGCGGCGGCTTCGGCCGCCCGGGCCTCCATCGGACGGTTCCCGAGACCGGTCTCATGCTCGACCTGCACGTCGAAGACCCGCCCTTCACTCTCGATCACGGGACAGCCGCCCAGGAACCGGGAGATCGGCGAAGGATCCAGCGTCGCCGACATGACCACGACTCGCAGATCGGGCCGTACCGTCTCCTGCAACTCACGCAGAAACGAGAGGATCAGGTCGGCCTGTGCGCTCCGCTCGTGGAACTCGTCCAGAACCACCGCCGCCGTGTCCGCCAGCAGCGGATCGGCGAGCAGGCGGCGCACCATCACTCCTTCGGTCACAAACGTGATTCGCGTGCGCGGGGAGACCGCCGCCTCGAATCGGACTCGGTAGCCGATCTCCTCCCCCAGCGCGCCACCGCGTTCTGCGGCCACCCGGGCGGCCGCCGTGCGCGCCGCGAGGCGTCGCGGTTCCAGGACCGTGATTCCTCGACCGCCGGACGCGAGCCTCCGGTCGAGCAGCGCCGGCGGGACTCGAGTGGTCTTTCCCGCCCCGGGCGGCGCCTTCAGGACCAGCGCCGGCTGCGCCCGAAGGGAATCGATGATCGAGTCGATCACCGCGTCGATCGGAAGTGGCATCCGCACGGAGCGATTGTACCCGCTCCCCACGCTCCGGGAAGCTCCAGAACCCGCCATGGCCGGCCGATCGCATGCGCGGGGGCTCGAAGCCTCAGGCCGTGAGGTGGCGCGAGGTTTTCGGTTGCATCCAGAGCGCCGGCGTGGATGATTCCCGGCCGAGGAGGATCCGCCATGGTCACCATTCGCTGCCCACACTGCGAAGAAGCCGTGGAAATCGATCTCGACGAGGTCACGGACGGAGAGATCGAGTGCCCGGAGTGCTACGAGAGGATCGAAAACCTCGAAGAGCTGGCGGAGCTCGAGGGGGACGAGATTCCGGACTCGGAAGAGGAGATCGTGGACCTGGATCTCGCGCTGGACGGAGACTTCGACGGCCACCTCGGCCGGCACCACGACCGCGACTAGTCGGGCGACGCGCGCCGGTCGCCTCGTTCCGGCGGGTCCGCCGGAGCGTAGGGCGCGCATAGGGGATCTCCCACCACGACATCCTTCCACTTCACCAGCGGGGAAGCAGCGGCGAAGCTCTCGGCCAGCGTGTACCCGGCGACGTAGCGATCGAAGAGGATGTCCGCCCGGCAGAGACTCGCGGTGAGCGGCTCGGACACGTAGCCCTTGACCCCCGTCACCCCGCGCGCCACCAGGTCGGCCACCAGGCTCTGGCCGCCGGTGGTCGGCCGGAAGGTGCGCCCGGACGTGCTCACGGCAGTCTCCGCGAGTGCGCCGGGGCGGAAACGCAGGGCGCGGTAGGTCGCCAGGTCGAACGCATGATCGTTGCTGCCCCACGAGAAGTACCCCGTCAGCGGCCGGCCTCCCGACACAAACGCCTCCGTCTCCTCCAGCACCACCTGCAGGCTCCGCGCCCGCAGAGAGGCAGCCGCCTGCCGGGCCGCGTCGTTCAAAACCCGGTAGTCCTCGACATCGCGGCGGGGATCGAGATCGAACAGAAACGGCCCGCGCTCGGGCCGGGCCAGAAGCGCGCGATCCACAAGAGCCATGGCGTCGGCGACGTCGTACCCGTCGAGCCGGGTCACGAGATAGGTGCCGAACTCCCGGTGCCGAAAGCGGCGCGTCGCCCGGAAATACGGATTGGCGAGCCGACGCAGCTCGGCCGGGCTGCGGCCCCGCGGCGGCTCCGCCGCCAGGTCCATGGCGCCCAGAAGCGCGTCGACGGCAGCCCCGTTCTCCCGAATCCGAAGGGGGACGCCCCGCGCGAGCACGATGTAGTCGATGGAGTCCCCGGGTGCGATTTCCCGGAGGAAGCGGCGGACCGGCAGCTCGACTCGCCCCTGGTACTCCGCCAGGGCGACCTCCTCGAAGGGATCGATGTCGATCGCCACGCGGTGCTCGGCCGGGATCGACCGGCACGCGCTGTAGTGATCGGCCACCCGGATCGAGCCGGGATCGCGCGCGTTGTGCACCACCAGGACGCGAAGATGAGCGGGAGTGGAGGGAGGCGCGGGCGCCCGGCCGGGCACGGGGTCGGGAGAGCACGCCGCGACCAGCGCGAAGGCGGCAAGCAAGGGAAGCACCCGCGGCGACCGACCGCTGCCGGGCGGATCGGGGCTGCTGCAACTCCGGGATGACATGGGGCTCCATTCTGCCCCCGGGACGCGGTCCAGGACCACTCGAAGATCTCCCGCGGGTCTACAATCCGCGCCATGGGCACACCCCCGCTGATTCTCCTCACCGGCGAGGTCGGGGTCGGAAAGTCCCAGCTCTGCTCTGCGCTGTGCAGCCTCGCGGCCGGGCGGGGCATCCGCTGCGGAGGGTTCCTGACCCGACGCGACCGGGACGAGTCCGGCGCCACCCTGGGTCTCTGGCTGGTGGAAGTGAGCGCTCCCGGCCGACCGATCGGCGCTCCGAATGCGGCGGACGGGGTTCTTCCGCATCCTGCCGGCGCCCAGCATCGGCTGGCCGCGACCGGGAGAGATCTCGGCGGACCCCGGGTCGGGCCGTTCTCCATGGACGCCACCGTGCTGGCGCTGGGGATTCGGGCGGCGCGCGCCGCCTTCGACACGGGAGCGGATCTCGTCATCATCGATGAGATCGGGCCTTTGGAGCTCACCTTTGGCCTCGGATTCGCGCCTTTGATTCCGCAGATCGCACGACATCCCCGATCCGCGGTGGTCGCGGTGGTCCGGCCGAGTCTCGTAGAAGCGCTCGCGGAGCGGTGCGCTCCTCGGACCTCTCGGGTCTTTGAGGTGACTCACGCCAATCGCGATCTTCTGCCGCCGGTGCTCTGCGCGGAGCTGCGGCCCACGCCTCCCCCGGGGGACCGAGCCCCGCCCTGATCGGTCAATCCTCCACGTCGCAAGCCGCCTTCGGCTCGCGCAGGGTTGCCGGTGCAGGGCCAGCAAGAGCCGGAAGAACGCAGCCAACCCCGCCGCGGCGTCCTTTCCCGGCCCGGGCAGATCTGGCATGATCCTCCCCGGGAGGACCTCACGATGCGACATCAGCTCGACCGCCGCGCGTTCCTACGACAACTCGGCGCCGGCACGGCCTTCGTCCTGCTTCCGGGTGCGGCTCGCGGCGGCTGGGGACGCCCGGCGCTCCTCGGAGGACAAGCCCCGTCGGCCCTGGCCTCAAACGACGGGTTCGAGCGGTTCGGCGTGGGCCGAGCGCTCCTGCAGAAGACTCTGGGCCGCGCTCTGGCGCGGGGAGGCGACTTCGCCGAGGTCTATCTCGAGCACACCGTCGGCCGCCACCTCGGCCTGGAGGACGGGATCGTCAACCGGGCCCACGCCGAAGTCCTGCTCGGCGCGGGAATCCGCGTGCTGAAGGGAGACGCCACCGGCTTCGCCTACACCGAGGAGCTCTCCGAGGCGGCGCTCATGGCCGCGGCCGCCACCGCGGCGACGGTGGCCGACAGCGGCGCCGGCGCGGTCACGGGCCCGTGGTCTGAGACCCGTTACGAAAGCCGGTATCCCGTGGAAGTGCCCTGGTCCGCCATCGGGGTGGATCGCAAGGTCCCGCTGGTGCAGGCCGCGGATGCCGCCGCGCGCGCCCACGACCCCCGGATCGCCCGGGTCACGATCAGCTTCAACGACTCCGCTTCGCGCATCCTCGTGGCCAACTCCGAAGGAACGCTGGCGGAGGACGACCGGCCGATGGGGCTTTTCTCCGTCACCTGCGTCGCCCGCGTGGGCGATCGTTCGGAGACCGGGGTGCGCTTTCTCTCCGGCCGGGAGGCGTTCGCCTGGTTCACGCCGGAGCGCGTGGCGGCAACGGCACGGGATGCCGCGGCCCGCGCTATCCGGCTCTTCGACGCCGTGCCGGCCCCCGCCGGCGAGATGCCGGTCGTGCTGGCCGCGGGGAACTCGGGCATCCTGCTGCATGAGGCGATCGGCCACGGAATGGAGGCCGACTTCAATCGCAAGGGCACCTCGGTCTACTCCGGTCGCATCGGCGAGCGGATCGCCGCCCCGGAGGTCACCATCGTGGACGACGGCACCACGGGGCGGCTGCGGGGCTCGCTCAACATCGACGACGAGGGGACGCCGGCCCAGCGCACCGTGCTCGTGGAAAACGGCGTCTTGCGCTCGTATCTGCACGACCGGATCTCGGCGGCGTTCTACCGCGTCGCGCGCACCGGCTCCGGCCGCCGCGAATCGTTCCGCTACCCGCCCGTGCCGCGGATGCGCAGCACCTACATGCTCGCCGGCTCGCGCGATCCGGAGGAGATCGTGGCCTCGGTGGCGCGCGGCCTCTACGCGGAGGAGTTCGCCAACGGCCAGGTCGACATCGGAGGCGGCGACTTCACCTTCTACTTGCGCAGCGGGCGGTTGATCGAGAACGGGAAGCTGACCGCCGTGGTCAAGGACGCCAATCTGACCGGAAATGGACCGCGGGTGCTGGAGCGGATCGATCTGGTCGGATCCGACTTCGTCATGAACGCCGACGGCGGCGGGTCGTGCGGCAAGGACGGGCAGTCGGTGCCGGTGAGCTTCGGCCTGCCGACCGTGCGCGTCTCGGCCATCACCGTGGGAGGGCGGGCGGCATGAAGGACAATGTGCTCGACTCGGCCCGGGCCGCGGTGCGGGAGGCCCTCCGGCGCGGCGCGCAAGGGGCGCGCGCGGCGATCACCCGCCAGCGGGAAAGCGGCGTGGAGTGGCGGGACGGAAAGCTCGACCGCCTGCGGGAATCGACCTCCCTGGGGCTCAACCTGGCGCTCTTCGTGGACGGCCGGTTCTCGACCCACGACACGAGCGATCTGCGCCCCGAAGCCCTCTCGTCGTTTCTCGATGAAGCGGTGGCGATGACCCGGCTCCTGGAGCCGGACCCCTACCGAAGCCTCCCCGATCCGCGGCGCTACCGGCCGCTCTTTGCCGGCGACCTGGAGCTCTACGACCTGCCGGGATCGGCCGCGAACAACGCGATCGAGCGACGCCGTCTAGCCCAGTCCCTGGAGGAGGCGGCCCGCTCCTCGCCCGGTGCCGACCGGATCATCACCGTCACCGGGAGCGCGTCGGACAACCTCTGGGAAAACGCCCTCGTGAATTCCAACGGCATGGAGATCGAGTCCCGCGGCACCAGTTTTGCCCTGGGGTGTGTCGCGTCGGTCCGGGATGAAGGCAACCGCCGCCCGCGCGGATCGTGGTACGCAGCCTCGCGCCACCGCGCCGGCCTTCCCGGGCCCGAGCCGGTGGCGCGGGAAGCGGTGCGACGCGCCCTCCTGGCCGTCGGCGCCGAGCCCGAAAAAAGCGGGCACTACCCCTGTGTGGTCGAGAACATGACGGTCGGGCGGCTGATCCGCGATCTCACTGGACCGCTCACCGGGAACGCGATCCAGCAGCAGCGTTCCGTCTTCGCCGGCAAGATCGGACAGGTGATCGCCTCTCCGGCGCTCACCCTGCGCGACGAGCCTCATCTTCCCGGCGGATTCGGCTCCGGCGCCTACGACGACGAGGGCATGGCCACCGTGCCCCGGCCGGTGATCGAGCGCGGGGTGCTCCGCAACTACTACCTCTCGGTCTACTACGGCGCAAAGCTGCGGCTTGCGCCGACCAGTGCCTCTCCGACCAACCTGGTCGCCGCTCTCGGCGAGCGGGACCTGAACGGCTTGCTCGCGGCCATGGGCACCGGCGTCCTGATCACCGGCTTCTCCGGCGGGAACAGCAACGCCGCCACCGGAGATTTCTCGGTCGGGATCCGCGGCCAGTGGATCGAGAACGGCGCCCCGGCGCGTCCGTTGGCGGGAATGAACCTTTCGGGAAACCTCCGGGAGATCTGGAGCCGGCTGCTCGAGGCGGGCAACGATCCGCATCCGTACTCGTCGGTGCGGGTGCCCAGCCTGCGGTTCGACTCGCTGCAGTTCACCGGAACCTGACCGGTCCGGCATCGGGAGGCCGCGCTTCTGCGGCGGCGCGCTTCTGCGGCGGCGCGCATCTGCGGCGGCGCGCACCTCCAGCGGCCGGACCGGATCGCCGTGAGACCAGGGAGGGGGCCGAGGGCATCCAATGAGTGAACTCACCGCGGCCAAGCTGCACCAGGCGGCCGGGCTGGTCGCCGCGTCCGGAGCGGATCTCTGGCTGGTCTTCGTGCGCGAGACCGCGGAGTCGCGCGACCCGGTCCTTCCGCTCATCCTGGAGGGAGGACTGACCTGGCCGAGCGCCCTGATGGTGACCGCCTCGGGGCGCACGGTCGCGGTCGTCGGGAACTTCGATGCCGACCCTCTGCGCGCCTCCGGCGACTGGGACGAGGTCATTCCCTATGTGCAGGGGATTCGGCGCGACCTGGTGCAAGCGCTCGGCCGGCTCGTTGGGGAGCTGCCGCGTCCGCCCCGCCTTGCGATCAACTTCTCGCGGGACGACCCCAAGGCCGACGGACTCACGCACGGAATGTACCTGCTCCTGCAGGACATCCTCTGCGGGACGCGTTTCGAGGACTGCTGCGTGAGCGCCGAACCGATCGCCATGGGACTGCGGGGCCGCAAGGTCCCCGAGGAGGTGCGCCGCCTGCGCCGCGCCGTCCGGGCTACCCACGAGATCTTCGCCGAGGTCGAAGGCTATGCCGCGGTCGGCCGGACGGAACGCGAGATCTTCACCTTCACCCAGGAGCGCGTCGCCGCGCGCGGGCTCGGCTTGTCCTGGGATTCGCACGGCGACCCGATCGTCAACAGCGGACCCGATTCGATGGTGGGCCACGGCGTGCCTTCCGACACCATCCGGTTGGCGCCCGGTCACATCCTCCACCTCGACCTCGGCGTTCTCTGCGAAGGATACGCCTCCGATCTGCAGCGCTCCTGGCTCCTGCGCGAACCGCCCCGCCCGGAGCGGCGGGACCTGCCCGCCGACGTGACGCATGCCTTCGCCGCCGTGCACGGCGCGATCAGCGAAGGAGCCCGCGTGCTGCGCCCCGGGATCGAAGGCTGGCGCGTGGACGACGCCGCGCGCAGGTTCTTGGTGGCGGCCGGATACCCCGAGTACCAGCACGCGCTGGGGCACCAGGTCGGGCGCATGGCCCACGATGGCGGCGCCGTCCTCGGCCCGCGCTGGGACCGCTACGGGCGCAGTCCCTACCTGCCGGTCGAGCCCGGCCAGGTCTTCACCCTGGAGCTCGGCGTCATGGTCGACGGGCGCGGCTATCTCGGGCTGGAGGAAATGGTCCTCATCACCGCCAACGGCTGCGACTGGCTGAGCGAGCGGCAGAACAGCCTGCCGCTGATCGGCTGATCGCCCGGCCCGGCACGGAAGAGTCGCGAATGCCGCTGCATGATTCGACCCGGTTTCGCCGCTGCCGCGTCCCCTACTCGGAACCCTCCCCCGGCCGGCCCCGGGGGCGCGCCCATTCCGCCGTCCGCGCTTCCCGTCTCTCCCTCCGAAACGGGCGGTTCCGGGGTGTCCTGCAGACGACCGGACTTCTCTTCGCCCTCGGTGGCGGCGTCGGGTCCGCCGTCGCCGATCCGGACGGATCCACCGCCGCCGCCGCTTCCACCGGCGCTCGCGCCACCCTTCCCGACACGGCCGCCTTCCGGCCGCAATTCAGACCGGCGCTCGCGGTGCCCCGCATCGACGCGGAGGCGATCCGCATCGACGGAGAGCTCGACGACGCGGGCTGGACAAGGGCGGCCCGGGCCGCCGGGTTCGCCGAAGTCGACCCCGGTGATCAGGTCCGGCCTCTGGTCGACTCCGAGGCCTGGATCGCCTACGACGAGAAGAACCTCTATGTGGCGCTCATCGCCCGCGACGATCCCGAAGCGGTGCGGGTCTCGATGCAGGAGCGCGATAACATCTGGAACGACGACTACTTCGGATTGATGCTCGACACCTACGGCGACCAGACCTGGGGGTATGAGTTCTTCGTCAACCCGCTCGGCATCCAGGGCGATCTGCGGATCGACCGGAACGGGAACGACGATCCCTCGCCCGACCTGATCTGGTTCTCGCGCGGCCGGGTGACGGACCGCGGGTGGCAGGCTGAGCTGGCCATCCCCTTTGCCTCGATCCGGTTTCCGGAGAGCACGGAGCAGACCTGGCGCGCCAACTTCTGGCGCGACCACCGGCGCGACGTGCGCCGCCGCTACGCCTGGGCCGCTGTCAACCGTGACGACCCGTGCTGGATCTGCCAGTGGGGCACGCTGACCGGCATTCGCGGCATCCGGCCCGGACGCAACCTCGAGATCATCGCCGGGGCGATCGGCTACCGCGACGGCGCCCGCGTGGACGACGGTTCGGGGCTCGGACCGTTCCGATGGATGGACTCCGAAGGCGAAGCTTCGCTCAACCTGCGTTACGGGATCAGCTCGAGCGCCGCCGCCGAGGTCACCTTCAATCCCGACTTCAGCCAGATCGAATCGGACGCCGGCCGCATCAGCGTGAACGAGCCGTTCGCGCTCTACTACACGGAGAAGCGTCCGTTCTTTCAGGAAGGGACGGAGCTCTACAGCACCCCGGTCAGCGCCATCTACACCCGCTCGATCGCCAATCCGGCGTACGCGGCCAAGCTCACCGGCAAGCTGGCCGGATTCGCCGTCGCCGCGACGGCGGCCCGCGACGACAACACGCCGATCCTCCTGCCGATGGAGGAACGGAGCTTCTATCTCCAGGGAGGGAAGAGCGCGACCGGAGTGCTGCGGCTCCGCCGCAGCATCGGCGAGGACGCGCACGTGGGCGTTCTGTTCACCGCGAGGGAGTTGCAGGAGAGTGGCTCCGGCTCCGTCTTCGGCCTCGATCTGGCGACCCGCCTTCCCGGCCGGTTGCGGATCAGCTGGCAGCAGCTGACCAGCCACACCGTGGAACCGCGGGACGCCGGACTGAACGCGACGCTTGGAAGGCAGCTCGGAACAGACCCCGACTCCGTGACCTTCGACCGCGGGCGCCATACCCTCGCCCTCGACGGCGAACGATTCAACGGCCATGCCCTCTCCACCGGGATCACGCGCAACGGCCGAACCTGGAACGGCGAATTGGAGGCGCAGGTCTACCATCCCGGCTTCCGCGCCGCCAACGGGTTCGTCACCCGGAACGACTACCGGCAGTTGGAGAGCTGGAATGGAGTCACGCTTCGCCCCGGCGGAGCCTGGCTGGTGGAGTGCGAGCCCGCGGTGTCGGTGGGCCGCGTGTGGGACTACCGCGGGCACTACCAGGACGAGTGGCTGTTGCCGATGCTGAGCACGCGGTGGCGCCGCATGACGGACATCAGCGTCGAGCAGTTGTGGAGCCGGGAGCGGTTCCGGGAACGGATGTTCCCCGGTATCCGCCGCACCACGGTCGAGTTGACCACCCGCTTCGGCGAGGCCGTCGGCATCGAGGCGGCGCTGACCGCCGGCCGGACCATCTGGCGAACCTTCGATCCCGGCGTGACGCCGCTTCTGGCCCGGATGATCCAGGCTTCGGGCGGGGCGACGATCAAGCTCGGCAGCCGCCTGGTCCTGGAGCCCGAGGTGTCCTATCTGCGCCTCAGGAGCCCCAGCGGGGAGTCGACCATCTTCGACGGGTACATCGCTCGGAACCGGCTCGCCCTGCAGGTCAACCGCGAGGCATCGTTCCGGCTGGTCACCGAGTACGACCAGGCGGAGCGCGCCCTCTCCCTCGAACCGCTCTTAACCTATCGGCTGAACGCCTTCAGTGTCATCTACTTGGGAATGTTCGACCGCCATCACCGGTATGACCTGGATCCGGAGGCGACCGTGGGCGGTCTGCGGCCAACCGGCGCCGAGGCGGGCTTGGCCGAGCCGCGGCAGGAGTGGCATCTGAACTCCCGCCAGTTCTTCGCGAAGGTGCAGGTTCTCTGGCGAGCCTGAGGCCGTCTCGGCCGTCCCGATCAGGCGGCCCGGGCCAGGTCCGGGGGCGAGACGTCCGGGCCGGAGTCAGCGGAGCGCGGGCCGGGGACGCCGGTTCCGCGGCGCATCCCGGTCGCTCGGATCTGCTCGACGTCGGCGTACGGCACGACCCGACTCGCCTCCTCGATGGTCGTGAGCCCTTCGATCGCCTTCGCGAGCGCGTCCTCCGCCAGGGTCGACATCCGCTGCCGGGCTTCGTTGCGGATCTCCTCGCTCGAGGCCCGGCGGTGGATGAGCGCGGCCTCGCGCGCGGAGGGGATCCATAGCTCCGTCACCGGAATCCGGCCCGCGTAGCCGGTGCCGGCGCACGAAGCGCAGCTACGCCCCCGCATCCACCGGACACCGGGCGGCGGGGTGCGGAACCAACGGAGCAGAAGGTCGCGATCCGGCTGATAGGACTCCAGGCAGTCCGGGCAGTTCCGGCGGACGAGCCGCTGCGCCATCACGCCGCCCAGAGTCGAAGCCAGCGCGTTCGGGTCGTCGTTGAGAGCGAGCATTCGCTGCACGGCGTCCGTCGCGTTGCCGACGTGAAGGGCGCTGAGCAGGAGACGGCCGGTTGCCGCCGCCCGCAAAGCCAGCTCCGTCGCCGCGCCGTCCGAGAGCTCATGCACCATGATGACGTCCGCGTCCAGCCGCAGGAATGCGCGCAGGAGACAGGCCGTGGTGCGATCGATGGAAGCATTGACTTCCGTCTGCACGATCCCAGGGAGAGCGAACCCGATCGGATCCTCGGCCGTGAGGATCTTGAGCTCCGGGCGCTGGATCGCTCGCAGCGCCGCATGCAGGGTGGCGCTCTTCCCGGAATCCGCGGGCCCGGTGACGAGAACGATCCCCCCGGGCCGATGGATGAGGGCCCGAAACGCCTCCTGCACGTCGGTCGACAGCCCGAGACGCTCCAGCGACTGCGGCGCCCGCGCCTCATCGAGAATCCGGATCACCGCTCCCTCGCCACCTCGTCCCGGGAGCGTCGCCATCCGGAAGTCCAGAGTCGAGGAACGGCCGTCCCGGCGCGCCACCATCCGGAAGCCGGACTCCTGCGGGCGTTGGTCTTCCGTGTAGTCCAGATGAGCCAGGGTCTTCAGGTGGAAGAGGAGGGAGCGGTAGTTGGCCCGTAGGAGTTCGTCCTGCCCGCCCCCCAGCGGCGACTCGCGCAGCAGGCCGTCGACGCGGTAGCGCAGCCGGGGCCCGGCGACATCGGCTTCGAGGTGGACGGCGCGGGCGCCGATCCGCAGCGCGTGCGAAAGCATGCTTTGGACGAGCGTCTCGACGACCGGGCTGTCCTCCACTTCCACTCGATCCTTCTCCCCGGCCGCGTCGAGGGCCTCCTCGGGGAGAAGCGCAACGTCCACGTCCAGCGTTGCACTCGGGCCCGGGCGCCCGGTCCGGGGCGTCGCCGGGGTAGCGGCGTTCATCTCCCCCACGGTCGCGCCGACCGCCGCCTCTCTGTCCGCCGCGTCGTCCACCTCGGCCGCAGCCGTCGTCTCCTCCACGGTGGCGCCGACGGCCTCCTCTGCGTCCGTCGCGCCGGGCACCTCGGCCGCAGCCTGCGTCTCCCGAGCGGTGTCGCCGACCGAAACCGCCTCCCCTTCCTCCCACCGAGCCAGCAGCACATCCTCCAGCGGCTCCCCATAGAGCGCGGCAAAGAACATGCCGAGATCGGACGGGGAGGTCAGGATCGGAATGACGTCCAGGCCGGTGGTGCGCTGCAGATCCTCCGCGCATCCGCGCAGGCTCGGATCCGACATCGCGACCGTCAGACGCCGGCCGAGAAGCGAAACCGGGACCAGGCGATTCCGGGCCGCGTGGGCCTTCTCCACGACCCGCCGGAGCTCGGGATCGGGAGTCATCTCGCGGATGGAGATGAACGGCAGGTTGTATTGCGAGGCGAGGAACCCGTGGAGAACCGGCTCCGTGACCACTCCCAACCGAACGAGGATCTCCCCGACCCGTCCGCCTTCCCGTCGCTGGGCCATGAGCGCCGCGTGCAGCTGGGCGTGCGTGATGAGGCCGGCGTGGACCAGCATCTCACCGATCGGCAGGCGCCTGCCGAAGCGGGTCAGCAAGTACTCGAGCTCCTCGCCGGACAGGAACCCGAGATCGACGCAGACCTGCCCGAGCGGCACGTCGGGGGTTTGCCGCTTCCGGGCGATGACCTGTTCGAGCTGGTTGGGCGTGAGGTGGCCTCCCACCAGGAGCCACTCCCCAAAGCGCCGCTGGGTGTTCGGTTCCTCATCCGCTCTCGAGCCGTTCTCCGGCAGATCGGTCATGACGCTGCTCCTCACTGTCCATCGCGGTCAGGCCTCGGCGCTGCGCGCCCGCCGGCACAAGGCCGAGCGTAACTCGCCGGCCCCTTCGCCTTGCGGAAGCTCACCCTCTCCGGTGACGCCCGGCTCGCGCGCCGCGCGACCACTCGCTGAGGGTATCGGCAGATTCGGAGGCGATATGCAGTCCCGAGCCGCTCGCCGGGGAGACGCCGGAGTCGATTGCGCGGAAGCAGGTTCGGGACGCGGGCCGGACGGGCTTCGCGCTCCCGGTCGCCGTCCCCGCACGCCGGGCAAGCCCGGGCCGACCGTCGGCCATCACCACGCGACGATCGTCAGGGCCATGGCCGAGCCCGGGTCGTCACCACGCAGCGGATGAGGGGGTGATGGACGGTAATCCGCGGGCGCGGTGTGCATCGCGAAACGATGACGGCCCGCGCTCGGCGCCCGCCACGAGATGCGCGAGAGGGTGACCGCGGGACCTCGGCGGTCGCTCCGCGATGTGCGACAAGGTGTTGGTCGCTCTTCAGCCGCGATGTTCGCGCGGCCAGGCGGCCGATGGCTGGCTCCTTACCTCCCGTCGTGACCCGCGCCGGGGTCACCGCACGGTTCCGGTCATCGACCACGCACGCTCGTGGGTGCCTCGACACGGT
Organism: uncultured bacterium; assembly: GCA_964473865.1. GTDB lineage: Bacteria > Eisenbacteria > RBG-16-71-46 > CAIMUX01 > CAIMUX01 > CAIMUX01. Next base: position 71,895 of record CAYYQN010000004.1, on the reverse strand, counting down.
TTCAGCCATCGCCGGGTTACATGTAACCTCGGCTTGGCGTATCTCGGGAAGCCACCCCCCCGCGCGCGATCACCGGCGACACAGAATCAGACGGGCCGCTCGTACATGTAACTCCCCGGCCGCACGACTCCGGCCATGGCAACCTCATGTGTGGCCCCACGGGGACCAGGAATCGGCCACCGGGGACTCACGTGCAAGAGCACCGTGGCCGTTTTCCGGCCATCGCCAGCGCACGCGCACGTGCCCCGCCGCCGATCTTCCGCCATGGCCGGCATTCCTGTGCGGATGCCGTGGCCGATCCCATGACACGCCCCCGCACCCGCGCCCGGGGGGCAGCCCAAGTCGTGTCGCGGTCCCCGTCCATGCAACCGGCCGACGACACGGTTCGGGACACGGCCCATGTACATGGAACCGCGCCCCCGCAGGGTTTCGGCCACGGGCTCCACGAGCGTGCGTGCGGCGTGGCTGATTCCGGGAGGTCGAGGTGCCGAGCGGGATCGCCGGGCTTCCCATCCCCGGCGGAGGGATGGTCGGGCATGGGCGGCGGGCAAACCGAGCCCTGCCGAGCCGTACCCACGCGTGCAACCCCGGCGTCCGAGGTCCGGAGGTGTCGTGTGTTGTTGGGCGCGGGCCGTGTCCGCAATGCGGAGGAGGCACCTGTGCACGGATGCGGTTCGTGTCCGACAGCCTGCTGCGGCCGAGGTACCGTCACTCGGCTCCACCGCCTCCTCCGTCGAGGACGCACGGCGCAGGTCCGCCGAGGGAACGCGCTACCGACGCTTCCGCGCGGCCATGACCGCCACCCCGCCGAGGCCCGCTGCCAGCAGCATCAGGCTGCCGGTTCGGGGACCGCCGGGATCGGAGGGAATGGCGGCCCCTGAACCTCGATCAGCTCATGAGCGCCTCCGGCGACGTCGTAGTAGTTGATCGACCAGGTGATGTCCGGCGGGACCACCGGAAACGAGGCGTCCCAGCGCACACTGAACATGTCGAAGCTCCAGGTGCTGCTCGCGGCAGGGACATCGCCGAAGGAAAGGCTTCCGTCCAGGACGGCCAGGTAGGCCGGGCAGCTCTGGAACAAGGCAGTCACGTTGAGCGCGGAGTCCGATAGCGGGTTTCCCAGGCCGACAAGCTGCCCGACCCCGATCGCCTCCACCCCACGTGAACGCCGTTCATGATACCGCGAGGGCTTGTGGCGACGCATCGGGCGTTGGTCCTGAGGTATCGTAGGGGGCGGATGACGAAGCACCAACCCGGGGCCACGGCACGCGGAGCATCCAGGGCAGCGACGCGGAGATCGGCGATTTCTGCGCACCAGGAGCCAACGCATCGAGCAGGCGTCGGACCCCGGCCACTCCCCTACCCCCGCTCCCCACCGGCTCCGGCACCTGCGCCACCAGGTACCTTCTCCCCGCCCCGATCATCTCAGCGGCCCGGTCGAGTCGGTGGAACTCCTGCTCCGAGGGCTCCGACGTGAGTTTCGCCTCAATCGCCCACACCTCCGGCCCCAGCTTGAAGACGAGATCCACCTCGTACCCGTCTGCGGTGCGGAAGTAGTACGGCTCGACCCGCTCCCCGCGCGCGGCGAGCACGTCGAGAATCTGGTGGATGACGAACCCATCCCAGCTCGCGCCGACCCAGGGCTGGTGCAGCAGCTCGTCTATCGACCCGACCCCACCGAGGGCATGGAGCAGTCCGGAGTCGCGCCAGTACACGCGGGGCGAGCGGATCACGCGCTTCTTCCGGTTCGGCAGCCAGGGGGGAAGCCGGCGGACCAGGAAGGCGCCTTCGAGGTAGTCGAGGTAGGTGTTCACCGTGTGGTAGCTCAGCCCCAGGCCCGCGCCGACCTGGCTTGCGTTCCAGATCTGCCCATGAAGAGCGGCGAGCATTCGCAGCAGACGCTCTGTGACCGGCGGACGGGCAGGCAGTCCCCAGACGGGAAGGTCCCGCTGGGTCAGAAGCGTCAGGTAGTCGAGCTGCCACTGCGGGAAGCGGTCCGACGCAAGGATCCCGCCATCGGGAAAGCCGCCGCGGAGCCAGAGATCCTGGAGGGGTACATCGGGCAGCTCGGCCGCGGTGAAGGGAGTCAGCTCGATGATCGCGAGCCGGCCCGCGAGCGATTCGGAGACCTCACGCATGAGCGCCGGCGAGACGGAGCCGAGGATGAGGAAGCGTCCGTTTCGGGAGCGCTCGGCGTCGATCGCCCCGCGCAGGCGCGGGAAGAGCTCGGGCCACGTATGCGCTTCGTCGAGCACGATCGCCTGGTTCCGTGCGAGCGCCTCGGTCCATTGCAGGTCGAGGCGGATTCGATCGCCGGGCTGCTCGAGGTCGTAGTAGGCCGGCGACAGGGACCGGGCGAGGGGGGCTCTCGGCGACACAGGTCGTTACCGTGCATGGGGTCTTCGCTCGGTCGACATTGGGGGGAGTGACACACGGAACAGTCGTGATGAAAGCACGGGCACGCCGGCGTCGGAGAACAAAGCTCCCGGGTGACCAGGACCCGTGGCAGGCGACCTGAAGCAGAAGCCCGCAAGAGCATCCCGCGCGGCCGGGACGTGTCGGTCCTGCCGCTCGTTACGCCCCGATGATCTCGTTCAGGCCGTCGATCACCTGAGCGAGCTCCTCCGGTGTCGCCCGGTCGAGGCGCCTGCCTACCCGCTCTACAGCCAAGGTCCGAATCCGGCTGATCTTCACCCACGAACGGTTCGGCAGCCGCTTGGACCTGAGCTCCAGGGTCAGAAGCTCTGCCGGAGGTGGGGCTCGAACCCACACGGGCCGTGAAGCCCAGCGGATTTTAAGTCCGCCGCGTCTACCGTTCCGCCACTCCGGCCGACGGGAGAGACCACATACCGGTCACTCCCCCGTACTTCGCGGACTCGCCGCCATCGCCGGCGGCCGTCTCTACCTCGCCGCCGCCACGACCTCATCGGCTGTGGGCCGGCGGTTCCACCAGACCTTCTGCACCTGGCCTTCCTTCAGCAGCATGAACACGGGCAGGGTCCGATAGTACTGGCGCAGCGTCTTCTCCGAGGCATTGGCGAGCGGGAACGCCGGCAGGTGTTCGAGCGCCCAGGCCCGCTTCCGCGCGCGGTCCCCGGCAAAGATCCCGGTGACCTTGGGCGCTCCCTCGCGCGTGACCAGCTCCGCCATCATCGGCAGCGCCTCCACACAGGGACGGCACTTGTCTCCCACGAGCGCCACGAACACCCGACCGTCGCCCAGCGGAACCTTCAAGTCGTCTGCGGCCAGCGTCTCGAGGTTGTATCCCTTGCGCACCGGGGTCACCAGCGAGTCGACCGGCAGGCGCGGCGCCACCCAAGGCAGCGCCAGGAAGAGCGGCAGGACCAGCCCATAGGCCATCCACCGCGGTCGCGAGGTGCTCGTCCAAGGCGCCTTCCAGTAGGCGAACGCCGCGAGCGCGACGTAGGCGAGATCCTCGAGGATCACGTCCCGGGGCGGGCGCGAGCCCATGCGGCCGAAGCAGCCGCAGTCCTCGGTATTGCCCTGCGACCAGGCGTAGGCGGTCACCGCAATGAAGAAGAGCAGGAGCCCGGCGCACCCCAGCAGCGACCAGCGCGGCGCCACCCAGAGGACCAGCATCCACCCCAGAATGAATTCGACCCAGAGGAAGACGTACGCGCCCAGCGGAGCCAGGGCCGGAAAGATCTTGTAGCCGCGGATCTGCTCGATGAAGAGCGAGGGGTCCGCGGCCTTCAGCACCGAGGCGTAGAGGAGCATCCCGCCCAGGAAGATCCCGGCCAGCACGCCCAGAGCTCCCAGGAATCCTCCGCCGCCCTTGGACCCGGACGTCCCGCGCCTCCGCACCATTCCGTCCTCCCTCTCACACTCGAGCCTGCCGGGCCGCGCGCGCCGGCGCCCGGCCGATCACTTCCCCGCGAGAATCAGCGCCAGGTCCTTCTCCACGGACTCGTCCGGCTTCTCGGTGATGCGGCCGATCTCCTTTCCGTCCCGGATCACGATGAAGACCGGCGAAGTCGAGACCGCGTACTTCGCGATCGGCTCCGCGGGCTGGTCATGGTCTTCCGTGACCCCGATGAACTCCACCGTGAGCTTCGCGTTCTTCGCCGCCTCCAGAGTCTTGAGGAATTGCGGCACGTACGTCTTGCAGATGTGGCACCAGCTGCCGAAGAAGACCACGAGGTGCGCGTCCCGCGCCGCGGCGATGGTCCGCACGGCATCCGCGTCGGGCTTGTACTTGGCCGCCAGCCGCACATAGTCGGGCAGCGACTTGCGCACCCCGTCCAGCGTGACCGGCCCGAGCAGGGGCGGCGCCGGACGGATGGTCCAGGTGAGGCCGCCGGTGTCGAACGTCACTTCGCCCGCCAGCTTGGACAGCGAACCCGCCGCTTTCGCCTGCGCCGCGTGGGGCATCGCCTTCTCGTCCGCGGTCCAGGCCACGGCGGCGCGCGGGAGGACCTGTACCGCCTGGTCCTTGAGCCCCAGCAGGTAGACCTGCTCCCCGCCGCCCGGGACCATGAGCTGGCGTTGATAGTCGGGGCTGTCGAAGATGCGCGCCAGAAGATCGACGGAGTCCCCGATGGCCGCTTCCAGTCCCAGGGATTCCTCCCAGGCCTCCCCCGCGCCCGGGGCGCGGGCCCCGAGGGTGAAGGTCACGTCCTCCGCGGCCGGAGCCGCGCCCGGCAACCCCCAGGTCATCAGCAGCGCCACGCCCACGGTCAGCACCGCCGCTCGCTTCCGGCCGGAGCCCCTCGCACCGAGGGGAGCCATGCTCTCATGCCGGGCGCCCGCCCGGACTTCCTGCGCCACAGCCGAATCGCGGGCCGCCCGCAGCGAAGGCAGGGATCTCGTCATGCACCGTTCCTTTCCATTTCCGTCCGGACCAACCGGGCGCCGGCCCGGGCGCCCACCGCGCGACCCCGGCCGCGCGCAATAGGAAGCTCTACCACCTCATCGGCAGCCGGTTCCGCCACCGGAAGGGGGAACCCGAGTATAGCCCCGCTCGCGCCGGTCCGTCACGGACCGGACGCATGGGCGCGAATGTCTCCCGGATCCCGCCTTCGGCGCGGGGGCGGTTCGACCCCGCTTCCGGGAGCGGGCGGCTTCCCCCGTCCCCGCAGGCAATCACTTGCGACGGCGCCACGCCATGGGCAAGATCTGATCTCGGCCGTCCCGGGAACGACGCGTCGAGAACCAGGAGGAACCATGCCGCCTCGTGAGACCCCGAGCCGTCCGTCCGCCGCGAAGGGGCGCGCGCTGCGATTCGCGCCGATCGACACGATGAACCTGCCGGCGTATGTCGATCTCGTGCGCGACGCCTATCCGCTCTTCTCCACGGAACGAAACGAGATGCTGGACCGCTTCCGCTCCATCCTGATCGGCGGCTACCCGGCCCTGATCGGGGCGTTCGACGCGGACCGCCGCATGGTGGGGATCTATGCCCACTACGGCTTCGCGGCGACGATCCTCGGCCGGGGGATTCCCGCCGCCGGCCTTGGAATGGTCGGCACGGCGCTCGACCGGAAGAAAGGCCAGATCGCGCTCGCAATCGTTCGTGACTTCGTGCGGCGCAGCCGGAAGGGCGGCGCCCCGCTCTCGTTTCTCTATCCCTTCCGTCACGACTTCTACGCCCGCATGGGCTGGGGGCCGGTCGGCGAGTCGCGCCAGCACGCCCTGCCGCCCGAGGCGTTTCCGCTGCACCCGGAACGCGCGGCGGTGCGACAGGTCCGGGACGCGGCCTGGGAGGAGCTCGATCGGGTCCACCGCCAGGCCATCGGCCGGCGAGGCGCCTTGGGCCTCTCGCGCCACCCGCTTCGGTGGAAGGGGATGCTCACCGGATCCTCGCTCGTGTTCCTGGCCGACGGCCCGAGAAACGCCGAGGGATACCTGCTCGCCCGGTTCACGAAGCGCACCGACGTGTCCGATCCGTTCAAGTACGATCTCGAAGTCGCGGAGATGGAGTGGACCACTCCCCGCGCCCTGCGGGCCCTGCTCGGATTCCTCTCCTCCCAGCGCGACCAGGTCACCGAGATCCTGCTCGACTGGCCGGCCGACCGCCACCTCGACGCGGTGATGCTGAATCCGGCGCGCCGCAACACCCCTTCGCTGCGAAACCACCAGGCGCAGGGTCCCCAGGTCGCCTTCGGGGTGATGCTGCGGTTGGAGGATCCGGCCGCCGCCTTCGCGCTGCGGCCGTACGCGGGACGGGACGCGCTGCGCCTGGAGGTGGTCACGCGCGATCCGCTGCGGGACGATGCGCCGGTCCGTTTCCGCGCCGACCTGCGCGGGGGCGCGGGGTCCGGAACCCGCCTCGCCCGGGCCGCGCTCCAGACCGACCTGGCGACTCTCTCCCGGCTCTGGGCCGGATCTCTGCGGGTCTCGGAGGCGGTGGAGTTCGGCCTCGCGGAGGTGACGCCACCTCCGGCGGTGGATGTACTCGAACGGCTCCTCGCCGTGCCGGCACCCTTCATCGTCGAGCGGTTCTAGCCGGCGGTAAGAGGGAAGACGGGCCCGCGGCCGGAGTCCAAACGAACCCCGAACCGCGTACCCGTCCCCCAAACCGCGCCCGTTTGCCGCCTTCCGGCGGCAGCGCGTTTCCTGTCGGTTGCCGCTACCGGACGACCAGGACCTTCCGCGTCTGCTCCTCTCCGTTGGCCCGCACGCGGTAGTAGTAGACGCCCGACGCCGCCGCCTGGCCGGAGCCGTCCTTGCCGTCCCACTCCACGCGGTGATATCCGGCCGCCATCGGACCCTGGACCAGCGCGCGCACGAGGCGCCCGGCCGCGTCGAAGACGTCGACTCCGACCTGGCCCGCCGAGGGCAGCGCGAACCGCACGTCCACTCCGCGATTCGACGGGTTGGGGCGGGCCGCATCCACCGTGAAGCGCAGCGGGACCGTCGCCCCGGGCACGTCGCTCGGACCGCACGGATTCGGCTCGCAGACAGTGGCCGCGCCCTGCCAGACGCTCGGACTGGCGCACAGCGACGAGGTCACCAACGAGCAGGTGCCGTCGGGCGCGCAGCAGGCGCCGGTCGGATCCGGGGCGCAGGTCGTGCGCCGGATCACCACGTCGTCGATCGCCGCCTCCGTTTGGGAGGCATTGTAGTCGGCAACCTGGAAGCGGAACCGCATCTGGCTGGTGAAAGGCACCTGGGAGTCGTCGAAGTAGACCTTGTAGTTGGTCCAGGCGTTGTGATCCTCGCCGAACAGCTTCCAGACGTCGAACCAGGTGCTGCCGCCATCGTTGGAGACGGACGCCCGCAGGGTGTCATCCATCGGGGTGGTATTCATGAAGAACGCCCAGAAATCGAGCTTGCAGGCGCCGCTGACGGAGCTGAAGTCGAAGATCGGCGAGAGCACCGTCGTGGCGCCGCCATCGACATCGTACAGCAGATAACTGCCGCCCCGCCCGTCGGTCACGAAGCAGTTCACTCCCGCCGCGGTGTGGTCATCCTCCGGTTGGTAGATGATTGACCCGTTCGCCTTCCCCGCCGGATCGACCCGCTCCCAGATCCCCTGGGTGGCCGCATCGCCCGGGGCGCCGACGGTCCATCCCTGGTCGGTCTCGAAGGTGGTGCTGTGGGCCGGAATGCGTGAACCGATCATGAACTGGAAGACGCCCTTGGCCGGGGCCTTGGCGGGGAGGGTGGCGACCACGCCGGTGGTGGTGACCGCCCGCAGGTAGTAGGTCATGACCGTCCCGCAGAACTGACCCGGCAGGTCGGCGTTGTACTCGCCGGGCGTCTCGGTCGGCACCATGGTCAGCGAACTCCAGGTCGACCCGAAGTCGGTGCTGTAGTGAACCCGCAGCGAGTCCGCCACCAGATCTCCGCAGTCGACCGGAAACACCGAGGCGGTGACGCTGAGCGGCTCTTCGGTGGCGTTCGTGTCGATCAGGGGGTCGTGGGAGAACGACACGTACTGCGTGATCGCCGGGCAGGGCAGATTGTGGATCGCAAACGCCTCGCAGATGGCGTCCCAGTTCGGCGTGCCGTCGGCCACGTTGGCATTGTTGTCGTCGCCGAGGAGCATCATGGTCAGGAAGTCCGGCATGGTGGTCTGCTTGGTCTTCCACGCGAAGCGCATGGCGGCGTTGTATTGGGCCAGCCCGGGTCCCTCACCCAACGTGCTCATGAGGTTCGTCCGCGTCTTCCACATCGCGCCCATCAGGATCTCGCCCAGGCAGTGCTCTTCGCCGCCGCAGCTGGTGCCCGGATACTGGCGAGTGTTGTTGCCGTCGCGAATGTAGGTCCCGGGCCCGCTGAAGCCGTACCCGACAAAATGATCGCCGGTGATCGTCTGCGCGATGATGTCGGAAAGCGCCTCGCCCATTCCGGAGGCGCTCGGGGAGGGATCCGGCGCGTAGGTGTACTGCGTGATACCGTGGCCGTACTCGTGCATCACGACGTCGGACACCGTTGCGGCGTTCACGCAGCCGCCCCCCTCCTTGTAGAAGTTGAGGCTGGAGCCGTTCCAGTATGCATTACACGTTCCGTCCGTGCGGTTGACGACCGTGGAGACCGGAAAGTTCATCGCCGTGAAGGAGGAATCGTGCTCCGCCATCCACTGGTGCACCCGGTTGACGCTGTAGTAGGCGTCGCGCTCCGAGGCCAGCGAGTTGGTGTCGTCCCACTTGATGAGCAGAGGCGTGCCCGGGGTGCCGGGCCCGGTGAACTTGGCGTTGGCCCCCTCGCCCGTGTAGCGGGACGTGGCGCAGAAACGGCCCCGGACCCACGACTCCACGGTGTACGGCTCCTCGGTCGGGACCGGCAGATTCACGAAGCCATCGGCATCGGTGTAGAAGTTCCCCCCGTTGACCTGGATGAGGTTGTCGCCGCTGTTGATCTCCGTATAGGGATCGGTGGCGTAGTTCAACTGCACGTCCGACTGCACCGTGGTCGGAATGTCGAAGGACCCGGCGTGGTTGGTGCGCACAAGCACCTCGCCGTCGGTGGCGTCCACGTAGGCCCACCAGTACCCGACCGGAGAAGCGGTCGTGAACTTCAGCTCCCAGGCCAGGAAGTAGGCCGGGCCGCTCCCCAGGACCATCGGATAGACCACCAGGCGCGGCTCGTCCACGAACGCATCGGTCGCCGGCGCGAAGTTCACCCCGGCGATGGCGGCGGCCTGAGCCCGCTGGGCGGTGAGCAGCGGTTCGATGCCGAGATCGATGCCCGGGAAGAAGTGCGAGCCGATCAGCACGAGCCTGCCCTGGTCGAGATAGAGCTCCACTCTCCCGCCCACGACCGCGAGCCCGCGGTAGACCTGGGGAAGGACGACCTGGGTCCGGGTCGCGTCCAGAGGCGCCACGCGCGCCTCGCCGAAGCCGTCCGGGTCGGCCTTCAAGACCCCGGCGCGGGAAACGGCGAAGTCGCGGGCCGCCTGGGCCAGTTCGGTCAAAGACGCCCCCGAGGAGACGAGGGGAATGGCGGGACCCACCATGGCCGCCGGCGTCCGCAGGTCGTCTCGGTACTGGATCACCATCCAGCCCGATCCGCGCGAAGCGGCAAAGTCATCCCAGCCCGGAAGCAGGCGGGACGACTCCGCGGCGTCCAAAGCCCGGTAGGTCGGGGCGATGTTGCCCTCGGGAACCGGGATCTCGCCGCCTCGGCTGTCCATGGGCAGGATCGCCTGTGCCGCGCTCGCCGCGGTGAAGAACAGCACCATGACTCCCAGAACGACGCTCCCTCTGGTCATCTGCTTCTCCTTCAATGGGTTCGTCCCTACCTCCCGGCCGGCCCGGCGACATCCCGAATCCGGAGTGCGCCAGGCCGCGGGCCCTCGGGCCAGCATGAGCAAGTGGTTTCCATGAGTCTACTATTCCGCATTCTGTCGGGTCAACTTGCGGTTGTACTGAGAGCCTCTCGCAGTTACGGTTCCCGGATGCGACCGGTCTCACGCGGCCACGCCGCGCGCCGCAACCGGACGGGCGGTCGCCGCGGAAGTCCAACCGAGACAAGGAGTCCTATGCAGACTCGAACTGTCTTCCTCGATCGCCTCCGGGAATCCGTTCTGCTGTGCGACGGGGCGATGGGCACGATGCTCTACGCGCGTGGAGTCTTCATCAATCGCTGCTTCGACGAGCTGAACCTCAGCAGCGCCCCGCTGGTGGAAGAGGTCCATCGCGAGTACCTGAAGGCCGGAGCCGACATCATCGAGACCAACACCTTCGGCGCCAACCGCTGCAAGCTGGTCCGCCACGGCCTCGAGGACAAGGTGACGGAGATCAACCGGGGCGCGGTTGACATCGCGCGCCGGGCGATCGCCAAGACGGGCCGGGATGCCCTGGTCGCCGGGTCGGTCGGGCCCCTCGGCAACCCGCTACAGAGCCTCGATCCGCTCACGCCGGCCGATCTGCGCGCCATCTACGCCGAACAGATGCGAAGCCTCGTGGACGGCGGGGTCGACCTCCTCATCCTGGAGACCATCGCGCGCCGGGAGGAGATGGAGGCGGCGATCCGAACCGCCCGGGAGGTGGCGCCCGACATCGCCATCGTGGCCCAGATGAGCTTCAACGAGGACGGTCGCACGGTCCGCGGCGACGAAGCCGGGGACCTGGCCGCCTGGATGTATGGCCTGGGGGCCGACGTGGTGGGGGCCAACTGCGCGATCGGACCCAAACCGATGCTCGAGTGCCTAGAGACGATGTCCCGGCAGAGCCACCTGATGCTGGCGGCCCAGCCGAACGCGGGGACGCCGCAGTGGTTCGAGGGCCGCTACATCTACTTCTCTTCGCCGGAGTACATGGCCGAGTACGCGCGCCGGTTCATCCTCACCTGCGGGGTGAGGCTCGTCGGCGGCTGTTGCGGAACGACTCCCGATCACATTCGCGCCATGAGCGCGGCCGTGCGGGCGCTGCACCCGACGCCTCCCGATCTCATCGTGAGCGCCGGCGAGGGGGGGCCCCCGCCGGCCGAACCCGTCCCTTTCGCTGCGCGCAGCCGATTCGCGCGCAAGCTGGCGAGCGGGGGGTTCGCCGTGAGCGTAGAGCTCTCGCCGCCGCGGGGGACCGCGACGGCCAAGGTCGTGGAAGGGGCGCGCCTGCTGCATGCCGCGGGCGTCGATGCCGTGAACATTCCGGACGGCCCTCGGGCCAGCGCCCGGGTGGCGCCCATGGCCCTGGGGGTCCTGCTCAGCCGGGACGTGGGGATCGACGTGCTCCTGCACTACTGCTGCCGCGATCGCAATCTGCTCGGCATGCAGTCGGATCTGCTCGGCGCCCATCTGCTCGGCTTGCGCAACCTGATCATCATCACCGGGGACCCGCCCAAGCTGGGCGACTATCCGAACGCCACGGCGGTCTACGACGTCGACTCCATCGGATTGACCCGCATCGTGCACCGGTTGAACCAGGGACTGGATCTGGTGGGCAAGGCGCTGGGACCGCCCACCTCGTTCGTCCTGGGAGTCGGCGTGAATCCGGCTTCCCCCAATCTGGACGAGGAGATTCGACGATTCCGGCTCAAGATCGAGGCGGGTGCCGAGTGCGCCTTCACCCAGCCGGTCTTCGACATCGATCGCCTGCACGAGTTCCTCGACCGCACCGCCGACCTGGAAGTCCCGCTCCTGGTCGGCATCCTGCCGCTCACGAGTTACCGCAACGCGGAGTTCTACCACAACGAGGTCCCCGGCATGAACATCCCCGACGCCATCCGGGACCGGATGCGCCGGGCGGGCAACGGCGAGGAGGCGCGCGAGGCGGGGGTGGAGATCGCGCGCCAGGCGCTCGCCGAAGCGCGTCGCAGCCCTCGGATCCGCGGGGCGTACGTGATGCCGCCGCTTGGACGTTACGAGCTTGCGCTGCGGGTGCTGCAGGGCGTCATCGAGCCCGCGGCGGATGAACCCGGCGACGCCCCCTGAATCAACGGTGAGGACCGGCCGGGCGAGGGAGGCGACCGGCCGCGGCGAGTCCCGCGGGGCGCGCGCTCAGCGAGATGCCCCCGCGGCCGGCAGAGGCGCGGTCAGGGAGTCGGGCAGCTCGGGCGCCAGGGCATTGAGGATCCCCGCCGCTTCCAGCAGCGCCACACCGTCGGTGCCGATCCGCAGATAGTCCCGGAAGACTCGGGCGGCGTCGAGACGGTTCCCCGCGCGGAGCAGCTCGGTCCCCAACTCGAAGTAGGTCGGCTCATAGGAGGGTCGCAGGCGAATGACCTCGCGGAACTGGCGCGCCGCGCCCGCGTGGTCCTCCTCTCCGGCGAGGACCAGCCCGAGGTTGTACCGCGCCTCCGGGTGATCGGGCTCGAGAGCGAGCGCCGCTTCGTAGGCCGGGCGCGCGGCCGCAGGCTCGCCGAGGCGATGCGCGAGATAGCCCCGCTGAAACTCGTCCTCGCCCTCGGCGTGACCGGTGGCGCACAGAAGCTCGAACAGGCGCCGGGCCTGAGCCAGAGAGCCCTGCTCCTTCCACGCAAACGCTGCCGCCCGCAAATAGCTCGGATCCCCTTCCGACCGCTCCACGGCGCGCATGTCGGCGGCGAGGGCTTCGGCCATGCGGCGGTCCCGCCGGAGCAGAATGGCCAGATCGTGGGACACCCCCGCCGGAGCATCCCGCCGGCGGGCCAGCGATTCGATCGCCACGATCGCGTCCCACACCCGGTCGAGCCGCACCAGAAGCCGGCCATGAAGCACCGCCGCGCGCAACGAATCAGGCCCGGGCGGCGCCTTCGCCAGGTAGATCGCCAGATGGTGGCGGGCCGCCAGGTCGTTCCCGATGTCAAAGTAGAGCTCACCCAGTCCGAGATGAGGATCGATCCGGGACGGGTATCGTCGAAGGACCCCCTGCCACCGCCGGAACTCCGCGTCCAGGTCCGCGGGCGAAGGGGTCGCGGCGTTCTTCGCCGGCGGCGGAAAGACCCCGCCGAGCGGCTCGCGCGCGGGTCGGTGGACCGTCGGAATCCGGGGGCCCGGCGCCGAGAGGGCGCGTCTTGCGGGGACCCAGGTGGCGCTCGCCGGCGGACTCATCAGCCCCGTCAGAATGAGGCCGAGAACCACAGCCGGGGCGAGGCCTGGCCCGGCGAACGCGCGGCACGACGGGATGGCCGGCCGGGCCCCGCAGCGGTGATGGCCCCCGGATGGCGTCGTCCCGCTGTGCCTGATCGTCTCCATAGCATGGCAGCGTAGTCTGGTTGCCACTCCGGGGCAACCAGGCCCGCACATTCGCGAACGGCGAAGAGGCGACGATGTCGCGGGCCCGTGATCAAGGCTCTCGCCACGGGTGCGGGCGGTTCGACGGGCCAGGAGGGTTGACCCAGCGCCAGGGCCGCCGGAGAATCGCCTCTTGCGCGATGGCCGTGCCGCACCCCCTCGCCGAACGCAACCCGGCGGGGAAGGCGGAACACGCCCGACTCCCGCGCGGAGCAGGAGATCATGCCGCACGTCGAGATTCGAGGTCCCGTCCGGCTCGCCGAGTTTCACACCCGTTTCAGCCCGCGCTCCCTGGCGGAAGACAAGACGGTGACCAAGGCGCTGGGGGCATACCTCTCCTCCGACCAACGGACGCTGCTCCTGGACCTCCTGGTGGTGGAAGGCTTCCTGCGGCAGTCGTTCTTCGTGGCGATCACCACCCGGGACGACGGCGCGATGGTGCGGCTGCTTCCTCGCACCTCGCCCGAGAAGACGGCCGGCGTGAAACGGGCGGTGGCCTGGGTGGCTGCCTGGCTGTCAGCGACGTTCCCGTCCTGCGCGACGGGAACAACCAACCTCGAGACCTTTCTCGCCGAACCGTTTCCACCAGACTCGGTCTCGGCCTGACACGGAACCGACCCGAGGCGTCCCAACTTCCACAGACCCCACGACCTCTGCGACCCGTTCGCCGTACGCCTCTCTTGACACCCGGCGGGTGAATGGACCGCCGATCCTTGACTTTCCCGCCAATGTTCCGGTATCATGAATCATTGGTATACGGGAAGTTGGCGGGAAACCTGGAGATGACCCGCCGAACGGTCTCAAACACCGAACGGTACCACGGGAGGAGTCGATGCGCCTGCGTGCCTTGCTCGCCTTGGGTCTTGCGCTGCTTGGATCGGCCGCCATGTCCAACAGCCTTCTTGCCGCCCACTTCAACTTCGAATGCCGGCCCGATCGCTATGCCTCGGCGCCGCTGGAGACGGTCCAATACCAGTTCATCGCTCCGATCTCCGCGATCGCTCCCGGGAATGACGCCGTCGAAGTGATCTTCGAACCGCACCTCCCCGGGATCTGGTCCTCGCAGTGGTGCCATACCTCGACCGGGATCTGCTACTTCGGGGACTCGCAGATCAGCCTCACGGCAGGAGTGCTCGACACGCTCGAGATCGACTTCTTCCCCTTCAGCATCCTGCCCGAGAAGGGTTGGATCGATCTGGAGATCCGCTCGGTCGAGGATCCGAACGATGTCGCGCGCTGCACCTTCACGCTTTTCCTCGGGATGCCGGTGCCGGAAGTCTCCTATACCATCGATACCTCGGACAACACGCGCCGTCCGGGCACCGGACCGGGGCAGGCGGATTTCCACACGCCGTTCATCAACAACTCGGGAGACATGGACACGCTTCTGGTGCGCATGATCCCGGACCTGCCCGGAGACTGGACGGGAGCGCAGTACTGCCAGACGTCGACCGGGATCTGCTACTTCGACCGCGGGGAACTTCCGATGTGGGGCGGTCTCGCCGAAGACCTTCACATCACGGTGTGGCATGGCGCCGCGCCCAGCATGGGCGGACTCGACTTCGTCTTCCAGTCGAAGGGGAACCCCAGCGTGGCGCAATATGGGCACTACCGGATCTTCGTGGGTGACCTGCCCGCCGACGCGCCGGTTTCCCCGACCACGACCCTCTCCTGCGTGGCCGCGCCCAATCCGTCCAGCGGACCGACCTCCATCCGGCTGCAGAACCCGGCCGGGGGAACCGGC
>CAYYQN010000004.1:0-56931 GCA_964473865.1 uncultured bacterium | reverse complement strand
ATCTTGAAGATGTCGATCGGAACCGGGAAGATCGTCGTCGAGTTGTTCTCGGTCGCGATCTCGGCCAGCGTCTGGAGGTAGCGAAGCTGCAGGGCGATCGGGTGGACCTCGATGACCTGCGCCGCGTCCGAAAGCTTCTGCGACGCCTGGAATTCGCCGTCGGCGGCGATGATCTTGGCGCGGCGCTCTCGCTCGGCCTCCGCCTGCTTGGCCATCGCCCGGCGCATCTCTTCGGGCAGACCGACGTCCTTGACCTGCACGGCGCTCACCTTGATCCCCCACGGGTCGGTCTGGCGATCGATGATCGCCTGCAGCTGCTGATTCAGGTGTTCCCGTTCCGCCAGGAGCTGGTCGAGCTCGGCCTCGCCGAGGACGCTGCGCAGCGTGGTCTGGGAGATCTGCGAGGTGGCGAACAGGAAGTCCTCGACTTCGGTCACCGCCCGGTTCGCGTCGACGACCCGGAAGTTGATCACCGCGTTCACTTTCACGCTCACGTTGTCGCGCGTGATCACGTCCTGCGGCGGCACGTCCATCACGTGCGTGCGCAGGCTCACCTTCACCATCTTGTCGATGCCGGGAATGAGGATGATGAGGCCCGGCCCCTTCAGGCCGATGAGCCGCCCCAGACGGAAGATCACGCCCCGCTCGTACTCCCGCAGCACGCGCAGCGCGCTGGTCAGGATCAGGAACAGGACGACGAGAACCGCGAGCAGGGGCACTCCGGTAAACGCGGACTGCATGCAGACCTCCTTGTCGCGTCCCGGGAAACCGGGATTACTCTGTACCTGGCGGCACCGGCTCGACCTCGAGCAGGAGCCCCCGCACCCGAACCACCCGCACGCGACCTCCCGGGGAAACGGGCGTCTTGGAGACCGCGTTCCAGTACTCACCGTGGACGTCGATACGACCCTGGGGATCCAGCGCCGTCACGACGTCCCCGACAGAACCGATCAGGCCGTCCATACCGCCGAGACGCGGGCGCCGGTGAGCGCGCGCGGCCAGCCAGACCACGACCAGGATCGCAGCCGCGAAGACCAGGATGGCCGGCAGCACCACGGCCAGCGACACACGGAAGGCTGGATCGCGTCCGAAGAGGAACAGCGAGCCCAGGACCAGGCTGGTCACCCCCCCGATGGAGAGAACTCCGTAGCTCGTCACCTTGACCTCCAGCACAAAGAGAACCAGACCCAGCAGGATGAGAAGGATCCCGGCCGCGTGCACCGGCAGGCCCTGGAACGCGAAGAAGGCCAGGATGAGCGAGATCGCCCCCACCACCCCGGGAAGGATCACCCCGGGGTGATAGAGCTCCAGGGCCAGGCCGAGCAGACCCGCGAGGAACAGCAGGTAGGCCACACTCGGATCGCTGATGAAGGCCAGAGTCCGTTCCCGCCGGCTCATGGGCGCGATCAGAACCGGCGCTCCGGCCGTACGGAGCACCGATTCCCCGCTCTCCAGCCGCACCACCCGACCATCCGCCGCCGCCAGCATCGCGCCGAGCGTCGGACACACCAGGTCGACCACCGAATCCCGAACGGCCTCGTCGGCCGGAAGCGAGGCCGCGACCCGCACCGCGCGTTCCGCCCAATCGGCATTGCGGCCGTGTCGCTCCGCCAGGGAGCGCGCATAGGCGGCCGCGTCATTGACCATCTTCGCCCGCATCACCCCCAACGTGTCCCGGCCGGTCGGAGTCTCGACGCCGATCGAGACCGGGGTGGCCGCGCCGATGCTGGTCCCGGGCGCCATCACCGCGAGGGGAGCCGACAGCGTGATGAACATTCCCGCCGAGGCAGCCCGAGCCCCCTGCGGGGAAACGTAGACGATCACCGGAACGTGCGACGCCAGGATCGCCTTCACGATCTCCCGCATCGAAGTGTCCAGCCCCCCGGGCGTGTCGAGCTGGATGGCGACGGCCCGCGCCGAGTCGCGCTCGGCGCGCGCGATCCCGGAGACGATGAAGCGCGAGGTGACCGGGCCGATCGCGCCCGTGACCGGAAGCACCACCACGGCTCCGCGGACCGACTCCGATCGGGAAACGATGCGCGAGGTTGGAGGGGCCTCGACCGGGGGCGCCGCCAGCGACGACAGGACCATCGCCGCCCCGGCCAGGGATGCGAATACCAGTCCCATCAGGCCAGGCGTTGCGCCGGGCGACCGCGTCGATGCGCCGGAGGCCGCCTGCACCGAAGACCCCACCCGCGTGCGGGGCTTCCCCAGACCGAGGATCCTTGGGCTTCGCATGGCACCCTTCCCGGGTGAATCGGGAGACACCCTGGCCAGAAGCAGATCCACTGGCACCTGACATCCTCGCGCGGTATGCTAGCACGCTTTCGGGAAGACCGGCAACTCGTCCGGGGTCCTGTCTCGAGAGCGGCCTCGAATCCCGGGAGGGAACCGAGATGAAGACCAGCCACAAACCGGCCGAGACGAAGATCAACCTCAAGGGCAAGGTGGCTCTGGTGACCG
Organism: uncultured bacterium; assembly: GCA_964473865.1. Taxonomy (GTDB): domain Bacteria; phylum Eisenbacteria; class RBG-16-71-46; order CAIMUX01; family CAIMUX01; genus CAIMUX01. The sequence continues at coordinate 54,468 of CAYYQN010000004.1, read as the reverse complement.
GGGGCTCCCGGGGGATCGGCCGGGCCATCACGGAACGGCTGGCCCAGGCGGGCGCGGCCGTAGCGGTCAACTACGTCCGGCAGGCCACCCGCGCCAACGAGGTGGCGACCAGGATCCGCGAGGCCGGCGGCCGGGCCCTCACCGTGCGTGCGAATGTCGCCGACGCGGCCGACCAGGAGGCGATGTTCTCCGTCCTGCGCGCGGAGTTCGGACGGCTCGACATCCTGATCAGCAACGCAGCCTCGGGCGTCCTCCGTCCCGCCATGGAACTGACCCGCCGCCACTGGCAGTGGACGATGGACATCAACGCCGGCACCCTCATTCCGCTGTCGCAGCAGGCGCTGGGCCTCATGCCGAACGGGGGATCGATCGTGGCGGTTTCGAGTCTCGGCGCGGTCCGCGCCATCCCGAACTACACCGCCGTCGGCGCCAGCAAGGCTGCGCTCGAGTCGATCGTGCGCCACCTGGCCCTGGAGCTGGGCCCTCGCGGCGTGCGGGTCAACGCCGTTTCCGCCGGCGTGGTCGACACCGACGCCTTGAAACACTTTCCGAATCGCCAGGAGATGATCACCGCCGGCGGACGCACCCCGGCCGGGAGGCTCGTCGAGCCGGCGGATGTCGCCGATGCCGTGCTCTTCCTGGTGAGCCCGCTGGCCAGGATGGTGATGGGGCAGACCCTGGTGGTCGACGGCGGCTACTCGATCATGGGTTGACCGTCCATCCGGGTGGTTGACCGTCCATCCGGGTGGCCGGACGGGCGGCTCAAGCCGTCTCGGGGCGGACTCCCAGCCCCAACGTCGAGCGCGCGACCGCTCCGGCCAGGCGCGGATTCTCCCGCAGGCGACGCACGGAATAGGCGTACCACTGGTCGCCGAAGGGAACATAGACCCGCAGCGGATGCCCCTCTGAAACCAGTGTGCCCCGCAGCGTCTCGGCCACGCCCAGGAGCATCTGGAATTCGTAACGATCCCGATCGAGGCCGAGCTGGCGCACGAGACGCACGCCCTCCCAGACCAGCCGCTCATCGTGGGTCGCGATCCCGACGTGACACCCCGCCCGGAGCAGGCGTTCGAGGACGAAGGCGTAGTTGCGCCGCACCGTCTCCCGATCCTGCCAGGCGATCTGCGGCGGCTCCACGTAGATCCCTTTGCAGAGCCGGACCCGCGCGCCCTCGGCCGCGAGTTCGTCCGCGTCTTGCGCCGTGCGCCGCAACATCGCCTGCAGGACGACTCCGGTGTTGGTGAACCGCTCCGCCCGCAGGCGGCGATAGATCGCCAGGGTGTCGTCGGTGCAGGAGGAGTCCTCCATGTCGATCCGGACGAAGATCTTCAGGTCCGCGGCCCGGGACACCACCATCCGGAGGTTCCGATAGCAGGCCTCGACATCCATCGCGAGGCCCATCTGGGTGAGCTTGATCGAGACGTTCGCGTCGAGCCCCTGCCGCTGGATCTCGTCGAGGAGCTGCAAGTAGGCATTCAGGGGAACGGCGGCGTCTTCCAGGCGGCGGATGTTCTCGCCGAGAAAATCGAGCGTGGCGCTCATGCGCCGCGCGTTGAACTCGCGCACCAGAGCCAACGCATCGGCGGCTCGCGCGCCCGCGATGTAGGGCCGGCCGAAGTGGCCGACAAGCGGGCGGGGCACCAGCGGCAGCGTGGCGACGACGAAGCGGTCGAAGAGGCCCATTTCGTCCCCCTTGGCCGGCATTCTGCGCCGGTGTGGATCCGGCGCGCACCGTCTGCGGCGAATCTTAGCCGGGGCCGGCGGCGGCGGCAAGACGCCGCCGGGAGGGCGGGCGGGAACTTCCGCGATCCGGAGTGATATACCGCGCGGACTAGCAGGATGCCGAAGAACCCGGCCGGCGGTGCCGGGGCGTGCTAGATTCGCAACGGGCGCCGGTGGGGCTTGCCCAGAGGAGGAACCGGGTTGGCATCGGAGCGGGGGGCGAACGCCGCCGGCGGCGGACGCCGGGCGAGTCTCTTTCGGCAGGCAGGTTTGCGGAGGCTTCTCTGGAACGCGGGGATCGCCGCCGTCGCGGCGCTTCCGGCCCGGGCCGTGGACGGGGGCGCCCCGGTCCGCGGCACCGTGAATCCGCCTCCGGCGCCGGAGACCGTCCGGATCACTTCTCTCGCCCCCCCCACACCGCCGGGGCTGCCGGCCCCGAAGCGTCTCCCGGCCGGTTCGGGCGGCCGAGTCCACCTCGGCGCCGACGCCGCGGGACATCCGCTCAGCCTTCCTTCGCGAACGCTGCTCGCCGGGGAGAGCGCCAAGTCGGGTGCGCGACCTCAGATCGAGATCGTGAGCGTGGCCGAAACCCCGAACGCGACATTCGTCCGCGGTGTCCAGACGGTGGCAGGGCGCCCGGTGCTCGGCTCTCGTCTGGCGGTCGTCTGGCATGCTTCGGGACGACCGGTGCTGCTGCGCGCCGGCACCTATCGCGAGACCCACGAGGCCTGGCCCGCCCGCGCGTGGCCGGCGGAGGAGCTCGAAGCCGCGGCCCTGCGCGACCTCCCCCACGCGGCGACAGAGTGGGAGGCGCGCGAGGAGGCCTGGCTCCCGGCCATCGGCGTCGATGGACAGATGGAGCTGCTGCCGGTCTGCGTGCTGCGGTTTCGCACCGAGGGCCCCGACGGCCGCTGGGAGGCTCGGGTGCATGCCGGGACGAAAGCCCTGCTCTCCCGGCAGAGCCTTCTCGTCTTCGGCACCATCAACGGCACCGTGCGCGCGGTCGTAGAGCCCGCCGTACCGGGCGACACCACGGTCCTGGTCCCGGTTGATGCCGCCGCGGTCACCGCCGTGTCCGGCCAGTATTTCGGCGCCGATACCACCTCGGCCACCGGGGCCTACACGATCTCGATCGACGCGGAGGGTCGGGCTCGGGTCACCGCGGAATTGAGGGGCCGGCACGCCTGGGTCCGCGACGCCGGCCGCGGCCTCTTCACGCCTCTGGACACCGTCACGGTGTCGATGCCGGGCAACGCGGACCTGACCTTCGACGACGAGAACTCCACGCCGGCGCTGCGCGATGCGTACTACCACCTGCTGCGCGCCTACCATTTCACCCGGAACCTCGACCCCGGCCCGGCTCTGGCCCGGCTCGACCGGGCGATGGAGGCCCGAGTGGATGATCCGAGCGGCGGGTGCAACGCCTACTGGAACGGAAGCCGCCTCAACTTCTACGCCGCCGGCGGCGGCTGCACGGCCACCGCCCGCATTGCCGATGTTGTCTATCACGAATACGGTCACGCCGTCACCCAGAGCTGCTACGCCCCTTGGGAACCACCGGGCGACATGAACGAGGCGTTCAGCGACTACTTCGCCGCCACGCTCACCGGCCAGCCGCGCATCGGCAACGGCTTCTTCGGACCCGGCACCTTCCTTCGCGATGTCGAACGGGACCGCGTCTGGCCGGACGACGCCAACCCCAGCATCCACCTGCAAGGGTTGATCCTGGCCGGGGCGCTCTGGGATCTGCGCCGGGAGGTCGGCGCGGATCTGGCCGACTCGCTCTTCCACTTCGCTCGCTATGGAGCCGCCGGCTCGTTCGACGACTACCTGCTCGATCTGCTGGCCGTGGACGACGACGACGGGGATCTCGGCAACGGCACGCCGCACTTCGGCCCGATCATCCGCGCCTTCCGCGCCCATGGGATCGGCGACTACGCGGTCCACATCACGCACCGGGCGCTGCCCGACCTGGAGGATCCGGGCCCCTGGATCGAAGCGCGCGCCGCGATCCGGTCCCTGCTCGCGCTGGCGCCTGATTCGGTGTCCTTCTTCTACGCCACGGAGGACAGTTTCACTCGCGTGGACCCGCGTCCCACCGGGTCTTCGCGCGAGTACGCGGCGTTGATCCCGGCTCCCGAACCGGGGACCCGGGTCCGCTATTACTGGGCCGCCGCCGACACCGCAGGTCACGCCGCGCGCCTCCCCATCGCCGCGCCGGATTCCACCTACCAGTTCTTCGTGGGCGCCGACACGGTGCCGCCCGTCATCGCTCACGAATCGGTGGAGGCGGTGACGGAGGACGTCGCCCGCGTCACGCTGCGCGCGACCTTGACGGACAACTCCGACCGCGTGGGTCCGGCGTACGCGCAGGTGTGGGGCGGCCCGGACTCCGCCGTCGTCGCCCCTTTCACCTGGATCGGCGGAAGCGAGTACCGCACCGAGATCGCGCTGCCCCTCGGCGGAGGCGACTCCCTGGCCTATCGCCTCGAGGCGGCCGACGCCGCGGTCCGGCCCAACCTGACGACCTGGCCCCCGGACGGTTCCGAACAGCTCCTGATCCGTCCGGGCCGGACGCTCACGTTCGAGGACAGTCCGGGAGGGCTGTCGGCGGATGCCGGATGGGAGTGGGGGGCTCCCCCGGCGCCGCTGCAGGCCTGGAGCGGCGCCCGGGTGTGGGGCACCGGGCTGGTCGACGGATACGCCGACAACGCCTCCTGGTCCCTGGCGTGGGGTCCGATCGACCTGGGCGGATGGGAACGGGGCCGGCTCGAGTTCCGACACTGGTACCGGTGCGAACGCGGGTACGACGGCGGCCTGGTCGAGTGGGCCGCGCAGCCCGAGGGGCCCTGGTTCGCCCTCGAGCCCTCGGGCGGCTACCCCGTCCCGCGGGTGCGCGCTGTGGACGGGCCGGCGTTCAGCGGCGAGTCCGACGGGTGGACTCGGGAGCGCTTCGCTCTCGACGGGCTTCTCGGCCAGGTAGTCTGGTTCCGCTTCCGCTTTGAGAGCGACGCCGGAGTCCGCGATCAGGGGTGGCTGCTCGACGACGTCACCGTCATCGCGGCGCAGGCTCGGGCGATACCCGCCGCCCTCCGAGCCCAGGAGTGCGGCGCCTCCTGCGTGCAACTCCGCTGGCAGCCTCCCCCGGGGGTCGACACCGCGGCCGTCCGCTTTCGCGGTTACGAGATCCGGCGCGCGGAAGGAGACGGTTCATTCACGACCGACCCGATCCACCCGTTCCCCCGGAGGAGCGTGGCCTACGTGGACACCGGGCTCACCACCGGCACCAGCTACCGCTATCGGGTGAATGCGCTCTATGACGAAGGCCCCGGTCCGGCCCGCATCGCCACCGCCACCCCGGCGGCCCCCGCCCTGGACCTGGAGCTCACCGAAATCGTCTACAACCTGCGCGCGGCCACCAGCAGCGACACGAGCTTTCTCGTGGGCAACCGTTCCGGGGGCGTGCTCCGCCTCAACGCCTACCTGGGCGAAGCGGAGCAACCCATCGACTCGGTCCGCCTCGCATACCCGTGGCCCGACGGAGACGCGCCCTGGAGTCAGGTCTGGAGCGATGCGACCGACCCCGGCTCCGTCGCGGACCTCGCGGGGATCGACCTCCGCGCGCGGAACGACCTGGAGACCGGTCCGGTGCTGGAGATCCGTCTGCGCGGGCACGTTCCCTGGCCAGCCCCCTCGGCCTGGGGCGGACTCGTGCTCATCGACACCGACGACAATCTGTCGACCGGCCTCCTGGAGCCGAATCTCGGCGCCGACTTCCTGGTCGCTTTCGGCTCGCTGGCCCAGGAGGCGGGACACGAGGGCCCGGCCGTGCTGCTCGACACCTCGTTCCGGCCGGTCAGCGCGCTGACCGGGGCGAGCATCACCGAGGGAACACAGCCGGTCCTGCTGGCCGTGCCTCGGGCGCACCTCGGTACGCCCGCCTCGGTTCGCGTGGCGGTGCGTCTCGCCACCACGCTGCAGGGGGAGGCGTACGATCGCGCTCCGGAGACGCCACCCCTGCCCTGGCTCTCGCGGGAACCGCGCCACGGGCGGGCCACTCCCGGCCACCCGCAGCCGGTCGCCGTGAATTTCGATGCCTCCACGGTCGGCAACGGCACGTGGCGCGCCCGCCTGTTCGTGGAGACGAACGACGAGTCCGATCCCGTGCGCGTCATCCCCGTGACGCTCCAGGTGAGCGGTCTGACCCCGGAAGACGTGCTCGATCTCCGCTTCGACTCGCTCGATCGCGGTCTCTCGGTCAGCTTTGTCCTGCCCGCGGATCTGGCGGTGGACGGCGTGGTCGTCGAACGCTCCGACGCGGATCCGATCCGCTGGGGTACCCGAACGCCGGTGCCGATTCTGCCGGACAGCTCCCGGGCGGTGCGTTTCCTCGACGACACGGTGGAACCGGGTCGCGCCTACCTCTACCGGTTCCGCGTGGGGTACGCGTCATCCGACCTCGTCGTCTACGGCCCCTACCCGGCCACCTACGCGCCGGCGATTCCGACGGCGCTCCGGTTGTACCCCCCGCGCCCGAACCCCTTCCGTGCGTCCGGTTCCCGGGTGGAGCTGCGGCTGGATCTGCCGGCCCCGGGATCGACCCGCCTGGAGGTCTTCGACCCGGCGGGGCGCCGGGTCCACGTGCTCCTCGACGCCGACCTGCCCGCGGGTACACGATATGCTTCCTGGAGCGGCCGCACGGAGAACGGGCACGCGCTCGCCGCCGGGAGCTACTGGATCCGGCTCGTCACCGCGCGGGGCGAACGCAGCACGCGCCTCGTGGTCGTGCGATGAGAGGAAAAGAAGGACTGGAACTCGCCGGACCGGCTTCGGTTCCGGCATGCGGCCGCCCGTGAGGCGGCGAGGGGAGAATCAGCATGTCAACCCGCCGTCTTCGTCTTGTCCTCGTCAGCGGAATGCTCCTGACCGTGGGGATCTGGCTCCTGCTCGGCCACGGCCCGGCAACACGCGCCGCTCGCGCCCAGAGCGAGGCGCCGCAGAATGTGCTCCGCGCCTTCGCGGTCGGCGGCGTCCTCACGGCCGACGGGACCCTCTGGCAATACCTGCCCGAGAAGAAGCGCTGGTACACCATCGATGAAGCATTCAAGGCGCAGGGCAAGGACACCCGCATCCTCCCGCTGCCGGTGCGGGTCGAGGAGATCGCCGACCTCTCGACCTGGGGATTCCTGGTCTCCCGGACCGGCGCCTGCTGGCTCTACGACATCGAGCAGAGGCGCTGGGTGGAGCTGCCGCCGCCGGCCACCGCTCGCTAAGAGGCCCGGCCGGACGCCCGAAGGGACGCGGCCGGGCGGGCTGCTGAAGAACCCAGGCAGCCGCACCGGCTGGGCTCTTCAGCAGCCCGCTAACGCAGCGCGTCCAGCGCGCCCGGGTAGTCCGGATGATGCGAGATCTCCGGCACGATCTCCCGGTAGGTGATTCGTCCTCCCGGGTCAACGACGAGAATCGCGCGAGCCAGCAGGCGGAGCTCCTTGATCGCGAGCCCCAGGGCCAGGCCGAACGACAGGTCGCGGTGGTCGGAGAGCAGGCGGTGGCGAATCCCTTCGGTCGCGGCGAACCGAGCCTGGGCGAACGGCAGGTCCGCACTCACCGTGATCACCTCGATGGATTGCGGCAGGCGCGCCACCTCCGCGTCGAACCGCCGGGTCTGGGCAGAGCAGACCCCGGTATCGAGCGACGGCACGACGTTCAGAAGCAGCATCCTGCCGATGAGATCCGCGCGGCTCACGGAGGCGAGGGCACTCGTGGTGAGCGTGAAGTCCGGCAGCGCCATCCCCTCGCCGACATCCGGGCCCAGAAGTGTCAGTGACCGCCCCTCGAGGGTCACCACCCCCGTCCGCTCCAGCATGCCCATCCTCCTCTTCACGCTTCGCGCCGCCCTGGTCCTCGCGCCGCCGCCGGGCGAGACCGCGATCGATCGCGAGTCACGGCAGCAGGCGGCAATCCAGAAACGCCCAGCCCGACTCCGGCGCGGTGACCGACATTTCCGCCGACCGACCGTAGACCATCGATTCTACCTGCACCACCGCGGGTCCGGGCGGCACCTCGATCACCGCCAGACCGATCCATCCCGGCAGGGTGCTCCAGGATCTGGTATCCGCCCGTTCCGTGGCCACCCCGAGCAGGTTCGCGAGCTTGCCCGGCACCTCCCCCGAACGCCGGCTCACGGCTCGCGAAGCCAGGGCCTTGATCAGCGCGCGCGCCGCCGCCCGGGCCGCAATGACGGGATAGCTCCGCTCCAGGTTCTCCCGAGCCAGTTCCTCGACATTCTCCACGAAGACCGCCGCGGCCGGCGCCCGCCCCATCACCCAGACCATGGACGGACCGGGCGGAGGCGCCGGTCGCTCCGGATAGACCGGGACGGCGACGTCGAGGAAGTAGGCGACCTCCTGCCGGCGATGGTGCACCCGGTGCCGGCGCAGGTCACAGGCGCGGCGCGATACGATCTCGCTCCACGGACCCAGCTGATCCTCGCCCCAGCTCTCTTCCTCCTTCAGGATCGGCACCCGCAGGTGGAAGTCCTCCATCGGAGTGACGAGCCCCTCTTCGACCACCACCACGATGCGCGCCGATTCCGGCTCGATCTCGCCGGACTCGAGACCCGCCCGCACCGCGGTCCGCCGCACCGCCTCATCCAGAAGATCGCGCAGCTGTGGGGAAGGGCCCGCATCCCGCGCCCCATAGGCCGCTCGGGCCGCCCGGTAGGCGATCCAGGCATCATTCCACTCCCCGCCCGACTCCAGGACGAGGCCCGCCAGAAGCCGACCGAAACCCCAGTCGTCCGCGCCGCTCTCGTCACCGGGCGCGATGTGCGCCTGCAGCAGCTCGGTGAGGGCTCGCGCCTCCACCAGGGCCCCTTCCCGGTCGCCGAGGTCCAGGTAGTTGAGCGCGGAGTAGACGTGCACGAATGGCCTCTCGTGGTCCGCGCTGCGGTACGGCCGCACGGCGTCGCTGATCGCCAGCGCCGCCGACTCGTTGGAGATGCTGCGAGTGTACAACTCATCGTCCCGCCGCGCGGCGGCCGCCAGCGCTTCGTTGCTCTCGCGGAAACGGCCCGCCGCGCGCAGCAACAAGCCGCGTTCCAGCTGCCACAGCACGCTACCCGGATCGGGATTCCGGTCAACGTGTTCCACCGCGCGCCCGGCCTCGCCCTGGCGCAGGGCCTTGATCGCCGGAGCCATCCGGGAGGCGTAGGTGGCGCATCCCGCCACCAGCAGCACGAGGGGCCAGACTGCCCGCCACCAGCGCATCGGAACCTACGGGGTGTAGCGGCCTTTCTGCACCACCTTCTTGATCTTGTGCTGGCCGATCCAGGCTTTCTCGTTCGTCTCGATGTTCAACAGCGTCAGATCCACCTGATAGAAGAGCGCCGTCTGCCCGTCCTGCCGGTCGGTGATCGCCTCGATCGAGCCGCCCAGCATGAAGTCGGCGCCCAGCTCCGCTCCCATCTTCTTGGCCGTTTCCTCGGTGGCGTTCTGCCACTGGTCGGCGCGCTCGCTGCGCAGATCCTGTCGCTCGGCGGCAGTGGCCACGACACTCATCTCCCCCGAGTTCACCAGGGCCCGCTCGATGTCGCCCACGAACGTCCCGACCGGGATGTGCTCACTGGTCCGATTTCGGATCACGCCCACGATCACCGTGGGCTTCCGACCGGCCTTCTGGATCCACTGGCTCGCCCAGGGAGCGTTGAGCGCATCCTGGATCATGGTCGTCGCGACCTCCCGGCTGTCGGTGTCGTTCCAACGTCCGGACAGGTCCACGGTGGTGTCCGTCGCGATTCGCGTGACGGTACGCTTGGCGCAGCCAGCGATGCCCATGCCAACCACCGCCGCGAACACGAGGGCGCCAAACGGCAGGCGGCGGAATCCGTGCGGTATCCAACGCTTCATGTTTCCCTCCCCGGGGCGCATCAGAATCGAGCAACGCGAGAATTGCAGGGTAGAGTCGGCTCCGACCGCGTGTCAATCGTCAAGCGCCGCCGGGCTCGCCCGCCGGCTTCGGACCTGATTGCCCGGCGCGCTCGGCTCGGGCGCGGGCGGCGCCCGGCGGGAAGTCAGCGCCGGGCGACGCCGGAACCTTGACCTAAGGAAAGGTAAGGGCTACACTTCGGTCGTTGTCCGTCCGGTCGGGAAAGGAGGGTTGGGTGCCAGGGAACCAGAGTCTTGGGGTTTCTTCTGCACTCCGACACTCGAGTGACGCGCGGACGGTCTTGGATTTGCGTCGGCCTTCGATCGGGTTGCCCTCGCTCATGGACGAACGTTGCGGGGCACGGCATGCACATGTGCAGGGAGGAAGGGCGGAATGGCGCGGGTCACGGTAGTCATCGCGACGGTAAATGCCCGGGACGCTCTCTTGGCGACGGCCGATACAGTCCTGCGGCAGAGCTTTCGCGATTTCGATCTCTTCATCACGGATGACGGATCAACCGATGGTACGGGTCTGGCGGCCCTCTCTCGTCTCGGTCCCGACACCGCGCGGGCCGAACAGGTCTGGAGCGATTCCCTGCGCGAGGACACCGGCACCCGTTGTGTCCGGATGATCCGCGACGGAGTCGGTATCCACTATCTGCATCAGGTGACTCCCCGCGGCCCCGGGGCGGCGCGCAACCGCGCGATGGCCCTGGCCACCGGCGAGATGTTCGCCTTCGCCGAGCCGGGCGATCTCTGGAACCCGGAGAAGCTGGCCCACCAGGTGCGCTTCCTGGAAGAGAACGCGGAGCTTGGAGCGGTGCTTTCCGCGCACCGCAGCCGCAAGCGCCGAGCCGCCGCCGCCCACGAGCCGAAACTGCAGGTCGTCAGCTTCGAGTCGATCCTGGAGTCGGTCACCGAGCCGCTCGGCGGCTCGCTGGTGCGCCGGGCTTGCCTCAACGGCGAGGTGCCCTTCGACGAGAACCTGCCGGTGGGCGAGGAGTTCGACTTCTGGCTGCGCCTCACCGCCCAGCATGTCGCGGCGCGTTGGGACGAGCCGGTCCAGGTCGATGCGCCGGCCGCGCGCGTCGCCGACTGGGGCCTGGAACGCTTTCGCGTCTACACGCTGGAAAAGGCCTATCAGGGCGGCCACCTCACCGCCCTGCTTCGCCACCGCGTGGCGGAGGAACTGGTGCGGCAATGCGAGCACCTGGTCGAAGGGTATCGCCAGCGGGAGAACCAGGAACGGGCGAACTTCTACGACCGGAAGCGCAAGCGCTTTGCCCAGGAGATCGCCAAGCTGGAAGTGAGCGACCCCGTCTTCAGCCGTCCCCACGCGGGCTGAGGGGGGACCGACGCGGGGCGAGAGCGCATCCTTTCTCCCGCCCCGGGCTCAGCAGCTTCGTCCTCGCGAGAGCACCTCCGCAGAGATGATGTGCCGCTGAATCTGGCTCGTGCCCTCGTAGATCTGGAAGACCTTGGCGTCGCGCATGAGCTTCTCGACCGGATACTCCCGGCTGTATCCGTACCCTCCGAAGATCTGCACCGCGTCGGTCGTCACCCGCATTGCCGTGTCGGCGGCGAAGAGCTTCGCGTACGCCGCCTCCAGAATGCCCGGTTGTCCCTGATCGATGTGCCAGGCCGCGCGCCAGGTGAGGAGACGCGCCGCCTCGACGTCGCGGGCCATCTCGGCGATCATGAACGCCACCGCCTGCTGGCGGGCGATCGGATGGTCGAAAGCTCGGCGTTCGTTGGCATAGCGGATGGAGTGCTCGAGGGCCGACCGGGCCACTCCCACCGCGGCGGCGGCAACCACCGGCCGGGTGTGTTCGAACGCCTTCATGGCCAGGAACCAGCCCCGCCCCTCCTTGCCCACGAGGTTCGCGGCGGGGACGACGGCATCCGCGAACGTGATGCCGCGGGTGTCGCTCGCCCGCTGGCCCATCGTCTTCTCCTTCTTGCCAACCTCTACGCCGGGCGTGTCCCGGGGCACGAGAAACGCACTCATGCCCCGCGCGCCCCGCGCGGGGTCGGTGAGGGCCAGCACGAAATACCAGTCCGCCACGCCGGCGCTCGTGATCCACATCTTGCTGCCGTTCAGGACGTACTCAGCGCCAACCCGGCGGGCCGTGGTCCGGATTCCCATGACGTCACTGCCGGCGCCCGGTTCCGTCACGGCATAGGCGGCCAGCCCGAAACGCTCCGTCATGGGCGTCAGCCACTTCTTCTTCAGCTCATCGGATCCGCCGACGATGACCGGAGCCTCGGCGAGCTGATTCGCCTCCATCGCGGTTCCGATCCCCGAGCAGGCGGCGGCGACCTCCTCGCCGATGATGCACCCTTCCAAGACCCCCAGACCGAGCCCGCCGTACTCCTCCGGAATGTGCGTGTTCATGAGCCCGATTTCCCACGCCTTCTTCGCGATCTCCATCGGGAACTCACCCGTCTCATCGTGGTGGGCCGCCCGCGGCGCAATCTCGTTCTGCGCGAACTCGCGCGCCAGATCCTGCAGCTGCTTCTGCTCCTCGCTCAGAGAGAAGTCGATCATGATCCCTCCTGATCCGCCCCTCGACACCCGTACCCACCGGGCAGCGTCCCCAGTATAGTGGCGCCTCCGCGGCACCTCAAGGAGCGGTCCCGGGTGGTATAGTGTGGTCCGGCGGAGGGAAACGCCGCCCGGAGGAGAAATGCGCGAGACGAGTCCGCTGGCCCTGGTGACCGGCGCGGGGATCCGCCTGGGGCGCGCCGTATCCGAGATGCTCGCCGGCGACGGTTACCGCGTGGCGTTGCACTATCACCGTCACCGCGCGGAAGCCGAAGCTCTGGCCGCGCGATTGTGCGCGGAAAGCGGGGACACCGGCCGCGCGGCCTGCTTCGCGGCGGACTTGTCCGACCCTCGCGCCATGGAGCCGCTCGCCGAGGCGGTCGAGCGCGAAATGGGGCCGCTGGAGACCCTGGTCCTCTCCGCCGCGATCTACCCGCGGGATCCGCTGGAAGACGTCGTCCCGGATCGCTTCGAGGAGACGCTGCGGGTCAATCTGGTGTCGCCGTTCCTGCTCGCCCGCTCGGTCGGGATGCGCATGAAGACCCGGGGCCAGAGCACGATCACGGCGCTGCTCGACTGGTCGGTGGATCGTCCCTACGTGGATCGGATCCCGTACACCATCGCCAAGGCCGGCCTGCGCGCGGGAGTGCTGGGGCTGGCCCGGGCGCTGGCTCCGGAAGTCCGCGTCAACGGCGTGGCGCTGGGCGCGGTGCTGCTCCCGGAAGGAACGCCGGAGGCGCTCGCCGAGCGGATCCGAGTCGCCGCCCCCCTGCGGAGGATCGGCGCTCCGACGGATGCGGCCGAGGCGGTGCGGTACCTCACCCGGGCCGCATTCGTGACCGGGACGATTCTCACGGTGGACGGCGGCCGCACTGTGGCCTGAGCCGCGGTCTGGACCCGCTACCGGCGCGGGCCGGTCGCCTCGGTCGGCAGTGTCCCTCCGAGCCGGTCGAGCTCACGCAGGAAGCCGGCGCGGGACAACACCTGCACTCCGGGCCGGTCCAAGGACCCAGTCAGGATGGCGTAGAGCGCCGCGTGTTCGCCGCCGATCAGGGAAGAGAGCAGCCTACCCCACTCATCGCCGTCTTCGCCGCGAGTGCGCACACTCAGCACGAAGCGCAGTGAATCGCCGGCATCGAGCCGGCCCGCGCCCTCCGCGCGCCAGGGAGGCGCTTCGAGGCGAAACCGATTCCACTGGAGCGCCGCGGCATCACGGCGAATGTCCGTTTCCAGGAGATCGAAGGAGAGGACCTCCAACCGGTCCAGATGCGTGCGGCGCCGCAACTCCTCCTGGATCGGCAGGCCCCGGAGGCTCCCGTCCGAGATCCGCACCGAGCCGTCAAGCTGCAGTCCCCCGTCGAAGGCTTCGAGGCTCGGCCAGCGAAGTCGAGCCGATCCGGAGAGCTTGCCCTCGACGCCCCGGGCCAGACGCGGGTCCAGCCGAACCAGGAGCGAACGCAGCTGCCGCAGGTCCACCTGGTCGACCTCGAGGCGCGCTTCGCCGATCACCACACCGGCGCGGCCGCCCCGGCCCCCGCCGGAACCTCCCGTGATGCGGCCGCCCCCCAGGTTCACTTCAAGTCGGTCGAGCCCGAAGCGGTTCCCTCGGCGATCCACGGTCATCGAGAGACCATCGAACGCCACGCCCGCCACACTCCCATCGTCGATCCGCAATTCGCCGCGGCCTGGCAGCGCCAGCCAGAACGGAATCTCGTCCGGGAGCGCGGAGCGGCCGGCCGCGAGCCGAAAGTCCTCGACCCGACACGATGGCGAGCTGAATCCCCATCGAGTCTCCGCGCGGGCGTAGTCCGGCCTCCGCGGATCGGCCAACGGGAGATCCCTCGCCTCGAGCCGGAACGTGCTGCTCCCCCAGATCCCGGCGAGCACGAACCCGATTCGGTCGCGCGTGCTCCAGGCCTCCAGGCTGCCTTGCTTCAGGCTGTCGGCGAACCACGGCCCGCGGAACTGCGCGATGGTTCCGTCCAGGCGGCCGCGGGGCGCGAGAATCCATCGCCCCTCCCGCGACTCGCGAACGCCCTCGAATGACAACGTGGCGTCCACCCACCCGGCCGCACGCCACCCGTCGCCGAGCATGCCGACCCATCCCGGATCGAATCTCCCCGCCAGCCGGCCGGTCAGGTGGAGGCCGCTGGTAGTGGAGACCCAGTGCAGCTGGACTTCGGCGCTGTCCGCCTGGTCCCGGGTGCGTCCCTTCAGCGCGAGACGGGGAATGTCGACCCGCCCCGGCAGAATCCGGACCGTTCCCGTCACCTCGGTGCGCGACTTCGCGCTCCCCGGCATGGAAAGCGTCCCGCCCAGGAGGCTCACCGTTGCCTCCCGGACTCCGGACAGACGCCAGCCATCGCCGCTCGCCTGCACGCTCCAGGGGCCTTCCCAGCGCAGGCGGCCCAGCGGACCTCCGCGCCCGTCCAGAAGGGCCTGAGCCACCGTTCCCCGGGGATCGCGCAGGTCCCCGGTCCACGACGGCGGCCCACTGCTTCCCGGTTCCGATGCCCGCACGCGAATCCCGGACGAATCGGAGCCAAGGGCGACATCCCAGGTGTAGCCGGAGGCGAGTCCGCCCGGCGCGCGCAGGATCCGCACCGGCACAGACCACGCGCCTTGACTCGCCCGCACGCGCAGTTCGCCCACGAGCTCCAGATCGTCGCCCTCGGCGAGGAGACGCGCCTCTTCGACCTGGACGGACTCGCCTGCCGGGAGCAGCGCCGCGGGGAGTCGAATCTCAAGGTCATGCGCCACGACCGCCGGCTCCCGGCGGATGAAGGGACGTGGCCGGTTCTTTTCCGGATTGAGTGAGGCCGAGGCGGTTCCGCCACCCTCTTGAATCACGCGCAGGAGCGCACTCCAGGGAATCGCCCGCACGGCACCGGAGATCGGATCGACGTAGTCGCGCGGCACCGGGGGCAGCAGATCAGGACCGATCTCCAAGACCCCGCCCCGGACCTCGACATGATCGAGGCCGCCCCGCAACGGGAATCCCCAGGCCGGAACCAGATCGACCGACTCGAAACGGATCCGCCCGGATGCCGCGCCCGGGCCGGGACGCCCGGAGAGAACCGTTGCGTGCACGCCGCGCATCCGCAAGGCCGGCCTCGGCAGCCAGCGCAGATTCGAGCGCTCCCACTGGGGAACGGACACCCGCCCCTCGAGGCCCATTCCGCGGACTGCCGCGATCAGGTCCACTTCGCGGGCGCGCCGCTCCAGGGACGAACGCGCGGTTCGCTCCGCCAGGAGCCCGGCCGACACAACGAGAACGCCGGCTCCGAGCCAAGCCCACCGGCGCCCTCTGCCATCCATGACGTCCCCTCTCGCCTGCGCCGGGCCCCGCGTCGGGCCGCGCGCCGGCGCAGCCTAGTCGGCGCGACCGATCCGCGAGGCCGCTCCGGTGGACAGACCACCGGATGCCAACCAGGTGGGCTCCTGCCAGACCCCGACGATGGTCACCGGAGTGCCGGTGCGCAGGAAGGACATCAGCCGGTCCATGTCGGAGTTCGCCAGGCTCACGCAGCCGGCGGTCCAGTTGTTGCCTCGGCCGCCTTCTCCGTGGATCTCGATCAACCCACCGATACGGGCTCCGCGGGAGATCTGGCCCGACCGCTTGGCCTTCACGAATCGAGCTCGATCGGCCTGGTTCGGATAGCTGAGGAGAGCGGCCTTGTAGTAACGGCTGTTGCCGTTTCCCTTGAGCGCCGAAACCTGGTACCGCCCCTCCGGCGTGGCCCGGTCGCCTTCGGTGAGCTTTCGCTCCATCCAGGAGTTGCCCATTTCCACCGGGAACGTCTCGACCACCCGTCCGCGACGAAGGATGTGGCACTCCTGGCTCAGCTTGTCGATGAGCACCATCGGCTCGTTCGTCTGCGCCGAGGCGGTCAAGGTCTCGCGCACCCAGGTGTTCCACTCGTGGCGACGCTCCAGGAAGCGAGTGAGCCGCGCCTGCAGATGAACGGACGCTTCCTCGATCTCGGCCTCGGCGCGATCGAGCAGCTCCCGCGCTTCGATCGCCTCCTGATCCATGAGCCGGGCGTCCGCGGCATTGATGTAGGTCTCGGCGGAGCTGAGGCGGACCAGGGCGTCTCCCCGCAGATTGAGCCGCTCCACCAGGCCCCGGGTGGTCGACAGGGACCGGCGCAGGAGGGCCACCCGACGGCCTCCTTCCACCGCGGCGTTCTGCCGCGCGGTGCGTGCGACGTCAACGGCCTCCGCGCAGAGCTTCACTGCCCGGTCCGCGTGGTATCGCGTCAGGTCGTAGTGGCGGAAGAGCACGAGCTTCCGATACTCGCTCTCCAGCGCGCGCTGCGCATCCGCCAGACTTCGATCCGCGGAGTCGAGCAGCGGCCGGGCCGGCTCCTCGTCCGAGGTGCTCCGCGCCTCGTTCAACGAGATCCGGGCATCAAGCAGGGCCTGGATCGGCGGGTGGTCCCGCTTGATCCAGAGCCAGGTGACCGTTCCGCAAAGGACCGCCGTAACCGCAAGCACCATCGGAGCCAGCCAACGCCGCCCCCCCCGTCCCCGTACCATCCGATCCTCCCCCAAAGCCTCCTCAAGAGCTTCCTGCAAAGAGCCTCTTC
The DNA here is from genome assembly GCA_964473865.1 of uncultured bacterium. Classification (GTDB taxonomy): domain Bacteria; phylum Eisenbacteria; class RBG-16-71-46; order CAIMUX01; family CAIMUX01; genus CAIMUX01. The sequence continues at coordinate 37,687 of CAYYQN010000004.1, read as the reverse complement.
CCTCCCCATCATCCTCGGGTTCATCAGGTTATCCACCGGCCGGCCGCCGGTCAATGCCGAACGAAGGCCGAGATCATCCGCCGCGAACATTTCCTGGGAACCGAGGCCCGGGCTCGGTGTTCGTACGCGTGTTACCCCCGCGCCGCAGCAGGATGCGGCGCCCGGGCTCCGAGCTTGGGCATTCCGGCTTGGGCACTGCTGTCTTGCTGAACGATCCTGCACACTCCGGAGGCCTCGCGCGTCCGGGGTGGCGCTACAGGTCGTCAGGGGATTGCGGTCCCAGACCTTGCGGCGGCGACCCGATCTCCGCGATCCTCCGCCCCCCACCAACGAGGATCGACCGGGCCGCCGCCGCCCTTTTCCTTTTTTGTCTGGGCGGCCTGGACCGTTCTCGGGGACCGCCCCTGGACCGCTCACGGGGACCGCCCCTGGACCGCTCTCGGGGACCGCCCGCTGTCTGCGTTTTCGGTCGTCCCCGGTCTTCGGTCGTCCCCCGACATCTCTATCCGTCTCTGTGTCCCCAACGGGATTCGAACCCGTGTTGCCGCCTTGAAAGGGCGGAGTCCTAGGCCGACTAGACGATGGGGACGAACGGGTCGAAAACGGGGACGTTAGCCGATCGGGAGCCGCGGCGTCAAGGAGCCTCGGGCTCCGGCGGGGCGACGTCCTTCGAGCGCAGCTTGTAGAAGTCGCGGGTGCGTTTCCGGTGGTCCTCCACCATCCTCGCCTCTCGACCCTGGCGCGAGGGGCGGTAGAAACGCTCCGGCAGGATCTCCTCCGGAAGATAGGACTGCGCCACCCAGTGCCCGGGCGCGTCGTGGGGGTACAGGTAGCCTGCGCCGTAGCCCAGATCGCCCATCAGCCGGGTGGGGGCATTCCGGATCCGCAGCGGGACCGGCAGGGCTCCGCGCGCGCGGACCTGCCCCTGAGCCTCGCTATAGGATGTATAGGCTGAGTTGCTCTTGGGCGCCAGCGCCAGGTAGAGGACCAACTGGGAAAGGGCGAGCCGGCACTCCGGCATGCCGACGAAGTCGACCGCCTGCATGGCGGCCGTGGCGTAGACCAGCGCCGCGGGATCCGCAAGGCCGACGTCCTCGGATGCGAACACGATCAGCCGCCGCACGATGAACTTCGGGTCCTCTCCCGCCTCCAGCATGCGGGCCAACCAGTAGACGCCGGCATGCGGGTCGCTTCCGCGCAGACTCTTGTGGAGCGCGGAAATCCAGTCGAAATGGTCCTCGGCGCCGTGCCGCACCGCCGCGCCCGACTGGATGACCCGCTCGACCTCCTCTGCGCCGACCTCGCCGCCGGCGACCGGCGCGGCGCGCAGCGCTTCGATCAGATTGAGGAGCTTGCGGGCATCTCCATCCGCGAAGGCGAGCACCACCGACCACGCCGGGTCGGCCAGGCGCAGGGGGGCGGCCCCCTCCCCTTCCTCCGGCGAGGCGGTCAGCGCGGCTTCGGCGATCTCCCGCAAGGACGCGGCATCCAGGGGCCGCAGGACGTAGACGCGGCAGCGAGACAACAGAGCCGAATTCACCTCGAAGGACGGGTTCTCCGTCGTCGCGCCGATCAGCACGATGAGGCCGGTTTCCACGTGGGGAAGAAAGGCGTCCTGCTGGGCTCGATTGAAACGGTGGATTTCGTCCACGAACAGGATGGTCCGCCGCCCTTCGGTGTCGCGCCGCGCGCGAGCCCGTTCCACGACCGCGCGGACTTCCCGGACCCCCGCCAGCACGGCTGAAAACTGCTCCAGGAAATAGCCCGGGTGGCTGCCCAGGATACGGGCGAGCGTGGTCTTCCCGCAACCGGGCGGTCCCCAGAAGATCATCGAGGGGATTTCGCCCCGCTCGTAGAAGACCCGCAGCGGCCCCGCGGGCCCGACCAGGTGCGCCTGCCCGCGCACTTCCGCGAGCGTCCGGGGACGGCGCCGGTCCGCGAGCGGACGCAGGACGGGCGGATCAGGCTCGGTCGGCGTATCCACGCGGGTGGGCCTCCGCCCAACGCCAGGCGGTCTCCACGATCACGTCCAGCCGATCCCGACGTGGGATCCAGCCCAGCTCCCGGCGGGCCTTCTCGCTGCTCGCGACGAGGCGCGCGGGATCCCCGGGACGGCGGGGGGCGGATTCCCAGGGGACCGGCCGACCGGTCGCGCGACGCACGGAGTCGAGCACTTCGAGCACGCTGAATCCTTCCCCGTTGCCGAGATTGTAGACTTCGGCGGGGTGGTCCGGCATCCGTTCCAGAGCCAGCAGGTGCGCCTCCGCCAGATCCTCGACATGCACATAGTCACGGATGCACGATCCGTCCGGGGTCGGATAGTCGAGGCCGAAGACCGGCAGCGGCCCACGGCGACCGGCGGCCGCGGCAATCGCCAGCGGCAAGAGATGCGTCTCGGGAAAGTGATCCTCCCCTCGCCTCTGGCTGGCGCCGGCGGCGTTGAAGTAGCGAAGCGCGGCCCAGCGCAGACCGTGGACGCGGCCCATCCAGCGGAGAATTCTCTCGCACGTCAGCTTCGACTCGCCGTAGGGGTTGGTCGGCACGGTGGGCGCGGTCTCCGAGATCGGGATCTCGGTGGGCTCGCCATAGGTCGCCGCGGTCGAGCTGAGCACGAAGCAGCTGGTCCCGAACTCCGTCATCACTTCGAGAAGCCGCAGCAGCCCGCCGACGTTGTTCCGGAAGTAGGCGCCCGCGTCCTGCATCGACTCGCCCACCAGGCTGGAAGCCGCAAAGTGGAAGACGCCGTCGATCGGATGCTCGCGAAACACCTCCCGCAGGAACGACCCGTCCGCGACGTCTCCCACATGGAACGGCACGTCATCGTCCACCGCCTCGCGGTGGCCGCGCGAGAGATTGTCCACGACCACCACGGCCTTTCCACGTTCGCGCAAGACCTCGACCATCACGCTGCCGATGTAGCCGCCCCCTCCGGTCACGAGGATCGCCATGTCGCCTCCTGGCCCCTTGTGACAAAAAGCACAACCCCCGCGGCGGGAAACCGCAGGCGTCGTGCATCATAGCTTGCGCGCGTGAATATTGGTGGAAAAACCACTTGACGGAGGAATGCGCACAAGTCTAACGTCGTTCTTGGTAGCGAAGTCGGTTCCCTGCCCCGTTTGAGTCGGCGCAGCACTTCAAGCCCTATTTCTATGCGGGCTTCCTGAATTAGGGGCTCTGAGCGCTGAGGACTCGGTGGTGGCGGGGAACTTTTTTGCCTGCCCCCCGCACGCAGACTTCTCCAAGACCGAGTCTTCCCTCAAGATCCGAGTCGGACGGCCGGGGTTCTGGCGGCCAATGCGATGAGCGGACGGCAGCTCCCATGCGAAGGGTTGCGATCGCGAACACGGAAGACCTGTTGTGAGTCGTCCGAACACCGTCAGCCCTGCTGTAGTCAGTCGGACAAGGGGGCTGCCGGGAATCCAACCAGAGCAGCCCCCGGAGCATAGGCCCGAGGTAGGCGGTCCTACTTCTTGGCGGCCTTCTTGGCCTTCTTCGCGACCTTCTTGGTCTTCTTGGCGGCCTTCTTGGCCTTCTTCGCGACCTTCTTGGCAGCCTTCTTCGCCATCGGCATCTTGGATTCACCTCCCTCCGTGGCCTGCTCTAGTTGATGCCTCGCGCACCAGCGGCGGCGCTCGATCCGCTTCCCCCCAGGAGACCCCGGATCAGGCCGAGCATGGCGTCCAGATCGAACGGTTTGCGGAGATAGTGGTCGACGGATAGCTGACGGCATCGCCGCTCCGATTCCGGATTGTCGAATGCAGTCATGACGATGACGCGGCCGGTGTAGCCCTGGTCTCGCTGGCCCTGCAGCAGGTCCAGCCCGGAGCGGTCCGGCAGCTTCACATCCAGCACCATCAGGTCCACGTCCCCACCCTGGCCCTTGAGCAGCGCCTCCCCATCGCCCGCTGTCCCTGCGGGCAGAACTTCGTACCCGGCATCCCGCAGAGCACTGGAAAGCGTCCGCAGAAGCAGAGTTTCGTCGTCCACGATGAGAACCTTTTGCGCCACCGTACAAGCCTCCAGTGGGCAAAGAGTTGCAAAGACCGTGCCAGAGCCGACCGCGGAGAGCCTGTCAGGACATAACAGGCTGCTCAACAACAGGATACGGATTCCATTCCCGCTTTGCCACGGCCGACGGGTTACCGCGATCGCTCGGGGCAAACTGCAAGAAAGTCTTACAGTTACATCCACTAACGAAACAACTCACAGGAATAACAACAGGTTACCGAGTCAGATCCGCATGTCCAGAAACTTGACATGTCAAGATCGTTGGCACCTCAGGGCTCGGCCGGCTCCGTGAGGTGCCCGCTCCGGCGGAGGCGATCGAGCAGTCCCTGGCGCGAGAGGCCCAGCACGCGCGCCGCATGGCTCTTGTTCCCCTCGCACCGCGTCAGCACCAGCCGGATGTACTCCTCCTCGATGTCGTGCAGTGTCGGCAACGCCTCATCGGGGCCGAACGCGAGCGTGGGAGACGAGGCGAGGCCCGAGGCAGGTGGGGTTCGCGGGGACGCTTCGATCGGCGATGGTGCCGTCCGGGCGTCTCCCGGTGCCGCGGGGTCGGGTACGCCGGCCTGTCGGGTCACGCGCTCGCGCAGCTCAGGCGGCAGGTGCTCGGAAGTGAGGACCTCACCATCCTCGACGATGACGATCCGCTCGATGAGGTTTCGCAGCTCGCGGACGTTCCCCGGCCAACTGTAACGACGAAACAGCGCGCGAACCTCCTCGTCGATGGTCCGGAAGCTGCGCTTCAACTCCGCCGCAAAGCGTCGAAGGTAGTACTCGGCCAGCAGGTTCACGTCATCTCCCCGCTCGCGGAGGGGAGGCAGGTGGATCGATACGACCTGCAGCCGGTAGAAGAGATCCGTGCGGAACCGCCCCTCCTCGATGCGGCGGGCCAGATCGACGTTGGTGGCGGCCACGACGCGGATGTCGATGCTGATGTCGACATTCCCCCCGACCCGCCGGAAGGACCGGTCCTCGAGGAAGCGGAGCAGCTTCGCCTGCGTCGCGGCCGGCATCTCCCCCACCTCGTCGAGGAAGAGCGTCCCGCCGTCCGAGAGCTCCGCCAGCCCGCGCTTCAGATAGGAGGCGCCGGTGAAGGCGCCCCGTTCGTGCCCGAAGAGCTCGTTCTCCAGCAGTGTCTCCTGGAAGGCGGAGCAGTTCAGTTCCAGAAACGGAGCACGGCGACGGGCGCCCTCGAAGTGGACGCCCCGCGCCACCAGCTCCTTCCCGGTGCCGCTCTCCCCGGTGATGAGGACGCTGGCGGCATCGGAGCGCGCCACCTTGCGCACCAACTCCCACACCCGGGACATCGCTTCGGACCGGTACAGGATCTGATCGGGGTTGTAGAGTCCGCGGTCCTTCCGCCGATAGACGCGGAGCTGGGCGTCGCGGGCGAAGGTCCGCGCGGCCGTCTCCACGGCCAGGATCAGCTCGTCCAGGTCGTAGGGCTTCCGCAGGAAGTCGGCCGCCCCGGCCTTCATCGCCTGCACCGCCGCCGAGGTGTCGCCGAAGGCGGTGATGACGATGATCTGTGTCGAGTTGTCCACCCGGTGGATGCGCGGGATCAGATCGAGCCCGCTGGCGTCGGGCAGCCGCAGATCGAGCAGGACAATGTGCGGGCGCTCCGCCTCCGCCTGTTCGAGCCCGGCGCGCCCCGAGGACGCCACCGACACCAGGAAGCCGCGATCGGTGAGCACCCGCTCCAGCGAACGGGTGATCGACGGCTCGTCGTCGATGACCAGGACCCGGTACTTCAACCGGACGTTCCCGCCCCGGCGCGGACCGGGAAGGACAGGCGGAACGTGACCCCGCCCTGGGAGCGGTTCCGAACCGTGATGCGCCCGCCATGCTCACGCACGATCTGGAGACTGATGCTCAGGCCCAGCCCCGTCCCGGCGGGCTTGTTGGTAAAGAAGGGATCGAAGATCTTGTCGATCACCTCCTCGGAAATGCCGCAGCCGGTGTCGCTGAACGCCACCTCCACGGCCAGCCGCGAGCGGTAACGGCGGACCGAACTGGACACGCGAAACTGCCCGCCCTCCGGCATCGCCTCGATGGCGTTGAGAACGATATTGAGGAAGACCTGTTGGATGGCGTCCCGATCCAGGGGCAGCCCCGGCAGATTCGGAGCCAGGTCCCGCTTGACGGTGATGCCGGCCTCCGCGAACGGGATCTCCAGGTTGTCGATCACCTTCTCGAGGATCGGGTTGACGTCCTGCTCCTCCAGCTGGAACGACTTGGGCCGCGCGAACTGGAGCAGGTCGGTGGTGAACTGTTCGATCCGGTCGAGCTCCTTGATGACTTCGCTCAGATCTCCCCGCAGGGTCGAGTCCCGGGGCATCTTGCTCCCGACGTACTGGATGGTCGTGCGGATTCCCGTGAGTGGGTTGCGGATCTCGTGGGCGATGACCGCCGAGAGGTCGCCGACCGACGCGAAGCGGTCGACCCGGCGCTGGAATTCCACTTCGCCCACCGTCTCGGTGACGTCATCGAAGGCCAGGATCGACGCAATCGGCCCGTCGACTTCGGTGGGAGTGAGCCAGCGCGCCTCGAGCAGGTACTCCTTGGAGGCGTGCTCCAGCATGATCTCCCGGGTGCCCGCCTCCTCGGGGTCGATCTGGTCCAGCGACCAGAACGAGAAGCCCGGGGTGCGCGAGTTGAGGAGCTCTCCCGCGGGGCGGCCGAGGAATTCCTCGGCCGGCGTGCCCAGGATCTCCGAGGCCTTGCGATTGAGATAGAGGACGTGGTTCTCCGCATCGAGGACCAGGAGGCCGAAGTCGAGGCTGTCGAGCAGTTGCGGCGCGAGACTTCCGGTGGACTCCGTGACTGCCGGGCGGGGCGTCATGGCAACCTCCTCTGCTCGGGAACCGGATCGCCGGCCGGGGCCGCAATGGCCGGACGGCGCGCGCGCAACCGCCGGGTCATGTCCGATCGTCGCCGCGCCGCGCGCGCGGCAGGCTGCGCCTCTGCCCGTGGCCCGGGGGCGAGGCCTCGCTCGACCACGCAAGCACGGGTCGGGAGGAGGAGGATCGCATCCAGGTACGAACCGCCCGACCGAGTGATGTGGCTCGGCGATGACAACCTGACTCCTCCGTGGCGTTGCCGCAGCATGACCCACGACCGCATCGACAGCTAGGAATACCCGCGGCCGGGGACGGGTGCAAGCGAATCCTGCGTCGCCCCGACGGGACGGATGCTACGATCCGCGCAGAGGGAGGTACGAGACGTGACGGAAGAGATGCGGACACCCTGGCGAATGCGCTACATCACCGCGGCCACGCGAGAGGCCGCCTGCATCTTCTGCCCGCCGTTCTCCGCGCCGGCAGAGAACCCGGAGTCCGACCGCGAGCGCCTGATGCTGCATCGCGGCTCCGCGGCCTTCGTCATCCTGAATCTCTACCCCTATCGCACCGGACATCTCATGGTGGTTCCGTACCGGCACCTGGCGCGATTCGGCGAGCTAACGCGCGAAGAGCGCGCGGAACTGGCCCTTCTGCTTCGCGAGTGCGAGCGGATCCTGCGCCGAATCACGGGCGCACGTCGCTTCCACGTGGGCATCAACCTGGGACGCGCCGCGGGCGCGGGCGTCGAGGGGCACCTCCACGCGCATCTCGTGCCGCGCGACGCGCGGGCGGAGTGGGCGGATCCGCCCGACGGGGAGGAACCGGCGCTTCCGGTGGACGAGGTGTACCGGCGGCTGGCGCCCTACTTCGCTTCGGGTGCCGGGACCGCGTCCTGACCGGAAGCGCCCCGGTGCCGGGAGATCCGGCCCCGCGCACAGGCGACCCCGCCCAGCACAAGCGCCAGGATGCAGGCGATCCGGCTGATCCGCATCCCCCGGGACCGCGCCGGCGCCTGCATGGCCAGCGCCACCTCGTGACTGCCCGCGGGCACCTCCAGACCCATCAATGCGTGGTTCACGCGATGGATCCTGACCGGCCGCCCATCGACGGCCGCGGTCCAGCCGGGCGGAAAGGCCATCTCGCTCACGACGACAAAAGCGTCTCCATCGGCATCCACGCGCAGGCGGAGCGACCCGGGCCCGCGCCCGACCAGCGACACCCGGGCTGACGCGAAGTCCGCGCGTGACGGCCCCTCTCCCGGGTAGGCCAGCGCCGTCTCGCCCGGGCGGAACGCCTCGCTTTCGGTCTGCCGCGCGAACGCGGCCAAATCGGCCACCGGCGCCACCTGGCGGACAGCCCAGGCCCGGGGGAGAGACTCGGGCCAGGCGTAGACGAAGCCGTCTCCCTCGTAGAGCGGGGCGCCGAGCGCTTCGATCCGGGACGGGCTCAGCAGGTAGCGCACGTTGAGCAAGGAAAGAGCCGCCGGACGGCTGATGAGTCCACCGTCGACAAGATCCTGGTAGGCGCGAAGCCGCGCCGTGTGATAGCCGCCGACTGATTCGAGTCGGGCGAGGCCGAAGGCGTTTGACCGGAAGAGCGAGGAGCTCACGGGCAGGATCCGAAACGTTCCCTCCTGCCGGGACAGGAAGTCGCAGGCTCCGGGCAGCGGAATCGACTCTCGGACCGTCGGCTTGGGCTCGACGTGGTAGAAGGAACGTCCGACCAGGACCACATCGCCCACCACCAAGAGCCCGGCGAGAAGACCGATCCAGGGCGCCGCGCCACGGCGGAAGCGCAGCGCCAGGATCCCCACACCGAGGAGCAGCACGATCATCGCCTGGGCCACGCTCCGCTGCAGCACCGAGAGCCGCTCCGCCTGCAGCGCCCCCAGCCGCCCGGAATCGAGGTGGCCCATCTCTTCGGGGCGCAGGAACGATGTCGGTCCCAAAGCCGCGCGGGCGCCAAGAGCCAGGATGATCCAGATCACCACCAGCGCCGCCCCGATCAGGAGCAGTCGCCGCGAACCGGCCGCCGCGCCGGAGGCCGGAGCTGGACTGCGGCGTTTCCCTCCGGTCCCCGGACGGCCGCGCACGGCGGCGGATCCGGGCGCGCCTGCGGCCGGCGCGCCGATCAACGCGTCCAGCCCGGCAGCTACCGGAAAGGCCAGGCAGAGCGGCAGGATGCTGTAGATCATGGAGGGGAGCCGGAAGCGGTTGAAGTACGGAATGAGATGAAACATCGGGCCGTAGACGACCGGCAAGGCGCTGCCGAACCCGATGAACAGAACGAGCAGCGAGATGCCGCCCCAGATCCAGCGGCGTGTCCCGCGAGTCCGGGCCAGGCCGTAGACCGCCAGCACCAGGGTGGCCACGCCAAAGTAGTGCGTGGACTGCGTGAACGGCATCGGCCCCCAGTAGGTCGCCCCCTGGAGCCCGAACCACCCCGGAAAGAGGAACGAGATCAGTTCCCGCGGATGGAACGACCAGGCGGTCGCGTAGTCCCAGCCAACCCCGGCGCCGCCCTGGCCGGTGGCGCCGGCGCCGCGGATCGACCAGGGAGCGTACTCGCGCACCGCGAGAAACGGCTCGGTCGCCATGCCGACGGCCAGGATCGCCGCGCCCAACCCGAAGCCCACGAGGCGGAGCCAGTAGTCGCGTCCCGCGGCGCGCCTCTCGGTGAGAAGCACCAGCAGGGCGTAGAGAAACCCCACCGTCAGACCGTAGAACGCCACCTGCGGGTGGTTCGTCCAGCCCAGCAGCGCCATCGCCCCGGCGAGGCCCGCGCCCCACCCGATCCCGGGCCGTTCCAGGAACAGGTCGAGGACAAGCAGGAATACCGGAAGGAGGCAGAGCGCCTCCAGCTTGGTGGAGTGTCCGGCCGCAACGATCCCCGGCATGTACGGCGTCATGGAAAACAGGAGCGCGGAGATGGTCGAGGCCCCGCGCGAGAACCCTTGCCGCCGCAGAAAGGCGAACAGGGCGAGGCCGGCCACGCAGAGCAGGAACCAGTAGGCCGCCCCCCGCTTCCCCTCCCAGACGCGCTGCACCAGCGCCACCGGGTTGAACGGGCTACGGGGCGTATAGATGTAGCTCCCGTAGGAGGGCATCCCCCCCATGATGTAGGGATACCAGTCCGGGATCCGGCCCGTCTCGTGCTGCAGTTGCGCGCCCCAGACCGAGAACGGCATGCACGCCGCGGTGTCGGGCGCGGGAGGCTCCTTCCCCTCCACGATCATCGCCGCGTAGAAGAGGAACGGCACGATGATCAGGATCAGGATCGACGTCCAGGGGCCGCGGCGAAGGGCCCGCGCGGGTGACGGGGAACCGGCGGGGTCGGGCATGGCTCCTCCCGGATACGGCCGAGGTGGACCCGGGACGGAGCAGCGCGCCGGTCCGACTCGATCGACCCACCCGATGTCCATTGCGCAGCCGGCCGGACGCGCGGCGAGACGCGGAGCCGGCGCGGAAACGGGACGAACTATAGGAGAGGACTCGAGAGGTGTCAAACCGCGAGACAATGAAACACCAGCCTCGCTCGGGGCTTGCCGGTAGCCAGAAGATTCCCTAGAATCCAGGTTTGCATCGATTCCGCGGCCAGGGGGACGCGGCCAGCGGGGGCAGGGAGGCGGCGCATGCAGATACCCTTGATCGACCTGAAGGCGCAGTACGCGCGCATCCGCGACGAGATCGACGCGGCGATGCGTGAGACGATCGAGACCACCACCTTCATCGGCGGCCCGCAGGTCGACGCCTTCGAGGCGGAGTTCGCCCGCTATCTGGGTGTCCCCCACGTTCTCGGCGTCTCCTCGGGCACGTCCGCGCTTCACCTGGCGCTCATCGCCGCCGGAGTCGCGGCCGGGGACGAGGTCGTTCTCCCCGCCCACACCTTCATCGCAACCTCTGAAGTGGTGAGGCGTCTGGCAGCGCGCGCGCGATTCTGCGACATCGACGAGACCACATTCACCATCGACCCGGCCGCGATGGAGCGGGCGATCACGCGTAAGACTCGCGCGGTGATCCCGGTTCACCTGTACGGCCATCCGGTGAACTTCGCGCCCATCGCCGAGATCGCCGCCCGACATCGGATTCGGGTCGTCGAGGACGCCGCCCAGGCCCAGGGCGCCCGCTATCGCGGAATCCGTTGCGGCGCCCTGGCCTCGTTGTCCGCCTTCAGTTTCTACCCCGGCAAGAACCTCGGCGCCTATGGCGATGCCGGTGCGGTGGTCGCGGCCGATGCCGCCGAGATGACGCGCCTGCGGAGTCTCGGCAACCATGGGCGGCTCGACAAGCATCGTCATGCCGAGGAGGGGTTCAATTACCGGCTCGACGGCCTGCAGGCCGCGGTGCTGCGGGTCAAGCTGCGCCACCTCGACGACTGGAATGCGGCGCGTCGGCGCGTGGCCCGCTGGTACCACGAACGCCTGGAGGGGATCTCCGACGTGCGGCTTCCGGCCACGGCGTCGGAGGTGGAGCACGCCTTCCACCTCTACGTGATCCGGGTGCCGAACCGCGATCGGGTCTACGCCCGGCTGCAGGAACACGGGATCGGGGCGGGAATCCACTACCCGGTGCCCCTGCACCTTCAGCCGGCGTACGCGCACCTCGGACACCATGCGGGCGACTTCCCCGTGGCCGAGCGGGTCGCCGACGAGATCATCTCCCTCCCGATCTATGCCGAGATCACGGAGAGCCAGGTGGACCGGGTGTGCTCCGCGCTGCGGGAGTGCCTGCGAGGGTGAGCCCGCCCGCCGGCCGCGGTGACCGTTCTCGGGAAGCGGGTCCGATCCTCGACGCGCCGCTGCCTCTCGTGGCGGTGCTCGACAATCTTCGCAGCGCATTCAATGTCGGGTCGATCTTTCGCACCTCAGAGGCGGCCCGGGTGGAGGAGCTGCTTCTGTGCGGAATCACGCCCTATCCACCCCACCCCCAGCTCGACCGCACCGGCCTCGGCACCGTGGACCGCGTGCGGTGGCGCCACCTCGTGAGCACCGGGGACGCCGTGCGCGAGTTGCGACAAGCCGGGACTCCGGTCTGGGCCGTGGAGCTCACGGAGAGGGCACGATCGCTGCGGGAAGTCCGGTTCCCCCGACCGGTGGCCGTCGTCTTCGGACACGAGACGGCAGGAGTCGGGCGGGAAGTCCTGGACCAGGTGGACGAGGTAGTGGAGATTCCCCTCTACGGGCGCAAGAACTCCCTCAACGTGGCCAGCGCCTTCGCCGTGGTCGTGTTCGAGATCCTGCGCCAGTGGGGATACTGACGAAGATCGGGGCCGGCCGGACAGCCCGGGGTTCGCGCACCCGACCCGGAGGACGCCTGACGGTCAGGCCTCCGAGGCCAGGACCTCCTCGAAGCTCAGACCCTGCTCCGGATGCTCCGGCGACTCCCCCAACCAGCGCACGACGATCACCGTGACGTTGTCCGGCGCACCGCCCGCCAGACTGGCCTGAAGGAGCGCATCCGCGCCCGCCGCCGCGGTCTTGCCGGCCAGCAGCGACGGCAGATCACCCGCCTCGACGGCGCGGACGAGACCATCACTGGTGAGCAGAAAGCAATCCCCTGGTATCGGGTGGAGCGGCCGCGGCAAGAGGTCGGGTGTTGCGTCGGGGCAGGTTCCGAGACACCGCGTGAGCAGGTGCGAGGCGGGGTGCCGATCCGCCTCCGCCGCGTCGAGCTGGCCGCGGCGGACGAGATCAGCCGCCATGGTGTGATCGCGGGTAACCAACGTCATGCTCTGGCCCCGGATCCAGTAGAGACGGCTGTCACCCACGGAGGAGACCCAGGCTCCCTCCGGCAGGAAGAGCGTGGCCACGAGCGTCGTCCCCATACCAGTGAGGGAAGGCTCGTGCCGCGCCGCCTGCGCGATCCTCTCGCCCGCGTGGCGAAACGCAGCTCGCAGCCATTGCCGGGGATCATCGGAAGGCGGCCAGGCCTCCCGCGCCAGTGAGCCCACGGCCAGAGCGCTGGCCTGGTCTCCGCCGGGATGGCCGCCCATGCCGTCAGCCACCGCCGCCAGGAGCGCCTCCCGCACCCCCGCTCCTTCCAGATCGGGCCGCAAACAGGCCGCATCCTCGTTTCGCGAACGGACAAGCCCGCGATTCGTCCGGGCGACGACATCGAGTTCCATGCGCTCCGTTTTCCCTCCGGCATCCGCCCTGTTAGAATCTCCGGATCACGCGGACCGCTGTCAAGCTTTCCCGCAACGAGCGGCGCGGAACAGGAGACGAAATGCCACTCGACCGCCGCCGCGCTTCCCTGAGCATCGTGGCCCTCACGATGTTCCTGGACCTTCTCGGGTTCGGGATCATCATCCCGCTCATGCCCCACTTCGCCCGGACCTTCGGGGCCACTCCGCTGGCCTATGGGCTCCTGGCGGCATCCTACAGCCTGATGCAGTTCCTGTTCGTGCCGGTCTGGGGCCGGCTGAGCGACCGGGTGGGCCGCCGGCCGATTCTCCTCGTGTCGATCGGCGGATCGGTGGTTTCGCTCGTCATGCTGGGAACCGCACGCTCGCTCGGTACGTTGTTCGCGGCCCGGATTCTCTCCGGCGTCTCCGCAAGCAACCTCTCCGTGGCCCAGGCCTATGTGGCGGACGTTACCAGCCCACAGACCCGAGCTCGCGGCATGGGTCTGATCGGTGCGGCGTTCGGTCTCGGCTTCGTGGTCGGGCCCTTCCTGGGGGGAGAGCTGAGCCAGGTCGACCTCACGCTGCCGCTGCATCTTCACCTGCGCGCGGGATCGGTGCCGTTTTTCTTCTCCGCGATGCTGAGCGCGATCAACTGGGGTCTGGCCTGGGTGTGGCTGCCGGAGTCACTCCCCCCCGCCCGCCGCACCGCGCCGACCGTCCGGCTGCTCGACTTCCGGCGGCTCGAAGGGGTCTTCGCGCACCGGGACATCTCGGGGCTCTTCGCCGTTTCCTTCCTCTTCACCATGGCCTTCTCCATGATGGAGCAGTCGCTCATCCTCTTCGGTGAGGATCGCCTGGGCATGCGCGGGCGGGACGCCGGTGAACTCCTGGGCTTCGTCGGGGTGCTCATCGTGGTGGTGCAGGGCGCGTTGGTGGGGCGCCTGGCCCGGCGGTTCGGCGAGGGCCGACTCACCGTGGCCGGCGCGGTACTCATGATTCCGGGGCTGTTGCTGATCCCGCTGGCTCCGGCCAGCGCCCCGTCCGGATACGCGGTGCTCTACGCCGCGATGGTGCCGCTGGCCCTCGGCAATGGTCTGCTCCATCCCAGCCTGCACGCCTTGCTGTCGCGCCGCAGCCGGGACGATGAGCAGGGCGGAACGCTCGGCCTGAACCAGTCGATTTCGGCACTGGCGCGCGTGGCGGGACCAACCGCCGGCGGACTGCTGTTCCAGACCTTGGGGATCGGGACCCCGTTTCTCGCCGGAGGCGCGATCATGGTGGCGGCGGCCGCCGTGGCCGGGTCGGCGGTGCGCCCCCCAAGAGGCTGAGCGCGTCCATGTGGCGGAACAGCCGAGCGGACCCGAGCGGCTGCCGCGAGCCTCCCGTCGCTTGCCAGACGATCCTCAGGACACCGCGGAGCGCGGAATCGCGGGTGCGGGCGCAAGGGGCCTGGCGGCGCGGCCCCTCTCCGGCGAGACAGCAGGCGGTCTGCTAGTCCTCTTCCTCCTCGTCCTCGAAGTCGTCCTCGTCCTCGTCGTCGTAGTCCTCGTCCTCGTCTTCGTCTTCGTCCAGATCGTCCTCGTCCTCGTCATCCCAATCATCTTCTTCATCGTCGTCGTCATCGTCTCTGGCCCGGGGGCCGACCGGGATGATCAGGTCCCGCAGATACAACTCGTCCAGCATGGGGGGCCTCCTTGACACGCTCCAGAACCCGAACCGACGGCCGGTCCGCGCTCCCGGCAACCCGACGCTTCCCGTCGCCGGCCCGATCGTGGCCGAGGGAGTTGCAGACGCGGAGTAAATCGAACGGCTCGGAGTACTGTCAAGGGAAAGTTCCCCGCCGCCGTTCCGGCAACGCGACATTATAATCGGACCCGGCCCCGTGCTCCTGAAGCCCGGCCTCGCGCCTTCAGCGCGAGTCGGCCCGCGGGAGCCGACACCGCCGGCCGCGGCGCGGAACTCGTCGCTGGAAGGAGATACGGAACATGAGCACCCGAACCGCCGGACTCGCCCTGCGCCCGCTCGGCCTGGCGTGCCTGCTGTTGGCTGGAATCCCAGCCGTTGCCCCGGCCTTCGACGAGGCGGAAGTCCGAGCCATCGTCGGCAACACCCGGGCCGTCGAAGCCAACCCCGACGCTCGGGGCATCTGGATGGCGCGGCAGCGGACAGTCAACATCGACGGATCGGGCAACGGCTTCATCACCGAGCATCTCCTTGCCCGCGTGCTCGACCCCGACTGGGGCCAGGAGAGGTTCACGCCGTACCGCCGGATCTTCTGGAGCGAGCTCGCCAGCCTCGCGGCGCGGGGCCGGATCTGGAGCTCGCGCACCGAATCGACCGACATCCCCGCCGACTCGATCCGGTTTGGACCGGCTCCGGAAGGGGGCGGAATCGCCTCCTACCAGAACCTGCGCGAGTGCCGCATCTCCCTGCCGCGTCTGGAGCCGGGGCAGGTTGTGGAGCTCGTTCTCACTTGGAACTGCCCGATCCCGCAGCACGACCGGAACGCCCGCTGGCTGGAGGAGACATTCGGCGCGGAGGATCCGGTGATCGAGCAGCAGCTCGTCCTGATCACCCCATCGGCGATGAACTTCACGGCCGCGACGATCGGTCCGCCGCTCAAGCCCCAGATCCGACAGACCGGCGGCGCCCGCATCCAGACCTGGCTCACCGGCAATCTGCCCCCGGTCCCGGCGCGCTTCGTGGAGAGCCCCTGGTCGCGCGTCCCGGCTCCGGACGACACCGTGGGCTCCGGCGTGACCCGCGTCGTCGTGAGCTCGCTCGGTTCCTGGGACTTCGCGGCCACCTACTTCGGGGCCCAATGGGAAGATTCCTGGGCCCGACGCAGCGCCGAGATCGACCGCCTGGTGAGCCGTGCCATCAAGAAAGCCAAGGACCCGCGGGCGCGCGCCCTGGCCGTGGCCGCCGAGGTAGAATCGGAGTACCGGGTGCTACCGGTGCCCGACCTCCTGCTCGGTTTGTGGCCCCAGCCGGCTTCGCTGGTGGCGTTGTCGCGGGCAGGGGGCTCGCGCGACCTGGCGGTGTTCCTGGTGGCGGCGCTGCGCGCCGCCGGCGTCGAGGCCTCGCCGGTGCTCGTCCGCGAACGACGCGACGGCTGGGATGAGAGCCTGCCCGCTCTGGTGCAGTTCGACCGCACCGTGGTCCGGGCGCGGCCCGCCGGTTCGGAGACGCTCTGGCTCGATCCGATTCACGCCCCCCGGGCCATTCCCCCGGGCCGCGGACTGCTCTTCGTCGGAACGCAGGACGGTCCGGAACTGCGGGCGGAAGCGGGGTTGGTGGACTTCCCGGGATTGCCGGGAACAGACCGCTAGACCTCAGTCGAGTCTGCCGCCGGAATAGACGACGGTGATCGAGATGCGGCGATTCTGATCGCTGAACGGCTCTTCCGGGCGAAAGAGCTGGCGGTCGGCGTAGCCGACGACGCGGGCAATGCGCGTCGGGTCCAGACCCGTCGCCTCCAGCACCCGCCGCGCGGAGTTGGCCCGCTCCCCGGACAGCTCCCAGTTGGAGTAGCTTCCCTGGCCGCTGTACGGACGGCTGTCGGTGTGCCCCTCGATCATGAGGCTGTTGGGCAGGGGAGCGAGGACGCGCGCCACGGTCTGCAGCAGCTCCCGTCCGGTGGCCGTGAGCTCCACCGAGCCGAGCGCGAACAGCGGGCGGTCCTTCAGGTCGGTCATCTGGATCCGCATCCCCTGCCGGGTGAACTCGATCGTCACCTGCTCACGGATGGTTCGCAGGACCTCCGACTCCCGCAACGCGTTTTGCAGTTGTTCGCCGGATGCGCTCAGAGCGCCCTTCTCGGCCTCGGGGTCGGGGCCGCCGCCTTCCAGCCCCAACTTGAGCAATGCCGACTCCACCGCCGCCGCGGAGTCGGCCGCCTCCTCCTGCCGAATCCGCTCCATCGACTTCTTGAACTCGATCATCCCCTCCTTGCTCAGGAACCCATTCCCCTCGCCCTTGAGGACGGACGGGTGGTTGAAGTAGGCCGCCACCGCCGCCTTCGTCTCTTCGCTGCTGCCGAGGATCCAGAGCACGATGAAGAGCGCCATCATGGAGCAGAAGAAGTCGGCCGCGGCGACCTTCCAGCTTCCGCCGTGGTGACCGCCGTGATCTCCCTTGCGTCCCATGGTTTTCCGCTCCGAATCCTAGAACCGGCCGTACCGTCTCATGCCGCCCGCAGCTGCTTGCACTTTTCCTCGATTCCCTCGCGGTCGGGCCGGTTGTACGTGAAGAGCACGCGACGGGCGACTTCCGTCACCACCACCGGGGCCTTGCCCTGGGCAAACGCGGCCATTCCGGTCGCAATTGCCTCGAAGAAGTTCGTCTCGTCCTTCAGCTCCTGCTCCATCGCCGCCGCGATCGGTCCGACGAATCCGTAGGAGAGGAGCACGCCGAGAAACGTCCCCACCAGCGCGGCCGCCACATGCTTCCCGACCGCCTCCGCGCCGTGGGACATATAGCTCATGGTCACGATGATCCCGAGCACCGCGGCGACGATGCCGAGCCCGGGGAACGAATCGGCCACCCGGGAGATGGCCGCAGCCGGCACCCCCTCTTCGGCGTGATGCGTATCCAGCTCGCGTTCCAGAATCGCCTTCAGGTCCTCCGGGCTCACCGCCCCGTCCACCTGGAGGGTGAGCGCTTCGACGATGAAGTGCATCACGGAGTTGTTCTTGATCACTTGCGGATACGCCGAGAAGATGCTGCTGGCCTTGGGATCGCGCAGGTGTCCCTCGAGGGCGATCACCCCCTCGCGCTTGACCACGATCGTCAGATGGTAGAGGAGCTGGAGAAGCTGTTCCGCCATCGCGCGGCTGAAGGGACTGGCGCCGAAGACACCGGCGAGGCGCCGGCGGGTCTTGGCCAGCATGGGCGGAGTCAGCGAGATCAGCAGCGCGCCCACCGCCGCGCCGAGCAGAACCACGAACTCGGATGGCTGGACCAGGGCCGCCACCTTGCCGCCGGCCATGGAGAAGCCGCCGATGACGGCGCCGAAGACGACGAGAAATCCGATGTAGCGGGTCAAACGTCCACCCCCGAGACTGCGCGCAACCGGACCCCATGGCGACGCGATCGCCCGGACGTCCGTACCCTCCGCCCGGGGTGTCTATCGACCGCGCGCGTCTCTTTCTTGAGCGGCGGGGGCCGCCCGTGCCGCGGGCGGGGGATGCGAACGCGCCGGGCCCGGACGGCGCGCCTCCGGCGCAAGCGAAGGCGGCGGCGCAACTCGCAACTGCGTCTGGAAGATCGCCTCGAACGGCTGATCGCCGGTCGCGCACGGGTCCTGGTCGAAGAGCCGGCCGTCGGCGCTCTGTATGCCCGTCAGAGCCCGAAGGGTGTAGGTCAGGCCCGGGCGGAGCGGCGAGTCCGGCCTCAAGATCACGACGCGATCGTCCGCGGAGTCGGGCTCGACCGTCAGGCTCACCGGCACGCCCGTGGTGTCCACGGTGAGACGCGAGGTGGACAAGGACGCGGGGTCCAGAGAGCGGCTGAACTCGAGGCGCAGTTCGGTGAGCAGAGTGTCGACTCCGGTGGCGCTGTCGGCCGGAATCGAGGAGAGGACCTGCAGATTGCAGAACGAGACGCCGGTCGAGTCCCAGGCGGACCAGAGCCCGGCGCGATCCCGCACGCGCAGCGTGATCCGGTACGATTCGTCACACCCCGCGGGGCCGGACTCGTCCACGTGCCCGTCGTGGTCATCATCCTCCCGGTTGCAGCCCCCGACGTCCAGGCAGGGGTAGGTGTGGCTCAGCGAGCCCCACGGCGCGCCCAGAATCGGGATCGTCTCCACAGCCGTGCCATCGCCCCACCTGACCTCGGCGACGGAGAGGCTGGAGTCAGGCCGGTCGGCCGAGGCCGCGAGGACAACCACGCTGGTCGCGGGATCGCAAACCCCGTTCCCGGCTTCCGCCAAAGGCGGCGTGCCGGTGTAAAACTCCGACACGAAGGGATCGCTTGCCGGGGTGGCCGGATCCTGGTCGAGCGGGTTGCCGGAGCGATCCCGCACATCGCCCGTCACGTGAATCTGGAAGCGCGCTCCCGGGGGCAGTGCCGCATCGGGCCGGTAGCGGAAGACCTGATTGCCGGAGAGCGGCGTCACGCTCCCCGGCCGGAGATCGGCTCCGCTGTCGGTGCAATAGACCGCGAAGCTCGGAACGACGACCGTGGCCGGGTCCACCGGCTCGTCGAATTCGACCTCCAGCTCCACCCCCGGATCGACGCCGGTCGAATCGGGCGAGGGGAACACCCGGACGACCCGAGGCGGCACCAGGTCCGGGACCGTCCGGAACTCCTGGCGGAACGCCTGCGTCCCCGGAGTCGTCGGATCCTGATCCAGCAGATTGCCGCGAAGGTCGCCGATGCCCTCCACCACCACGGCGTAGGTGGTGTCGTTGAGCAGCGGCGCCACCGGAACGAGAAGCGCCGTGTCGGGCGCGGACAGCGAGAGCGTCGCCTCCACCCCGACCTCGCCGAACAGCAGGCGCACCGTTTGCGCCGTGACCGTCGCCGGATCGATCGCTTCACTGAAGGCCGCCCGGATCTGCGTCGAGATCGGCACCGGGGGTCCGCCGTCGAAGCGCAGATTCCGCACGCGGGGTGGAATGTTCTCGGGACGCGTGCGGAACACAGCCCGGTAGGGATGCGGCGGGTCCGGCGCGTCCGGATCCTGATCGAGGCCGTTGCCCGAGGTGTCCTGGACCGCCTCTCCCACCTCCAGCGTGTAGGCCGCCGAGAAGAGCAGGCTGTCGATCGGCACCAGAGTCGCGGAGCGCCGGTCCTCGGCCACCGAGGGCGCAGCCAACGCCACCGGCGCGCCCAGCGAGTCGAGCAGACGCATCCCGGCCGCAAACGTCCCGGCAGCCATCGTCTCACTGAAGTCCACCCGCGGCTGCACCGTCACGTCGACCGCGCTATCGCCGTCCGCCGGCACCGAACCGATCACCCGCGGCGGCACTCGGTCCGGCATCGTCGTGAACGTGCTCTCGAACGGTTGCCTTCCCGCGAGCTCGGGCCACTGATCGAACCGGTTCCCCGCCGCGTCGGCGGCAGTGGTGTCGATGCGCACGAAGTACTCCACCGCCCAACGCAGCGGCAGAGCCGGCGTGAACCGGAGTTGCAGTTGACCGGGCTCGAGGAGCGGGGTGCCGGGAACCGGGCCGTCCGGGCCTCGCAGCGAAAACGCCTCGGCCAGGCCGAGCGGCGCCATCGGCTCGGAGAAGGTCACCCGGATCGCGGCATCGATCGCGACCTCCTCGGCGCCCGGAGTCGGTTCGATGCTGGCCACGCGCGGCGAGACTCG
This sequence comes from uncultured bacterium, assembly GCA_964473865.1. Lineage (GTDB taxonomy): Bacteria > Eisenbacteria > RBG-16-71-46 > CAIMUX01 > CAIMUX01 > CAIMUX01. The sequence goes on along the minus strand of CAYYQN010000004.1, from coordinate 17,398 downwards.
CTCGATCTCCGTCCGGAAGCTCCCGGTGAAGTCCTGGTTGAACGCGGCCACGGAATCCTGATCGAGCTGTTGTCCGAAGCGGTCTTCGACGAACTTCTGGACGACCACCTCGTATTCGGTGCCGTTCTCGAGCGGCGCCGCCGGGGTCAGCGTCGCTTCCAGGCTGTCGGCCGTGATGGCGCGATCCGCCGGCAGGCCGGGACTTCCCGGCTGCTTCCTTCGCAACAGGAAGTTGGCTTCATTCAGCACCGTGTGGTGGACCACCGGTTTACTGAACCGCACCGTGACGGGAGTCGTCACCGGGACGTCCGTGGTCCCTTCCCCCGGAAGCCACGAGGCCACCCGCGGAGGAATCCCGTCGGGGAGCGTCCAGAACTCCGAGCGAAACGGCTGGTAGCCGGGAACCCCGGGGTACTGGTCGAGGCGGCTGTGGTCGACGGCGCGCAGGGAGGTGTCGGCAAGCACGGTGTAGCCGCGCAGCCACCCCAGCGCCCGCGCCGGGCGCAGCCGCACGAGCTTCCCGTCGCTGCTCCACTCCAACGGATGGATCGCCACCGGGTCTTCGTCGCGGAGCAGGGCCAGGTTCGCCGGCGTGATGGATGCCGGATCGATCGGCTCCGAGAAGCGCAGCTCAACCAGCGTGTCGACCGGCACCCCTTCCCGGCCCGGCGCCGGCCGGACCGACTCGACCCGGGGTGTCTTCTCGGCGCGGAACGTGGACTCGAAGATCTGATAGCCGGCCACCGTGCTGTCCTGATCGAACGGGACTCCCTGGTCGTCCCGGATTCCCAACGGGTTCCCCTGCGGATCGGTGCCCCCCCACGCCTTGACCGTGTAGAGGAATCCCGGCAGCAACTCCACCGGCGTGAAGGAGAACTCCGTACGGTCGGCCGAGGCGGGAGCCACGCTGCCCTGAATGGCCGCGCCCCCCGGACTCAACACCAGGAGCGCCCCGCCGACCGAAGTCGTCTGCACCGGCCGGGAGAAGCGGATGCGCACCACTTGTGACAGAGGCACGCCGCTCGCGCCGTCGGCGGGCGTCACCGCAATTGCGCTCGGTCCGCTCGGCTGGGGAATCGTGCGGAAGGAAAGGACGAACGGCTGGAGTCCGGGCCGCTGCGAGTCTTGATCCAGCGGCTCCCCGTTTCGCCCGCGCCGGTCGCGCACGTCCGTGGTCACCGAGAGTTGATAGCGCGTGGCGAAGCGGAGGGGTGCCAACGGCGTCACCCGGATCAGCGAATCCTGGACGAGCTCCACGGCGCAGGGCGCGGCCGCGCCGAGCGAGTCAGCCAGACCCACGGATGACGTGCTGACCGTGGTCGGGCGCGCAGGCCGATTCAGCACGAGTTCGAGAAGAGGACGCGGATCGACGCCGGTCGCTCCTTCGCTCGGGGTCGATCCGGTCACGCGCAGCGGATCATAGGGTTCGGTGTAGAAGCTGCTTGCGTACCCCTGCAGGCCCGCCTCCGCCCGGGACTGGTCGAGCGGCCGCCCGTCCCGGTCCCGCAGGCCGGTACTGACCTCCAGCCGATAGTGGGCGTCGCGACGTAGCGTGGCCGATGGCTGCAGGCGGAGGACGCGACTGCTGTCGGCAGACCAGGAGACGGGATCGACAAGAAGCCCGACGAACTCCGCCGTTCCCTCGACGCTGAGGGTCACTGTGTTGCCGGGGGCCGGGACGCCCACATCTCCCAGCGAAAGCGGGTCCATTGGGCGATCGAACTCGATCTCCACCCCCGCACTGTCGGGCACTCCGGCCGCCCCGTCCGCCGGCGCGACTCGAACCACCCGCGGAGTGTCTTCGACCCATCCGAAGGAAACCGCCAGCGAGTCGCTCACGACGGAGTCGTGCTTGCCGTGCGGGCCGGGCAGGATGGCGCTCACCCGAAACCAGGTGGTATCGAGCGCCGCCGGCGCCCGCCACGTGGACTCGGACGCCCGGCCGCCGGGCCGCGTGGCCGTCGGACCGGTTTGGCGGTGCGCAAAGGACTCGCGGCCTTTGGACGAGAGCGGCAACGAGGACTCAGCGGACCACCGCAGCAGGTCCGTCAACGCGAAGACGCGGACGGTGTCAGGCACCAACTCGACCGACCCTCCGGCCGCCGGACCTCGATAGAGATGGTAGCCGGAGGCGCCGGGCACCGCGGACCACCGCAGCGTGATCTCCAGGTCGCCGGGTTGCCCGCGGAACGGCTCGAGCCGGGGCACCGCGTCATGCAGCCGCAGGTCGGCCGCCGCGGTCCCGGCCACCGGAATGACGATTCCCCGGGTCTCACCGTCGGCGAGCACGCCGCGGCCACGAGCCCCGTCGCCCTCCAGCTGCATGCGGACCGCGCGGTCTTCCCCGGCGCTCACCCGCAACGCGAGATCGAACGAGGCGGCCGAGGTGTCGAAGGGGACGGTCACCGGACCGGCCAGAATCCGATCCTGGCCGTCGAGCACCCAGGTGCGCACCGAATCGGCCGCGGACAAAGGCGTACCCGGCTCGACCTTCCACGTGAGCGCCAGTCCGCCTTCGCCCCGCGCCGGAGCAAACTCCCGAGAACACCGGACCGTGAACAGGATCGCCGCCGCCAGCGCCAGGAGCAGCCCGGCGCGCGCGGCGAGCGGCCGGAACGACCCCTCGCGCCCGATTCGACGTCCGCCGCGATCTGCAGTCATGGCCGCCACTCCCGTTGCCAGGTGAGGGACAGGTCCCAGCCGCGCAGCGCTCGATCCGACCGGCAGCGTCCGAAGAGCCCGCGCACCGCGAGACCGAGCCGACCGGTGGCCAGGCCGCTCGCCCATGAGAGTCCCGGTTCAAGCGCCCAGGCATGGCCGAGATCTCCGGGGTAGCCGCGGATGTTCAGCAGACCGAGAGCCACGCCGGCGTCCCCGCGTACCGTCCGGCGTACGCCGGAAACTCCGACCCGACCCGACCTGCCCCCACCCACCGCCGACAACACCAACGGGGAGCCGGCATCGACCGACCCGTCCGCCCGCGTCGCCAATGAAGCCGTGAGATCGAGCCGGCCGCGATCGAACTGCCGCCGCAATCCCGCCCGGGCGGCGAACAGATCCCCCTCGCGGTAACGGAATCCTCCGGCGTACGAGCTCTCGTCGATCCTGTCCCAGCGCGCGGCGAGCTCGCCCAATACGGAACCTCGCCCGGCCGTGACGCTGAGGCCGGATCGCCAGAGATCTCCCGGATCGAGCTTCCGGCCATCATCGAGGAGCTCGTACGCCCCCCTCCGCTCCCAGGCCGCGCCGAACTGCACGGCCAGCTCGGGGCCCACGACCGGCTGCCCGCCGATTCCCAGGACCAGGCTCGGACCGCCCGGGTGTCGCGCCCGTCCGAATCCCAGCGCTACCTCATCGAACAGCTCGGCGACCTCCGCCGGTCCGGGGCCGAGCCCGGCAGTGTTGGTCGGAATGCGCGTGCCGGCGGCCACGCGCATCCGGTCGTTCCAGATCCCGACCTCCGCAGCGGAGCGGAACTCGCCCAGCGAGAGGCGCACATTCCCCTCGCCGGGGAGATCGGCGGCGCCTCGCGTGAAGTCGGCCCCGGCGGAGAGGCGAAGCCCGGGCGAGCGCCAGGAGACGTCGACCGGAAGGAGGTACTCCGTCGCCGTAAAGTCACCGCGCGCGGCCTCCCACGACCGAGACTGATAGGCCGCGCCGGTACGCAGCTCCAGACGCGCTGCCGGAGCCGGACGGGTCGCGGCGGCGCTGCGGCCCGGCGGAAGCAGACCGAGGACGGCGCCGCCCGCGATCGTCAGGGCGATGGCGCGGGAGGCAGGACGGCGCGGAGGCCGGCGCGGACGCCGGGCCGGCGCGAGAGCGGAGGCGACGCGGGGCCTCACTCCCACTCTCCGTGGATCTGCAGGATCCCTTCGTTGCCGATCACGCGCCACGGCGATGGCACCCCTTGCGCCCCCACGTCGGCCTGGACCGGCAGACCCAGCCCTTCCATCATCTGGTCGAGCGCGGCCCGGGCCTCCAGTCCGGGAGCGCGAAGCCAGGCGTCCCGCAGCATCCGCTCGGCGGCGATCGCCCGCTCGGTTCCGAATTCGGCGGCGGCGCGCGCCGAAGCGAGCGCGGGCCAGGCGAAGAGGCTCAGAGGCGCGCGGGCCCACCGTTCCCGCACCGGGCGGGACAGCCCGCGATCGAGCAGGAGCAACGTGGCCGTGGCTAGCTCGTACTCCGCCGAGGTGAGGGACCAGCCCGCCGCGACGTCCAGTCCGCTCCCGCCCAGACGCCGCACCAACCGGGACGCGGCCTCGCGAGCCGCGGTAGAAGCCTGCTCGATCGGAAACGACGCGGAGACCGGTTCCCCGAGACGCGCCCCGCCGAGCGGATCGAGCGGCGCGAGCTCCAGCGCAATCCGCCCCTCCTCCCGCCGCCACGTCCCCCGAACCACGACCGTCGCGCCACAGAGCTCCGCGATGCGCGGCACGAGCTTGGGATCGACCGGCCGGGGCGTCTGCTGCAGCCAGACCAGGAGCTGCTCGTCGAGGCGTGCCTGCGTGCCGAGGTCCGCTTCGCCGGTGGGCGGAAGGCTCTGATCGCGCTGGAACCGGACCAGCGCGGCCTCCAGATCCTCGCTCCAGCCGCCGTCCGGACGACGCAGATAGAGCTCGCCGTCGGCGCCGGAGAGCACCGAAAGCCGCGCGCGCAACCCCTCCACCGTGTTCACCGGGGCGGTGGTGGCCGCGGCGGGCGCGCGAATCGGCCTTCCGTCGCGCACGAGGTCCGTCGCCGCCAGCATCACCGGAATGGGCACGGGACAGATCTCGCTGCCGCGCATCGCCTCCTGCAAGAGATACGTCCAGGTGAGGCCGAAGAGCGGAGCGTCTTCCGGGGCGGACACGTTCTCCGGCGGGAGCAGGAGTACCGCGCCCCTTCCGGTCCGATCCGGATCCGCGCGATCCGGGCCGCGGGCAACCAGGGCATCGGCGCTCCGCCGCTCCAGGGCCTGGCGCCGCCAGGTCGCCAACGTCGCTTCCGGGGTCCCGGGCACGGCGCCTTCGAGCGCCAGATACCGGCAGATCGCCGGCGCGTCGCGGCCCGCCTCCTCTTCGACTCGCGCGGCCCAATAGGCCGCGGAGGCGTCGGTGGGATCGGCCGCGAGCAAGCTGTCGAGCAGGGCCGCGGCGGCGGCCGGGTGGCCCGTTTCGATCATCCGCATGGCGCGCGCTCGCGGTGAGGCAGCCGGAGCCGGACCGGGAGAGACGCTGACCGCGAGGATGGCGACGCCGAAGGCGAACCACGCGCGATGCATTCAGTGACGCTCCGTTTCCGCCGGCCGCTGCTCCGCGCCACCCGCGGAGGAAAGGCCGCCGGGCAACTGTCGCGCGATCCACTCCGTGAGGTCAACCGCAAGTCGAGGACGAGCCTCGATCGCGCGCGGACTGCAGGCGTACCCGTCGATCGTCCAGAGCCGGCAGGTCCGGCGCGCGGCGAGATAGATCTCGCGCGCCGCATCAGCCTGGTCGCGATTGTCGGTGGGTGCGAGCACCAGCGACGGCACCGCCAGACCCGCCAGCAGGGGGCCCAGCGGCAGTCGTGTGAGCTCGCGCACCGGGGCGACCAGCAGGAGCGCCTTCGGCGGAAGCGGCAGGCGGGAGGCGGCCAGGGCCGCCGCGGCCGCGCCGCGGCCCACCCCACCCAGCACGACTGCCCCAGGGGCGCGACCGGTGTTCCCCGCGTGCGCCAGCGCCGCGACAACCTCTTCCCATGCGGCCGCCCAGGGCGCCCCCGGATCTTCCGGCCGGCCCCACACCGCCACGGAGGCGGCCGCGCGCCGCACCTGAATCTCGGGAACGTAGACCGTAAGGCCCCGGGCGGCCAGGCGCCGCGCCAGCCCGGTCCAGACCCGCAGGCTGTCGACAGGATCCGAAAGCAGGATCGCAGTCGCTCCAGAATCCGGCCCCGACGGCCGATACCAGTCTACGGGGAAGGACCCGCCGCGCTCGGTGCGCAGCACGATCCGCTCCGCCCGGGCGGGAGCCCCACGGAGCGAGTCCGCGGGGCTCGGCGCGGCCGCCGCCGCGGCGGCCGCGAGCGCCGCCGACACGAGGAAGAGACCGATGAGCGTCACGCGCCGGAGGATCGCCGCCGGCGCGCCGGAACCGCCCGGCATGCGCGGGCGAGGGGAGCCCAGGAGAATGGAACACGAGGAAACCCGTCGCCCCGGACTGATGGGATACGACGAGAGGACGGAGACCTGGTTCGTTCGCTCCTCGGAGTCCCAAAGGCTCATGCTCACCCGCCACTCCCTGGCCCACCTCGTCGCCATGTACAACTCCGTGCACACCGGCCGGCCGATTGCGCTCGTCGAGGAGCGAGAGCTCCGCCAACTCCGCGAGGCCGGCCTTCGCGCCGCGGAGGATCGCGCCGTCGCCCAGCTCGCCGCGCGCCGGAGCGGGTCCGGACGCCTCGCCCGCCTCGCGGCGCGTCTGGTGCCTCGTCCCTCCGCCCCCCCGGCGCCACGCCCTGGCCGCGGCGCGCGGTGACCCCGGGCCGGCATGCCGGATCCGTGGTCAGCGGCGCGTCGAGCGCGATGATGCATCGTCTCCGGTGCGCCGCCGCAACTCCTCGACTTCCCGGTTGAGGCGTCCGAGGCGCCGCCCGAGAACCCACAGGTAGGTCGCCATCGCCGCCCAGATGAGGCCGTAGGCCAAGACCAGATAGCCGAGTCCGTTCATCGGTTCACTCCCGCGCCTCGATCGAAGCACGCAATGCGGCCACCTGGGCCTCGAGACGACCCACCAGGAGGCGCTTCACGAAGAGGGCCGCGAAGACCGTGAAGACCGCCAACATGCCCAGACGCAGGGCGACTCGCATGGTCGGATCGAGTCCGCCGCTTCGGGTGATGAAGCTCTCCGGATGCTGGGTTCGAAACCACCGCACCGAGAAGTAGACGATCGGCACGTTGAGGGCGCCGATGATGCCCAATACCGCCGCATAGCGGCGCACGCGGGCATCGTCCGCCATGAAGGACCGCAGCAGCAGGTAGCCGGCGTAGATCAGCCACAGCACCAGCGTGCTGGTGAGCCGCGCATCCCAGGTCCACCAGGTGTTCCAGGCGAAACGCGCCCAGACCGGCCCGGTGAGCAGCACCATGGTGCAGCACAGAAGCCCGGTCTCGGCCGCGGCTTCGGCGGTGGCATCCCACGCGCGTCCGCCGCGAGCCAGAAATCCGATCGAGGCCACGAGCACGATGCCGAAACCGAGAAAGGCGGCCATCGCGAACGGGACGTGGAAGTAGAAGATCCGCTGCACGATGCCGCCGGTCTCGAGCGCCGCCTCCGGGGCCCGCACCAGCGCGAAGTAAAGCGCGCAGATGACCAGCGGCACCGTGAGCAGATCGAGCGCCCGGCTCACCGTCAGCCAGGTTTGCCGGAGATCGTTCGGCCCCAGGGCGTCCGCCTCCGGGGCGCCGGGCCGCAGCGCGGCCGGGGACCCGGCGGCGGGGCCTTCGTGCCTCGCGGATCCGTCGTCCGTTCCTGGAACCATGCGCGCATCCCTTCCTGGATGAGCAACGATTGCCCGGCCCGGCCTCATTCCTCCAACAGCCGGTCGAAGAGCAGAAACCCTGCCGTGACGAACACCAGATCATACGCCGCGATCAGGGCCAACCACCGCTCCCCTTCCGCCATGGGGCGCCCCAGAAGCGCCTGGCCCGTCAACTGCGTCGTCGCAATCAGAACCGGCACCCAGATCGGGTAGAGGAGCAGCGGCAGCAGCACCTCGCGCAGACGCGAACCGCTCGCCAGCGCGGAGAGAAGCGTGCCCACCGCCGAGAAACCGAGCGTGCCGAGGAATGCTATCAATGTCAGCCGGGGCAGACAAGGCAGCACCGAGACCCGCATGAGGATGGAGAATACCGGCACCGTGAGGATCTCCACGATGCCGATCAGCAGCAGATTGCCCAGCATCTTCCCGGCGAACACCGCGCTCCGATCCACCGGGGCGAGCATCAGCGCCTGCAGGCATCCCCCTTCGCGCTCCAGCGCGAAGGATCGATTGAGCCCCAGGACGCCCGAGAAGGAGAAGGCGATCCAGAGGAGTCCGGGACCCAGCGACTCGGCCATGACCTCGCGCTCGACGCGCCCCGCATCGAAGGAGAAGCCGAAGAGCACGGTGACCAGCAGCGAGAAGAACGCCATCGAGGTGAGCGCCTCGCGCGAGCGCCACTCCAAGAGCAGGTCCTTGCGCAAGACCGCCCCGGCGGCGCGCAGCCATGGCTTCACGGCTCACTCTCCGGCCGGGGGACGTGGCCTCCCGGGAGCGCCGCGGAGCCGCCGGCAAACAGCGCCAGCCACCGCGACTCGAGCGCGGCGGACTCGAGATCGCTCCCGGTCACTTCGTCCTCCACCCGGCCCCACCGCAGGAACGCGGCCCGCGTGGCGACCCCCGCGACCTGCGCGAGGTCGTGGGTGGTCATCAGCACCGCCCCACCAGCGGCGCGAAACTGCACCATGATCTCCCGCAACGCGCGAATGCCCGCCGGGTCGAGTCCGGTCATCGGCTCGTCGAGCAGCAATAGCGCCGGGCGGTGCAGCAAAGCTCGCGCGGTCGTCAGGCGCTGCGCCATGCCGCGCGAGTAGGCGCGCAGCGGGCGATCCCCCACCCAATCCAGGCCCACCGCGCCCAGCACGGCGTCGATGCGGGCATCGGCCGCGCGCAGGTCGAAGAGGGAGGCGGCGAAACGGAGGTTCTCGCGAGCGCTCAAGCCCCCGTAGAGGAGCAGGTCGTGGGAGACGAAGCCGAGCCGTCGCCGCTGGACCGGATCGTGGGGATGGAATGGCGCGCCGTCGAGCCACACCTCGCCGTGCGCGGCCTTGTGCAATCCCGCCAGCAACCGCAAGAGCGTCGACTTCCCCACCCCGTTCGGACCGAGGAGAACCAGCGACTCCCCGCGGTCCAGGTCGAGGTCCACCCCGCGCAGCACGGGCGGTCCGCCGTAGCCCTTGATGAGACCCCGGACGCGCAGCAGCGGCCGCTCGGCGGTTGCGCTCACAGACCGTCCTTCGAGATCCCTTCGGGGTGCTGTTTCCCGGCCGCTTCCTGCGCCTGGTACTTCGACGGGCACTTCGTCAGCAAGGACGTCGCCCGGAACACGGCCAACGAGTCCAACCCGCCCTCCAGCACGACCTCGCTGGAATCGGTGAACGTGCCCGGGGATGGGCCGTGGAAGCTGACCGGCAGCGCGTTCCGGCCGTCGGTCACCCGGAAGAGCAGCGCGCGCCCGTCCTGGGAAACCGAGCCGGGCACAACCCTGCCGGTGACGCGGAGTCCCCGCGGGCGTGCCGCGGCGGTCGGATCGAGCAATTCGCTCACCGTGTAGTAGTAGACAACGCCGCTCCGGTTCGCCCGCAGCACCAGGAAGACCACCGCGCCGAGCACGGCGGCGACCATGAGCGCGGTGCGCCAGCGATTGCCACCTCCGCGGCGGGCCGGACCGGCGGCTTCGGGTGTGAAGTCAACCATGCAGTCTCTCCAGGATCCTGGGAACCTCGCGCCGCGCCCTCTCCAGCCGCGCTACCGCGCCGGCCGGCGCCCGGACCGATCCCGGGAGCGGGTCGCGCTCGAACCCATGATAGTCGGATCCCCCGGTCTCCAGAAGCCCGTGTTGGGCGGCCAGGGCGCGGAGACGCGCGGTTGCCGCGGCATCGTGCCGGGGGTGGTGCACTTCCAGCCCCAGGAGGCCGGCGGCCCGGAAACGCGCGAACACCTCCTCGCCGGGCGGCACTCCCGGGTGGGCCAGCACCGGCACCGCACCCGAAGCCAACAGGATGCGGAGGATCTTCTCCGGCTCAGGCGTGCGATTCGGGACGTAGGCCGGCCCGCCCCGGCCGAGGTACCACCGAAAGGCCGCGCTGAGATCGGTCACCCAGCCGCGGGCCACGAGCCAGGCCGCGAGGTGCGGCCGGCCCACCGGAACGGCCGGCGCGACGGACCGGCGCACCGCCTCCGGCTGGACTGGAAATCCCAGGAGGCGCAGGCGCCGCACCATGGCCGCCAGCCTCTCCTGGCGCGCCCGGCGCAGATCGGCCAGCAGCGCCTGCAGTGCGGCAGAGCCGGGATCGGCGAAGTAGCCGAGGAGGTGGATGTCCGCGCCCAGGCACTGCACGCCGACCTCGACCCCGGGCAGGCAACGGATTCCCAGCCGCTCCGACTCCCCCTTCGCTTCCGCTACCCCGTCCGTCGTGTCGTGATCGGTCACCGCGAGGACCCTCACCCCGGCCGCATGCGCCCGCCGGACCAGTTCGGCGGGCGCCAGCAGACCGTCCGAGGCGGTGGTGTGCAGGTGCAGGTCGGCGATCTCTCCGGCGTCTTCGCCCGTCCTCACGCTCGCCGCCTCGCCGGCCATCTCCGCTCGGGATCAGGCGCTCAGGGCAATCTCGGGCGCGTCCGGGGCGGACCTCGCGGGGGCGCGACGTCCCGGGGGCGAAGCGGCCGGCGAGCCAAAGATGTCCTGGCTGCGGAAGGAGACGCGACCGCTGGTATCGATGCGCATCCGCTCCGGCCCCACCGCTTCCGCGAGGCCGCGCAGGACCGCCGCCGTCGGGCTGACCCGCGCCTCCCGCGGTCGCACGATCACGCCTCCGAGAAGACGGGCGTCGACGTGCAGGTAGACCGGGCAGGTCCCCGATCCGAGGGCCAGCGCCGAGCGGATCTGTTCCAGCCGTTCCTCCTCCCAGGCGCTCGAGATCTGCAGATGAATCGCCACGCGCCCCATCGACAGGAGGTCTGTGATCGGCACGGCATCCTCGAGAATGAGCTTCGGCTTCTGCTGCTCCCGCGTCGAGAGGCGCCCCTTGACCAGGAGCGGCCGTTCGGCCTGCAGGCCGGCGCGGCACCGTTCGAACGCTTCGGCGAAGGCGATGCACTCCACCGTGCCGGTGAAGTCCTCGAGCTGGATGAACGCCATCCGGTTGCCCTTACGATCGGGCGATACCTTTACGGCGACCGGCACTCCCCCCAGGGTCACGGCGCTCTCGTCGTCCAGCTCCTCCAGGCGACTCACCGCGGTGGCTCCCGCACGCTCGAGAAGGTCGCGGTAGTCGTCGAGCGGATGGCCCGAGACAAAGAAGCCGAGCGCTTCCTTCTCCCGGCGTAGCAGCTCTTCCGCGCTCCACTCGGTCACGGCGGGCAACGGCGGGTCGGGCGCTTCCGCTTCGCCGAGCGATCCCCCGAACAGGGAAAACTGCCCCGCCTCGCGCTCGCGCCGGCGGCGGGCCGCGTGCTCCATGGCCGCGCCCAGCCCCTCCAGCAGCGCCGCGCGGGACGCGCCGAGTCCGTCGCAGGCCCCGGCATGGATGAGCGCCTCGAGGCACTTGCGATTCACCGCCGCGGGATCGATGCGCGCACAGAGATCGTGCAGGCTGCGGAACGCCCGGTCCAGCCGGGCCGTCGCGATCGAGACGACGGCGGGATGGCCGACCCCCTTGACCGCGCCGAGGCCGAACCGGATCTCCCCGTCGCGCACCGTGAACCCTTCCGCGGAGACATTGACATCCGGCGGCCGCACGCCGATGCCCAGACGCCGGCACTCGGAGAGCAGGGTCATGACCCGGTCGGAGCTGGACATCTCCGAGGTGAGCGAGGCGGCCATGAACTCCACCGGGTAGTTCACCTTGAGATACGCGGTCTGATACGCCACCACCGCGTAGCCGGCAGAGTGGGACTTGTTGAAACCGTAACCGGCGAAATGGGCCATGAGGTCGAAGACCTTGGCCGCCGTCGCCTGGGGGATGCCTCGCTCCTCTGCGCGCGCCACGAACCCGGCGCGCTGCTCGTCCATGATCTCCTTCTTCTTCTTCCCCATCGCGCGGCGCAACAGGTCGGACTCGCCCAGCGAATAGCCGGCCAGAGCCGAGGCGATCTGCATCACCTGCTCCTGATAGACGATGACCCCGTAGGTCTCCTTCAGGATCGGCTCGAGGAGCGGGTGTTCGTAGGAGATGCGGCGGTGCCCGTGCTTGCGCTCGATGAAGTCCTCGATCATGCCCGAGCCGAGCGGCCCGGGGCGGTAGAGGGCGTTCATGGCGATGAGGTCTTCGAGGACTTCCGGCTGCAGCTTGCGCAGGTAGTCGGTCATCCCCGAGGACTCGAACTGGAAGATTCCGACGGTGTCGCCCCGGCAGAAGAGAGCATAGGTCTGGGGATCGTCCACCGGCAGCGAGTCGAGATCGACCCGGATCCCCCGCTGTTCCAGCATCTCGAGGCAGTCCTGGAGGACCGTGAGGGTGCGCAGGCCGAGGAAGTCCATCTTGAGGATTCCGACCTTCTCGCAGGCCCCCATGTCGAACTGGGTCGTGATCTCGTCGTCTTTGGTGCGGAAGAGCGGCACGTAGTCAGTGAGCGGAGTCGGCGTGATGACCACGCCCGCCGCGTGGGTGGAGGCGTGGCGCGAAAGCCCCTCGATGACCCGGGCGATCCCGATCAGCTCCCGAACCCGTTCGTCCCCGTCGTGCTGGGCCTTGAGCTCCGGTGACTGCTCGAGCGCCTTGTCCAGGGTCATCTTCAGCTCGGCCGGCACCATCTTGGCGATCCGATCGACCTCGACATACGGCAGCCCCATGACCCGACCGACATCGCGGACCACCGCGCGCGCCGCCATGGTGCCGAAGGTGATGATCTGGCAGACGTTCTGTGCGCCGTACTTGGCCACCACGTACTGGATCACCCGGGCTCGGCCGCGGTCGGAGAAGTCGACGTCGATGTCGGGCATGGTGATCCGCTCCGGGTTCAGGAAGCGCTCGAACAGGAGCTGGTAGCGGATCGGATCGATGTTGGTGATCCCGAGGGAGTAGGAGACGAGACTCCCCGCCGCCGAACCGCGCCCCGGACCGACCGGCACTCCCTGACTGCGGGCGTAGTTGATGAAGTCCTGCACGATCAGGAAGTAGCCGGCGTAGCCCATCTGTCGGATCACGCCCAGCTCGTAGTCCAGCCGCTCCCGCAGCTCGGCAGTCGGGTCGCCGTACCGGCGCCGCAGCCCCTCCATGCAGAGATGCCGCAGGTAGTCGTCCAGGCTGGCAAAGGAGGGCGGCAGCGGGAAGTCGGGCAGCAGGAGCTTGCCGAACTCCAGGGGCACGTCGCAGCGTTCGGCGATCCTCACGGTGTTGGCGAGCGCCTCTTCCTGGCCCGGAAACAGGGCGTACATCTCCTCCGGACTCTTGAGGTACATCTGGTCGGTGGAGAAACGCATCCGATCGCGCTCATCGCGTGTCTTTCCGGTCTGGATGCACAGCAGCGCGTCGTGCGCCGCCGCGTGCTCGGGCCGCAGATAGTGCGTGTCGTTGGTGGCGACCAGCGGCAGCCCGGTCTCGCGCGCGAGGTCGATCAGGCGGCGGTTCACCGCGGCCTCGTCGGGAATCCCGTGATCCTGCAGCTCGAGGTAGAAGTCGCCGGCAAAGACCTCGCGATAGAACGCGGCTGCCGCGCGCGCGTCGTCGTACCGCTCGTGGCGCAGCAGGCGATTCACTTCGCCGTTCAGGCAGGCCGACATGCCGATCAGGCCGGCGGAGTATTCGGCCAGAAGCTCCTTGTCGATGCGCGGCTTGTAGTAGAACCCTTCGAGAAACGCCTTGCTGGAGAGCTGCAACAGGTTCCGCCAGCCGGTCCGATCGCGCGCCAGCAGGATGAGATGGTGGCTTCGCTCGCCCTTGGAGGCCTGGCGGTCGTGGCGCGAGCCGGGCGCGACATACGCCTCGAGCCCCAGGACCGGACGCAGGCCGCGCTCCTTTGCCGCCAGGTAGAATTCGATCGCCGCGAACAGGTTCCCGTGGTCGGTCATGGCGACCGACTCCATCCCCATCCGACGCACCGAGTCCATCAGCTCGTCGATGCGGCAGGCGCCATCCAGAAGGCTGAGGTGGGTGTGAACATGGAGGTGCGCGAACGGGCCGGTCACGGATCCCTCCGAATTTCTATCCTCATCCTGGGAAACAAGTTATCTCAGATGGCGACGTTTTGGCGACCGGTACGATACCACGGGACGAGGTTCCGCGCAACGGAAACGAGGTCGCGTCGCGGCGAGGGCGGCAGCGGGTGCGACCGGGCGACGCGACACGTGGTCGCGGGGGGTGCTTCGTGCCGGCGAGGGAGGGCGCCGGCGCATCCCCCTCTCCCGGGGCGGCCAGCCGGGTCGCGGTGGGCAGGCTTGCGCCGGAGTGTCGATCCCGATGGGATGCGTGCACTTAACATGCTCTATATCATATAATTACGCGAGCCGCATCCAGTCGGCCCGGTGCTCCTCGGTCGACCTTCGGGCGGCTCTGCCCGCGGGCTTCCTGCCCCGTCGCGGCCACCGCCCTCCGGCACAATCTTCGATCCACAACCTTTGACTTGCCCCGGCTCCGACTCTATAGTGCCGCCCGGGACACGAGATCCGAGGCCGGATCCGACCCGGGGAGGAGGCACCAGATGGCATGTGAAGGTCGGAGGCGCATGCGGGGAGCGCACCTCATTGTCGCGGCACTGCTCGTCGTGATCATCGGGCAGACCGTTACGCCCGCCCAGGCCAGCGATAACGAGATCCTCACCGTGGTGCAGGATGCAGTCTACGGCGGAGCAGCCGGCCTGCTTCTCGGCGGCGTCTTAGCCCTCGTCGTCCCGAAGGACAACCGCGATGACTCCCTGCGCTGGGGGGTGGTCGTGGGAACCTTCGCCGGCTTTGCGTACGGCATGTACGACGTATTCGCGGATGGCGACAGCTTCTCCGAGCGCGTGCAAGCTCGTTCCGAAGCCCGGCGTTTCGCGCACAGAATGGCCGAGGACGAGGAGGCGATCGAGGCCGTGCGATCGGCCGTGCTGAACGGCGGAGCCGGACCCGGACTCGCCGCCGCGGCGTGCTGTCCGCAGGCACGCCCATCCTGTGGACGGATCGAGATCCGGCCGACGCCCGCGTCGAGCGGTGCCGCGGAGAGGAGTGCATGGTGAACCGCAAGATCGGCTCCAGGACTTCTGCGCCAGTGCGGCAGGGCTCCGGCGGTCCAACGCGAACAAAGGCTGCCGCGGGGCGCTCCGCCGCCCCGGCCGGCGTGAAGAAGGGGCCGGCCCGGCCGCCGGCGGCGAAACCGGCGGCGCGAGGCAAGACCGCTCCGCCCAAGGCGAAGGCCGCCCCGGTGCGGGGCGCAAAGACGGGATCTGCGAAGACCGGCGCCGGCAAGAGCGGATCGGCCCGGACCCGGCCGGTCCAGGCTTCGCCCGCGAAAGCCCGGGCGGCAAAGGCCCCGGCGACAAAAGCCCCGGCAGCCAAGGCGGCGCAGCCCAAGCCCGCATCGAAGGCGCCGGCCCCGGTGCGCAAGCCGGCCGCCGGGACACGCAGCGCGGCGGTTCGCGACGACGAGGCGCGCGCCAGAGTCCGGCTCCTCGAGCAGGAACGGACCGAACTGCAACGTCTCGGAGACCAGATGCGGGCCGAACTCGACTCGGCGCTGGCCGAGGCGGCACGGCTGCGGGACCGCCTGCGGGAGCAGGGGCGCGACCTGGAATCGACCCCCCATCCGGCGGCGACCGAGCCGGCTCCGGTAGGCCCGGCGGCATTCGACGTGGCAACGGATCTCGATGAGGACCTTCCGCCCGGGTCCGATGACGACCTCGAGGAGACCGCCGGGTTCTTCGACCGCATGGACGAGATCCGCGCCCGGCGCAACGAGCTCGATCGCGAGCGGAATGATCGCGAGCTGGAGCAGTCCGACCAGCCGTTCTGGATGATCTGCCCCAAGTGCGGCGACCTGATGGAGGAGTCCGAAGGCGAGAATGTGAAGCTGGAGCGGTGCGAGAACTGCGGCGGCCTCTACCTCGATCGAGGCGAGGTGGACCTGATCCTGAGCCTGTGCACCGGACCCGACGCCTATCGGCGGCTCCACAACATCCTGAAGTTCTGATCCCGGCTATCGGCGGCTCCACGACATCCTGAAGTCCTGATCCCGGCGCGTCCTCGGCGCCGCCGATACGGCGCCCCCGGCCGCTCGTCAACGCGGGCGGACGGCGTCGCGCGGGGGTCAGAACTCGATGGTCACCCCGAACCGCTGCCCCCGATACACGTCCCGGCGAAACACGAGCAGCCGCGAGTCAGGTCGGCGGATCGCGGCCGCGGGCTCCGGGGTGCAACGGAAGCCCGCCAGGGCAACGGGCACCTCGACCGCGATCAGACGCGCCATCGGCTCCATGGCCGGAGCGGTCTCCGGCGGCAGCGAAACCGTTCCGTCCGCCCGGAGAACCGAGGCAAACCCCGCCTGCACGATCATCTCGCCTTCCGGAGCGACCGCCTCCGGAAGGGTGATCGAAGCGCGCACCGGGCCATAGGGGGTGGCGGCCATGCGGCACCGCGCGAGCGCGGTCTCTCCGGACAGGGTGGTGAACGGGCCGCGCGGCAGGCCCGGAAGCGGGATTCTCCACGACTTCAAACCCGTCAGGAGGTCGTTGCCGCGGGCAAAGTAGTCGGCGCGCGCGAACTCCGGCCCGCTGCCGAGGGTGAAGAGCGTCGCGTGGACGACCGGGCGGCACCACGCGCGATCCTGGGTGAAACGCTGCAGCTCTTCTCGGACCAGGCGGGGCATCGGCCCGGGCTCCGCCCCCGCGCTCCTCCCGCCCGATGGCGCTTCGGCAGCCGCCGCCGCCTTCGCCCGGCTCGGCCCGCCGAGCCGGCGGGAGATCTCGTGGTAGCGATCGGCGTCGCCCGCGCGCTGCTCGATCCGGGCCAGACGGGCCAGCCAGGAGTAGGCGCGAACCTTCTCCAGGTCTTCCCCCGCGATGCTCACGCGCTCCCGCGCGCTGCGGATGGCCCGATCGATCTGCCCCTCCGCCAACGCCACCCGCATGTCGGTATCGAGAATCCCCGCGTGGAGAGGGATCTCGCGCCGCAGGCGGTCGGTCTCCTCCCGCGCGGCCAGCAGATCCCCGACCGCCAGGGCCAGTCGGGCCGCCGGGAGGCGCAGCCAGCTGCGCGGAGGCTCGGCCGGCGACACCTCGAGTGCGCGCCTCGCCTCCTCGACTCGGCCCGTCGCCAGGAAGAGGCGCGCCGCGTACCAGCGAAACAGCGCATCTTCCGGACGCTGCCGGAGCAGATTGCCGATCATCCGCGCCGCTCGTTCCGACTCCCCCAGCTCCAGATAGGTCTCGATCTGATACCAGATCAGAGACGAGACGAACGGGAACCGACCGTTGTGCTTCTGGATGAGCGACCGCGCGCCCTCGAAGTCGGCCTCGCCGCGCAGATGCCCGACGATTTCGGCCAGGATGCGATCGCTCTCCGCGAAGGTGGCGGCCCGCTCCTGCAGCCCCCGGACGATCTCGAAGCAGGCCTCCTCGTCCTCCAGGAACTCCTTGATCTCCAGCATGAGCAGGTGTCCCGGCACGAGCTCCGGATGGGCGGCCAGGACGGACTCCAGCAGCGGGA